>CAZUGQ010000020.1:0-29449 GCA_964620125.1 uncultured Hyphomicrobiales bacterium
TAGACCTGTAGTGTGTCGGTAACGGTCACCATCGCATCCGGAGCCCCCTTCCACCGCTCCGTAGCCTGTCCGGGTTGAAGTCCTTTTCTGCCAATCATCACCCAGGAACTGTTCGCAGCAAGAGAGTCTGCAAAACGAGACCCATACGAGTGCAGGACCTCTATCAGCGAGTCCATAGTACTGTCGCGCTCAAACCCGGTAAAGCTCTCATTGCAAGCAGCAAGGAGCACGTATTCATCTGCAGCTACGCTGTCGATGAGGAACCTGAGGAGATCCGAGGAAAATCCGTTGTGCCCACTTTCGATTGGAGCAGGTTCCTTCCACGTATCATAGCGGCGTATAGCACGCGGTACGGTATCGGTTTGACGAAGTACAATAAGGTTAATGCCTCGGTAGAATTCATTCCTCACGTACATGATGCTTCCCACCGCCATCTCGAGCGGTGGATTCGAAGTTCCGTCTGAAGTTGCGATTCCACTAGAACGCAGGAAGATGGACTTGCCAACGTTTGCCAGGCGATAGGCCTGCTCCGCACTGTCGTATACAACAGCTCCACCACTAAGGGAACGCAAATCTGCTGCTTCATAACGTGCTCTTGCCGGATGGCCTTGGTGAACATGAAACGGAACCCAGAGCACAGCACTTGATGCACCATCACCGTCAACCGTCCACGAGCCTAACCACAGGCGGCCAGTAACGTTGAACGGCCGAAGGTCTGCGTCCCAGTCAACGATGCTGTAGTCACGAGTTACTTCGTCGTCGGTGGAGTACACAAGAACGTCTTCAGGCTGCAAGGTATTCCTAGTGCTAATCGCAAAGCGCACCTGTCTGTCGGGAGATGTGCCAAGAGGGTCGATCTGCCGCACGTGCACGAGAGCAGTGTTTAACTGCTCGTAGGCGACGGGTTCAAGAGGTAGGAGGGACTGCGGGAGAACAGTGATGGTGTGTGTAAGAGTGTTATCAGAGGGGTCGTCGCCAAGCACATTGGCTGGATCGATGGCAATGACAAGCGTATGTTCTCCAGCTCGATTACGTATGGGAAGGTGTATCGTAGCGGTGGCGGTCTGACAGATACCATCTGGAACTTCGGTAATGATGCTGTCAGTAACACCTGCATACGTGTAGCGGACCTTTACGAGTAAGGGAGCCGTGGTTCCAGTCCCTTGATTGAGCACGTTTACCACAATGCGTGCGATGGAATCTGCATCCGTGATCTGTGCACTTCCTTCTTGAGGCAGCACATCAACGTCGCGCCTTCTGATGGCAATGTTGGGCTTGTTATCCATGACCACTCGCGAGTACGGATCGCCCAGCAGGCAGAACTGCATCACCGTGTTGATGCTTTGTTTGTTCTGAGGATCGGCAATGCCCAGCTTGGCACTGTACAGAAGATCTCCCAGATACCTACCTCCATTACGCAACGCCTCGTGCAAGCGAAAGTGCAGGTGGTCGGCCATCCAAATCGTTTGCCATCCCGTACCACCGATGGCAGCAACAAAACCGCGGTCTGGTGCCACGAGATACTGAGTGTTCTTGCACACAACGCTGGGGTTGCTGAATGAACCTGTTTGGCATGCATACGTGGCCATGATGCCATACTTACCAGCGTTGTTCAGTTCGCTGGGCTCCCATCCTGTAATGTCGAACTGTTCGGTAGCACCGTGCCCCAGATAGTTCATCCACTGTACACCAGTGTTGATCTCGCGGGTGATGTAGTACCCTGCATTAGGGGGTGCATCGGATTTACACAGAGTAGCGGTGTCAAAGCATAGTGGCGGATCAAGAAACGTGATACCGGTATTGAAGGGATCTTCCAGTAAGGTTCGGTAGATGTCGCACAATCCTTCCTCTTCCTTTCCACCACCCACGAAATACCATCGGCGCATCCAGTTGTCATACCTCAGAGTGTCCATGAAGATGATCTTGTCAACCATCACGCGGCCATCTTCGGCCGTGATGGCGGGTATTCTGCCAACCACCGCTTCGCTTATCACAACATCGGTGGGGTCATCCAGCAAGCCAAAGAAGTAGTCAGACGACGGTCTCCCATACGTGGGCACCTGATCAGCAAGTTTTGCACCCACATTTCCGCCCTTTACGGCCAGTCGCATATCCCACGAGGCATTTCCAAAGAGGAGAACTGACTGAAGTCTTGGTAACGAAGCATTGGCATAGTGCCATGCGAGGTAGGAACGCAGGGCTTCCGGCTGGTGATGGCCATTGCCAAACTCATCAAGTATGGCATCAACGTCAACAACCTTAACGCGCAAGTTGTTGTGTAGGCGCCTGTGTGCAGCCAATCGTTCAGCCTGCTCGCGATGTGTAGCATGGGTGATGATGATGAAGTCTGCCTGTGATGTGTCGGCCTGCAGATTCTGCAATCGTGCAGCCATTACTGTAGCCCACTGTACACCGGATGAATCGGCAACATGCATGGTGAGCGCACTGCCCTCAGGCAAATGACAGTCGAAGGCCTTGCCAGCAGCGTCGTTCCTGTCAAGAATGTATGTGGATCCACAACCCGAACGCATGGTGTTTCCATTGGCAGAGCCCCCTACCCCAATGATTCCAGCAACAACCCAGTTGGGTTGGCTAGTTGTGGGCAACAGTTTGTTGGAGAGTGCAGCTTGAAGTGTGCCACTTTGTTGACGTCCCACGCCTGCAATCACCATGTGGGTGCGGGAAGGGGCTTTATTAATGCGCTCGATGACTTCGGCTTCTGACGCAAGTGTAAAGGTTGCTGGCGTCGAGCTGCCAGGCGCCCACTCCGCAACGGCGTAGGCATTCATGGTATCAAGATTGCCGTTCGCATCTCCGAACATGGATGTGAAGCGCCATGTTTGGGGATCGTCAGGAATCGTAGGCCAGTTCCATTCAACAGGCGCAATACCACCGCGAACAATGGAGGCGCTTCGCTGTGCCGTCATCCGTCCGATACGATGCAGCGTGGTATCCATCCACCAACCGTCGCCTGACGTTGCGTTGAACCATGAGATGTTCGTTGGCTGGGATCGCTCAGGTACGTGTACTGTTCGCATGCCCTGCTCCAGTACCGGCAACACATCGGCTTCAACTTCGATGGCGTCGATCACGATCTGCGACCCGTAGTCGCGATACTTCCGTAGTGAATCAATGCCAGTGGCGTAGAATTTGATGGACTGCAACCCTGCTGGAACTGTGGTTACGTTGGCTTGATGAACAAGCTGGTGCCATCCGTATCCATTGATCGTTTTTTGTATCGGCAGAGCACCATTGAGAGAACCGTCAAGGCGATGTTCTGGGTTGTATGCAGGTAAGTCCGACAACGTTGCCCAGTGCGTGGTAACCGTTACCGTGCCGTTTTGACTGGGAGCCAATGGAAACATCCACGTACTCCGCGTGTAGTCCGTTGCATTGAGGAAGAACCAGTAATATCCCTCCAGAAATGCAAGGTCAGTATTGTACAGTCCGTTCTCATTGTCCGGTGCACTTCCCAGATGATAATAACCGCTATCAACCTCGAAGCGCTGCCGGATCTTCACCGAATTCAGGTTTACCTCGCTCGTAACTCGATCGGATAGAGTGAATCGCGGGTTATCCGGTACATCACGCAGAGTAAGGAAAAAGACTGCCACGCTGTCTTCCATGGAGAGGAATGAGGTGTCTCCCTGAGGTCGGCGTGCCATGAAGACGATGGTATCGGAGGGCGATAGTGCATCGTCATTTGTTTTACCCACCACAAGCAGAGGTTGCGGTGAGCCCTTCCAGAACAAACACAACCGGGAAATGGTGGCATCGGTAAAACGAGGTTCGGTTGTAATAACATCCGAAGCGCGAATCATGCCGATACCGTCCCGCGATGTTGTGAGTCTCACGTAGGGGGCTGATGGGTTGATCCATTCTCGATTCGCAGTTGCAACTGGAATCGCCTGTGGTTCAGGGTTACCATCCCACGTTACGGTGATGACTGCTGTATCGGCTATCTCGATGTTACCTTCTCGGACGCGCCACGGCCACACGTAAACCAAAGCTTCCGGTTTCCATTCTCTGGAGCCTACGGCTCGTACCTGAGCGCGCGGTTCGGCAGTAACGGAAGCGTCTGTGGTAATAACGGGTCGCCATCCTCCAAACGTTGCACGAGCCGTGACGCCGGTGCGGTGAGGTACCGGAACTGTATACACAAGTCCTGAGAGTGGCACCAGACTATCAAACGGCGGTGCCACATAGGGTGAACGCAACCGCACGTCTGCTCGACCATGAATGGACCCGTGAATCTGCACTCGTTCGGAGAGGCCGTGAATCACCAGGGAGTCCACAGCAGCGCCTTCCGCAACAGCAGAGAGCAGGAAGCATGTGATGGTAACGAGTGGCAATCGGCTCATCATAAACGAAAGTGCCGTGATACGGGATGGTACCACGGCACTATGACTGCAATGTTGTGGATCGGTTACGAGGAGGAACGTTCCGGGAAGGCCTGCCTCATGGCGATGATGATCTTTTCGGCCACCTTATCACTTACAACGCGTTTTACGTTTTCGTCGCTGGCCAACGCGTCCTGAATAGCAAGCTCAACCTTCTGCTTTATAATCTCACTGGTTTCGCCTACGAGTGCATCTGCGAGTGTGTGCATGTCTTCCGACACGTCCTTCATCGTTTCGAGCTGATTCTTGTTTGCATCTTCCATCTTCTTCATCAGCTTATCCATCCGCTCCTCCTCTTCGGTATAGAGTAGATTGAACGCAAGAAGGGCAAGAAGCGAACCTTCGAGTGAAATGGCGGCCAGAATCAACGAAGGCTTCGTGGCGGGAATGAATTTAAGACCACGAATACCGATGATGACGATGAGGATAGCAGCACCACCGTAAGCCAAGCCGGTAACGTTGTTACTGTACTTTTCCGTGAAGTGGTGACTCATGTACATCCGGAGACCCTTCAGGAACTTCATCCGGTTTCGAGACCACTCGATACCGTGCTTCGTGTCAACGATCTCTTTCACTACGAAGTCGCTGAAAAACTCCTTGATGCGTAGCAAAAGCACTTCGGTACGGAAGGTGTTTAGGTCAACGTCGCCAACAAAGACCTCTTCAAATCTCAGCGGCCTGCGGCCCTGCTTGATAAGGTTATCCTCGTCTTCCGTGGCCGTCCGCTCCCAGACTACCTTAAATGCCGACCGAACTTGGTGTGCTTCGAGCTGTGCAAGGTCCGTGTCGGGCATGGTTAGGAGGTCAACGATTTCATCGGCAAAGCCCGTCTGCAATCGGATCTTCGCCTTGTTGTGACCTATCTCGCGTTCCACCTTCTGAGCCATGTACCCAATGCTCGTTGGCAGGAAGAACGTGACCACAAGAGCCAGGGCCACACCAAGGACTAACGACAGCACCGTGAATCCGATGATAGGCTCCAGGATGATGGCGGCTTCTCCCAAGCCCCCTTCCCCATTCGCTTTTACGATCCACTCACCAGCACCCTTGGAGTACCCGTCTACCTTCTCCGAACGAACCTCACTGGTGAAGTCGAAGATGTAATCCGTTTTGATCAAGGGTTTGAGTTTCGTACCAGGCGCTACTGGTCCGGTGAACTTGTCCGTGACCACGGCATGCAAGCCCGGCATCACCTCCTTGAAGTTTTCCTTCAAGCGTTCATCGTGCGGCGAGAACAGGGTGAGTACTCCTGCCTCTACGACGCGTGGGACAACAAATGTGTACGTACCGTACGAGAATAGCACAACCAACGCCAGGAACAGCAGGTAGTGCTGTACTCCTGACTTGTTATGGGTCTGTTGCTCGTTCCCTGTCATCTCTGCTCCTCTCCCCGTGGGAAAAAGTTCCTTATGCTGCTGCGTTCCGATTAGAACCGCCGAATATACCAAGTTTCACTTGCTCAAACATTGTAAAAAGATTCACCAACCCGAGTCGAATTCTGCGGTTCCGTAGCTTTATCGTCAGGACCGATTCGCCACACTGACGCCAGTTTATCATGCCAAGTTCCCTTACATATCGTCCAACGTATGCCGTAGATCCGGAATCTGCCCTTCCGACGCTGCGGGAGCACATGCTGGTTGATGGGTTCAACCATGTGGTTGACCTTGAACGGAGTCATGGAAGTTATTTCGTTGAGGCACGAACAGGACGGGAGTATCTGGACCTGTTCTCATGCATTGCGTCAATGCCAGTAGGGTTAAACCATCCGAAGATGACCGAGCCTGCTTTCGTGGAGTATCTGGGTAAGGTCGCTTTGAACAAACTCAGCAATAGTGACATCTACTGCTCCGAGATGGCCACGTTCGTCCGAACATTCTTCGAGCTAGCCGTGCCGCCGACCTTCAAGTATTCGTTCTTCATCGAGGGTGGCGCACTGGCAATCGAAAATGCTGTCAAGGTTGCCATGGATTGGAAGGTGAGAAAGAACTTTCAGAAGGGCTGGCGAACGGAACGTGGTCATCAGGTAATGCACTTTGATGGTGCATTCCACGGCAGGTCTGGTTACACGATGAGCTTAACGAACACCGACCCTAGTAAAACGTCGTTGTATGCGAAGTTCTCGTGGCCTCGGATTTCTCATCCATCGGTACGGTTCCCCCTAACGCCAGCCGAATTGGACCGCGTAGTCGAGGCAGAAGAGCTAAGCATTCGGCAGATGCGGCAGGCGTTTATCAATCATCCAGACGATATCTGCGCAATCATCATCGAGCCCATTCAGGGAGAAGGAGGCGATAGACATGTTCGACCCGAGTTCTTCCAAGCGTTGCGCACTCTAGCCGATGAATTCCAAGCACTGCTGATTTTCGATGAAGTTCAATCTGGTATGGGGATTACCGGTCACTGGTGGGCACATCAAGCGTATGGTGTTCAGCCAGACATCATGTGTTTTGGCAAGAAAACACAGGTCTGCGGAATCGTAGTTTCTGATCGCATTGATGACGTACCAGATAACGTCTTCCATACCTCGAGCCGCATCAACAGTACCTGGGGTGGTAACCTGGTGGACATGGTGCGGGTAACACGATATCTAGAAATCATGGCAGAAGACAACCTGATTCAGAATGCCGCTGCACAAGGTGCATATCTGCATCAGCACCTTAACCGTTTGGCAGAAGAGGTTGGTAGCAACGTAATCACCAATGTTCGCGGCTTGGGTTTGATGAGAGCCTTCGACCTGCCTTCAACAGCCATGCGCAATGAGTTCCTGGACAGAATGTTTCAGAATGGCGTACTCATGGTGGGCTGCGGTCAGAGCAGCGTTCGGTTCAGGCCACCACTCACCATCACTTCCGATGAACTTGACGAAGGTGTGGAGATCATTCGAACGTCACTGCAGCAAGTGCTCTAGCAACAACGTCGGTTACAACCTGAATCATGGTGCCTGGTATGCGTGCACCGGCAGCATGCAGATGTCCGCCACCACCGTACAGGGCTGCAAGATCGCGCACGAATGTGGTACCCTTCGACCGGAAAGAGCATTTCACTTCACCCGTTAGCTCGATGAACAGAATACCAAGCATCACTCCTTCGATGCTCAGGGTGTAGTGTACCAGCCCCTCCGTGTCTTCCAAGGAACATCCGTAGTACTCGAGGTCTTGCTGTGTTACCATCATTGTACACACACGGCCATCATGATGAACTGCCAGATTGGACAGCGCATGCCCAAGCAGTTGTGTGCGTTTCAGTGAGTTCTGATTGTACACACGTTCGTAGGCTTCCACAGGATCGGCTCCCGCCTCTACCAACCGAGCTGCAACACGAAACACGTCGGGAGTGGTTCGAGGGAATCGGAATGAGCCACTATCGGTCATCAGTCCCACATACAAACACTGCGCAGCAGCCCGACTCATGGATGTAGCAGCGAAAAGTGGTTCGCTTACCATCGCAATCAGTTGACATGTAGAACTTGCTTCGACGTCGATCCACTGCACGTGTGCAAAGTCTTCAGGAAACGTGTGGTGGTCAACGTTCACGATGCGAGCAGGACTGGTTGCAATGGCACTGCCGAGCGCACCCATCCGAGAGATGGCATTCAGATCAAGGACTACGACACATTCCGCTGTAATCGGATTTCCAGCATACTCAACGATTCGCTCTGCACCTGGCAACCACCTGAGATTCAACGGACATGGTGAGGGCAGAACTACGTTTACAACGGTGCCAGAGCCCCCTATCTCTTCGAGCACGTGCATGAGCCCTAATGCCGAACCGATTGCATCACCATCCGGGTTCACGTGCGTGGTTATGAGAAACGAAGAGTGTTTACCTAGTTCTTGCAGTACATCTTCGAGAGTATGGTATGGGGCTTGGGAAGACATGACCATAATTTAGCTCTGTGAAAGCTCCACGACCATCCACTTGGAAAGGCTTTGCGGTATACGCGGGCATACTTGTTCTTACCATTGTTGTTGTGGTGGTGGTTGTTGACAAGGTTGTTCTTCCCTTGGTAGTGGGGGCATCAGAAACCTTAACGGTACCCGATGTTGAAGGTAGATCTGTACAAGATGCAATCGTGATGCTAGAGTCGCGAGGTTTGGAAGTGATGCCACCGCACGAGCAATACAGCGAGGGAGTAAAGGCAGGTGTGGTCATGAATCAGATGCCGTATGCTGGAGCCACGGTAAAGGCAGGACGGCGGATTTACCTTACAGTAAGCAAGGGAGCGGAAGAGAACATGATGCCGGACTTGCGCGGCCGTACAGTAAGGGAGGCACGCCTGGAGCTGTTACGCATGGGCATGCAACTCGGCAATGTGACCTATGTGTACAACGACAGCATTCCTGCCGAACGCATCATCTCGCAAAGCGTTGACCCGGGAACCAAGGTGAGCAGCAACAAATCGCCAAGCGTGCTGGTAAGCCAAGGTCCGGTTGCTGTGCATGTTCCAGAACTCGTAGGCCGTTCCCTATTGGAGGCTAAGCAAATTCTGCTTGATAGTGGTTTGGTGACAGGAACAATCACACGCCTCAAGGTTGGCTTCATGATGAGCAACATGATCATGGACACCGAGCCACCTGCACTTGCTCCTGTGCAGCCGGGTACTGCCGTGAATCTAGTGGTAAGTGAATGAACTACTCAAGCACTAACCAAACGTAGCCGTCTTGCTCCACAACGGGGTACGTTCGTAATCCCCCCCCCATACCAAGGTTTTTGCCTGTTGCGAGGTCAAAACACCAACCATGCATAGGACATGTTACGGTGTTGTTCAACACTACCCCATCGTAGATGTATGCTTCCCGCTTGTGAGGGCACACATTGGTAACCGCAACAATGCCATCTGATAAGCGGAAAAGAGCCAAATCCGTTTCGATATCCACGTACACCCGATGTCCCCTGCGCTCGCCTACTTCGGCACTACGGCACAGTCGCAGGCAATGCCGCCCATTGATTTCGCGTTCCTGTCGATCAGAGAGCAATGGTTTCACCCAACGTGGGGCCCTTGGGTCCGTTAATCACTTTGGCAGCTGTTCGAAGAGCGTCGTGTTCGAACACCACTATCCACTGTTCCGCAATCATCTGTTCATACAGGGCAACCTTTTCTTGTATGGTAACCAGCGGCTGGTTGTCGTAAGCCATCCCATACGCAGCTGGTACATGTGCTCCGGTTGGGAACAGGTCTGCCGGATAGAACACCACACCAGCTTCTGTTTGCACCTGCACGGTTTGCATGAATGGTGTATGACCGTGCACTGGTTTCACCGTGATTCCGGGTAGCACTTCTCCCTCCCCGTCAGTTAGATGCAGCACGCCATTGTTAGCAAGGGGCTCGAACATTCGTGAATCGAATGAAGCCCTGTCCTTTAGCGAAGGATTGCGAGCCCAGGCAAGGTGCTCCTTCTGCACGTAGTAGCGAGCATTCGGGAACCGTGGACCATTCACGTCCATCGCACCACCTACGTGATCAAAATGCAGGTGCGTGAGGATTACATCTGTAACGTCGGTAACGGTTAGCCCCTTGTTCGCCAGTGATCCTTGCAGTGTGTACTCGGAAAAGTCAATGCCGTAGATATCCAGAAGCTTTGGATCCATGAACGGACTGTTTCCTGTGTCAACTATCACAACCCTGTTATCTCCCTGTATCAGCAGGGCTCGTGCTGCCATCGGTATTCGATTCCGGTCATCGGCACGTGTATATGCGCGCTCCCACAACGTTTTGGGAACAACGCCAAACATTGCGCCACCATCCAGACCAAAACGGCAGGTTTCCAGGGTTGAAACAGTGTAGAACATTACCGGTTAGTTGCTTGTAATGAAATCAGGAATACCCGGGTTTGCCGAGGAGGGTGATTAGTCGTCAAAAACAAACACTGGTTCGTGATAGTACCGAACCTTCTTCGCCAAAATCTTTTGCGTTAGCCAATTAGACAATCTGGCATTCTTGTCTTCCAAGCTGCTGGCATCAAGGATGGCATTCAGGTCAACGTTGATATTTAAGGCGCGTCCGCTGATGAGGTGCCTGGTAATACCAGCAGGAAGCAAGTCCTGTTCTATGGCAGCTTTCACAATCTCCGGAGGCGTAAAGGTGGGGAACATTACTACTTCCGGACACGACTCCTCTCTTCGAACGATGTCAACCAGATCATCGTGCACGATTCGGTAAATCTCTCCAGCACCACCGTACACGGAGACAAGCGATCGAAGCATGGCAAATGGAGTGGAATGAACTGGTGAGCCATCCGCTCTTGGACTAGCAGTCGAAAACCGAAAGCCGGAAACGGTTCCATCTTCATGAGCGAGAGCAGCGACGATCGTCCTGCTGGCAAGTGCTGAATGAGCATCATCTACGGTTGGATACAACACAACCTCCGCCGTATGGCTATCAGCAAAGCGTTCTGCCTGTAGTGCAGCGGTATGTGGGAGCACGTGATACCAAGCTCCGATCTCAACGTCGGGCGCTGTGTACGGCACAGCCTGTATGATCAGATGCTGCGCGCCAAGCTGTTTAAGCATCGTGGTCCGAGTTGCTCCATCCAGAACCACCCATCGGCCATCGGATGTTTGTGCGGCAACGGGCGGATTTCGAAGGAATCCATCGGCCGTTACAAACGCTCGCAAACGTTCCACTCGTGCAGGGTCGCTCTCTTCATGTAGCAACACATCGGAGGCCTCTACAAACCGCAACCGCAGGTCTTGTGCATCCAAGGGTTTGCTCATCCCAGCAAAAGTACACCGCACTGCGTATCTTTGCGGCTTCGCGAAAGAGGCTGTGCATTAGCCCCTTCCCTTTATTATCATCGTTCCTCCGGAGTTGAGTTGTTATGGGTGCTATCACCCGGATCCGTCAGTTGAGCCCGTATTTCCTGGCCGTTGTTGCCGTTTTGTTCATCGTTTTCATGGTGGTGCAGGACAGCAGCTGCACATCGATCCGGCAGCAGGGACAAAGCCCGGAGAACCGAGCAATTGCCGAAGTGAATGGAGAGGTGATCACCGAAGCCGTTTACGAACGGATGGTGCGCGACATGGCCGAGCGCATGCGGCAGCAGAATGCCCAAGCTGTGCAGCAGGGTCAGCAGCCACAAGAACTGAGCGACGAACAGATACGCCAGCAGGTGTTCGACCAGTTGATTGACGAAGTCCTTCACAAGCAGGAAGCGGAAAAGCTTGGCTTGGTGGTTACTGAAGACGAACTGGTTGACGTGATGCTGGTGAACCCACCACCTGAGCTTCAGTTCTTCAAGGATAGTACCGGACGCTTTCAGAAAGAACTGTGGCAGGAGCTCGTAACGAATCCACAGCGTTACGGCGAGATGCTTGCTGAACAAGGGGCTCCGGCAGAGCAGGTAGAACAGCAACAAGCGTTGTGGGACAAGACGCTGGCGGACATTGAGAAGAACCTTCGCGTGCAGAAGCTGCAGGAAGCCATTACTGCCGCTGTTGGTGCAGCAGCCTCTGTGCCAAGCCCATCCTTTGCCGAAGTGGATTATGTAAGCAACAACAGCACGGCCGACGTTCGATTTATTGCTATCTCGGCAGATCAGATCACCGACACAACGATCAAGCCGTCCGATGCAGAGATGAAGGCGTACTACGAGAAGAATAAGCAGTATTACATTCAGAAACCTGCTCGAAAACTCAAGTATGCAGTCTTTAAGCAGGTGCCCAGTGCAAAGGATAGCGCGCGGGCTTTGAAACAGAGCGCCGAACTCATGCAGGTGTTTTCAACGGTGACGGATGTTGCCAAACGCGACAGCATCTTTACAGAGAAGATGCAGCAGTTTGGTGGCACATCGAAGGACTACACCTTACTGTCTGATGTAGATCCAACAGCCTCCATCGTCCTACAAAGCCTGGCCAAGGGTGATGTGTTTGGTCCACTCAACGCTGCCGATGGTATCCGATACTACAGGGTTGATGATCGCCGCGAAGCTTCGAGCCCAACAGTACGAGCTAGTCACATTCTTATCACCTTCGACACCAATAAAGACAGTGCCCTTGCTGTTGCCAACAAGATTCTCGCGCGCGCACGGTCCGGCGAAGATTTTGGGATGTTGGCTATGACCAACAGCAAGGATCCTGGGTCAGCACAACAACAGGGCGATCTTGGATATTTCGGCAAAGGCCGCATGGTGCCGGAGTTCGAAAAGGCTGCCTTCGAAGCAGAAGTTGGGCAGATCGTTGGTCCGGTTGAAAGTCAGTTCGGGTATCACATCATCAAGGTTACTGACCGTCAGAACACCGAAATCAAGTACAGCGAAATCACCATCGCACCCAAGGTGAGCACCAGCACAAAACAATCCATCATCAGCAACGCGCTTAAGATGGAGAAGGAGATCACTGACGGTGGAGTCATCGACTCGGTAGCAAAGGCATACAACCTGAAGGTTCAGGAGACCCGATTCTTTAATGCACGATCGCCCATGTTAGGGTCTGCCGAACTCACAGCCTGGGCATTCTCTGCCAGCAAGGGTGATGTGAAGCGCATTGACATAGAGCGCACAGGTTTGGTAGTTGCCCAACTCACCAATATTAGAGAAAAAGGCATCAAGCCATTCGAGGACGTAAAGGAAGACATTCAGCGCACTCTGACCCTGCGCAAGAAGCTGGACATGCTAAAGAGCAAGGCCGAACAAGTTGCTCAGGCCTGCAAGGCATCCGGTACGTTGGACGCCGCAAAGTCCATTGACTCCACGCTAGAAGTTCGCATCCAAACCGGTTTGCGTGATAACGGACAGCTTACCGGTTTTGGCGGTGATTATGTAAGCACCAATGCAGCGTTCAAGCAGCCCATCGGACAGATCGGCTCCCCGATTCGTGGCAAACGAGCATGGGTCATCATGGTTGTAGATCAGCGCACGGATGCAGACATGGCCGCCTTCAAAAAGGATCGGGCCGCCCATCTGCGTAACCTCACATCGCGCTTTCAACAGAGCGCATATTACTCGTGGATACAGCAGGTGCGCGAAAATGCCACCATCGTGGACAAACGCTGGGAGCGCCAGTAACAACGGCTACCATACCGCGCGTAGGCACCCTCGAGGAAGCCTACGCGTGGTGTCGTGCTCTGGCCACATCCCACTACGAAAACTTTCCCGTTGCTTCGTGGCTTGTTCCCCCATCAATTCGTAAGGGGCTTGTGGCAGTATATGCCATTGCCCGCATAGGCGACGATATCGCTGACGAAGGATGGCAACCCAACGGAGAAGTTCATGGTGCTACTGTCGGAGATGCGTCGAGCCACACACAACACAAGCGCTTGAATGCACTTGCCCAGTTGGATCGTGTGGTGGACGGAGTTGAGTCACCCGATGGGCATCCGGCCTTTATGGCAATCCAGGATACAATTCATCGACATTCACTACCGCCCGAACCATTCCATCGATTGTTCGAAGCGTTCAGGCGCGACGCACGAGAGCAGGTACACATGCAGTCGTGGGACGATGTGCTCGACTATTGTCATCACAGTGCAAACCCTGTTGGCGAGTTGATGTTGCGCCTGAGTGGTGACTGGAGTACGAAAGCAGAGCCCCTTTCCAATGCCATTTGTACCGCCTTGCAGATAACCAATTTTCTGCAGGATCTGTCAGTAGACGTACCCCGCCGCCGGTATTACATCCCTGACATGCCGCTCGAACCGGCAGCCGAACCAACAAAGGCCAGGGCGGCGCTTGCTGCTGCAAGAACGTTTACCGAGAAGTTATTCCAGCGGGGCAAACCGGTTGTGCACATACCCAAGTCATGGATGTTGCGGCTTGAGTTACGGGCCATCATTGCCGGCGGAATGGCCATGCTGAAGAGGTGTGATGACCGTGTTTTTCTAACCAGACCAACGTTGTAGAATCATCTCTGCAGGTCTTCCAGCAGCTTCCTTACTCGCTGGCAAGTTGCTGAGCACTGGTTGATTCGATGGAACACCGTGTTTACCTCCGTGATGATCACATTCGCTAGAAGAAGCCGAAGGGTCTGCCGTTCGGGCAGCATTGCATTAGGTGGCAGGACTTCTAACAATGGCGGCAATAACGCTACAGCACGCAGTTGGTTCATGGCCACCTCTACATTGCTTAGGCAGCGCACAATTATGGAACATTGTTCCTCCAGTGTGAGGATGTCCACAAGCAACTCAACGGATAGTATTACTTCATCGTACCAAGCTTGCTGCATACGGCAAATTCGACATAATCATATTTTCACGCCGTGCATATCTCATCCGATACTGAAGACGTAGCACTTTCTACCGAAGGTTCTACCAGTTTTCATTATAGTTTTTCCTTTCTTCCGCGCGAAGAGCGGCATGCCATAAGCACCGTGTATGCCTTTTGCAGGCGGATTGACGACATCGTAGATGAGAATGTATCGATTGATGCCGTCAACGTTTCGGGCAAGCGAGAACGGCTAAACTGGTGGCGCCAGGAAGTTGAGCGTTTGTACGCACCATCAGTGCGCCGCATAGACGACGACAAGCGAACCATCAGTGGAGCATTGCGTGGAGTAGTGCGGCGTTTCAGTATTCCCAAGCAGTACTTTTTAACCTTGATAGACGGCTGCGAACGAGACTTAACCCAGCGCAGCTACCAAACTTTCGAAGAGTTAAAGGAGTATTGCTACGCCGTTGCAAGCATTGTTGGACTCATCTGCATAGAAATATTCGGGTATAAGCATGAGCAAACACGGCAGTACGCCATTAACCTCGGATATGCACTCCAGCTTACAAACATTCTGCGCGATGTAAAAGCAGACAAGGACCGAGGCTACATCTATCTTCCGTTGGAGGATCTCGAACGTTTTCAGTACACTGCTGATGATTTACGAAACGAGGTGTACGACGATAGATTCGTTGCCCTGATGGAGTTTCAGGCGCAACGAGCCAGAGATTACTATCACAGAGCACGCACCCTTCTTGCACCCGACGAACGCATGACAATGGTTGCAGCAGAGATCATGGATGCCATTTACTACCGTTTGCTGGACAAAATCCAACTCAACGACTATCAGGTATTCACCAAACACATTCGAGTAAACACTGTTCACAAGGTGATTACTGCAATTCGAATCTGGATGGGTAGCAAGCTGTTTGTGCAGAGGATACGGGGGTAACGCATTATCTTCGCGAGCATGACAGAAGCCCCTTCCCAAACTCTTGCCTTTACAGCCGATGAGCTGCGCGAAGTTGAGCGGCTCAAGGCACAGTACCCCCACCCCAAAGCCGCCATCATGCCTGTGCTGTGGATGGCACAGAAGAAGTGGGAATGGCTGAGCGATGACGTCATCCGATACATCGCAGAGATCATGGAGCTCCCCTATGCCCATGTAATGGGGGTTGCCAGCTTCTATACCATGTACTTCAAGAAGCCCATGGGGCGCAACCACATCCAGGTGTGCACCAACGTTTCATGCATGCTCAGAGGCGGCGAAGGTTTACTTGCTCAGGCAAAGAATCGTCTAGGTATTGGAAACAACCAAGCAACGCCCGACAGAAAGTACAGCATCGAAGAAGTGGAGTGCATGGGCGCCTGTGGTGGTGCTCCAATGGTTGCGATCAACGAAACATTCTTTGAGAATGTGACGGCGGAAAAGTTGGAAGCCTTGATCAGCGAATGCGTCTAACATTTTTATCCAAAAGAACTTAAAGCAAAAAGCCACCCTTGGGTGGTTTTTTTTTGCATTACCCCTTGATAAATCATTTGTTTTAATCAATCGATTGATTTAATTTTGATCCATGGCAGCCTACGAACCTGACACGCAAACCCTGATCAAGGAGGCCGCTCGCAAGTTGTTCACTCAGAACGGCTATGCAGCAACCAGCATCCGGGATATTGCCTCGGAAGCCGGCACCAACGTTGCCCTGATTTCTTACTACTTCCGTGGAAAGGACAATCTGTTCAAGAGCATCATGCTTGAATTCATAGCAGGCTTCTTGCGCGGCATTGCCGAAGCAGTGAACAACGAAGAGACATCACTTGAAGAGAAAATCCAGATTCTGTGTGACGCCTACATCTCCGCCCTCCTACAACAGCCTGATGTTCCACTGTTCGTGCTTAGCGAGCTCCGTTCCAACCCGCAGATGATCTTCGAGCAAACAGGGTACAAATCCATCCTCATGAACTCGGTGTTGTTCCAACAGTTTGCCGAGGCAGCTAAAAAAACACCATACGCTGAGTTGAACCCGGCGCATTTGTTCATCAGCCTGTTTGGCATGATAGTGTTCCCCTTCCTAGCCCGACCTGTGTTGAGTTCGATTACCGGGATGGACGATTCCACCTACAATGCCTTCCTGCAGGAACGTCGGGAACTCATTCCGCAATTCATGCAAGCCATACTGGGGAAGGGGGCTTAGGCATGTTTGTTGCCCTACTTGCAGCGCTGGCTTTGGTGCCACCACAAACGGCAACGCTTACGCTTGACTCCTGCCATGCGTTGGCCGAACGCAACTACCCGATGGTTAAGCAATTCGATTTGATTGAGAAGTTCAAGGAGTACACGATAAGTAATGCCAACAAAGCATACCTGCCGCAAGTAAGCCTCACCGGTATTGGTGGCGTCGTGTTCGGTGGGTTCCCCGGCTCGGTAGATGATGCTCCACGCGGAACCTTCATTGGCATTGGGCAAGTGAATCAGGTGATTTGGGACGGTGGCACCATTGGTGCACAAAAGAATGTGATTACAGCGTCGGCAGAGGTTGAGAAAGCATCGGTAGCCGTAACCATGTTTGAACTCCGAACACGTGTAAACCAGGTATACTTTGGTGTACTTCTTATCGATGAACAGTTGGCTCTGCTGAATGAACGCGATGAACTGTTGAAGAACAACGCCGATCGAATTGCGAAGATGTATGATGGTGGGTTAACCTATTCTACCGACGTAGACGAGATTGCCGTTGAACAGCTCAAGGTTCGCCAGCAACGCACAGAGTTCATGTATGCACGTGCTGGGTATTTAGACGTTCTCTCCGCGCTCATTGGTACGAACCTCGATGATAACGTTGTACTGATTAAGCCGGTTAACGTTCAAGCGGATTCCCAAACAGCGTCTTCCCGGCCGGAACTCCTGCTCTTTCAGCAGCAGCGAGCACTCGCCAATGCACAAGCAGGCATGCATGAGGCTAACCTCCTACCCAAGGTGGGCCTGCTAGGTGCTGGCATCATGATGTTACCCGGCGCGAGTCTCGGCCCCATCTCGGAAGACTTCACGGCACTTGGCGTAGTGGGAATCAGTGCCTCATGGAGCATTGGCGGACTCTATCGAAACTCCAACGAGAACGATCTTCATCAAGTGGCTTTGCAAAAGATCCAGGTGCAGGAAGAAATGTTTCACTACACCAACAATCAGCAGACGGTGCAGGCGCAGGCCAACATCAACAAACAGCGCTCAATCCTGGCTGAAGATGATCGGATAGTTGAGCAATACGCCAAAGTATTAAAGGGCTATCAAGCCAAGTATGATGCCGGTGCTTGTTCGCTGTTCGACCTGTTGCAAGCCACCGAACGCGCCAATGAAGCACGTTCACTTCAGGCAATGCACAAGATGCAACTCGTGGCATCCATCTATGAGTTCAATACACTACGTGGTAAATAGCATGAACACATATCTCCTTGCCATTCTTGCATCAGTTGTATTCATAACAAGTGCTTGCAGCAGCTCTCAAGACACACCCGACGCAACAGGCACATTCGAAGCAGTGGAGACCATCGTGGCTGCGGAAACGAATGGTAAGCTGCTCGACTTTAATGTTGACGAAGGTCAAACACTGCAGGCAGGGCAAGTAGTGGGGCACATCGACAGCACTCAACCGCACCTACAGATGCTGCATCTGTTGCAGAACAAACGCACTATCCTCACCGGGAAACCAGCAACACACATACAGATTAAAGCACTTCAAGAGCAGCTATCTTCAGCCATTGCCGATCGTGAACGCGTTGCCACACTCGTCAGAGGTGGAGTGGCCACACAACGTCAGCTTGACGACGCCAATGCCAGAGTCGCTACACTCCAAGCACAGATTTTAGCGCAGGAAAGCACACTCACAACCAACTCGGCCACACTCGACGAGCAAGGAGTGGGCGTAGACATTCAACTCCAGGAAGTACTGGATCGGTTGCGTAAGTGTACCATCACCAACCCCGTGAGTGGCACCGTGCTCTCCACGTATGCAGAACCCCATGAAATGGCCGTTATTGGCAAGCCTTTGTATCGCATTGCTGACCTCACAACACTTACGCTGCGTGCCTACGTGTCGGGCGACCAGTTGGCTAATCTCAAGCTGGGTTCAACACTAACAGTATCGGTCGATGATGGGTCTGGTGGCTTGCGGCCATATCAAGGCACACTTTCCTGGGTAAGCGAGAAGGCAGAGTTCACACCGAAGAGCATACAGACGAAGAACGAACGCGCCAACCTTGTCTATGCAATCAAGGTCAGAGTTAAGAACGATGGTCGCCTCAAGCTGGGTATGTATGGCGAACTTGATTTATAACACGGGAGCTCGCAATGAACGGCGTCGATGTAGTTGATGTGCGCAAGTCGTACGGCAAGGTCACTGCATTGGATGGCGTGAGCTTCCGTGCAGAACCAGGTGAATTGTTTGGCTTGATTGGTCCTGATGGTGCCGGCAAAACGTCGATGTTCAGGATACTTTCCACCGTGCTGCTTGCCGATGGTGGTTCGGCCACGGTAGCCGGACTCGATGTGGTGCGGGACATGAAGGTGTTGCGTTCTAATCTCGGATACATGCCAGGCAAGTTTTCCCTGTATCAAGACCTCACCGTTCGTGAAAACCTGGAATTTTTTGCCACGTTGTTCGGTACTACCATCGAAGCCAACCGGCACCTAGTGCATGACATTTACGTGCAGCTTGAACCATTTAACAGCAGGCGTGCGGGTGCACTGAGCGGCGGCATGAAGCAGAAGTTGGCATTGTGTTGTGCACTCATTCACGAACCCGAAGTACTGCTGCTTGATGAACCAACAACGGGCGTTGATCCCGTAAGCCGTAAGGAATTCTGGTCGATGTTGCGTCGGCTTACCAGCTCGGGCATCACCATTCTTGTAAGTACGCCCTACATGGACGAAGCAGTACTGTGCGATCGCATTGCGCTTATCAATCATGGTCGGCTACTCGGAGTGAATACACCCGCAGAAATCGTTGCCGCGTTCCCCGTTCCCCTGTTCAGTGCATCAGAAGGAGACCTCGGAACCATTGGTGCCGTGCTGCGCTCGTCGCCCTATGTAGAAAGCGTCCACCGGTTCGGTGATGAGTGGCATGTGACTCTCTACGACCTTAGCGAACAAACTCGCGACAGCCTTCCGCCCCTTACCTCCATTCAGCCAAGCGTCGAAGATTGTTTCATCAGGTTAATGTCAACATGAATAGATCATGCGTCATCTTGAACAGAGCAAGGAACCTGTGATCTCCGCCACGGATCTCACCAAACGATTTGGTTCGTTTACCGCCGTCGACGCTATCTCCTTCGAGGTAAGCGCTGGCGAGATCTTTGGCTTTCTTGGTGCCAACGGCGCAGGTAAGACCACGGCCATGCGCATGATATGTGGACTACTGCAACCAACCTGTGGTAAGGCAACCGTTGCAGGGTACGACGTATCCACACAAACAGAACTTGTGAAGCGCAGCATCGGGTACATGAGTCAGAAGTTTTCCTTGTATGAAGACCTCACCGTGCTTGAGAACATCACATTCTACGGTGGTATCTACGGACTTTCACGCTCATATATCTCCGACGCTTCCACTCAGCTTCTTGAGCGTCTTGGCATGAACAACCATGCACACTCTCGTGTACGCTCGCTCCCACTTGGGTGGAAGCAGAAACTCTCTTTTTCAGTGGCCATGCTCCATCAGCCAAAGGTGGTGTTTCTCGACGAGCCGACTGGTGGTGTTGACCCCATCACGCGCAGACAGTTCTGGGACATGATTTATGAGGGGGCTCAGGCAGGTGTGACCATGTTCGTAACCACGCACTACATGGACGAGGCTGAGTATTGCGACCGTGTGAGCATCATGGTGGATGGACGCATAGCGGCACTCGACACACCCCGTGCGTTGCGCCATCATCATGGTGTGAGCACCATGAACGAAGTATTCTATCGGCTTGCGAGAGGAACATGAAACAGCTCTTCACCTTCATGCTGAAAGAGTTCCGTCATGTGTTGCGAGACCGTCGGACGCTGCTCATTCTCTTTGGTCTACCAGTTGTGCAGATACTCATCTTTGGGTTTGCACTTACCAACGAGGTTAAGAATGCACGCGTGGTGGTGATCGACCACAGTCAGACAGAGCACAGTCATGCGTTGATCGACAAGATTGACGCGAGTAAATATTTCGATGTAGAGCTGGCATCCGGCGGCACCGGTACCATCGAACAACACATTCGACGTAGCGGCATCGCCATGGTCATCGTTATCCCCAGCAGTGGTGAACAGGTCCAGACAATTGTTGACGCGTCTGACCCTAACACCGCCACAACTCTCACTAACTACCTTAACGCAATTGTGTCTTCGCAGAACACCCTGCACAGCTCACTCTCCGATGAACGTTCTATGCCGTACGCTCTACGAAGCACACTCTCCGAAGGCCTGTCTACAAGGTACCTGTATAACCCACAGCTCACTGGTGCGCCGAACTTTGTTCCAGGGGTGATGGCGCTTGTGCTGATGCTTGTGTGCGTGATGATGACCAGCATCAGCATTGTTCGTGAGAAAGAGCAGGGTACCATGGAAGTACTACTGGTAAGCCCCTTCCGACCATTGCTTGTAATCATTTCCAAGGCCGTTCCCTATTTCCTGCTTTCGGTGGTGAACGTGTTTACCATCCTGCTGCTCAGCACCACAGCACTTGGCTTGCCGATCAAGGGCAGCGTGGTGCTGCTCGTGGGTGTGAGTATGGTGTTCATCGTCACCAGTCTTTCTCTTGGCTTGCTGATCAGCAGCATTGCCACCACACAACAGGCTGCTATGCTCATGAGTATGATGGGCATGCTTCTCCCCACCATTCTATTCAGCGGCTTCATGTTTCCCATCGAGAACATGCCCATACCCCTTCAGGTGATCAGCAACATCGCGCCATCCAAATGGTACTACTCCATCGTCAAAAATGTGATGATCAAGGGGCTTGGGTTCGAGTCCATCTGGCGCGAAACACTCATTCTTTTGGGCATGACCATTGTTCTGTTAACCATCGCACTGAGCCGCTTCAAGACGAGACTATCATGAGCGTACTTCGCTTCATCCTTGAAAAGGAATTTCTGCAGATACGTCGGGACCGAATCATCCTGGTGATGATCCTTTTCATGCCTACAGCTCAACTCACGATTTTACCGCTAGCTGCTGACTTCGAAGTCCGCAACGTCAATATTGCCGTCGTTGATCACGATCGCAGCACCATCACCAATCGCATCACGCAACAAGTGGCACACAGCAAGAACTTCAAGCTCGTATACCACGGAACAAGCAATCACGATGCAACACAGCTTATCGAAAACAACACCGCCGATGTAATACTTGAGTTCCCCCCCCATTTCGAAAGCAACACACAGCGAGGCAGAAGTCAAGGTATATACATGGCCGTGAACGCCATCAACGGAGTTAAAGGCAACCTCGGTGCCGCCTACCTCTCTCAACTTATCTCGTCCACCCTCCCCCCCTCCCTCTCTAGTCCCTCCAGTCCCTCCAGTCCCTCCAGTCCCTCCAGTCCCTCAAACCCCTCAATCAACAAATTCAACCCCCACCTCGACTACCGCCGCTTTATGGTTCCCGGCATTCTAGCTCTGCTCCTCACCATGGTTGCCGTATATCTCACTGCCCTCAACGTTGTGCGCGAAAAAGAAGTGGGTACTATCGAGCAACTGAACGTAACACCCATTACCCGATCTCAATTCATTATCGGCAAGCTTGTTCCGTTTCTTTTTCTAGGCCTCGTACTGTTTACAATCGGCCTCACCATCGCCAGGCTGGTGTACGGCATCGTCCCTGCCGGCAACATCGTTGTCTTGTACGGTTTTGCCATACTTTACCTAATCGCCGTCCTTGGCTTGGGTCTACTCATCAGCACATATGCCAACACCCAGCAGCAAGCCATGTTCGTGGCCTTCTTTTTCATGATGATTTTCATCATGTTGGGTGGACTCTTCACGCCCATCTCGAGTATGCCACCGTGGGCACAAGCCATCACCTACATCAACCCTGTTCGATACTTCATCGACGTTATGCGGATGATTGTCCTGAAGGGGGCTGGGATTCAAGAGCTCGGTATGCACATCGCCGCTATCGCTACGATGGCTGTAGTCTTCAACACGTGGGCTGTGCTCAACTACCGCAAAACGAGTTAGTCAGGCACGCATATTCATCAGCCTGCGGTCTTCTCCTCCCCTGCACGCAGGTGAGTGAATACACGCCGGAAGCTCGGGCGCTTAGATCTAAACATGACTATGGGAGAGGTCCTCGGAACTCTCGGCTATCAACGCTGGTGGCGGCAACCTGCGAAACCAAAGCCCCCTGCCAAAACACCACAGGGTAGACCACGAAAACCATGCATCACCATCATGCGGTGTGCATCATCATTCCTTGATTACTTGGGTGCTGCACCCTAACTGGGGTTGCGAGATAGTTGAACCAACCACAGGAGTTGGAGCAACACATAGTGGCGTTAGGGGGCTCTGGTAGAAACGGAAACGCCCGGACCGTGGGGGATCCGGGCGTTTTGATTGCACACGCTTCCGAGTGTGGGGTGGGACCGGAGGCGTGGAGTGCTTACGTCAGGCGAACGTGGGGATGCCTGACCGATGGCACTCAGACAGCATGGGCATAAGCAGGCGTCCTTTCAAAGGAGCGAAATCCGCAACTCCGTTCCAGGAGGCTAACAACTTCGGTGCGGCGTTCGCCTGGGGCTGAAGGCATCAGGAACACATCGAACCTGATGTTGTCAATCCCATCGGCAGCCTGCACCCAGTTGCCGAAACGTTCATCGAGGGCCAACTGCCGTGCACTTGGGACGGACGTGCAGTCGAAAGCGTCGATCACACGATAGTGTCCGTCTTCTCCACGACCCAGAACTCCAACGACTCCTGGCACATCAAAGGCCTTCCAGTCGTCGAGTTTCGTTGGCATGAGAAAGTGCATGCAATTCGAAACGGGCATGGCATGTAACATAGTGGGCCTCATCGTTCTTCATTTTGAACTCAGTTAGGGTCAAGTTGCGTTAGTTGTTTTCGCCGCGGTCAATGATGTAGGGGTTCTGACGGTTGTTTTCGCCACGGTCAATGATGTACGGGTTCTGACGGTTGTTTTCGCCACGGTCAATGATGTACGGGTTTTGACGGTTGTTTTCGCCACGGTCAATGATGTACGGGTTTTGACGGTTTGTTTTCATGACTAAGGTCCTTTTGTTTCAGTTTGTTAAGAGGTTTACATGAACTGTTTCGGAGGCATTACCTCACGGTTGACGGATCCTCAGTCTTCGAGGCGATCGATAAGTGTAGGCATAGTTATATGCGCCTGTTCCATAACAACAGGGTCTAACATCGCCTGATCAATGATTGGCTGGTGGCTCATGATGAGCATATCGCGTTCGTGCGGAGGGAGAGCACAGAAGCTGTCTGGGGTGACGAAACCGAGGGTGATGAGGATGGCAACGAGGAGTTCCATGGCGGTAGCCTTACAGTTGGTTTGAATAATGTGTAGTTAGTTGAAGAGGCACATTTTCGGCGTTTTGCTGGTTGATATGGCAAGACCATGTCAACTCAGAATGGTTGATTTGTTACATTGCCAGCTAGCTACAATTCAGCAAGGTTGCAACTGGCGTAATACCACCAGTTTGGTGCTTACATCGTACTATGCTGTCAGTCATCCGAAGCATTCAAGAGTTCTTAACCGCCTGATTGACAGATGGTTAAACGATCTCATGAACATTTTGTGTTCACTAAATCAGCAGTGGACTGGATACGCTGAGCCTAGTTCATCTCGGCTTTGCGATCAATCACTACGTGATTTCCTACACGAAAATCGGACCTTGCCTTTCTAGACCCCGTTACAAAAACACCGGTTTTGTTACATTGCAAAATCAAGGTTAACATCTATATTTGCCCTTGAGTTCAGTAATCGTAAGATCTCTGCAGCTATGGAAGTAATGAAAGAAATCCTGCGCATCATCACATCAAAATCTGATGTGTCACGGGTACTTCCTGAACTGGAGTCCGCAAACAACGGGCAAGATGAAACGGTCACTGGGAGATTCTTACAAGGACTACTTAACGACACATTTGCCGATGACGATGAAGCTGCAAAAGCTTTATATCAAAGTGATCGCTCAGACCAGCGTTATCGGACGCTCAAGTCAAGGGTCTTCGAACGGTTATTGCATAGTGTACTCTTTTTACAGGTCAAACAGCCAGAACACTCTGAGTACCTCAGTTATTATTACAAGTGCACACGTAACCTAATCTGCGCTCAGTCACTGATGCGTTTTGCATCTCGAACAGCTGGGTTTGAAGTTGCTGAAAAAACATTAAGTATCGCTGAGAAGTATCAGTTCACAGACATTTGTTTAACTCTTTGCAAGATGCTGTCAGAAACAGCTGCAGTGTGGACACAGCGTCACAAGTTTGAAAGGTACAGGGATAAGGCAAGCTACTACCTAGAGGTTCTTGCAGCTGAACACAAATCAGATGCACTGCTTGATCATTACTTGCTCGAGCAAACAATAACGAGCAGAACTTGGCAATACATGATCGCAATTGGTGAATCCACACTCATTGAGATGCAAGAGCTCACCCAAAAGTATGGCACACATGCACTTAAACTCAATCTTTTCAGATTACGCATAGTACTTGCTGAGTTCAAGGAAGAACCATTGGAGCATATTGCAGCCTGTAATGAAGCAATCAATTATCTTGAACTCAACCCACATCTCTCTCAGCCAGCTCGTCTTGGCGAGTTTAGATTGAGAATGGTAATAATGCAGATGCAATCGCAGCTAATTTCAGCCGCTTATCAATATGCTGAAGTAGTAATTGGATCGTTTAGGACAGCAGGTACAAATTGGTATCTGGCAGTTTTCTTTGCAGCACTTTCTTCACTCAGAATTGGCGACTATGAGTCTGCTGCAAAGTACATTCATCTCGCGACAAGCCAGAGACAATATGTTCTGCAGAGTGACAGTACTAAGGAAAATTGGACGATAGTCAACGCTTACCTTATCATCGCATATAGGCTAGGTTTAGCCACTAGCTCTAATACCCAAAGTAATGCTATAAAGCAGTTTAGGCTAAGTACATATCTAAATAGTGTACCAGAGGAGAGCAAGAAAAAGAAGATTTCAAACATTGTTATTCTTATTTCTCACGTGTGTTTCCTAATCCTTGAGCATGATTTTGACGCTGCTGAGCGACGCATCGAGTATCTGAGAGTATATGTTTCTAGGTATTTAAAGGAAAGAGAGTATCACAGAGTTCGTTTGTTCTTGCGAATGTTTCAAGCATTTCCTAGATACAGCTTTGATCCTGATGCAATTAGGAAGGCCAATAGCAATCTTCTAGATCAACTAGTACTTACAGCTGGCGATCACACAAATAGTATCTACGAATACATCCAGTTCGAAACCCTCTACGAAGGCATCCTGAACTACCTGGAACAATACGAAGCGTCAATCGCTGCGTAGTTGTTCGTGTACAGTCCGTAGCGCTGTCTTCGATATGCACCAGAAGATTTCACTTGACCTGTATTTATACATTTTGTAGATTGCTCTCCACGTTTCACGCAGTGGAGTCAGCACAATGTCAAAAAAGGCTGTTGGTGCACGTCATAAACAAGCTCGCGAGGAGCTGGGGTTGAACGTTCCGGAATATGCTAAGGCCATGGGCGTACGACCTTCAACGGTGTATTCCTGGGAAAGTGGGCGCACGGCAGTACCTCAGGAGGTACTGGCTGTTCTTGAACAGCGCTACGGCGTTTCTTCCCGCTGGCTGCTTACGGGTAATGCGCCAGAGCCCCCTGCCGAATCCAGCACCTTGCATCACCTACAGCAACAACTGCAAAACCTACATGAACTTGTTGCTCAGCTTCGACGTGATAGTCCCTTCGTTCTGTCAGGGGGCTCAGGTATGCGCCCCCCTACACGTATCCCACTCCTGGCCCTTGGCGTGAGCGCCGGAACTCCCGTTGCTGCCGACGATGCCGTTGAAAAAGAAATCGACCTTGCCGAAATGCTCCTGGAGCATCCGGAAAGCACATACTTCATCCGAGTGGTGGGCGACAGTATGCTCGAAGCCGGCATCGCCGATGGCGATACCCTTATCGTGGACTGTGCTCAACAACCTCACCCAGGCCAGGTTGTGATTGCTAGGGTGTATGGCGAGCTAACGGTGAAACGCTACCTGCTTCAAGACTCCCGCCCACTCCTTCGCGCAGAAAACCGCAAATACCGCGATATCATGATCACACCAGATATGGACTTTGGTATCGTGGGCGTGGTACGGTCGTGCATTAAACAGTTCTAGGGCATCAGCCGTACTCCCGTACTCCTGTAATCCCGTACTCTAGTAATCCCGTACTCCCGTACTCCCGTAATCCTGTAATCTCGTACTCCCGTAATCCCGTACTCCTGTACTCCTGTACTCCCGTACTCCCGTACTCCCGTACTCCCGTAATCCCATGACCGCCTCCCTCCTCTTCCCCAACCTCCCCGCCCTCTCCCTGCAGATGGCACTGGGTACACGCAAGCCGGTGCTCGTACATGCTGGCGGACGTGTTATTGCCCCACGAGACCTGGCAGGACTGCCACTGGAACGAGCCATGGCATTACGTCCGCACTACTGCCCACTCACACGTCAGCCTGCATTGGAGCGTGCCGCATGGGAACATATCGTGGAAGAGGTGTTTCGGTTTACTCCGCTGATTTCTGATGCTGGGCTGGGCCGACTCTATTGTGCGCCCGATGATCTGGCCGCAGTGCGCACACTCATGGAAAGCACCAGTGCCTGTGTAGGCTTGGCGCCAACCCGAACGATGGCTTTGCTTGCAGCCTTGGGTGCTCGGCCTGGATCGATGGTTACCATCGACGCAGACGACATAGCCCCCTACCTTGACACCCTGCCGGTGGAACGGTTGATTGAGCTAGAAGAGCTCGAGATACATCAGGCCATGGTGGAGCGCCTGCGCCTGTTTGGCCTAGGCACCGTGGGCAGACTACGCCGTTTGACGCGTTCCCAGCTCAAGGCCCAATTTGGCCAGTGCGGCGTACACGTGCACGAACTGCTCCGCAGCATAGCCGACGCAAGCCCCTTGCCCCTACACGTCCCACCCCCCGTTTGCGAGGCTGTGGTACGCCTCGACGATGGAACACATGAACCCGCCTTGCTCGAAACAATGCTTCGTAAGGCAGTTGACGATACGGTATCGCAGCTTGGCCAGCGCCGCTCCGGACGAGTGGAAGTAGCCCTACTCGACAAGGCCGACCAGCCATTGCACACAAGCTCGCGCATCCTACGCGCTCCTACGCAGGACGTGCGTCACCTCCACGCACAAACCTCGGCCATGCTGGCGAAGGCCGTTGGCAGCAAACCACTGATCGTTAACGGTGAGCAGCAGGTTAGTACCCAACGGTTAACGGCAACAGGCAAGCAGTTCTTTGGAGTCCATGTTCGGCTCGGAGCGTTGGCCCTGATCCCTCCAAGCCAGACGTCGCTCTTTGCCATCAGACCAACCATCTCCGAGATCTCTGCTCCCATGGCCCGCCGTTTTCCGCAGGCCATCAAGCGGGTTACGGTGATTGATGCGCACGCCTACGTGCCCGACCGGTTTGCGTCTATCGAGCCGTGGAAGCCGGTGGCCTGATGGCCGTTGGCAGTTTGCAGTTGGCTGCATTCCCATATTCCCATATTCCCATATTTCTTCCATGCATCTGTTAATGGAACCCATCGACGTTGTCCGCCAACAGTCCGAGCCCACAGCTTTCTGCTGGCGCGGATCGCTGTACCAAGTGGAGCAGGTACTGGAAAGCTGGAGCGCTCGCGGTCAGTGGTGGGGCACGGAAGACCGACGCGAATACTACATGCTCCTGACGCAGCGCGGCGTAATGGAAATCTTCTGCGGTCAGGAAGGGTGGATGCTGTCGCGGATTGTGGATTAATGTTCGCCTCCCTCCGAACTCACTCCCACTTCTCCTTCCTCCGCGGCGCCTCCTCTCCTGAAGAGCTGGCCATCAGGGCTGCCAAGCTCGGACACAAGGCGCTGTGCCTTACAGATTGGAATGGGGTGTATGGCGCCGTCCGTCTGCAGAAGGCCTGCCGACAACATGGACTAAAGCCCCTTATCGGATGTTCCCTCCAGGTGGCAGGTGTATCGGTCACGATTATCGCACGCAATGCCACAGGCTACGAGAGCATGAATTCCCTGCTCACCCGCCTCCACGCACGCGAAGAACCACTGCTGGAACACTGGACGGATCTGGATGCTCTCCAGCACTGCTTCATCCTCCTGAATGATCCTTCCCATATCTCCCTTACCTACCTAACCTCTCGTAACTCCAGTAACTCCCGTAACTCCCGTAACTCCAGTACCTCCAGTACCTCCACCCTCCTCTGCCTCGACCACCAGCGCCGTCCAGGTGATAGTCGCCGCGCCCGCAAGCTGGTAACTGAGGCGATGGAAAGGGGCTTTGGCATCTGTGTGGCACCCGATGTGCGTTATGCCGTTCCCGATGCCTACCGAACGTACGACGTGCTCACGTGTACACGCCTAGGTATAACGGTGTTCGATCCCCACCCAGAACGCCCAGTGAACGACCAACAACACCTGCGCTCCGAAGCACAACTACGCTCCCTCCTACCCTACCCCGAAGCCTTCGAAACCACAGCCCGCATCATCGAGGAATGTTCGTTCGATATCCTGCCCGGACATGTTACCCCCCCTAGCGCACAGCTACCAGAAGGCACTAAACCCCACGATCTACTCCGTACACTCTGCCTCTCTGCGCTCCAGAAAAAGTACTCCACACCTCCCGTACTCCCGTCATCCAGTAATCCCGTAATCTCTTCCGTACTCCCGTCATC
>CAZUGQ010000020.1:29549-46714 GCA_964620125.1 uncultured Hyphomicrobiales bacterium
CCGTACTCCCGTCATCCAGTAATCCCGTAATCTCTTCCGTACTCCCGTCATCCAGTCATCCCGTAATCTCTTCCGTACTCCCGTCATCCAGTAATCCCGTAATCTCTTCCGTACTCCCGTCATCCAGTCATCCCGTAATCTCTCCCGTACTCCCGTCATCCAGTAATCCCGTAATCTCTTCCGTACTCCCGTCATCCAGTAATCTTGTAATCGCGGCCTCGCGCCAACTCGAACACGAGCTAACAGTCATCGCCGACCTCGGCCTCAGTGACTTCTTCCTCGTCGTGAAAGAAATCGTTGACGAAGCCACTCGACGCGGCATCCGGCATAGCGGACGTGGCTCGGCCGCCAACAGCATCGTGGCCTACCTGCTAGGGATTACCGGAGTGTGTCCGCTCCAGCACAAGCTGCTGTTTGAACGATTCTTGCATCGCGGACGCAAAGGCACACCGGATATCGATGTGGATTTTGATAGCGACCGCAGGCAGGAGATGATCGACTGGATGGAACGTCGGTTTGGCAACCAGCAAACGGCGATGACGGCTACCCTCATCACCTACCGTGCCCGCATGGCCGTGCGTGATGCCGCTAAGGCGCTCGGCTGGCCCATGGATACGGTAAACAAACTCTCCAAGGCCATCCCCGGTTTTACCAACAAGGATCCACATGTTTACCGCGCCGAACTGGCTGCCATTGTTGGTGATGCCCCGCTGCTGGACACCATGCTGGATGTTGTAAAGCTGTTGCTCGACCGGCCACGTCACCTCGGTCTGCACAGCGGCGGCATGATCCTCTCGGCAAAGCCCCTTACCCACTTCACTCCCGTGCAACGCTCCGCCAACGGCACCAGCGTTGTGCAGTTTGACAAGGACGATGTGGAGGCCATGGGCCTGGTCAAGTTTGATGTGCTTGGACTGCGCATGCTGGCGTGTATTAGTGAAGCGCTTGAGTTACTTGGCGATGAGCAGGTAGCGCGGCATGTTGACACGATGCGGTTTGATGATGAGAAGGTCATGGACCTCATCCGATCCGGCAAAACCCTTGGCCTGTTCCAGATCGAATCGCAGGGGCAGATGCATTTGCTGGCGCAGCATCAGCCCGAGTGTTTCAACGATCTCATCACCGAGGTAGCCCTCTTCCGGCCCGGTCCGCTCCAGGGCGGCATGGTGCACCCCTACGTCCGCCGTCGGCGCGGCCTCGAGCCCGTCGTTCACCTACACCCCAAACTCGAGCCCATCCTGCGCGACACGCTCGGCATCGTCCTCTTCCAAGAGCAGGTGCTGGAAATCGCCCACCGTTTTGCCGGCATGCCCCTCGACGAGGCTGACGACTTCCGCGCCCTCGTGAGCAAGAACCGCGATCCCATTGCCATGGAAGCCATGCGCGAAAAGTTTGTGAAGGGGGCTATGGCAGGCGGGGTTGACCGTGATAGTGCCGAACTCGTGTATGAAAAGGTGAGTCACTTTGTTGGCTATGGCTTCTGCCGGTCACACGCCGCCGCCTTTGCCCGCATCGTGTACCAAAGCGCCTGGCTTAAGACGTACTACCCTGCCGCCTACCTGGCCGCCTTCATGCAACACCGTCCGGGCTTCTATAATCTGATGACCATCGAAGAAGAGGCCCGTCGGTTTGGAGTACCAACGCTCCTGCCCGATATCAACCGCTCCGGCATTCGATACAGTCTGGAGTATATCCACGAACATCCGTCATCCCACGAAGAGCGAAAGAACTCGTCATCCCGAGCGGAGCGAGCGACCTCGTCATCCCGAGGTCCAGTGACCCCAGGCACCATAGCCATTCGCAAGCCCCTTTCCGCCATCGACCACGTCACCCAGGACACTGCGCGCCTGATTGTGTGGGAGCGTGCCAGTGGCGAGTTCCGCAGCATCGAAGATTTGTGGCAGCGCGTGCAGCTCCCCAGCAACGTGATGGACAGCATAGCGCTGAGTGGTGCGTTGGATGGGCTGGAGAAGAATAGCAGAACAGCGTTGTGGAAGGCGGGAGTGCTGAAGAGAGTTACGGGGGTTACGGGGGTTACGGGGGTTACGGGAGTTACGGGAGGTACGGGCCAACTTCCCCTTGCCCATTGCCCCCAGCCCCTTGCCCTTAGTGATGTACCAGAGCTTCCGCCCATCAAGGCGCAGGAGAGGCTGGCATACGATTACATCACGCATGGGGCTGCGCGTGTGCATCCCATGACGTTGTATCGGCGCAGTCTCAATGATTTTGGTATTCATCCCATTGAACACTTGCAAGAACTTGTTGCAAACGTACCTCCCGTAACTCAAGTAACTCCCGTACCTCCCGTAACTCTTGTAACCTCTTCCGTCGCCGGCATCGTCATCCTCCGCCAATCCCCTCCCACCGCTCACGGCGTCCTCTTCGTAACCCTGGAAGACGAGACCGGTTTTGTGCAATGTGTGGTGGAGCCCAACGAGCGCGAGTACTTCAAGGAGCAGTTACGTCATGCTGCACTCATTGTGCGTGGCGTAGTGCACGCCCGTGCCAACTGGCGCGGACTTGTGGTGCGTGATGTACGCGTGTTACGCAATGTGATTGGCGGGTACCATGGTCATCCGGCGATGTATGGAGGAACGGATACGATGGAGTTGGCGAGGGGCGTAGGGGCGTAGGATGGTGCCTGCGAATTCCGTCCTATTTTGCCGGCCAAACCTTCACGAGCTACAGTATGCGAGGTAGTCTATTGCTTGCGCATAGCGTGTGTGTCTGCCATCAGAAAACGAATCCTGAATAACATATCATTGCACTGCGCTACATGGAACAAGTCCAACTCACCTGGATCACCAACTTCATCTGGGGAATTGCAGATGATGTGTTGCGCGACCTCTACGTCCGCGGTAAATACCGCGATGTGATCCTGCCGATGACCGTGCTGCGGCGGCTCGATGCCGTGCTCGAGCCCACGAAGCAGGCTGTTCTGGATATGAAGGCCTCGCTGGACAAAGCCAAAATCACCAATCAAGATCCGGCACTGCGTCAGGCTGCTGGCCAAGCCTTTTACAACACCTCCAAGTTCACGCTCCGCGACCTCAAGGCCCGAGCAAGCCAGCAGCAGCTCAAGGCCGACTTCGAAGCCTACCTCGATGGCTTCTCTCCCAACGTGCAGGACATCCTGGAGAACTTTGAATTCCGAAACCAGATCCCGCGGCTCGCAAAGGCCGACGCACTTGGCACGTTGATCGAGAAACTCCTTTCACCCGACATAAACCTGAGCCCCCTACCAGTTTTGAACAACGATGGTTCAGTCAAGCACCCAGGCCTGGACAATCACGGCATGGGCACGGTGTTCGAGGAACTCATCAGGCGCTTTAACGAAGACAACAACGAAGAAGCCGGCGAGCACTGGACGCCACGTGATGCCGTAAAGCTCATGGCCAAGCTGATCTTTCTGCCCATTGCCGAACAGATTGAATCCGGCACCTACCTGCTCTACGATGGCGCATGTGGCACAGGCGGGATGCTCACTGTTGCCGAGGAAACGCTCCAACAGCTTGCCAGGGAGCATGGCAAGGAGGTGGCCACACACCTGTATGGTCAGGAGATCAACGCCGAGACCTACGCCATCTGCAAGGCCGATTTGCTGCTCAAGGGCGAAGGTGATGCTGCGGACAACATCGTTGGCGGACCTGAACACTCCACACTGTCGAACGACGCATTCCCATCGCGCGAGTTCGACTTTATGCTCAGCACCCCCCCCTACGGCAAGAGCTGGAAGAGCGACCTTGAGCGTATGGGCGGCAAGGACGGACTCAAGGATCCGCGTTTTGTGATTGAGCATGCCGGCAATCCCGAGTACTCTCTGGTTACGCGCACCAGCGACGGGCAATTGCTCTTCCTTGCCAACATGCTATCCAAGATGAAGCATGGCGAAGGGAAGGGTAAGGGGCTTGGCAGTCGCATCGCCCAAGTGCACAACGGCAGCTCACTCTTTACCGGTGATGCTGGTCAGGGCGAGAGCAACATCCGCAGATGGATTATCGAGAACGACTGGTTGGAAGCCATTGTGGCTCTGCCGCTCAACATGTTCTACAACACCGGCATTGCAACGTACATTTGGGTGCTCACCAACCGCAAGCCAGCGCACCGCAAAGGCAAGGTGCAGCTTATCGATGCAACACAATGGTACAAGCCATTGCGCAAAAACCTCGGCAAGAAGAACTGCGAACTGACTGACCAAGACATAACGCGCATCTGCGATACATTCCTCGAGTTCAAAGAAACCGAGCAATCAAAGATCTTTCCCAACGAAGCCTTCGGCTATTGGAAGGTCACCGTGGAGCGTCCACTTCGCCTCGAAGGCATCGATCCTGAGCGTGCGTATTCGCCAAAGGAAATCAAGGATCTCAAGGCGTCGGCCGAGCGCACTGAAGATGCTCCGCCAGTCATCAAGAAAATCCACAAGAACGGCACCGCACCAAATCCGCTACGTGGCCTGTTTGAGACCACGATAAGCGGCAAGCCCGCCGTGGTTGAGTACGAGCCTGACCCTGAACTGCGCGACACGGAGCAGATTCCGCTGCTGGAAGAAGGTGGCGTTGAGGCCTTCTTGCGTAGGGAAGTGTTGCCACATGCCGCCGATGCTTGGTACGTAGCAGACAGTGTGAAGACCGGCTACGAGATCAGCTTCACCCGCTACTTTTACAAACCGCAGCCCCTGCGTACGCTCGAGGAAATCCGAGCGGATATCTTGGCGTTAAAGAAGGAGACGGAGGGGTTGTTGGAGGAAATTATTGGGGAGGCTGCCTGACCTATGTCTACACAACGCTACTCTGTCACCCCGCACCCAATCGAGACTCTTCTCACTTGGGTTAAATCAGGTGAGATTGCCATCCCTGAAATTCAACGCCCCTTTGTGTGGGAAGCAACCAAGGTCCGCAATCTTCTTGACTCGCTTTACCAGGGCTACCCGGTGGGCTACCTGATTGCCTGGCGCAACCCGACCGTGAAGCTTAAGGACGGAACCTCGTCTGCAGGCAAGAGAATCCTGATCGACGGGCAGCAGCGGGTCACCGCATTGATGGCTTCTCTGCTCGGCCGTGAAGTGCTCACAAAGGACTACGAAACGGTCCGTATTCGCATTGCCTTCCATCCACAGGAGGAACGCTTCGAAGTTGCGAACCCTGCCATCCGCAAGGACGTGGCGTGGATCGAGGACGTAGCTGGTGTCTTTGCGCCAGATGCCAGCCTGACCGAACTGACAGACACCTATTCCGAAAAGAACCCCATCGCTGACCGTAGACGCGTTTCTCGCGTGCTGGAGAAGCTGCGCAAGATCATCAATAACCACGTCGGCGTGATTGAACTTGCAGATGACCTCGACATCGAGACTGTAACAGAGATATTCATCCGAGTGAACTCGGCTGGTACTGAGCTATCGCAGGCCGACTTCGCAATGTCGAAGATTGCCGTGAACGAGACCTATGGGGGCAACCTGCTGCGCAAGGCGATCGACTACTTCTGTCATCTCGCCGTTGCTCCGGAATTCCTTTCTCTTATCGAGAAGGGCGATAAGGCTTTCGCTGCTTCTGAGTTCCTGCCCCAAATGCGCTGGCTCAAGGATACCAACGACGACATCTATGACCCGACGTATACCGACATGCTTCGCGTTGCCTTCACATCAGAGTTTGGGCGCGGGAAATTGCAGGACCTCGTAGCGCTGCTATCCGGCCGCAACTTCGAGACCAAACAGTTCGAGGAGGTGATCGCCGAGCAGTCGTTCGGCAAGCTCAAGAAAGGCGTCCTCGCCTTCATCAACAAGACCCACTTCGACCGGATAACGATGATCCTGCGCTCGGCAGGCTTTGTTACGAGCGACCTAATCGGTGGTCGTAACGCGGTCAACTTCGCCTACATCCTGTACCTGCGTGGGAGAGCCGAGAACATGCCCGCGGCTGATATCGAACGGCTTGTGCGCCGCTGGTATGCGATGTCGATTTTGCGAGGCCGCTACACGGGCGCTCCTGAGACTGCATTCGACTTCGACATTCGCCAAGTCGAGACGCGCGGATTGGCGAGTTATGCCGATTCAGTAATCGAGAACGAGCTACCCGAGAGCTTCTGGACTGGGATGCTGCCGCAACTCATGGATACCTCATCTGGGCAGAGCCCATACTTCCTCGCTTTCCTGGCTGCACAAGTTAAGCTAGGAGACAAGGGCTTCCTCTCGCGCGACATCACGGTGCTCGACTTGCTCTTGAACCGTAGTGACACGCACCATGTGTACCCAAAGCAGTACCTGAAGGGGAAAGGCCTGCCGCGTGGACGCTACAACCAGATTGCCAACTTCGTTCTGGCCCAGAGCGAGATCAACATCGCCATCACCGACAAGCCACCTGAGAAGTACTTCAAGGAGCTGGCCGACCAAGTGAACGGTGGCAACAGAAAGTATGGTGGCATCACCGACGAGACTGAGCTGCGTGCCAATCTTCGCTCGAATTGCATACCCGAGTCGATGCTGGACGGCGCGATCCCCGAATACGACGACTTCCTCGAAGAACGCCGCAAACTCATGGCGCTGAAAATAAAAAGCTGGTTCGAGGTGTTGTGATGATCCCCTCCCTCAAACCCTACCCCAACATGAAACCCTCTGGCGTGCCGTGGCTGGGCGAGGTGCCGGAACGGTGGGAGGTTCGCCGCATCAAGACACTTTTCCGAGAGAAGGACTCAAGGAGTCAAGATGGAAACGGCGTCCTCCTTTCATTGACCAAAGCCCGAGGACTACTTCCACAATCGGAAGCATCGAATCGACTCGCGAGCGCGGCAGACTTGTCGAAGTACAAGGTCTGCAGGCGCGGCGATTTGGTTATGAATCGGATGCAAGCTTGGTCCGGAATGTTCGCGATGTCCTCGCTTGATGGGCTCGTGAGTCCGGACTATAGCGTGTTCGTCGCAATCGAGCGGTTGGAGGTTCAGTACTTTGAGCATCTATTTAAGACACCCATACTAGTCGACCAGTTCGCCCAAGCGTCCAAAGGGATAGGGAGCGGCTTTAACCGGCTTTATACACCCGACTTTGGCGCAGTGCCAGTCGCAATCCCCCCCCTCCACGAACAAGCCGCCATCGTCCGCTTCCTCGACTTCGCAGACCGCCGAATACGGCGGTACGTCCGCGCCAAGCAAAAGCTGATCAAGCTGCTGGAGGAGCAAAAGCAGGCCATCACTCACCGCGCCGTCACGCGAGGCCTCGACCCGAACGTCCGCCTCAAGCCCTCGGGCGTGGAGTGGCTGGGGGATGTGCCGGAGCATTGGGAGGTAAGGCGGCTCAAGACACTCTTTCGGGAGAAGGACGAGCGAGGTGGCGATGGCAATGGATTGCTCCTATCGTTGACCAGAGCTCGGGGTCTTCTCCCTCAGGCTGAGGCTTCAACCCGGCTCGCAAGCGCCACCGACCTATCTAAATACAAAGTATGTCGTCCCAACGAACTCGTGATGAATCGGATGCAGGCGTGGTCCGGGATGTTTGCCGTGTCGTCATATGAAGGCCTCGTCAGCCCTGACTACGCTGTTTTCAACGCGATCGAACGTATGGAGATTCGATTCTTCGAGCAGTTGTTTAAGACTCCTGTTGCCGTCAACCAGTTTGCGCAAGCCTCCAAAGGCATCGGAAGTGGGTTCAACCGCCTGTACACACCTGACTTCGGTGCTATTCCAGTGGCCTTCCCTCCTGTTCCTGAGCAAGCCGCCATCGTCAATTTCCTCGATGACGTCATAGAGTCATTGATGGCCACGATTGACCGCGCGCGACGCGAAATTTCCCTCCTCCGCGAATACCGCACACGCCTGATCGCCGACGTAGTCACCGGCAAGCTCGATGTGCGCGAGGCGGCGGCGCGCCTGCCGGACGAGGTTGATGAGGAGCCGCTCAATGATGTCGAGGCCGAAGGTGAGTCCGATGAAACTGATATTCACGATGCCGACGAGGTGATGGCGGAGACAGAGGCATGACCACCGATACCACGGAACGTGGCTTGGAACGGCTGATTTGTACTGCGCTCACTGGTGCGCCGTGCGACCCCACTCAGACCGCACCAGGCACTGCTCGTGAACGGCCAGCGGCGTACGGCGCGGGATGGATATGCGGTGCGCCGGAGGATTACGACCGTGAGTATTGCGTGGACCTGGCCCAACTCTATGCCTTCCTGCACAAAACGCAGCCGGAGGTGGCAGCAGCACTCGACCTGATGCAGGAGGGGCCTACACGGCGCAGTTTCCTGGCACGGCTCCAAGGCGAGATCACCAAGCATGGTACCATCCATGTGCTGCGCAACGGACTCAAGCACGGGCCGCTAACCATTGACATGTTCTACGGCACGCCGTCGGCCGGCAACGCCAAGGCCGAAGAGCGCTATGCACAGAACCGCTTCAGCGTTACGCGGCAGCTCCGCTACAGTCGCAACCAAACGCAGCACGCGCTGGACCTAGGTCTCTTTATCAATGGTCTGCCAGTTGCCACCTTCGAGCTCAAGAATAGCCTTACCAAACAAACCGTGGCCGATGCCGTGACGCAGTACCAGCGCGACCGCGATCCGCGTGAGAAACTCTTCGAGTTCGGTCGGTGCGTGGTGCACTTTGCCGTGGACGATCACGAGGTGCGGTTCTGTACCCACCTGATGGGAAGGGGCTCCTGGTTTCTTCCCTTCAACCAAGGGTGGGATGATGGTGCAGGCAACCCGCCAAATCCAAATGGACTGAAGACAGACTACCTATGGAAGCGCATTCTTACCCGCGACGGATTGACGGACATCCTAGAGAACTACGCACAGGTGGTAGAGACCAAGGACGAGAAGACCGGCAGGAAGAAGGCTGTGCAAATCTGGCCGCGCTTCCACCAGCTCGATGTTGTGCACAAACTGCTCGCCCATGCGCTAGCCAACGGCGCAGGGCAACGCTACCTGGTCCAACACTCGGCCGGCAGCGGCAAGTCCAACTCGATTGCTTGGCTTGCTCACCAGCTCATAGGACTCAAGAAGGACGAAGCAACGGTCTTCGATTCCATCATCATCATTACCGACCGAAAGATTCTGGACGAACAGATCCGCGACACCATCAAGCAGTTCGCACAAGTGGGTGCCACTGTGGGCCATGCAGAGCACTCGGGTGACCTGCGAAAGTTCGTCGCCGAAGGAAAGAAGATCATTATCTCCACGGTACAGAAGTTCCCATTTATTCTCGACGAGATCGGAAACGAACAGCGCGGCAAAAGCTTTGCCATCATCATCGATGAGGCCCATTCAAGTCAGGGTGGGCGCACGTCGGCAGCGGTGTCCATGGCGCTCTCGTTGGCCGGTGCCAAAGAGGACGACGAGACAACCGAAGACGCGATCAACAGAATCATGGAGTCCAAGAAGCTGTTGCCGAATGCCAGCTACTTTGCCTTCACTGCCACGCCCAAGAGCAAGACGCTCGAGATCTTTGGTTCGCCCGAACCCCAGGCAGATGGAACAGTGAAGCATCGGCCGTTTCACAGCTACACAATGAAGCAAGCCATTCAGGAAGGTTTCATTCTAGATGTGCTCAAACATTACACCCCTGTGGAGAGCTATTACAAGCTGGTCAAGAAGGTGGAGGGCGACCCGGAGTTCGACACCAAGCGCGCGAAGAAGAAGCTGCGCCACTACGTGGAGAGTCACGACCACGCCATCCGGCTCAAAGCCGAGATCATGGTGGACCACTTTCACGAGCAGGTGCTGGCATTAAACAAAATCGGCGGCGAGGCTCGAGCGATGGTGGTGACCAGTGGTATTGAACGTGCCATCCAGTACTTCCATGCCATCCGTGCTTACTTAACCGAGCGCAAGAGTCGCTACCAGGCTATCGTTGCATTCTCCGGCGAACACAAATACGATGGCACGCAGGTAACCGAAGCTTTCCTCAACGGCTTCCCGTCAGCCCAGATCGCCGACAAGATCCGTGAGGATCCGTACCGCTTCCTTATCTGTGCCGACAAATTCCAGACAGGATATGATGAGCCCCTTCTCCACACCATGTATGTAGACAAGCCGCTTTCCGGCATCAAGGCCGTGCAGACGCTCTCGCGCCTGAATCGCGCACACCCCAAGAAGCACGATGTGTTTGTGCTCGACTTTATGAACGACGCCGACACCATCCAGCAGGCTTTTGCCGACTACTATCGCACAACGATCCTGGCCGAAGAGACCGACCCGAACAAGCTGCACGATTTGAAGTCCGCACTGGATGCCTACCAGGTCTATGCCCCAGCGGAGGTAGACACACTCGTTGCGCTCTATCTGGGCGGCGCTGACCGAGACAAGTTGGACCCCGTGCTTGATGAATGCGTGCGTGCATATCGCGAACAACTGGACGAGGATGGTCAGGTAGATTTCAAGGGCAAGGCCAAGGCCTTCCTGCGCACGTATGGATTTCTCTCGTCGATCCTGCCATACACCAACGCCGAATGGGAGAAGCTCTCAATCTTCCTCACCTTCCTCGTACCCAAGCTTCCAGCTCCTATCGAAGAAGATCTAGCCAAGGGAATCCTGGAAGCCATCGACATGGATAGCTATCGGGTAGAGAAGCAAGCTGTGGTGGATATTCAGCTCCCCGATTCTAACGCAGAGATCGATCCTGTGCCCACTGAAGGAGGCGGTCACAAACCCGAGCCCGAGCTGGACCGGCTGTCGAACATCTTGCAGACTTTCAACGATCAATTCGGGAACATCCCATGGACGGACAAGGACCGTGTGCATACACTCATCACCGAAGAAATCCCTGCGCGAGTTGCTGCAGACACGCGGTACCAGAACGCCCGTTTGAATTCCGACCGTCAGAATGCAAGAATCGAACACGACAGTGCCTTGCAACGCGTGATGACTGCCCTACTCAAAGACAACACGGAGTTGTTTAAACAGTTCACAGACAACGACAGCTTCCGCCGTTGGCTTACGGATGCGGTGTTTAGGATGACCTACACCGACAGGCAGTAGGTTTCCATTCGTACGACTGTTGTGAACATCAGGGGTGCAGACTGGAATGAAGTTTTGATGATTATTGGTGACTATTTTGTTTATCACTATGAGCCGCCTCGATATCCACCCACGTATGGTCACCTGGGCCATCGAACGATCCCAGATTGAGTTCTCGAAACTTGCTGTCCGCTTCCCGAAGCTTGACTCGTGGTTAAATGGTAGAGCTCAACCAACGTTCAAACAACTTGAGGCGTTTGCCAACGCAACACACACACCGCTTGGCTTTTTGTTTCTGCCAGAGCCCCCTGCCGAACCTGTTCCGATTCCTGATTTCCGCACAGTAGGAGATCAAGGCGTACGACGCCCAAGCCCAAACCTACTCGACACGATCTACGCAATGCAGCGCAGACAAGATTGGCTGCGCGAAGAATGCATAGACGCCATGATGGAGCCGCTGCCATTTGTAGGTAGTGCGCGACTTGATGACAATCCGGTGGCGATTGCAGATGAAATGCGCCGGACACTTGGCTTGCAGAGTGGGTGGGCCGGCACCGTTGAGAATTGGAAGGAAGCCATCGGAGAATTGCGTCAACGAATCGAAGACCTGGGTGTGATGGCCATCATCAACGGCGTGGTTGGAAACAACACGCATCGCAAGCTGGATGCAGAAGAGTTCAGAGGGTTTGCGCTCACCGATGAATACGCACCACTCATTTTTGTGAATGGGGCTGACGCAAAGTCGGCTCAGATGTTTACGCTCGTGCATGAGCTGGCGCATTTGTGGTTGGGGCGTGATGGTGAAGGCATCTCGGGATTCAAGGGGCTTGAACCAGGCAACCATCGCGTGGAGCAATTCTGCAATCTGGTAGCCGCGGAATTTCTTGTGCCGGAACGTGAGCTACGTGAACAATGGCGTCGTACCGATGATGCATCTGATTCCTTTGTGCGAATCAGTAAGCTGTTCAAGGTGAGTCCAATCGTAGCTGGGCGACGTGCCATGGACCTAGGCCTTGTTGCCAAGGCAACATTCTTTGGGTTCTATGAAGAGTACACAAGCAGTGAGAGAAGACCAACGAAGCAATCGAGTGGCGGTAATTTCTATCTCAACCAGGGTTATCGGGTAGGAGCGCACTTTGCAACCAAGGTGGTCAATGCTGCTCTGGAGGGTCGCATCACGTACAAGCACGCCTATGAGCTGGTTGATCTGCATGGTGCGGCGTTCCAGAAGTATGCTCGTCGTCTGGGGATTGGTGTGTCGTGAGCACTGCTGTTGTGTTCCTTGTGGATTCTGACGTCCTTATTAGGGCGAAGAACGACTACTATGCCTTTGATATCTGTCCGGGTTTTTGGAAGGGGCTAGTCGATCAGCATCAACGAGGCAATGTGTTTAGTATAAGTCGTGTACGTGAGGAGTTGAGCGCTGGAACCAAAACAGATGAACTTGTGCAGTGGACGAACAGCACATTGCCCCCAGGCTTCTTTTTGGGCATAGACAGTGATGGTGTTTCTGATGAGTATCGAGGAATTATGCTATGGGCACAGCGGCATCCAAGGTATGTGGATGGCGCGCTTGCAAAGTTTGCAACTGGAGCTGATGGCTGGTTGGTAGCGTTTGCAAAGGTGCACGGCTGGGTAGTAGTCACCAACGAGAGACCCGAACCAGATTCAAAAAGAGAGATCAAACTTCCTGATGTGTGCAACGCTTTTGATGTGCAGTATGTGAACACCTATCAGATGCTAAGGAGGCTTGGGTTACAGTTTAGACTTTAGACATTGGACGGTATTTGGAAGGGCGATACAATCGAAAGAGCGCCAAAGACAGCATTCAATCGATAACATCTGAGGAAGAAATCATGAACGCATTCGACCTGATAATGTTGATGGAACCCAGCGTCATACCAGTTGCCACTAAGATTCACTTGGCCACATGGAATGGCAAGGAAGATCCACTCAACGAATACTTGGCTGGTCGCTTTCATGAATGGCAACAGTGGCAAGCACGGAAAAACTTTGAAAGACCTTATGTCGTTGCCCTCATTGGCTTAGAAACCAAGAACAAATGGCTCTTCGCTGGTGTATATAAGACTGCTGGCTATGAGCTGCGAGAGTCGAGTGTTTATTATCAGTTACACGAGCTTACATCCTGCGAAGAGATGAGCGGACGCTTGATAATCCACTATGAACGGTCAGCTCGACAGTCGTATCTCAAGGCTGATGGCTGCAGTGAGCGCTTACTCGTCAGCGAAATACTGCCGGAACGCCGTCGAATCACAGAATTCTCAAGTTATCGAGCAATCTGCCTATCGAAAGATGAACTGGATATCATCGCGCGAGAAGCCATCGAAAGTTGGAGGGTTGCACTTTCAAGCGTTGCAGGGGTGTACGTCATTACCGATACCAAGACCGGGAAGTTATACGTTGGAAGTGCCTCCGGTGAAGGAGGTATTTGGAACCGTTGGTTAGCCTACTCCAAAACGGGACACGGCGATAATGCTGAACTTAAACGCCTTCTCAAGGCTGAGGGAAACGACCGCTCAAGACAATTTCAATTCTCTGTCCTCGAGATCGCAGACAAACATGAAAGTCGAGAAGGTATTCAGCAAAGAGAGTCGCACTGGAAAACAGTGTTAGGAACGCGCGATCATGGATTAAACGCAAACTGAAACCATCCCAAACCACTGCGCTTACAGATAAGGGCATCGAATTTCCAGGACTCTGGGATGAGCACGTGGGTGTCGGGACGGATTCGGCGGACAGAGAGCGCCAGAGTGCTCAATACTCACTTGATAGCTTCGGTTGACACTCATCGTTTCGTTACAGCGATTGTTGACCCTAACCGAAAGCGAAACCATGAAACTCCATATCGACAAAGAGGCCGATACCCTATAGCTGCGGCTGGATGACTCCGTTATCGTTAAGTCAGCCGAGGTTGCACCTGGCGTGGTTCTTAACGATAACGAGCAGAACCAGGTAGTTGGAGTTGAGATGCCGATAGTGTTGGAGGATACCCTCAGTCGGGTTTAGCGCCTTCCAAGCTCGTCAACTCCCACGGGTTCTCTTCAGTGTTCGACTTGACGGGAGCAAACACAGCTCCTCTTCTTTTCTTTAGTCGATCCAGAGCCGGCGAACCGCATTCCTTGTGATCGCCAAGACGAATCTCATATCCGATGATCGCGTCTTCGTGATCCAATAGCGGCGTCATAACAAGTTGATCGTCATAGTTCCGAATTCGTACTTCGGGTATCCTGTAGGGGTTATACCAGTTCACGATCTTGCATTGTTTGTCCATGATCACATACGGTGTGCATGACTCGACGAGAGCCACTGTGTAGATATTTGGCCCGGCTGTTGTTGTGTCTTTCTCAGAAATCTGCAGAGCGTTGGTTCCGAGATTGACAACTTCAGGTATAGTTAGCTGAAACGGGATTCCCTCTGCAATGTCGAACGAATCGCCAGGTCGCGCAAGGAGGTGCTCTTTCTGCGGTGCCTTTCCAGTCCTGACAAACGTACCGTGCGACGATATCTGTGTTTTCATCGTTCCTCGGATGTAGAGACCCGGCCCGGAATCACATGTAGCACAGGACGACATGAAAACAGTCGCCACGACAAGACCGCCCAGAACAAACCAAGTCATCGCAACACCACCACAACTGGCTTCATCTCTCCACTTTTGTCCGGGAAATTCACGAACAATGCACTATCACTCCTTGTGGGTTCGCTCCAGTAGATAAATGTGGGAGGTGCTACACGATTACTCACCCACCAGGCTGACATTCCCTTCTGTGGATAGAGATCCACTTTGCCACTCATGAGCTTGTCTCGTTCCTCCTTGGTAAAGTTCCCGATGCTGCCAAGTATCAGAAGTGTTGGGGCCTGATCTTGTGATACTGCCGACTGAAGGTGCGTGTATAAGGCATCGAACCTTGTTCGATATTCAAACCTGTCTGCTATTGGTCCAGGGTCATTCAGAGACTTGGTTGCCGCACGCAGACTGCCTGGCTCATTGTCTACATCTATCTTCGTGACGTCGCGACCGTTCGCTTTCAAGTACGCAATCTGAATCCTCTCGACCGAACCCACATGGTTTTGTATGAGGCCAACAACTTGATCGAGACGATCACTAGGAACCGTATCCAACAGGACGACCCCAACAGAGTTTCTTGGTGTGGGAGTGAAGACACCGCCAAGTGCCAAAGCCACCACAGCCACAGCTATAAGTCCAGCAACGACCAAGCCACTACGGATCACCCTTGTGCGACCTCTTTCTGCATCGGCTTTCATACGTTGATGTTCCGATCGTTCTCTCTCGAGTGCTCTCTGAACAGACTCTCTATCCAATTCTATCAAACAGGCTTCAACCTCTGCGATGTATGCCGACAGAACATCTCGGGTGTCGGCTGTGAACACATCGGTGTGTGAATGTGCAACACTAAGACACCGGCTTCCCAGTAGGTCAATAATCTTGTGTAGGTCACTTTTAACTTCCAATACCGTGACTTCCTTGCCAGCCACTCTGTGTGAGAGGTCGTTTCGGGCTGCACGCACCGCGGCTATCTCAACTCCAATTGCTTTAGCATAGAAATGGTTGGATTCACTGCCCTTGGGAATCTTGAAGAGCGAACGAAACTCTTCTTTCCACTCGCTCGCACGATTTCGGTCTGTTCCGGTATGTAAGAAAATACAGTTGTCAAATAATTGAAGCAGAGCGGGAAGATCCAGTTCAAGTAGGCTCTCGACCGGCAGATTCGGAGTACGCTGGTTCTGACCGTCCCTCCCGAGAACTCGGTTCACAACGACTACATAGTTTGCTCCGATACATCTCGACAATGCGTCCGATAGAAACGATGCCAGAGGCTTGTCTGCGCCTCGGATACATCGCCCCAGTAAGTCGGCCGGTGTTGCTTCAATCATCGTCCTATTTCACGAGATATTTGACTCCTCTTTCTCGAACTTACATACTCGATGGGTGTATTTTCTCACTTCCACGATTGCTTGACTGTTATGCACCTTATCTCGTTTCTCGGTACTGCCGACGGCTTGCTGGCTTCTGATTACAAGGGACCGATTTTAACTGCCGTCACTAACCTGAAGCCTGACTCCATAACATTGATTGTTACAGAGAACGCCACCTCCGATGCTGACTATGTGCTAATGTTCAGGGATGTAAAAAAAGCTATCGGCTTTGTTGCTCCTGAAGTGACGGTAAAACGTGTCATTATGGAGCTACAAGACCCAACTGACCACAATGAGATCTACCCGAAATTGCGAAAGGTGTTAGCGGGCGTGACTGCAGCGCATAGTAATGTCACAGCAGCAATTTCTTCTGGAACTCCAGCGATGCAGGTATGCTGGATATTGCTCGCAGAGTCTCAGGAAGCAAACATCAAGTTAGTTCGCACCACCGATCCTCGTCATGGAAAAAAGACGATTCACCCTGTGAAGCTTGCGGTTGGTCTTCCGCGAATCCAGACACTTGAACTTGAAAATTCTCACCTTGTAGAGGTGGCCATTCCGAGTGTTGTTCTCAACGTGGCAAAGGGTATCGTTACAATTGGAGATCACATCGCAATGCTCTCTCCTCGAATGTTCGAATACTATCGGTATTTCCTTGAAATGAAGAAGAGTGCTGGAGGTAATACTGACACGATGCTGAAAGTACGCGGAGCGTTTGTGGGTGGTGACTTTTCCAAGAAGATCGTAGAATACCACGAGGAGTCATTTCCACAGAAGGAAGATGAAGAGATAAGCAAGCTAAAAAAGCACGGTAACCTTGATATTGAGTCGACAGTCTTCCGCTCAACCATCTCCAAACTGAACAAACGAATTTGTGAGATCATGCCCGACTCGCGCATTAGCTTCTACCTCACGGTTCAGGCCGTAGGTCCAAAGAGTGCTCGCCAATACTTTGTTCGCATACCTGCGTCGAAAATATCTATCGTATAAAATTGAATTTCCGATTGATTTCCATTGGGTTGTTGCAACAAATCGGCGTCAATCCGTTACGCCGAGAGCACAATCTTTGCTTACAGTGCATGCACAGCAAACTTGTTTCTATTAGCATTCAAAAGGTGACCGTATGACCCAAACAACTACACAAGCAATAGCCTTGATCGTTGTGTTGTTGTGCCTAACTTCAACACCCTCCGCTTCGCAATTCCCAACATCTGGGGTGGTTGGCTAAAACTAGACACGTGAGTTAGTCAATCGTAGTTGTCGAAA
>CAZUGQ010000021.1:0-44906 GCA_964620125.1 uncultured Hyphomicrobiales bacterium
AGTCCCTCCAGTCCCTCCAGTCCCTCCAGTCCCTCCAGTCCCTCCAGTCCCTCCCCACTCCCACCGTATCCCCTCCATCCCCATACCCTGCCAACGGCACCATGATCACCCGCAACCACTGCCTGCTTCGCTCAACAAGGCAGTAATGAAATGGCCTTACTGCACCTCCTGCATAAGCGTCTTCATGCTGTGCCAGTGCTCCTTGCCAGAGTCGTTGCCGCGGACCTCCTCCGCCCCCACTAACAATGAAGGTCTTGCCGCCATACTGAAAACGTTCGTATGCGTGACTATGGCCGCTAAACCAAAAGGCGGCCTTCTTGCAATGCACAAATGGTGCAACGAAATATGACTGCAGAATCTCATCATCATCGACAACCGTGCTGTTCGTGAATGGTGGATGATGGCTGCATACATTGATAAACCCAACCGAATCGGCATCCTCCAGTGATCGTAGCATCCGAACGAACCATCGGCGCTGTTGCTCCATGGCCATTCCACCGTACTCTCGAACATTGCTGTTTAGAAGCACCCAAGCAACGGAATCAATCACAACGAGCCGCGCATGCTCTGTTACTCCTGGAAAGCGTTTACCAACCTTTCTGAGCATCTCTGATGTATATCCGAAATATTCATGATTGCCAAGAATAGGATGTACAGGAATGTTTAGCCGACGAATCGGACTCATCACCTCATCAAAGTACTCCCAGTCGTCGGCGTTGTCTCCCCAAAAAACCATGTCGCCTAACAGAATCAAGGCATCTGGCTTTTGTTTTCCAAGCTGACGTATCAATGCAGCCCGCTCAGCATCATTCCGCTCTCTCCATACCTCCAGTACGGATGTTCGCTGCACGTCTCCCAACAGAGCAACACGTGGGTGCTTAGTTTCTACAGCATAACTGGCATATGCTGGTATATGCTTCCAGGACGAACACGCACTGGAAAGAATCAGCAGAAGAATGGTGCATACGTGATACACTTTCATCGTACCGAATGTACACTGCCTACACCATCAATGCCAGCGCACCGGTGCACTTACGTAATTGATGTACTCACTAACCCAACAAGAAAGCGCTCCATGCCGAAACATGGAGCGCTCCTAACAATCGCTGCGTACGTGCAGTCCTTGAAAAGTATTGGCAGGGGGCTTTGCCGTACCTACATCACACGTCCCCTTATCTCGACACCACGAATGGCGCTGTAATCGTCTGAGCGTTACCCCGAACTGACACCAGGTAGAATCCAACGGGTAACGCCTGTATATCGATCATAGCTTGCATCCCATCCCAACCCAACAGTGTTACAGGCATCACTTCGCCGGTAAGGGTTGATACAGTTATCGAGGAGTTGGGATCAATATTCGCCATTGTACGAGCAGCAATGACTGACGAGGCAGGGTTCGGACTCAACATCATACCCAGAGCGCTTGCCCCCTCGTCTACAGATGCGGTTGTAGCCGGAAGTTCAACGAGCGCACCTCCTGCGCTGGTTGCAGCAAACAGTCCGAATGCAGCACCGTTGTTGTTCGATGCCGGGTTTAGAAAACCTGACGCAACAACAACGATGGACTGCCCTGCAAGGCCATTGAGATCAGCTCGGAAGGTGGCAATGATTGAACCTCCAGCTGGTGCAACACCTAAATCATAGGTGCTAGCCGGTACAGTTGTGAATTCGGTGTTCTCGCCGTAAACGAGATCGGATATGAGCTTCAAACTTCCGTTGGCATATACGTCAACAGCCGGGGCGTCCGTAGCACCGTGAAAGACGGCAAAGTCAACATTCGTAGCTCCACTTGCTCCGGATGGCACATCGCCAATAGGATAGAGATTGAATGTAATTGCCGGCGCACGTGGGTCGGGGTTCGGTGCAAATCCAGCTGAAACCACACCGTTGGCAACAACAACATACCGTCCTTCAGGCAAATTGTAGTTAAAGGTAGCAAGGGCATCCGATGCCGATGTACTTCCCGGTCCAGCAATGGCAAATGACAGATCTGTGTTGGCTGGAAGCTCAACGAATGGTGTTGCTGTGCGAAAGGCAAAGTTGTCTACGGCAAGCTGACCATTGACGTATACGTCAACAAGTGCTGCAGTTGGGTCCGCAGCATTGTGAATGACTTGCACAAGCGCTTTTGCTTCTGTTACCACCGGCAGTTCAATTAATGGACCACCTGATGGAGCCGCGGCAAAAAGGCCAAACGCAGGTCCGTTTTGATTAGCTTCCGCTGACAAGAAACCACTGGCAACTACGGTAACGGCAACACCACCGAGTGAACTCAGGTCAGCCGTAAAGGTTGCTATTGCTTCGCCACCCGACGGTGCAATCCCAAGTTGGTACGTGCCGGGAGGAACGGAGAGATACCCACGACTTTGACCGTACGACATGCCAGAAACCAAAGCCTGGCCACCCGCTAAAACATCAACGGCAGGTGCATCAGTAGCACCATGAAACACTACAAGGTCAACCTCGCCAGCATTCACGCTCGCTGACCGAGCTGGCGAAATCACATACAAGTCAAACGCAGTTGGCGCAGCAGCCGGATCATTGTTCGGTGCGAAAGCAGATGGATTAAGAACACCATTGGCTACTACAACATAGGTTTCACCGGCCGTCAAATTGAATGTTCTGGTGTAGATGGCTTCACCCGCTGCCGTGCTACTCGGGGGAGCAATTCCAACTTGCAATGTAGTTGGAACATCAATAAACGGTGATGCAGTCCGAAACGCAAAATCGTCGATGGCTTTGTCCCCATTCACCCATACGTCAACAACGGAAGCGCCAGGGTCAGCGCTATTGTGAATTACCTGCAGCTTAGCAGTTTGTGCTTGTACCGTTCCGACAACGAGGCAGAACGCAAGAAAGCGAACAACGAGCATTGACATGACAACTCCTTATGTGTTAGAACACAGGTACAAACCACCGTTATTGAATAGATAGTTCCCAACGCGGTTAAATTCCCCTCGACTCCTATCACCGACATTGCAGCAAGGCTCCTATGAATATTGCCAACCATCACCTCGTTAACGAAACCGGAAGCCCCGTTCCATTTCGTGCCACGCCCAATATTGGTGCTGAGTTTCAGCCTCGGTATCTGGTTATTCATTACACAGGCGGATCAAGCATGCAGAGTTCGGTAGAGTGGCTATGTAATCCATCTGCAAAGGCCAGTGCGCACGTTGTTGTTGGGCGAGACGGTGGTGTTGTACAGCTTGCACCGTTCAATCGCGTTACCTGGCATGCAGGAAAGAGTGCGTGGGAAGGTCTTACCGGTCTGAATTCACACAGTATCGGCATCGAGTTAGACAATGCAGGAAGAGTGATGGCAAGGGGCGACGGCAAGTGGGTAAATGGCCTGGGTGTCGTTGTTCCGAATGATCAGGTTGTAGAAGGCCGGCACAAGAATGATGGCCAGCTAGCACACTGGCACCTGTTTTCGCCGGAGCAAATCGAGGCAGCCCGGAGTATCGGAGCCACGTTGGTAGAACACTACGGCCTTGTTGATGTTATTGGGCATGATGATGTATCGCCAGGTAGGAAACACGATCCCGGACCTGCCTTCCCCATGGAAACATTCCGCTCCCTCGTAATGGGTAGAGCAGATGAAACTCCAGATCGCTATCGCACAACTACGATGCTCAACATCCGCTCCGGCGCTGGCGTTGGCTTTAGTCCAATGCCCGGATCACCGCTTCCCATGGGTACTCCGGTGGAGCGATTACGAAGCCAGGCAGATTGGTTCTTTGTTGCTGTTCTTGATGGATCGGACCTTGAAGGCTGGGTGCATTCCAGGTTCTTACAGCGCACATAACAACGCGTAGGCAATACGTGTGCGCTCACTCAATCGTGTTACAATTGAGGCAAGGGGTTTTCTGTTGCTTCAGAATGTTGCCGAACTACCTATCAATAAGGCACACCATCAGGCACTTGATGCGTGAGCTGCTTCATCCGAATACATACCTGCGAACGGCATCAATCACATCCTCAGCTTCTGGCTTACTCCAATAGCTACCATCAGTGCCATACGCCGGACGGTGTTCCGTTGCTGTGATGGTCATTGGCGGTTCATCCAAATGCCACCAGAGTTTGTCGCGTTCAAGCAGGCGTTGTAAGATGAAGGCAGTTGCTCCACCGGGCACATCTTCATCAAGGACAATCAGGCGGTTGGTCTCCTTCACTCTTGCCGCAATCACCGCCTCGGTGTCAAAGGGAAGAAGCGTCTGAACATCGACAACGTCAATCTCTACTCCCAAGGCAGCTAGCCGTTCGGCAGCTTCAAGTGCAACGCGAACGCAAGCACCGTATGTAACCAACGTTGCCTGAGCCCCCTGCCCACCATGACGCACAAACTCGGGTACTCCAAGTGGCACCATAAAGTGACCAACATTGTTTGGTAGTCTCTCCTTGAGTCGGTAGCCATTCAGCACTTCAATCACAAGTGCAGGTACCTCTTCTCGTAGGAGCGTATTGTACATCGCCGCAGCTTGGGTCATGTTCCGTGGTACACATACTGCCATTCCGCGCACCAGATTGATGATACCAGCCATGGGTGATCCACTATGCCAAACACCTTCCAAGCGATGGCCTCGAGTTCGAATGATGGCGGGTGCACGCTGACCGCCTCGAGTTCTCCATTCAACAGTGGCTAGGTCGTCACTCATGATCTGCAGTGCATAGAGCAGATAATCAAGGTACTGCACCTCGGCAATGGGTCGCAGGCCGCGCATCGCAAGTCCAATGGCCTGTCCTACGATTGTTGTCTCTCGAATGCCGGTGTCGCTCACTCGCAACATGCCGTACTTGGCCTGTAATCCTGCAAATCCTTGGTTAACGTCGCCAAGCTGTCCTAAATCTTCACCAAATGCTACGATGCGAGGGTCACGTGCCAAGTTCTCGTCGAAACAGGCATTGAGAACTTCACTTCCGTTTACTGATCTAGCATCCTCTGCATATTCCGGTCCAACAATGTAGGGGGCTTCGGCAAGAGTAAATCGTGCATTCGATCCGTAGTTGAAATCAGCATACAGATGATCTGCGTACAGCGGACGAATTGCGGCATCGTAATTCTTGCGCCATTGAACAAGTTGTTCGCGCTCGGCAGTATGCACACCGCTGGTAGCTTCAAGAGCTTTGGCAACGGCAACCATCGCGTCTTTTCGAAACGGTTCCCGAATTGCAAGCAGTTCGTTGGCAATCTGCTGCTGTCCAAGGGTCGAAATCAGGTGAGCGGCCTCGTGTAGTTCTGAACGTATGGGCGTTATGTAGGCCTCCCATGCTGCTTGTTTTGCCTGCGCAACGGCTTGAATGCACTCTGTTTCGAGCACATCCAGCTCTTCCTCTGTTGCATACCCATCTGCAAGGATCCATTCTCGCATAGAGGACAAACAATCATGATCGGCCTCCCACTGAAGTCGTTCCTTGCTTTTATATCGTTCATGAGAGCCACTTGTACTGTGGCCCTGCGGCTGCGTAACGTTTACAACATGAATGATCTGAGGGATATGTGACGTTCGAGCTTCGTCGGCGGCACGTTCGTACACTTCTCGCAGTGCAGGATAATCGAAGCCCTCCACTCTGTAGATGCGGAAGCCACTCTCAGTGCCGTTCTCACGCTCAAATCCTGCCAGCAGTTTGCCTACGTCGGCTTTTGTGTGTTGGAATGTATTCGGCACACTTATTCCATACCCATCATCCCAGATGCTCATCACGACCGGCGCATTAAGCACACCGATGGCGTTGATGGCTTCCCAGAACATCCCTTCGGCGGCACTGGCATTGCCAATGGTGCCAAAAGCAACCTCGTTGCCACGATTCGAAAAACGCGTGTACGCGTGAAGTTCATCAAGCTGACGATACAGCACCGAGGCGTAGCCAAGTCCCACGAGGCGTGGCATCTGCGAACCTGTAGGGCTCACGTCGGCACTCACATTGTAGCGGTCAACTTGCGAAAGCCAAGCCCCCTGCTCGTCAATAAAACGTGTGGCAAAGTGACCATTCATTGAACGTCCGGCAGAGGCTGGTTCGTGCTCTACACTCGTATGTGCATACAGCTGAGCAAAGAACTTCTGTACGTCACTTTCACCGATGGCGAACATGAAGGTCTGATCGCGGTAGTACCCGGAACGCCAATCGCCCTTACGGAACGCTCGTGCCATTGCAACCTGGGCTACCTCCTTGCCATCGCCGAAGATTCCAAACTTCGCCTTGCCAGTAAGCACCTCTCTGCGGCCAAGCAGAGATGCTTGCCTGCTAAGCATGGCTACCCTGTAATCTTCAATCACCTCGCTGCGGTTAAAACCTTGTTGCGTTGCACTGCCGTTCTGCCGCACTGCCTTTCTGGATGTTCGTTTTGCCATAGAAAACAAAATTACCTCCTGCACACTACTATGCTTTCCATGCAGTTTCAGCCACTCAACAGACAGGATGCCCAGTACCAGGCACCCTGTGGTGATGTATGCTTGTTACAAGGTGAATCCCAAGGATCCACCTAAACACGGTAACAGTCCGCTGTTTAATCCAGGCACCAGCAGACCCTTCACAAACACTCGATACATCACACCGCTCTCGGCCGACTGGAATCTGTATCCAACCAGTGTTGTGAAGTTGAAGTACCCTTCGGGCCAGGTGAGAGGCTTTGTTGGATTCGTACCGTAGACGTAGTTGATGGGAATGCTCGACCCCAAAGCCACCTCTAGATGGTGTCTTCTTCCCCAGATAGTAGTAAGCATCACCGGAACGAATGATGGTGTGAAGATGCTATATCCTGCACCTGCGCTTATTCCGATTCCACGCAGTGCTGCATCGGGAAATGGGTCTTCAATACGAACCTCGGCATGTACTCCAATCAACTCCATAATCGGTACACTCTGAACCATGACTGACGCGCGAAGCGCGGGGCGGGGCTGTGGTTTGGGTACCATCGGCGGTGGCGGTGGCGGTGGTGGAGGTACCGTAGTGATGCTATTCGTGTCAACAAAGCGCCCAACATCCCGAGGTTGTGCACATACACAGCTCGCCAATGCTCCGAACAGCATCAGGTACGCAATAACTCTCCGCATCATCCTACCAGGTTAGCTCCTGCTGTTCACCTGCACCTGCAATGTTGCGGCGAACAATGTCTTCGGCCTGTCGCAACGTCTCCGCCAGGTCATTGTTCACCAGCACAAAATCGAACTCCCCTTGGTGAGCTAGTTCCATTTCAGCTCGTGCAAGCCGCAGTGCAACCTGTTCATCCGTTTCGGTGTGCCGGTTTCGCAGCCGTTCTCCTAGAGTTTCTAAATCAGGTGGTGCTACGAAGAGAAGCAGTGTATCGTTGGGAAAAGCCCGCCGCAGGGAGACAGCCCCTTTAACGTCGACATCAAACAACAAAAACTCGCCGCGGGTAATAGACTCCTGTACTTGACTTTTGAGAGTGCCGTAATAATTGCCAAAGATCTGCTCATACTCGATGAGATCGTTCTCAGCGATGCGTGCCCTGAATTCTTCGTGTGTAAGAAAGTAGTAATCTCTGCCATGCTCCTCTCCCGGCCGTTTTGGTCGAGTGGTAGCGCTAACGCTGAACCTCAGCATGGGAAACGTTTTAAGCAGGTGGCGTGCTACGGTGGTTTTTCCTGCACCGCTGGGTGCACTCAGCACAATCAGGCGCTTGCTCATTCCAGATTTTGCACTTGCTCGCGAATACGCTCAACCTCTTCTTTCATCCCAACCACAATGCGAGCAATCTCGGCATCGTTTGCCTTGCTGCCAATCGTGTTCACCTCACGATTGATTTCCTGGAGTAGAAAGTTCAGCTTGCGGCCAATGGTTCCACCGGTGATTAAGTCTTCCTGCACATGGGCAAGATGTGTGCGCAGCCGAACACATTCCTCACTTACGTCAAGCCGCTCGCTCAAGAGCACGATCTCAAGCTGAAGGCGTTGTTCGTCAACGGACTCGTCTGCCATTATCAGCCGCACTCGTTCGCGCAATCGCTCACGTTCGTGTGGGATGCGAGCGGCCGACAATTGCTCAACCACGTCGAGCGCTGAACCTATGGCACGCACTCTGTCAACCACGTCGGCCCCAAGAGCAGCACCTTCTCGATTCCGCATGGTGTTCAATTCCTCAACTGCCTTCAGGAGAAGTGCCCTGAGTTCCGGCCACACTTCCAGCTTTTCTTCAGTGGCACCACTGAACGCCGGAGCATAACTCGCAAGGTGCTCAATTCCAACAGTCCCTGTCAAACTCAACTCTTGTTGTAGGTAGCGGAGCGCATCCACATAGGTACGAGCAGCATCGAGATTTACACTGACTGCAGAGCTCATCTGAACATCTTCTCTCCGCACAAACACGCTCACGCTTCCCCGGGAAATACCATCACGGATCACCTCGCGCACAGGCTGTTCTTGGTCTGCCCATTCTTTTGGTAGCCGAACCGAAAGCTCAAGGTATCTTCCGTTCACACTTCGAACTTCAACGGTGGTTGGAACTCCAGCCACCGTACCTTGCGCCTTACCGTACCCCGTCATGCTTTTGATCATGAGCAAAGATATTGGGAAGTAGCAACCACCACCTGTGCTTTGAACCATGAGCAAGCCATCCATTGCTGTCATCACGGGCAGCGGAATCACGCTCGGGAATGGAACAGAACCGCGAGTGGGATTCCACATGATTCCCGGCCTTGCCGCTCCTTCAGTTGCTGGACACGCTGGTAATATCTTCGAGACCGATATCGAAGGCGTCCGTGTGTTGGTCATGAGTGGACGAGTGCACTTTTATGAAGGGAAGGGGGCTTCGGCAGTCCTTGCACCAATACATTGGCTGCATCATCACGGAATACGGAATATCGTGTTTACAAATGCCGTCGGTGGACTGGACGACAGGTTGCATGTTGGTGATGTAGTCCTGGTTTCGGATGTAATCCGACCGCCCGGATGGATTGGTGTTGGCCCGATACACGGCCTTGATTGTTCCTGGCGGTCGCGAACACAAAAGAATGCGCTCCACCGCGGACTCATCCTTCGGGATGGTGTTTACGTGCAGGTTCTTGGCCCGCAGTATGAGACGCGTTCGGAAATCCGTTTGTATCGGCGCATGGGGGCACACGTGATCGGCATGAGTACCGCTATCGAAGCTATGGAGGCTTCAGCACTTGGCATAAAGGTCGTCGTGTTGTCACTTGTAACGAATGAGTTGCGCGAGCACGGAGCAAGCATGGTGAATCACGATGATGTTTTGAAGGCAGCCCGTGAAGGTGCGGGTAACATGACGGCTGCCATCCATGCGTCTATTTTTGCCGTATGCGACTAAATCTTGAACTCCTTGTGTTCATCGGAACCGTTGCCGTCCTGCTTTCTTTGGCTACAGGATGTGTTCAAACGCAAAGGAGTGAATTTATGCGTGATCATAAGGCTTTGCGCGTAAATGAGCCGATTTTTGACATTAGAGCTGTTCGCCTATCGGACGGCACTGTGAAATTGAGTTTTGTGGGATCACCAACGCTTCGTACAAAGGGGCGGTACGTAAAGTATGTTGAGGCCATACTCGGCCCCACAGAAGATTCGATGGAGGACTACGTTGCCTTCGCTACCCATTCGGCGGGAGCTCCCGGAGCTGACGAAACAGTCCACCTTGTTGGATCGGCAACCTGGGATACAAAGGCAGCAATCGCCAGCACGAGCTGTTGGGCTGATGTGAGCGTGATAACGCAAGACGAACACCTTGTTTTCCGAACCCACCTCGAATATCAGAAGGTTGAACCCATGGAGTTGCAGCCGTTCACCTTCGCGGCGAATGATACAACGTTAGACATCGGCATCATCGCAAAACGCATTTTCACGCCACCGGGCGAGTATCTGCCTTCGTCCGAAACGTTTCGCGTGATTATCACCGATGCTAATGGTTATGTGGTTTATCGTTCGGACTATGAAAAGAATTACCTTCAGTTGGTAACAGACGTAGAGCCCAAGGCCTCGAATCAGATGCATCGGTATGCATTGCCATGGAACGGCCGCAATCTAGAAGGCAGTAGAGTGCCCGATGGTACCTACCATGCAGAGTTAATCATTCCGGCTCACCCACGGCCATACAAGGCAGAGATTGATCTGAACTGGCCTCCAAGGTAGTTCATGTTGCTCCATCGCTTGCGGTGACTAACGACACCTCCATCCATCTTGGCCGGGCACTAACGCTGGCACAACGGGGCACCGGCTTTACCAGCCCCAACCCTCGCGTTGGCTGCGTAATTGCATCCGGGGCTACGGTACTCGCCGAAGGGTGGCATGCCCGGTATGGCGACGTTCATGCTGAAGCCATGGCCTTGGCTGCACTCTCGGTAGATCCCGCTGAAGCAACGATGTACGTTACCCTTGAACCATGCAACCACTGGGGGAAGCAGCCTCCGTGCACTGAGGCCATCATCAAGGCTGGTATACGGCATGTGGTGGTAGGCATGCGTGATCCCAATCCGCGCGTAAGCGGCAAGGGTGCAGACCGACTGCGTGATGCAGATATTCTGGTTGAATTTGCTGAGCCCGAAGTAGCACTATCCTGCCGGTGGCTGAACCGTGCATGGATTATCGCAGTCACTGAATCCCGTCCATACATCATCCTGAAGATTGCAACCAGTCTGGATGGCTACATGGCAACGCTTCACAAGGAGCGTCGGGAGTTTACTGGAAGCGATACTCGTGCTGTGGTTCACGCACTACGTGCGGAAGCAGATGCTGTGATGGTGGGGATGTCCACGGTTCAAGCTGATAATCCACGTCTCGACGTACGAGATGTCCAGGGTAGAACTCCAGCCTGTATTGTTGTTGGAAGAAGTTCATCACTTCCGCCACACACATTTCTTGCCCAGCAAGAAAACCGAGAAATCCATATTCTTTCAGTAGATCTTGAGTCACGTACTTCGGCAGCGGATTTCCGGCAGCAGCTACAGGTACTGCACACTGAACACGCCATAACCACGATACTCTGCGAGGGTGGGCCAACACTCTCTTCCTGGCTGCTTGCGAATGGGTTCGTTGATGAATTGCGCCTACACATTGCTCCAACCATCCTGGGCAGTGGAATTCGATGCCGGTTTACCGAAGAGCAGTGGCAACTTCACGACAGTAGAATGGTGGGCAGTGATGTGTTGCACACGTACGTTTCTCCCGAGACGTACAGACAGGTTATGGGTGCGTAACTCATGCTTCGTCATCCTCTCACCCTCGACCTCATTGCCAGGCATCTCAACTCGACTCTTAAGAATGCAGTGCTTCTAACAGCTTGGACCCAGGAAAAGAATGCATGTACTCTGGGCTGGCTTCTTGAGGATGCGTCGGAGATCTACATGCATCTCAGCCTCGATCAAGATCTGGGCACTGTGTTGCTCTCGCCCGAACCACATCGCGCTCGTCGGAATACATTCGATGTGTTCAAGCAATTGATTGGCCAGAAATGCCTGGAAGTAACAAGGCCAGAGGGCGATCGCGTTCTCACATTTCATTGTACCACCAATCAACTGCATGCACTTTTCTACTCAGCAAATGCCGGAAACGTTATTGCTACGGAATCTGACGGCAGAATCATAGCAGCCCTTCATCACTCTAAGAAACTTCAAAACACAGTGTTCTCGATACAGCCCAAGCCACTTCAGCTTGGAAAGTACCTGCAAACACTTTCCGGTTTTGAGGACGATATCATTCAGGCCTACCGAACATCAGATTCATTCTATGTACTTGAGCAAGACGGCCAGGCACTTTTCTCCGCCTTGCCATTGCCAGGTTGGAATGTCTTGGAACACAGTACTGACTTGTTTCGAATGCTTCGACGAGCGGTAACAGCTAAGCGCACTCAGAAACTAACTTCCACACGGGTGAATGATGCTCGAAAGCGTATCACAGCTGAGTTGAAGAAACTCCAACGTACTCTAGTGGCTTTGGAAGGTGACGCCACCAAAGCTGCCTCGGCCCAGGAGCTGCGTGAGCAGGCGTCGATGTTGCTCAGTGAAATGGCGCCAACCAAGGATATGATTGCTCAAGCACAAGGTCTGTTTGAGCGAGCTCGCAACGCAGAGGCTGCTGCAGAGGATCGTGCAAAACGTATACCGCGAATACAGGCACGTATTGCAGAACTTGAAGAGTTGCTCAGAACGATACCTCAAAGTGAACTTGCAACCGTGAGATCAACCAAGCCAGATCAGCCAGATGCACCCCCACCCTACCGCATCTTTGAATTGCCGGAAGGGTACGTACTCTATGTTGGGCGTAACAGCTTGAACAATGACCAGCTAACAATGCGGTTTGCCAAACAGCAGGATTACTGGCTTCACGTTCGAGGGCACAGTGGGTCCCACTGCATCCTGCGTGCCCCAAACGGAGCACCGCCAAAACCCCCTTCATACATCTTGGAGCGAGCTGCCGAAATTGCTGCCTATTACAGCTCAGCTCGAAATGCAACGTGGACACCGGTCGTGTACACACTGCGCAAACATGTGCGTAAGCCCAAGGGATCAGCACCAGGTGCCGTTGTGCTCGAACGTGAAGATGTGATCATGGTGAGGCCAAGCCTGCCTAACGAACAACGGGAAGCAGCGCAGTAACGTTTCCCGAACGGAGGATGTATGTTCCTGCTGGCAGGTCCTGAACGTTAATGGTGGTGCTTTCTGAGGTACAGTGAACTGTACGGACCGTTTCGCCGACCATGGTATGGATCTCGACAATTCCCAGGCTTGTGGGAGAACGGAGTGTTACATGTTCAAAGGCCGGAACAGGCCACATGGAGAAACCTGCATCGTGCAGCTCCGGAACTGATACTGGACCGCCTTCTACCGAGATGCCAAACATTGCGCGGGCAGGAGTGGAATCTATTGAAGTAAACCTGATCACTTGAGCATTAGCATCGTGTTGTGCAGTGCACACTACAGGTTGCCACGAAGAATTCATGTCGTACGCATCTCGCTTCCACAAATGGAACGTCCGCGTTCTGGCATCATGCCAACCGATCAACCCACGAAGATCAACGGAGAGCTCAATCAGTTTGTGCGGCTGAGTAATCGACGTTTGAGCTATGTAGTAACTGCTGAGTGCCTGCTGACCAGCGATAACAAGGCCTGGAGGAGCTGATGCAATTTTGGTAAGTATCAGAGTATCGTTGGCGTTTGCATTCGTTACGTAGGCATTTGCCGATACAAGAGCGATATCAGCCTGCCCGCCCGTTGGGGGGCGGATCGTTACTGTTACACCACTCCCGTATGGAATAGTGGAAGAGGTTCTGCGGGAACCAGAAGCAGGAGTCGCATGATGACCTCGAGCAACGTCAAAGAACGCAGTACCCCCACTCTCATTAAACTGATACCAAGCCAGGAGGCGAGCATCATCAGCAGAGATTGGGTGGTGCATTGAGCGGCGGAGTTCATCTACAGTAAGTGCCTTACTGAATAGCCTCACTTCATCAATCTGCGCATTAAGGTTGCGAGTAGACCAGTAGTGATATGTACCAAGAACGAAACGTAGCTGCGAGAGATCTTGTGGTGCAGCAGGGTGTGCGTATCTGGATGCTTGGCCGTTGACCATAACGGTTATACCATTGTTGCCATCGACGATCAACCCTACATGATTCCATGTATCAGGCTTTAGTCGCAGTCCACTCTTCCACCACCAGTGACCATCCTTCCAAAGGTACCCTACCTCATTGCTGTCAGCAACGATCTGCATGCCGATTTCACCCTGATAGGCATTCAAGGCGTCAGTACAAAGAATCGCGCTGAACAGAGGCTGAATACCATTGGGTAGAACCCATGCTGAGAATGTAAATGAGTCCGTGTATGCCTCGTGAACGCCGAGCGAAATAAAGTCATCGGGATCGTTGAGGGTTGCACAACCTCCAGGCAATGGGTCAACCAGATCACATTCGCTAGGAAGAACAGTGACTACGTCCTTCAACCAAACGGTGTCTGAACTCGTACCGTTGCCAACGGCAAGCGACGCAGTGTACACCCCAGGTGCCGGGTATCGCACCCGTGGCTTAGGCAGGGTACTGGTGTTTGGTTCACCGCCGGGAAATGACCATACCCGCCAGCTTCGCACAGTTTCCAGCACATTGCTCCGATCGGAAAACTCGACTTCGGAGTTGTAACACCGGAGTGTATCTGTTGAAACTGATGCAGAAGCTACTAGACGTTCTGGCACTGGTGCTACAACCTCCCAAATCCCGCGAGACGTGCCGGCTCGCAACATTCCATTAATGTCGTCTACATGCAAGAAACGCACATGGCATGTGGGCAGCCCTGTTCCATAGGGATACCAGCGTCGATCACCTTCCGACCACTGATATACTCCTCGTGCCGTACCAGCAAACACCCCGTTGCTCGACCCACGTTGATGCACCAGACAGTAGGTTGCTTCATGCAGCAATCCATTGCTACAGTCGATCCAAGACCTTCCAGCATCCGTTGTTCGCAACACTTTTACATCCTGCTGTGATCCACTAAAGGCAATCCATAGTGTTGACTCATCCTCCGGAGCAAAAGCCACATCAATGATACGCCTGTTTGATGTTATAGCAGGTGAGGGTGTAATGTCGGCCCAATCACGTCCATCATTGTCCGATCGCCACAGCCGCGCATCTGCAAGAACGGCCATCACCGTAGGATTCGATGGTGCATACCGAACATGAGTGATGGACGATGAAAACGTTTTCAGCACCGTCCAGTTTTCTGCGTTGTCTTCCGTGCGAACGACAGCGGGAATAGAATGATCTGCAGCAAGGATGGTGAACATCTGTTGTGGATGAAAAGCCACGTTGCTAAAGGGAAGATATCCTAGGTCGATGCCCAATTCTCGAGAGGTTGGTAGGATTGTGCGGCTCTTCGACCGTTGACCACGCACACTAGACCATGGCTTGGCATACACCCACGAGTCATCGTCGGGATGAACGTCGGCCATCATCGCGTCGGCACCTGACCATGGCGCCCATCCACCAGGATACCCCCGATGATCGTAGAGGTCGTCATCACGCAGAAACACAGGCAAGTGATATGCTCCAATGGCCATAACCTCCGTGCCGTGCGACTGGCCAAAGCCCCATACCTCCACAGCACAAATTCCATCACTCCGATCCGTCATCGTAACGCCATCGTCCTGTGTTTTCACCAGTCCGCCATCTGTTGCAATCCAGGTTGTGCCATTCATGATCACAGCATCCTGAACATCATAGTGAATGCCCTTCATGCCTGCCCATGAACGACCACCATCCCGACTTACATACGGAAAGATTCCAGCAGCAACCAGGTGATTCGTATCGGTGTTGGAAACGGTAAATGCCATGTCCCAGGTTATCTGCCCAAGACCCTGACCGCCTGGATCATAGTCGAAGAGATTGGGCTGCAATTCGGTTGGCAGCTCGGGGCCATCCTTAATGCCACAGCACACAGAGGTAAACGTTCGTCCGCTGTCACAACTTCGGTACAAGCCCCATACACCGCCGATGGTATCAACCTTACCTCCGTACAGAAGCCACACGCATGAGGGCGCAGCAATAGATGTTGCAATGAGCGCACGTGGAGTAATGCCGTTGCCGGTAACGTTTGGAAGGCCAGTGGCATATCGTAGGCCTTGCGGCGTAAAGACTCGAAACGTGCTGATGTTCCCGGAGTAGCTCACAGCGTATACAACAGCAGGGTTGGTTGGGTGATGGCGCACACTCCAGTACCTGCCTTCACTTTCTGGTATGCTCTGCCAGTTTTGACCACCATCGGATGAAGACATGAGTTGACCATTGGTAGCAATGATGAGGTGATCCGGATCTTGCGCACTTACTGAAATGTGATCTACAGGTGTTGTTGCTGGATATGTGGACCGACTATCCCATGACGTCATCACAAACGTTCGCCCACCATCCGTAGATCGTGCCAAACCAACATCCAGTGCCGCATAGGCAATCGATGGATTGGAAGGGGCGAAGGCAACGTCGTCCGCCTGCTGACCCATCAGATGATCAGTTACGGCCTGCCAATGGTCTCCGCCATCTCCTGTCCACCACGCTCCTGCACTGATGGTACCTACGAGCAGAGTATCCGGTGATTGCGGGTTAACGGCAATGCTGCGGATCACGCCGATACCTTCTGATGCGGTTGCCTTTGCCGCCTCTCTGTCCCATGTAAAGGGGCCTACATTGCGCCACTGTGGCCCGCTCTGAACAAGATCGGTACGACGAATCTGATTTGTTGCACGAAACAATGATGGCAAGGGGGGGGGCTGCAGCGAACCATCAGCGTTTGCATTGGCAAGGTGATCGCGAACCCATCGTTCGGCATCATAGCGTTCAAGACTGCGCACGCCGTTGCAGATGCTCGTGTCTTGACGCATCCACAGCATTACTGAATCAATGTTTGGCCATTCACTGTTGATGCTAGTGTACCAGCGGCTCTTCCTGTGTTGTGGGTTTGAGCTCAGTCCGTCTCGCTCCCATGCCTGCATGAAGCAGCATGTGCACAGTAGGGTTAGTAGCAAGACGGCCGTGCGCATCACATCTTCACGATCTTAAACTCCACCCTTCTGTTCTGCTGCCGTCCCTCTTCGGTTTCATTGCTGGCCACTGGCTTGCTTTCCCCGTAGCCAATCGTTTTCATCCGAGTGGATTCAATGCCCGTATTCACAAGGTAGGAACGCACAGCTTCCACCCGATCCTTGCTCAGCTGCTTGTTGGCTTGGTCCGATCCCACATTATCGGTGTGTCCGTGCAATTCGATGAAGATGGTCGACTTAGCCTTGAGGAACTCGGCAAGGCGGTCGAGTTCTGAAAATGACTCAGGCCGTAATGTGCTCTGGCCAAAATCAAAGAACACGTTGGCAAGTTTCACCATCTCATTGGCCCGCAGTGGCACCATCAGGAGGTCACGTTCCAACTCCGTGTACTCATTCAACTGGCGCGTATCAAGCTGGTCACTTACGGGGTAGTATCCTTCAACCTGAGCACGGAAACCGTACAGATCACCACTTGGCAAGGCGATACGGTAATTGCCTTCTGGTAGCACTGACCGTGCTTCGCCTACATTAATTCGTTTGGTTAGGCTTTCATAACTCACATCGGCGGCAATGGGCTGGCGCGTTGTTGCATTGAGTACGCGGCCCTTTACAAGGATCACCGGTCGCGGCTTTACTCCTTCGGTTAGCTTCACGCGATAGATATCCGCACTCCCCTCAGCATTGTTCGATGCGCTTAAGTAGGCATAGTCGCCTACTGCAGGAACAGTGAAGTATGCATCCCATTTGTCGGTGTTAATTGACGGACCAAGGTTTTCCGGTTCCGACCAATTCAGCCACGTGTCGTCCAGTCGTCGGGCCATCCAGATGTCCATTCCGCCATACCCTCGCCTGCCGTCGGTAGCAAAGTAGATGGTTGTACCATCAGCGGCAACGAACGGGCTCATCTCGTTGCCCCAGGTACTTAGGCCCCGAATGTGCTGAGGTTCTGAAAAGGAGCCATCCGGTTTTTTGGTGCTTACATAGATGTCTTTCTCACCAAATGCATCGTCTCGCTGAATTGCCATAACGAGATGCATACCACTCGGATCCAGGCAAAACTCCGAATATTTTGCTCGGTTGTAGTACCTGTCAATGCGCACCTCTGTGGGTATGGTCCATCCACGGTCGGTTCGGTGTGAGATGCTTACACCACCTCCTGCTGGTCCTCCATCAGGCCGGTAGGTATTCCCCAACAGCACGGTATTCAGGTCGGGTGTTATCGAGATAAGGAAGTTGCTGCCCTCATTGTTCAGTGGACGTCCAACATTCCGCATCATACCCCACGTGCCATCGGACTGAAGGTCGCTCACATAAATGTCTTCGGTTTCCGCAAAGCCAATGTTGCCTTCGTAGGGATACCGTCCGATGAAGAGTTGCTTGCCATCTGCCGTGATCACAGGCGACAAGTCGCCCGTGCTGGTGTTGACCTTTGGACCAAGATTTTCTCGCACCACATTAACGGGATGATCCGGAGCAACACGTATGGGGCCCTGGTTCTGCCGCACTTCTACATAGTCTACTTCCATTATGAGTGCACCTGCAATGGCTAGACCGATGGTCCGGCCAAAAAGAACAGGTTCCTCAAGGTAGGTGATGGTTTCACCGTTTACAGCTACCGCCACGGCAGTACCACGTTTGCGCAGCGTTACTGTGTTCCATTGCTCACCTTTGTTCAGGCTGCTCACGGGAGTCATGGGTTGTACTTCCTGGTACATACCCTGCTGATAACGAAAGGCAGCTAGCTGTCCGTTACCTGTAATGCCGAGTACGTTGGCATTGTCTACATTTTCGGTAAGGTACACAAGGCCAAACACTCTATCCTGAACGCCGCCCTTCCATCGAAGACGAGCTTCAACGTCGAAATCCGCACGTGGATCAAGGTACACGGGTGGTGTTCCGAGATACCACCATCCCATCGCATGTTTTCGCTTAATCTGGTACGATCCATTAGCGATTTGCGCAGACCCGTGCTGCCAGTCGCCGGTAGCCCACTTTATCGATGGTGCCGAAAAGTCCTCTCGAAAAACGATTTCGAGTGTATCACTTGCCCGGATGTGTACGGTACACAACAGGACGAATAGGGCAAGAATCAGACGTGTCATTCTTCCAGGTAGGTATATCCGTACAGACCTGAGCGATAGATATTGAGAAACTCGCGACCTTCCTGACTGCTGATTCTACCTTCTTGCACGCTTGAGTTCACCCACGTTTCCATCGTCCGCACGAGTTTCTTTGAATCGAATTGTACATAGTCCAGTACATCGGCAACGGTTTCACCGTCAATCACCGTTTCGATTTCGTATCCATCGTTCTTCACGCTGATGTGAACAGCATTGGTATCGCCGAAAAGATTGTGTAAGTCTCCGAGGATCTCCTGATAGGCACCTACGAGAAACACGGCGATATAATACGGATCGCCGGTGAACGGATGTAGTGGCAGACTATGCCGGAAGTCGCGATTGCCGATAAAGCGATCTACCTTGCCATCGCTATCGCAGGTAATGTCCTGCAGTGTTGCCAAACGCGTTGGTTTCTCGTCAAGCCGATGTATTGGCATGATTGGGAATAGCTGATCGATAGCCCAGCTATCTGGAAGAGATTGAAAGAGACTGAAGTTGCAGAAGTACTTGTCTGCCAACAGCCGTTGCAGCGACTTAATCTCTTCTGGCGTGTTTTTTAGGTCGGACGCCATGTCGTTCACAGCTCGTGCAGCTGACCAGTAGAGCTTCTCCACCTTTGCTCGCGATACCAGGTCAACCAGGCCAAGCGAAAATCGGTCGAGGGCTTCTTCTCTCACCTGCTGCACATCATGCCATGTTTCGAACATGTTCCGTGCGTCGATGCCCGTAAACAGCTCATGCATCTCGCGCACGAGTGCATGATCGGAATCTGAAACAACGTCGTGTTCCGACCAAATCGGTACGCTTGCCGTTTCCAGTACGTTGAACACCAATACGCTGTGATGGGCAGTCAGTGCCCGTCCACTTTCAGTTATCAGATTCGGATGTGGCAAGGCATTGCGATTGGCTGCATCAACGATCGTTGATACGGCGTCGTTCGCATACTCTTGAATGGAATAGTTGATGCTGGAGGAGAAGCTACTGCGAGAACCATCATAGTCCACGCCCAAGCCCCCTCCAATATCCACGAACTCTACTGCGCAGCCCATGTTTTTGAGTTGCACGTAGTATTCGGCTACTTCGCGCAAACCACTTTTGATGCGCCGGATATTCGTGATCTGCGAACCTAGGTGGAAATGGATGAGGCGAAGGCAGTCTAGCAACCCCTCTTCACGAGCATAATCAACGGCTTCGAGCAGCTCTGCAGCATTCAGGCCAAACTTGCTGTGGTCGCCACCACTCTCCTCCCACTTGCCGCTGCCGGCTGCAGCCAGCTTGATACGGATGCCAACGTTAGGGCGCACACCAAGTCGCTGACTGATTGTATTGATCAAGCGCAACTCATTGAGCTTCTCCACAACGATGTACACTCGCTTGCCCATCTTTTGGGCTAGCAATGCCAGCTCTATGAAGTCTTCGTCCTTGTATCCGTTGCAGATGATCAGAGCATGCGGATTGTCCATAATTGCAAGCACGGCATGCAACTCTGGTTTCGAGCCAGCTTCTAAGCCGATGTTCACTCGCTTGCCATGGCGCACGAGTTCTTCGACTACCGGACGTTGCTGATTCACCTTGATGGGATAGACCGAGAAGTAGGTGCCCGCATAGCCGTACTCCGCACCTGCCTTGTCGAAACATCCTGCAATCTTCTCAATCCTATCGTCCAGGATGTCCGGAAACCTGAGTAAAACGGGCATGGATACGTCACGGGCCACCACTTCGTCTACCACGTGCTTGAGATCAATGCTCGGTCCCTTGCCCTTTCGCGGGCTTACGACCACGTGGCCAGCATCGTTGACGCTGAAGTAGTTAATGCCCCAGCCTGGGACGTTGTAGAGCTCCGAGGAATCCTCGACGCGCCATTTGCGCATGCGGAAAAGGGGCTTGTGGTGAAAATGAGCCACAAAACTACGAAGTCTATATTTGCCGCCTATGCCTAAAAACGTTGACCTTGATGCGCTCAAGGCCCAGTTTTCGGAATACCTACGGCGCAAGAAATACCGGGCTACGCAAGAGCGGTCTCGCGTGCTAGACAGGATTGCCGAACTGGACCGACATTTCTCGGCCGACGAGCTGTACATGGTCATGAACACCAACGGTGAACGCGTATCGCGTGCCACCATTTATTCCACGCTGGATCTCCTTACTCAATGTGGCATCCTGATGAAGCATCGCTTTCAGGGTGAGAGTGCGCATTTCGAGTTGTCGAGTCGCATGCCTAATCACGATCACCTCATATGCACCGAGTGTGGGCGTGTAGTGGAGTTCCGCAATGAATCCATTGATGCCATTCGTGACGCCGTGGCCGATGAATTGGGATTCCGTCCGGTTTCTCATTCACTACAAATCTTTGCCGTTTGTCACGACCCGGCAACCTGCGAGCACAATACTGCATGAACCTCGTCATCGTTGAATCGCCAAGCAAGGCGAAGACCATCCAGAAATATCTGGGTTCCGATTTTGTTGTTGCTTCGTCATTTGGTCACATCCGCGACTTGCCTGGCAACGACAAGGCAATCGACATTGCCAACAACTTTGAGCCGGTGTACGAGATCACCGAAGACAAGAAGAAGGTGGTAAACGAGCTCAAGAAGCAGGCCAAGAAAGCCGACGTAGTATGGCTTGCTACCGACGAAGACCGAGAAGGTGAAGCCATTGCCTGGCACCTGATGGAGGCACTGGAACTGGATCCCGGCAAGGTGAAGCGCATCGTCTTCCATGAAATCACCAAACCAGCCATCCTCGCTGCCATAAAGAATCCACGGACGGTAGACACAGCCCTTGTTGATGCTCAGCAGGCACGGCGAGTTCTGGATCGCCTTGTTGGGTACGGCCTGTCGCCTGTGTTATGGCGAAAGGTGCAACGTAACCTCTCCGCAGGCCGAGTGCAGAGTGTAGCTGTCCGGCTTGTTGTTGAACGCGAGCGGGAGATTCAGAACTTTTCGGTCACATCGCAGTTCCGTGTTCTCGCAGAGTTCGTAACAGGCGGAAAAACATTTACCGCCGAACTTCCACAGCGGTTTGACACAGAGGAAGAGGCCAGAGCATTTCTGGAGGCCTGTCGGGGTGCAACCTTCAGTGTTGACAATCTCGAAACGAAACCTAGTCGCAAGTCGCCATCAGCCCCCTTCACCACTTCAACATTGCAGCAGGAGGCATCGCGCAAGCTTGGGTATTCTCTGGCTCGAACGATGAAGCTGGCGCAAGATCTGTACGAGGCTGGCCATATCACCTACATGCGTACGGACAGTGTGAACCTCTCCGAACTTGCAATCGAGGCTGCGGCCGCTCGCATTTCATCGGAGTATGGTGCAGAATACAGTAACCCGCGCCAATACACCACCAAGGTTGCAAGTGCGCAGGAAGCACACGAAGCTATCAGACCAACGGACTTGGCTGCAATCACAGCTGGTGACACCGAGGCGCACAAGAAACTCTACGACCTGATTCGTAAGCGCACGATAGCGTCGCAAATGGCAGATGCACGGCTTGAAAAAACCATCGCGACCATTGGAATCAGCACAGTGCCGGACAAGCTGGTTGCCACCGGCGAAGTGCTTGTCTTTGATGGTTTTCTCAAGGTGTACATGGAAGGTACCGACGACGAAGGCGAGACTGATGACGCAAAGATGTTGCCACCACTCTCCGTAGGACAAAGTCTCCAAGTGGAGCGCATCCGCGCGCAGGAGCGATTTGCACGTCCGCCAGCACGCTACACCGAAGCGTCGTTGGTCAAGAAGCTTGAAGAACTGGGCATTGGACGTCCATCTACTTACGCACCAACGATCAGCACTATTCAGGCACGGAATTATGTGGTAAAGGAGGACCGTGATGGTCGCGAGCGTGAGGTTCGGGAGCTCAGCATGCAGGGGGCTTCTGGCAATGCAACCATCACCCGCACCGTGAACGTGGAAGTAACGGGAGCAGAGCGCGGTAAGCTCTTTCCCACGGACATCGGCGGCATCGTTACAGACTTTTTGCTGAAGCACTTCGACGAGATCATGGACTACAACTTCACGGCAACCGTGGAAAAGCAGTTCGATGAGATTGCTGAGGGGCACTTGCAGTGGAAGTCCATGATTGCCGACTTTTATGGACCGTTCAAGGAAGACTTGGACAGAACAGCCGAAACTGCTGAACGGCAGAGTGGCGAACGCCAATTGGGTACGGATCCCAAGACGGGCAAACCAGTGAGCGTTCGGCTTGCTCGGTATGGACCCATTGCGCAGATTGGCGATGCGGATGATCCGGACAAGAAGCAGAAGGGTCTTCCTGGTAACTTGAGCATGGAGACCATCACTCTTGAAGAGGCACTCGAGCTATTCAAGTTTCCACGTGTGCTTGCCGATTATCAGGGCAAACCGATTGTTGTTCGTGTAGGTCGTTTTGGACCGTACATTGATCACGACGGCACCTTTGCATCGATACCCAAGGGCGAAGACCCACTCCTGATTGACGAGCCTCGGGCTATCGAGCTTATCGAAGCCCGACGCAGGGCTGTTGCCGAGCGAACCATCAAGGAATTTCCCGAGAACCCAGAGGTTCAGATTCTGAAAGGACGCTGGGGTCCTTTCCTGAAGGTTGGGAAGAAGAACATCCGAATACCCAAGGATGTTGATGCCGCATCGCTCACATTGAAGCAGTGTTTGGCGATGGCGTCGGATGGTGTGAGCGAAGAGAAGACTGAGGTGGAGAAGCCGGCGAGGAAGAAGGCGGCACGGAAGGGGAAGAAATAGGAGTCGGAGATGTACCGGGACAATAGCACTCCCGGTACCGGTACCGGGAGTGCTATTGTCCCGGTACCATTCCGCGGCACCCTTATCCCCGGCACCTTTATCCCCGGCACCCTTATCCCCGGCACCCTTCCCCACCATCCCGTTCCTGTGGATATCTCCCGGCCTGATTATTGCTACCTTGCACCCGTGCGATACCTTGCCCTTGCTATCCTGCTGTGTTGCACCTACACGAGTGCGCTGGCCGTGGTAACCATAACCGGGCCATCCGTGGTGTGCGAAGGTTCCACCATAACCCTGAGTGCCCCCCCTGGTATGCTCAACTATACGTGGAATACCAGTGCCACAACTCAAAGCATCACTGTGTGGCAGGGCGGACGGTATTCTTGCAAGGTTACCTTGCCGAACGGGCAAGTCGACTCAGGCTGGGTCGACGTGACGGCAACTGCAAGACCTCGACCGCACATAGGAAACCCGATTGAATACCTCTGCGAAGGTGACGAAGCAAATCTGAAAGCACCTGGATACTTTGCCTCATACCGCTGGAATACGGGCGAAACCACAAGCTCCATTCAAGTAACCCAGGCGGGTCGGTACTCGCTAGCCGTTACCGATTCCAATGGATGCACCGGCCAGTCGGATGAAGTCCTGGTGGTCGTCGTTCCAAAACCAATCGTCAACGTACGCGGACCAAATGCACTATGCCCTGGAAGCTCCGCAACGTACTCTAACCAGGCAGAAGTCAGCACTTCTTATCAATGGCTTGTTGACGGAGGCTCCGTTGTTGCAGGGCAAGGCACGGCAGCAGCTCAGATAACATGGACACGTTCCGGAACTCTGCGACTGCGTGCCGTTCGCACACGTCCGGATGGTGGCACGTGCGTAAAAGACACCCTGATTGTTGTGCGCGTGAGCACCAAACTTAAGCCCGAAATCCTCTACACCCTGAGCAGCTTCTGTACTGGCCAATCCATACTTCTCCAAGCCGCACCAGGTTATGCCAGTTACCAGTGGAGCACAGGCGAAACCACTCCAACGATCAGGGTTACTCGCGGCGGTTATTACTGGCTAAGCGTCACCGATAGTAGCGGCTGCTCCGGAACAAGCGATTCACTCTTGGTACGCGAGTTCCCGTTGCCCGAGGTAAACATCGTGGCTCCAAGTTCGATTTGCGAGGGGGCTTGGGTAGACCTGGTTGCACAGTCGAAAGACAATAATGTTGTGTTGTGGGACTGGAACACAGGCCATCGGGGACATACCCTTCGAGTGAATCAGGCAGGTACGTATCAGGTTGTAGGTAGAACGATAGACAACTGTGCCGATACTGCCTTCGTGGTACTGTCTCTTTCCCCGCCCATCGCCGCCACTGCTGATGATGTGAATGTTGGTGTGGTTCCAACAGGTTATCAGTTCCAGTCGTCGGTGATTGTACGCAACACTGGGGTTAACAACGTAAGCGTAACGAACGTTGTTGGTTTGCCAGCAAATGCGATATCACCTGCACTTCCTCGACTTGTCCCTGCCGGTAGCTCCCAGACCTTCACCATACGATATACGCCGCCCACTCCAGGTCCATTCTCCGTTGTATTGCAGTGGGAATTGATGTCTGCTGATTGCCTGGATACAATCACATCAACCGTGACCGGCATCGCAACGGGAGATCCACCCCAAGGTTCGATTTCGTTTAGGATACCTGATACCACAGTATTGGTTGGCGAGACGATTCGTTTACCGGTGACGATCACATTAAACGTACCCTCTGGTCCAACCGAGGCATCATTAGTGTTCTCGGTTCGTTTCCCTGTTAATGCCTTTCACTTACATCATGTAGAAAACGCCCGTTTAGATGCTAACGATGTTTCCGATGCCGATCGCATCCTTACAGTACGCGTCGGCAACGATGTGCTAACGTATCATCATGTGTGGACGGTTAACCTTGTTGGCCAAGCAATGCTCAGGCAGCCATTCACTGCGCCAGTGAATCCTGGAAACGCTTCTATAGAAAATGGCCCGCTCGTGATCTTTGACTACGATGCTGGTTCCCTGGCGACAACTGGCTGCTATCTTCCCGGAAGGCTTGTGAATTTTAATGGACTGAGTGCCACGCTCACCATTCACTCACTGCAAGGAGAACTCCTCCATACCAGCTATCACACTTCGGTGACGAGCAACACGATGAGTGAGGCTGTGGGACAACTCCGCATTCCCCAGCAGCCGATAGTTATTCGTTTGCTGGATAACGTTGGTACGGTGATCTATTCTAGAGTGACGATCGCTCAGCCCTAAACTCGCTGGTGATGGCCAATAGCCTGTATAGCTGCGGCCTTCCTCGTATGCTAGGTTTTAATGTTTTCACACCTACGCATCTCCAGGTAGAGCACCAGCGTTTATGTCTAGCTGCCTAGAAGCATTTCCCGATACACCGGCATTGGCCATAAGTCGTGGTCGCACAAACGCTCAAGCTGGTCGGCAGCCTTTCGAACAGCTGCCATCGCTGGAATAACGTTCCGCTCCATGTGTCGGCACTTTGCATGCACATCGTCGCCACCAAGTTCTTCATTCTGTGCATGCAGTACCTCTAATGCCTTACCCAACTCGTCCAGGTGCGTAACCAGCCGGTTGAATGTGTAACTGGCTGCATAGGTGTTTGACGAGGCTACTTGCACCTGTGCTAGGTAGGCAAACACTGCCGGTAGGATCATCGTTTGAGCCATCCACTCTGTTGTTTCAGCTTCGATGTTGATGGTCTTAAAGTATTGATCGAACATGACCTCCTGCCGCGCTTCGAGTTCTCGTTTGCTCAGCACGTTGAAGGATGTGAACACCTTGGTATTCTTGGCTGAGGTGAGCTGTTCCACAGCCTCTACGGACGTTCGAAGATTGGCAAGCCCTCGTCTCTCTGCCTCTTCATGCCAGGCTTCACTGTAACCATCGCCGTTGAAGACCACACGGCCATGTTCTTGATAAACGGATCTGAGAGTATCACGTAGTGCATGCTCAAATCCCTGACGTTTCTTCATCAGTGCTTCAATAGTTCGCGTAAGGTCAGTAACACTTTCGGCAACAATCGTGTTGAGAACCGTTATCGGAAAACTCACGGTTTGCGATGAACCAACAGCACGGAACTCGAACTTGTTGCCTGTGAATGCAAATGGCGAAGTACGGTTGCGGTCGCCACTATGAAGTGGAATCGGCGGTAGCACGGGAGTACCCAGGCCAAGCAATCCAGCGCTTTTCCGAGCCCCTTCCCTGCCACTTACAATGCGCTCGAACACATCAGTAAGTTCTTCACCAAGAAAGATGCTCATGATTGCGGGTGGTGCTTCGTTGGCGCCAAGGCGATGATCGTTGCTTGCACTGGAAACACAGATCCGTAACAGGTCTGCATGTTTGTCAACCGCACGAATAACGGCTGCGCAGAAGAACAGGAACACCATGTTCTCGTGTGGAGTATCGCCAGGCTCCAGCAAGTTCATGCCGGTGTTGGTCGTCAAACTCCAGTTCACATGTTTGCCGCTACCGTTGATGCCTGCAAACGGTTTTTCGTGCAGCAAACACACCAGGCCATGTTTGCGTGCAGTGTTCCTGAGTACCTGCATCACAAGTTGCTGATGGTCGGCAGCAATGTTGGCATGTTCGAAGATGGGTGCGAATTCGTACTGACGTGGAGCCACTTCGTTATGACGTGTTCGAACAGGAACACCCAGAGCAAAGAGTTGGTGCTCAACGTCCGACATGAAGGTGAGCACTCTTTCGGGAATTGAGCCGAAATAGTGATCCTCCAGTTCCTGTCCACGAGGTGGCTTTGCACCGAAGAGCGTGCGCCCCGTCATCAAGAGGTCTGGTCGCTGGTTAGCCATGTCCTCGTCAATCAGAAAGTACTCTTGTTCAGCGCCAACAGTGCTACCAACCTTCTGGATGTTCGTGTAGCCGAACAACGTCAAGGCCTTGAGACATGCGGTATTCAAGGCTTCTGCACTCCGCAGCAGAGGAGTCTTATGGTCCAGTGCATCTCCCGTCCAACTCGCAAAGGCAGTGGGTATGCACAGTGTGGCACCGTTCGTGTGCCGCAGGATGAAGGCCGGAGACGTTGGATCCCATGCCGTATATCCGCGTGCCTCGAATGTTGCACGCAATCCACCGCTGGGAAAGCTGGATGCATCCGGTTCACCCTGTATCAGCTCCTTGCCACTGAACTGGGATATTGCAGTACCGTCGCTGGTGGGAACTACAAAGGACTCGTGCTTTTCCGCCGTGAGCCCCGTTAGGGGCTGAAACCAATGGGTAAAGTGAGTTGCTCCTCTTTCCACCGCCCACGTCTTCATGGCAAGAGCAACTGTATCAGCTATCGAGCTGTCAATGGCAGTGCCACGCTCCATGGTGCTTTTTAGCGATGACCACACAGGTTTGCTCAATCGCTGCCGTAGCTGGTCCATCGTGAGTACATCCGATGCATACACGGTGTTCACTACCTCTGCAGCCGAAATCAAGGCTGCATTATCCTGCTGGGTCATTACTGTTCTCCAAGATCGATTGACAAAGTTTCCTTGTGCGTGCTCAGTACCACATTCGTCAAAGTGCGGGTAACGCCCTTCCACCGTTGCATCGAGCTCAACAGCTCTTCGAGGGCTGCCGTATTGGCAACACGTACCTTTACGAGATGGGATGCCGTTCCCGTGATGGCATGTACTTCCATTACATCTTTGCGCTGCCTGCACTGCCTGCGAAAGTTGTCGTAATGTGTGCTCGAGTCTATGTCAACGAAGATGAATGCAGTAACATCCAGCCCAGCCTTCTGCGGGTTGACAACCGCATGGTATCCTAGCAATACGCCCTCAGCTTCCATACGTTTGACGTGCTCACTCACCGTAGGAACCGATGATCCGATACGCTCGGCCACGTCGCTCAGACTTAGTCGTGCATTCTCCTGAAGCACTGCGCAAATTGCCTTGTCAAGAGGCTTCACAGGCGTTCCCATTACGTTTATTAAGCTTAACGAGTGCAAACCTAACGTTCGTTAACCATTGACACAATCATGTTGAAAACTCTCTGGTCCTGGTTTTGGCGCGGCACCGTCATGTTCGTTGGTCTGTTCTGTCTGAGTCTTCTAGCTCTTCGATGGATCCCACCCACATTTACCCCCCTCATGGTTTGGAGGCTTGCCGAAGCCCCCTTCGGCAAGTATCATGGTGGACTCGACTATCGGTGGGTGCCTCTCGAAAAGATTTCTCCGTGGGTGATGCGTGGTGTTATTGCAAGTGAGGATGCTGCCTTCTGGACGCATAGCGGCGTTGACTGGCGAGCAGTGGAACATGCAAAGCGGGTGAATCCCTCGCGTGTGCGCAAGGGCAAACCACCACTTGGGGCAAGTACGATTACCATGCAAACAGCTCGAAGCGTATTTCTTGTACCCAGCCGAACGATGGTTCGCAAGGCACTCGAAGTGGGACTTGCCTACACCACGGAGATAACGTGGGGCAAACGCCGCGTCCTAGAGATGTACCTGAATGTTGTTGAATGGGGTGATGGGATCTATGGTATCGAAGCTGCATCCCAACGGTACTTCGGACGGTCAGCGTTCGAGTTAAATCGTGACCAGGCTGCACGGCTGATTGCCGTTCTTCCCAACCCTCGGAAGTTCAATGCTGCCGCTCCATCACCGTACGTTCGCAGGCGTGCGGCAGCCATCAGCAGAGGCATGGGGGCAGTGGACCTGCGTCCGCTGGCCGAACCGCAAGCACAGCCGACAAAAGGTCGGAAGGGACGGCGCAAGTAAACTCAAGGCGTTCACCAGTTTTGGGATGGGTGAAGCCGAGAAGTCGGGCATGAAGAGCTTGCCGACTAATGTGAGAAAGTGCTTGTTGAGCCTGGCGGCGGAACAAGTGGAAAACGCCATGAAGTGCAGCCTCACGACCGCCGTAGTCGGTATCACCAACTAAAGGATGCTTGATGAACTGCAGATGCACGCGAATCTGATGTGTTCTCCCCGTACGCAGTCTGCACGTGATAAGAGTAGCACAGTCATATCGCTCTACGACGTTCACTTCCGTGGCCGCATACTTGCCTCCATGAGCCAGTACGGCATGCAACTTTCGAGCTCGCGTGTTCCTACCATACTGTGTTTCGACCAATCGTTGATCATCACGTATTACTCCCCAGGCAAGAGCTACATATTCTCGCGACACGGTGCGAGCAGCAAACTGCTCGGATAGACCAAGTGTCGTTTGATAGTCCTTCCCTACTACCATCACACCGCTGGTGTCCTTGTCTAGTCTGTGCACAATACCAGGCCGCAATGCACTGGATTGCATGAGCTCGTCTTCGTCGGATTCGTCATCAGAAGTCTCTTCACGGTCGTCCGATTCCATGTCCGCAAGCGACTCGCGCCTACCCAACACGTCGATCGGCTCACGATTTCCAGCATGCCATAACACGGCATTTACAAGGGTGCCATATCGGTTTCCGATACCTGGATGAACAGGCATGCCAGCAGGTTTGTTTACAACGATGAGATGCTCGTCCTCATACAGCACATCAAGAGGTATGTTCTCCGGAACAAGCTGCATGGGCGGTGGCTTCATCACAACCACGGTAATCACGTCAGATGGACGAATCATGTAGTTGGATTTCGAAGGGGCACCATTCACCGTTACTGCTCCCCGTTCGATAGCCTTCTGCACGCGTGTACGCGTTGCGTGTTCGATGCTGCGTGTGATGAACGAATCCAATCGTTCAGCCTTTTGCCTTGGAGCAACCCTGAACTCGTACACGTGTTCGATGCGATCGGGGTAGTTGCGATCGTTAGTCGGTTCCACCACCGACTCCGCCAGCATCACTATCGGCACCTGTATATCCGCCGGTATCACTATCAGTCGTACTCGCACTGGTATCCGAATCGGATCCCAGTTCACTGGAAGGTTCCATTTCGTGAGCACCTACCGACGTGCCTCGGTGTTGTTCCGGCGAATGCATTTCAGAGCTGTTGTCGCTAGGCGCGGTATCGCCGGTATTGGCTATGACGTGAGCCGCAGGCACATGTAGAAATGCCGTCTGCTGCAACGGAAGGTTGCCGACATCGACAGCCTGCTCATTCTTCTTGGCTGTTGTGTTGGTCTTTCCACCGGTAAGGAGCAAGAGTACTATTCCAACGGACACGCATGAGTCGGCTACGTTAAACACTGGCCAGTGCGTCCATTGCACTCCGAACACATCTACATCGGGAATATCAACCTGAATGAAATCCACAACACTACCAAGCAGAAAACCAGCCTGTCCGTATGCCACACCATAGAACGTTCGATCGATCAGGTTACCCAGGGCACCAGCTAGAAGAAGCATCACAGAGATGCGAGTAAGCATTGGTGCGTCGTGTAGCCTAGCAAGGTACCAGAACAATCCGGCCGAGATGAGCACGGTGGCGAGGGTAAGGATGATCTTTGCTGAGCCCCATTCAAGCCCAAATGCGCTGCCAGCATTTTCCACGTAGGTAAGGCGTACGAAGTCACCGATCAGCGGGATGCTTTGACCGATGGACATGCCCTCGTGAGTGATGCCGAAAACGCTGAACCCTTTCACGGCCAGCTTGGTGATCTGGTCAACCAGCACGAGGATGCCAGCAACCACGTGCAACCGGTATGCCTTCATAGCTGTTTATCGAAGGGCTTCGGCAGGTTTGGCCACGATTCTGTCCACGCCATCCTCCGGGCATCTCTGATGGATCTTGTACGATGCAGACAGTGTTGTGATCGGCACAGCGAGAAGCCGCTCCTTCGCGATCAGGATACCGCACATCCTGCAGATACCATACGTCTTTTCCTCGATGCGCTGCAATGCTTCGTCAAGCTTGCGGATATAGTCCTGAATGCGCTGAATCTGCGCATAGGTCTTTTCCTTTTCAATGGCTTCGGAACCTTGCTCGGCCATGTGCATCGAGTAGATGGCGCTTTCATCGGCCGACTCACTGTTGGTCAGGTCGTCCAATCGCTCGCGCAGCATCCGTAGCTCTTCGAGTGCATCCTCTTTGGAACGCTCGATGTTGACTCGAAAAACCGCCAAGTCCTTGTCGCTATAGCGCAGCCCTGGCTTTGGAGCCACTGGTTGTGCAGGGCCTTTTGCCTTGGCTGTTGTAGAAATAGGAGCTGCTCCGGCGGGTTGCGCCGGAGCAGCCTTAGATGCGGTCCCGGTAGACGGTGCTGACTTCTTCGCCACTTCCTTCTTTCTTGCTGTCTGTTCCTGAACTTTCTTCTCTTCCAAACGATCTTTTGACGCTGCCGACTTCTGCTTGCTGATGGCAGGAGCCGCTTGTGAAGTCCGCGAAGTCTTCGGGCTCGATGAGCTTAGGCGAACCTTTAGCTCACTTTTTTTTTTGCAGCAGCCTTCTTGGCAGCTGGCTTCTTCGCGGCAGCCTTCTTGGCGGCTGGCTTTTTAGCAGCAGCCTTCTTAGCGGCTGGCTTCTTAGCAGCAGCCTTCTTGGCAGCTGGTTTCTTTGCAGCGGCCTTCTTGGCAGCTGGCTTCTTAGCAGCAGCCTTCTTGGCGGCTGGCTTCTTGGCGGCTTTCTTGGCAACTGCCATAGAAATGCACCTCCAGGAGAGTTAGTGAATGAAAACGCGTGCGTCAATGGACGCACTAGCTTCAAACGCGCTGAACGCGCACGTTGACGAAGCGCCCGTTTATCTCGAGATCAACCCCTTCGGGTTGTTCCCCCCGCTCGAGCGTTATCGCCAGCGTTTCCATTACAATGTACGACCGCAGTGCCTGGAGCGCCTCGAAGGTTTCGTCGTCTGAACATACAACGAGCGAAATCCTGTCGGTGACGCTGAACCCCGACTCCTTGCGGATTTTTTGAATTCGACTGACAAACTCGCGCGCAAGACCTTCGCGCTCCAGGTTGGCATCAACGTCTGTGTCGAGCGCAACCGTAATGCCCCCTTCCGAAGCAACGAGCCAACCTTCGATGTCCTCACTAATGATCTCTACGTCTTCGAAGTCTATCTGCACCGTCTCATTCCCCTGAGCCAATGCTACCACGGAAGACTGTTCCAACTTCCTCACGTGCTCGTTTGTCATGGTACGGATTGCCTGCGCCACGAGCTGCGTTCGTTCGCCATACTTGCGACCGATGACTTTGAAGTTTGGTTTTGCGCTTCGACGAACAATGTTGGTGTCTTCACCAACATACTCAATCGCCTTTACGTTGATCTCTTCAAGAATCACGTCCTCCAGTGACTGCACTTGCCTGCGCTGAGCAGGTCCGTCAATCGGCAGGAGGATGCGCCGCAATGGCTGACGCGTTTTAATCCGTGCCTTCTCCCTCAAAGAACGTGCAAGCGAAACGATCGTTTGTGCTTGCTTCATTCGATGCTCAAGTTCCATATCAACTACTGTTGCATCGAACGGTGGCAATATACGACAATGAACACTCAAGTTGTTAGTGTTGTCAAGCAATCGAAGAAACAAAGTTTCACTGAGCATCGGCGCAACTGGTGCCATGAGTTCGCAGATACCAACGAGTACCTCATGCAGTGTATGATACGCAGCCTTCTTGTCGGCGTCTAGTTCACCCTTCCAGAACCTGCGACGATTGCGACGCACATACCAGTTGCTCACCTCTTCGATGGTGTAGTCCTGAATCAAACGGCAAGCAGTAGTCACATCATAATCATCAAAGGCTTCTTTCACTGCGGCACGTGTGGTTTGCAGCCGCGAGAGTATCCAACGGTCAATCTCCGATCGCTCAGCAACAGGGATGGCGTCTTCTTGCAGAGTGAAACCATCGATGTTGGCATACATGGCAAAGAACTCATAGGTGTTTGTGAGCGACCTGAAAAAGTCAGCGATCACAGTCCTGGCAATGTCGTCCTCATTGAACAGCTTGGGCTTCGATACAGGCGAGGCCGACATCAGATACCACCGAATGGCATCGGCACCATACTTGTCGAAAAGAACGAACGGATCAAGTGTGTTGCCACGAGACTTGGACATTTTCTGTCCATTCTTGTCCAGCACCAGGTCATTAACAACCACATTCTTGTACGCGGCGATACCAAACAATGCGGTAGAGATGTTGTGCAGCGTATAGAACCAACCTCGGGTTTGATCGATGCCCTCGGCAATGAAGTCGGCTGGAAACTCACGCTCGAACGCTTCCTTGTTTTCGAATGGATAGTGGAACTGCGCAAAGGGCATGCTACCACTATCGAACCATACGTCAACAACCTCTCGTGTTCTCCGATACGTCTTGCCATCACGCTGGAACACGACTCGATCCACAAACGGTCTGTGAAGGTCTACTTCAACTCCTGCTTCCTTGAGCGGAGTCAAAGCCCCCTGATCATCTTCCCACATACCTTCCATGAGTTCGGCAATAGAACCTATAGCAAAAGAGTCCGTGCCGTCTTCCGATACCCAGATGGGTAGGGGGCTGCCCCAGTATCTGTCGCGTGATAAGCTCCAATCCTTTACATCCTCGATCCAGTTGGCAAACCGCCCAGCACCAATCTCAGGTGGCACCCAATTGATGGTTGCATTATTGGCAAGCAGTTGGTCACGATACGCCGGCGAGGTTATGAACCATGAATCGCGTGCATAGTAGATCACAGGGTTGTCTGTGCGCCAGCAGTGCGGATAACTATGCAGATAGTCGAAGGAAGCTCGATAAATCTTACCACGTTCCTTGAGCAAGCGAACGATATCCCTGTCGGCTCCTTCTTCCGTGTGGTCTGCATACGTGAACGTTTTTACAACCCGACCGGCAAATGCCTTGACCTCATCCGTAAACCGTCCGGTCGGTGTTACGGGTTGTGGCATGGGCAAGTCATGAACACGTGAAAGCTCATAGTCGTCCTGACCGAATGCTGGTGCGATATGCACAACACCGGAGCCATCATCGGTTGTTACAAAGTCGGCAGAAAGAACTGTAAGCACATTGCGATGTTTTTCGGCATCAAGTGTCACATCGTTGAACACCTGTTCATAACGGCTACCCACAATGTCGGTGCCCCGAAACCTGGCTAGCTCCTCTACTTCTCCTTCGAGGACGCTCAGGCGGGAGGCTGCGAGAACGTAGTTTGCCACCTCGTCGTCCTTGCCTTTCACCTTGTGCACATGCCGAACATGAACATATTCGATGTCCGGACCAACAGCAAGCGCCACGTTGCCAAACAGCGTCCAAGGTGTTGTTGTCCAAACAAGAATGTATGAGCCTGCCAATCCCTCGACTGGTGAGCTAAGAATTTTCAGACGGAGGTACACATTGGGATCACGAACGTCCTTGTAGTTCTGTGAAAGCTCGTGACTACTCAACGGCGTGCCCAGCGTTGGACTTTGCGGCACAACCTTGAAACCCTTTACGATAAGCCCCTTGTCGAAAAACTGTTTGAGGGCCCACCACACGGATTCCACATAGTCATTGCTGCATGTGATGTAGGCATCGTCAAGATTCAACCAATGGCCCATCCTACGTGTAAGGGCTCGCCAGCCTTCCGTGGTTTCAATGTTCTCGTCAACGATGGCACGGCACTCGCGATTGAATACATCAACGCCGATCTCTTCAATCTGCGCCTTGTCCGTAATACCCAATCTCTTCTCCGCTGCAATCTCTACAGGCAAGCCATGCGTGTCCCACCCTGCCTGGCGCCGCACGGAGAAACCGCGCATGGTTTTGTATCGACAGAACAGATCTTTGAGGGTGCGCGCCATCAGGTGATGCAGACCTGGCCTGCCATTCACCGTAGGGGGACCTTCGAAAAAGGAGAAAACGGGTGCCCCCTTTCGGGCCTGCTCCGTGGCGCCAAAGGTGTTGTGGCGCTCCCAGTGGTCGAGAATGTCTTCTTCGAGTCGGGGGTAGGTAAAGTCGTCCGGTAACGGCTCGAACATATCGTGATGTTGTTGGAAGAGAACGGACAAACTTACGGAGTTGCCCTTGGCAGACGGATTGTGAAGGTTGAACCGGCACCTAGCTGACTATCTGCCGTGATCGTTCCGCCATGTGTTTCAACAATCCAACGAACGATCGACAATCCAAGACCGGTACCCTGCACTTGCTGTGATCGTGCCTGATCCACTCTATAGAATCGATCAAACACATACGGAAGTTTATCGGCAGGAATGCCAATCCCAGTGTCTGCTACCTTGAGTATCACCTGATCGAACTCGGCATACAGCGTCACGCTTACAGAGCCCCCTTCCATTGTGTACTTCACTGCATTTTCTAGCACGTTCAAAACTGCCTGATGCATTCGCACACGGTCGCCAATCACGATCAGACCTGGCTGCAGCGAACATTCCATCGTGATGTTCTTGCGTTCTGCAAGGATGCTCATGTCCTCACACACATCGTCAAGAAGTGCCGATAGGTCCAAAGGTTTGTGCTCAATATCAAGCTGGCCACTTTCTGCTCGCGACAGATCGAGAAGGCCCTGTACAACATGTGTAAGGCGAACCACTTCTTCTAGGCAACTCTCGAGCGTTTCGCGGGCCGTATCGCCTATGTCGGGATTGCGCAGAGCAATCTCGATCTCCCCCATCAGAATGGCCAGGGGCGTTTTCAGTTCATGGGATGCGTCGGACGTGAACTGCCGGACCTGCAGAAACGACTGCTCGAGGCGAGCAATCATGTCGTTGAGAATCTCCGTTAGTCTGCCTATCTCGTCATTGCTCTGCGGCGCAGGCAAACGTTCCGTAAGCCGCTCGGCCGTGATTCTTCGTGCGGCCTTGGCAATCACGTCCACAGGTCGTAGTGCTCTTCGTGCTAGAAACCATCCTGCACCGATGCTCACAACAATGAGTACCGGAATAGCATATAAAAGTAGGCTGAACAGCCTGCGAAGTGTTGCGTCCACTTCGTCAACGGGGTATGCCGTGGCAACCTCAGCAACGCCATCATTAACGACGACCAGGCGGCAACGGATGCCACGAACTGTAACCCATGTTGCTACCCTGTTCGTTTTTGCCGATCCCTGTGGCAGCAAAGCCACCAGTGGTGGCAAACTGTCGGACAATAGATTGTCGCTCCTCCATACCACCTTGCCATCAGACGAGCGCACTTGCAACAGGTAGGTGCTTGAGTTCAGAAGCACATGTTCGTACACGGCCGACCACACGGGATCTTCTCGACTGCTTAGCACGCTATCCGGCACTGGCACAGGCCCAACGAAATCCCGCAATGACGATCGCTGCAGAAAGGCAAACACGTCTGCATCACCAGCAGCCTTTCGCTTCGGACGTACTGGTTCCAGCGGACGTTGCCCTTCGGCCTGCTCACGGGCGATGACAGCCAGCAAGCTCGTACTTGCCCGAGTAAGCGATGCATCAAGGTTGTGGTACAACTCGTTGCTAACGGTGTAGTAACCAACAACGGCAAAAGCAGCAGTCGTAAGTCCCACAAGTGCCCCATACATGAGGGCAAGACGCGTTCGCAGCGTGAGTTTCACATCTGAAATCTACGCAGAGAGGGGGCTGAGGCATGCGTATCTTCGGCCCCATGCCATCCTACCGTAAGCCCATCGGCGTCTTCGACTCTGGCATTGGAGGTCTTACCGTTCTGCGCCGACTACGTTTGCTGATGCCTGATATGGAGTACGTGTATCTGGGTGATACTGCGCGAGTTCCCTATGGCAACAAGAGTGCCGACACGATTCGTAGGTATGCAATGGAGTGTGCAGCCTTCCTGCTCAAGCATGACGTGAGCATGATTGTGGTTGCCTGCAACACAGCCTCTGCTCTTGCGCTCGACTCACTCCGTGCTCACATCCACGTACCGGTGATTGGCATGATCGAACCTGCTGCAAAGGCTGCTCGGCTAACAACACGGAACGGGAAGATTGGCATCATCGGCACGCGGGCTACCATTGCCAGCGATGCCTATGCCAGGGAAATACAGGATCAGGAGGTCATCGGCACAGGAGCGGCAACGCAGCCATTGGAATTGTTCAGCAGGCCATGTCCACTCTTCGTGCCATTGGTTGAAGAAGGCTGGCTTGATAAGCCGGCAACGCGCATGATTGCCGACGAATACCTCCGACCACTACTCGCCGAGAGAATCGATACGCTTGTTCTCGGCTGCACTCACTATCCGATGCTGGCACCCTTGATTCAGGAGCTTGCACCGGACGTCACGCTGATTGACTGTGGTGAAGTTGCAGCCGAAGAAGCCTCTTATGTTCTGAAGAACACTGCACACGCAGTGCAGGACACGGTTTCGTCGGACTATGGGAAACGGTTGCAAGTGTATCTAACCGACTACACACCAAACTTTCAGCAACTTGCCAGAGAATTCCTCGGAGTAACGGTTGACGAACCAGTGCGCACATCGTTAAGCTGAATCCATGCACGCCATCCTCTCAGTTCTCTCACTTCGCAAATTGCTCTACACCTTGCTGGTTCTGGTAGGTGTGGTGTTGGTCACCTTCTTTATTCGCCCGCCTGGCGACCCAGCACGTGTTGCTTTGGGACAACATGCCGATAGCGTAAGTGTAGAGAAACTCCGCACAAAGCTTGGTCTCAATGAACCCTTGCCTGTTCAGATTGCTTCGTACTTCATGAATCTCGCCAAGGGGGATCTTGGTCGCAGCATCGTGACCGATCAGCCTGTCCTAGTTACAATCATGGACCGCTTACCAGCAACAGCACTGCTTGCCGTGAGTAGCATGACCATCGCTACAGTGTTGGGGATTGTGCTTGGCGTGCTTGCAGCATGGAAGGCAAATACCTGGATAGACACGTTACTCATGAGCATATCCTTACTTGGAATCAGTCTACCGGCATTCGTGGTCGGTCTGTTGTTTGTTCTGTGGTTTGCAGTCGGGCTTGAGTGGTTTCCTATCAGCGGCTATGTTGACCGGGGAGTGGAGCACCTGGTGCTCCCCATGGTCACGCTTGCTATCCGTCCATTGTCGGTCATAGCACGAATGACCCGCTCCAGCATGCTGGACGTGTTGGGTATGGACTATGTGCGCACTGCACGTGCAAAAGGACTCAGCCACGTGGCCGTGTTTTTCCGACATGCCCTGCGAAATGCACTCAACCCCGTTGTAACCACTGTGAGTGCATGGGTTGCTGGTTTGCTTGCGGGCACGTACTTCATCGAAATGGTCTTTAACTGGCCCGGTATTGGCCTTGCAACCTTCAATGCTATTGAGAAACTCGACTACCCCCTCATTCAGGGCACGGTGCTTGTTACCGCCGTGATATTCGTTGTAACCAATATGATTGCGGACGTGGTGTACGCCATCATCGACCCGAAGGTGAGAGTACAGTGAGTACACCACTGCAGCAGTCATGGCGGCGCTTGCGCAAGAACCCTGGTGCTATGGCAGGGCTTGTTGTTCTTGCGATCATGGTTCTTATGGCCATTGCAGCGCCGTTGATTACACCATTCGAACCCACAACACAGATCCTTGAGTATGGTGTTATGCCAATGGGATTCGAAGGCAACGTACTTCTCAAGCGAAATCCATCCAATCCTACTCAGCCAACCGTGCTCGCAATCAGCGAGTATCGAATCGTGGGTGATAGTATTCACTACCTGGATCCAGCAGGTGGCGCCTACCGAATTGCTGCGTCGGCTCTTGTCGGTACTACAGAGGCAGAGTGGCACAAGAAACCACGATTCTGGCTGGGGACTGACCGATTTGGTCGTGACCTATGGACGCGATTGTTGTACGGAATGAGGGTGTCGCTAACTGTTGGAGTGATTGCTCAAACGATTGCACTTGCAATCGGCATTATCCTTGGCGCATTGGCCGGGTACTTTCGAGGATGGGTCGATGACGTAGTGATGTGGTTCGTAAACGTAGTATGGTCCTTCCCTACCCTGTTACTTGTTGTTGCGTTTTCTGTAATCCTGGGGAAAGGCTACTGGCAAACGTTCGTTGCAATTGGCTTAAGCTCGTGGGTTGACGTAGCACGCATCGTGCGCGGACAGTTTTTTGCAATTCGCGAAACGGAGTATATCGAAGCCACACGGGTACTTGGATACGGTCCACTGCGAACCATCTTCCGCCACATGCTTCCAAATGCAGCCGGGCCCATTATTGTGCTTGCCACAGCTGGCTTTGCTACGGCGATCATTGCAGAGGCTTCGTTGTCGTTTATTGGACTCGGGGTGCAACCACCTACTCCATCATGGGGCCAGATGATCAAGGATGGTTACGGATACATTGCGCTTGGCACCAAATGGGGTATGACGGTTTTTCCCGCTGCTGCGATGGCTTTGGCAGTGATAGCACTGAATCTGTTTGGCGATGGCTTGCGTGATGCACTGGACCCCCGCACTGGCCAACGCTAGTCATCAGGACCGAACTCACGAATCATGATTGACGCACTCCTCAAGAACGGCACCTTCCCCCCCCTGCTATTACTATACGGTGAGGAAGATCTGCTCGTTGAAGAGGCAGCACGATCCGTATTCGATGCTTCCCGCGCACATGATGTAGCAGGCATGAGCACAGACGTTCTTGATGGCGACGGCCAGACCTTGGATGCCATCCTGTCCATTGCTCGCTCGTACCCGATGATGAGCGAACGACGCACATTATGGGTTCGACGATTCGAGAAGGTATCGATAGGCCGAGATCGTGGCGAACGCCTTTCGGAGTACCTTGCCGAGCCCATGCCATCAACGTTCATCCTCTGTACAGCTTCGGTACCAACAGCCGATGGTCTTGGAGCGGCGATGACAAAGAATGCAGCAAGTGCGCAGCGCAAGATCAAGTCGCTCAAAGCACCGTTCAACATACTGTTTGCAAAAGCGGCGTGGGTTGAGTATCCCGCCATGCGCAGCTCTCAGGTTGCCGGGTGGCTGCGTAAAAGAGCCGAGGCCAAGCAGCTAGAGCTATCGCCACACATTGCAGAATACCTCGTTGCGCGGCACGGTGGTGTTCTCAGGGAACTAGACATGGAGTTAGACAAGCTGCTCAGTTTCCTCGGACCTGGTAGCACGGTTGCTGAGTCTGATGTCGCCCTTGTTGTTGCTGGTACACGCACACACACTGTGTTCGACCTCCAACGTGCCATCGGCCAAGGCAATCTTGCTCTTGCAACCACCATCATCAACAGCATGTTGGCTACCGAGCGTCAGGAACTGCTCATCGTAGCCATGCTGGTACGTTACTTCCTTTCACTATACAAACTCCTTGATGTGCAAGGATTGCGAGACCGCGGCGCAATTGCTGCGGCGGCAGGCATCCCCGCCTTTGCCGTTGGAGATTACCTGGATGCGGTGCAACGCATTGGACCACCTGCGATCGAACGAGCACTTAGCGAGCTTCGCACTGCCGAACGTTTAATGAAAAGCACTTCGATTGACGCGAGAGTACTCCTGCACACCGTGTTGATGTCTGTTCTTACGACTGCCAAAGCCCCCTCCAGTGGGCAGGTAACCGTGGATATCTTTGCCACGTGACACCTCCTTACGCCGATCTGCATTCGCACACAACGTGCAGTGATGGAATGCTGGAACCCGAAGCCTTGGTTCGCAAAGCAATACAGACGGGATTGCAAGCGCTGGCCATTACCGACCACGACAACATGGACGCGTATCGCCTGCTGTCGAGCCTGGGCGATGTCGGGTTGCGGCTTATTCCTGGCATTGAGGTAAGCTGCGAAGAGCATGGGCGCGAAGTCCATGTACTGGGGTACTTTCTTGATCCTTCTCATCCGCAAGTTCGTGCTTATGAACAGTCGAGTCGGATCGATAGAGACAAGCGTGGAAGAGAGATGATCGATAATCTTCGCAAGGCCGGAGTTGGCGTTACCTACGATGAGTTATCGGCCGAAGCTGCGGGTGCACCGATTACCCGACCTCACCTTGCCGCTGTGCTAGTTCGCAAAGGTTATGCATCGGATGTGTCGGCTGCATTCGACAAATGGTTGGAGCGTGGACGCGTGGGCTATGCACCGCGCACCAAGTTTACCGTGAGAGATGCAGTGAATCTGATTCGTGCAGCAGGTGGTGTAAGCGTGATAGCCCATCCAGCCCGTACCTATCAGGACCCCAGGTTGTTTCTTTCGCTCCTCACACTTGGAATCGATGGCCTTGAGGTCTACCATCCCTCACATTGGCACGTAACCCGCGAATACTATCGATTGCTGGCAGTGCAACATCATCTTCTGATCACGGGCGGGTCTGATTACCACGGATCTCGTGAGTACGACGAACGAAACTTTGGCACCTTTGGTGCTACAGAGGAGATGGTGAACTTGCTGCATACACGTTCGCTTCAGCGAAGAATACACGGCACCTCATAGACACATATACGGATGGCAACGCCCTTAACAAGCAACCCACTACCCCTACCAAATGGATCGGGCCTTCGCATTGCAATCGTTGCAACACGATGGCACACGGACGTTGTTGAGAAGCTCTTGGAAGGGGCTTTGAAAACGCTCGAATCTGCTGGGGTTCTCACATCGGATGTTTCCATCCACCGCTGTCCAGGTGCTTTTGAGTTGCCCGTAACGGCGGCAGTCCTGGCGCGTGCAGAGAAGCATGATGCCGTCATCACTCTGGGATGTGTTATCAGAGGTGAGACCCCCCACTTTGACTTTGTAGCCGGACCGGTGGCACAAGCCCTGCAGATTGTACAGATCGAAACAGGTGTGCCGGTCATTTTTGGTGTTCTCACCACCAACACCGCCGAGCAGGCCCATGCTCGTGCCGGCGGTACACATGGAAACAAGGGAGCAGATGCCGCCGTTGCTGCCATCGAAATGGCCCTGCTCCTGAAGAGAATCCGAAGGTGAACCATGATGGCTCTTGCACAATCCGCAACATCCTTCCAACGTTTCTAGTCGGCATGCACACTGCCAGTTCCGTACTCCTAGCTTTTACTCTCTCAGTTACCACTCTCATCAGCCAGAACGTAGTGCTGACTGATTGGAACACGCTAAGCTCACTTCGATCCGCTCGCGATGCCGATGTGGACCCTCAAGGAACGCTGTGGGTAGCAACAAGTGGTGGCGTGTTTTCTTACACACCCGACACTACAGTACAGTATCGCAACATCGATGCGTTGCAGGCACTTGATACCCGCGCACTACTGTGCGTCAAGAATCGAAACGAAGTAGTTGTGGGGGGGGGAGATGGTTCGCTTGATATCTTGATCGATGGACAACGTTGGGTAAACGTGGCGGATATCAAGCGCGCAACGAAATATCCACGTAGGGGCATCACAGATTTGGTTGCAAAGGGAAATAGCCTGTTCATCGCCACCGAGTTCGGCATCGCTGTGTTTGATCTGGCAACACAACTCTTCGTGGAAACCATCGATCGCATAGGGTCTCTCCAGGAGAAAACTGCAGTGAATGCTCTGGCCATCAGCAACGACAGTTTGTGGGCTGCCACCGACAGTGGGCTTGCGGTGGTATCGCTACTAGAACCCACATTGCGCCCACCTTCGGTGTGGACGGTATATAGCACAGAAGCAGGCCTTCCGCGTGGCAGTATCAACGAAGTTGTTGCAGGTCCGGATCGATTGTACGTTGCAGCCGATACCGTGCTGTATGAATTCAGAAATGGTGCGGCAACACGTTTACTGGCAACCACATACCCCATTCACACGCTAAGTGTTGCCGATGGTACGCTGTACTACTCCTCTTTTAGTGCCGTGGCAACTTTAAACGGACCACTCAATATTCCTTGGTCACGAGGAACATTTCTGGGTCACGCCAACCTCATGATCAATGGAGTCTCCACACTTGTTGGCTTCATTGACGGTAAGGGTGTAGACCTTTACGATGGAACAAGGATCACACCCGTATCCATCAACTCACCAAATTCAAACCAGTTCGCACGCATGGCAATAGATGAATCTGACGCACTGTGGGTGGCAACGGATGTGGAACCACCGAATTCTGGCGTTGGTGTGAATGTGTACGACGGAGAACAGTGGCTTACAATCAATACGGAGAGTCATCCTGAACTTGGTACCAACGCCTGTTATCGCGTAAGCTCGCTCACCTCGGGCACTGTTCTGATTGGTACGTGGGGTCGTGGTGCCGTTCTTGCTGAACGCCAAGGAGCTACGGTAGTCATCACGCCGTATTCATCATCAAACAGCGCTTTCCAGGGAATTGCGTCTGATGCCTCGTATTGCTTGGCCGCCGACGCTCAGTCAGATCGTAATGGCAATGTATGGGTCGTGAACGAACAGTCGGCAAGTCAACTCTTTGTGAAGATCAAATCTGATGGAATAACAGAAGGGTATGCGAACTGCGTTGATGCTCGAAACAACCTCTTCCGCTCCATGGCGATAGACGGTGCTGGAAACAAGTGGGCTGGGAGTACCGGAGGTTCGGGGCTGGTAGTATGGAACGACAAGGGAACCACCGACCGAACCGATGATCTGTGCAATGCCATTCGCACCAGCAACACCCAGCTGCCCGATAACGTGATTTCTGTTATCCGCACTGACCGTACCGGAGCACTATGGGTAGGAACTGCAAAGGGTGTCGCCGTTATCTCTTCGCCAACAACCGTGAGCAACACATCTGTTCCATTCGTGCGTCGGATTACGGCACTTGCCGCCCTTGTGGTGAACGACATTTTCGTGGATGCGTTGAACTACAAATGGGTAGCAACCAATGTTGGAGTATTCGTTCTCAACGAGGACGGCACTGAAGTCCTAGCGGAAATCACTAAAACCACAGCGCCACTCCTTGATGAGAATGTGCGCTGTGTGGCGGTAAGCAGTAAAACAGGTCGTGCATACTTTGGCACCAGCTTCGGTTGTACTGTTGCTCAAACCTCGTCGATTGAGCCATCAGCCAACTATGAACTTAGCGTGCGACCACAACCGTTCCAACTACAGCGAGACGCCGAGGTTGTTATCGATGGCCTTGCAGCAGACAGCGACGTGCGAATCTTAACCGCTGGCGGCTTTCTTGTTGCTGCATTTCAAACCCGTGGTAGGCAAGCAACATGGGATGGCAGAGACACGCAAGGCAGAGAAGTTCCGCCGGGTGTGTACCTGATTCATGCAACGAGTGCAACAACGAAGCAAAGTGCCGTTGGGAAGGTGGCTGTAAGACGGTAGGAGCCCATGTAACGGGCTCTTGCGGTACGATCGCAGACCGCAGTTTCACGCCATTTCAGTACATTTGCGGTCCTGCGGAAGTGGCGAAATTGGCAGACGCACCATCTTGAGGGGGTGGCGCTCGCAAGGGCGTACGGGTTCAAGTCCCGTCTTCCGCACACAATAAACAGAACGGCCGTCTACGTATGTGACGGCCGTTTTCGTTATCAGCAAGTGAGCGCTGTCAGTTACGACATTTGCGTGCCTTGAAGCTGTCGTTCAGCGATGCGCGGATGTGATCGCAATCGCTTGTGTTGAACGGATCCAGCAGTCGGCCGCGTGCTTTGAACGACACCACTGCATCAAACGAGAGCGTTATACCGGTTGTCCCACCTTCGGCAACGTCCAAATACGGAGTAAACAACATCCACAGGTTGATGGTTGGACTGCTCGATACCTGGAACGGTATCGCACTATCACCCTTGAACACTGTTCCACTCACGATGATGGTTGACCGCTCCGGTGTTGCGAACGATCCGAACGTTGGATGGCCCGACC
>CAZUGQ010000022.1:0-11667 GCA_964620125.1 uncultured Hyphomicrobiales bacterium
TGCCGGGTACATAGGTGCCGGGTACATAGGTGCCGGGTACATAGGTGCCGGGTACATAGGTGCCGGGTACATAGGTGCCGGGTACATAGGTGCCGGGTACATAGGTGCCGGGTACATAGGTGCCGGGTACTCAACGAACTCAGTGGGTTCCACTAAACAGCATTACCAGCTGACCGTCCGGACTTAGCAGGTATGCGTGTTCTGTTACCCCAGCATCGTCCTTAAGCTCGTCATAAAACGTTATGCCGGACTTTCGCAGGAGCTCGATTCTGTCCTTCATATCGGCCGCAAAGTACGAGAAGGCAACGGTTGGAATCTCTCGCTCCTCGTGTAAGCCGATGATGAACTTGCCATCCCACATATTGGTGAAGGCATACGGAATCATCCCCGATTTCTGAATGGTGAAATCTAATCGCTCCCAGAAACTTTGCTCTGTCTTGATGTACCCCGTCCCTATGGATAGTTCAGCAAGCTTGCCGCAAATGCGATTACTGTCGCCAGAAACAGGCACTACCTGCTCCCCTGGTTCAGGCCGCACTGCAAGGTGAACGCCATTGGGAGAGACCAGGCGGATTTCGCCGATCGTTGGTCCCTTTACGTCGAACGTTGTGTTGATTCGCAGGGAGTCCAACGAATCCTTGAGCATGCGCATGTTGGGATGTGCAAACATGATGATCGGAGATGGCAGCACATCCTTCACGAGCGTGATGCCTATCTGACCGTCCGTCATGGTGATGGCACTGTCCGGTCTATCCATGCCATCAGCGGTTGGAGAAAAACCGATCCTGGTCCACCACGACATGCTCTGTACCACATTCTTGCAGCTGAGCACAACGCGCGTGTACGTGCCCAGTAACGAGGACTTTACGGTGTCTGCCGCGTTTACCTGCACACATGCGAGCACGAATAGTGCACTCAAGAGTAAGAGATTCATGAGTTCTCCTGATCAAACAGGTTTGGTGGTTGAGCAGACTTGGGCGGCTGTATCGAAAAGTGTTGGTAGGCCAAAATCGTTGCCGTCCGGCCTCGCGGCGTACGCTGCAGGAATCCCTGCTGGATGAGAAACGGCTCGTATACCTCTTCGAGTGTGCCGGGATCCTCACCAACACTTATAGCAATGGTGGTGAGCCCAACGGGTCCTCCTCCAAACTTCTCGATCACGCTCAGGATGATACGCGCATCCATCTCGTCCAAGCCGTACTCGTCAACATCCAATGCCTTCAGTGCCATGCTGGCAATCTCGGCAGTAATGACGCCTGTGCCCTTTACTTCTGCAAAGTCTCGCGTTCTGCGCAGCAGCCGATTGGCTATGCGAGGTGTTCCGCGAGACCGTCGAGCGATTTCCAATGCCCCTTCCCGATCCATGGTGGCACCGAGGATCTGTGCCGAGCGCGTAATCACGACTGCCAAGTCCTCTGCACTGTAATAGTCGAGGCGATTGGTGATTCCAAATCGGGAACGTAAGGGGGCTGTAAGTAGACCTTGGCGAGTGGTTGCTCCTACCAGCGTGAATCGTGGTAAAGACAGTTGCACACTGCGTGCGGCCGGACCGGAGTCAATCATGATGTCCAACCGGTAGTCTTCCATGGCTGAATACAAGTACTCCTCCACCACAGGCGAGAGCCGATGGATCTCGTCTATAAACAGCACATCACCTTCTTCCAGCGACGTGAGGATTCCCGCAAGGTCGCCCGGTTTCTCAAGCACGGGCCCACTGCTTAAGGTGATGCGTGCCCCCATCTCTCGAGCGATGATGTGCGACAGTGTTGTTTTACCTAAGCCTGGCGGCCCGGTAAGAAGAACATGGTCCAGTGGCTCCTTTCGCGCGCGCGCCGCTGCAATGAACACCTGCAGGTTCTCAACGATGCGTGGTTGACCGGTGAACTCGGCAAACGACGGAGGCCGGAGTGCTGCATCGTCACGCTCTTCGTTCGGTAATGAACTGCCGCGTATGTCACCGGCTGTCGAGCCCGTCTGGCGTTTCAAACTCATGCTATCGATTGGCCTGGTAAATGTTGGAAGAGCCAACGGCAATGATGGCATCATACCCGCCATACTCAATGATGCGGGCATAGGTGAATGCAAGGTAGCTGTTGCTGTTGGAAGCTGTATTGCCTTCCCATTCTTCGTATGAAAGTCTGGTTACACTCCCGTCGTCAACATTGAGTGTTCCGGTTGCATACAGGTAGTTATGCCTGCCACGGCGCACCCACTATCGGAGTCGGTACATGCGGTACTCTTCGTCGAAATACATCATCCACGTTCGGTCGGGTTTCCAGTTGTTGAAGGTGCCCACAAGAAACACATCATGTGCAGATGGATAACCGGGCGATGGATCAAGCATGAACTCGATGGGAACGTACTCGTCGTCGGATGAACTCACGAAGCGAGTAACAAGGGCACCATCATCCGCCCGCTCCAGGAACATGCCGTTACGGCGCTGATCACTGAGTGGTAGGCGCACGGGCTGACCAGTTGAAGGGAACATCGCTACGTTGCCCACGTCTAGAACGCGGTACTCATTCTGCGCTGGTATCCTGCTAACTCTGAACACCTTACCTGCTGGATAGACGCCAACAACGTCGGTACCTACACCATAGAGATTCTCCCATTCGAAACGGCGCGTGGAACAAAGGAAGGGTTCCGTCCACCGATGATTCCTGTAGAACACCGTGGTGTGCACGTTTGGGTCGATGATGGAACTTGACGGCGAACCAACAACAGCCTCGAGAGTGAGCGCTATGGAGCTAACTCTGGCCTGCGGTTCGTAGAAGTCCGTCATGAAGTTCAGGATGCTCTGTGCTTGCTGATCCACAACAAAGAGCCGAGCTTCTCCAAGGAGTCTGTCGGCCTCCATGTCGTAAACAAGAGCCTTCCAGTTGCCGGCAAAACGAATGGTGAGCTGCGGGTTGGGTATCTGAACCTTGCCACGGTATGAGTGGTATCGACTTCGCTGTGGTGCGATGGACCAGTCAACGAGGCTGGTCCGCATGGTTACGTCGTTGAGAAATCCGTTGTCGTCCTCCGTCCAATCAGGTCTGCAATGCACAAGCCGAACGTACAGGTTGGGAATCGTCGCGCTTTGAACGTCGAACTCAACGGTGGCAAAGTCCGATCCTATGCCGTCCTGCTCGCCAATTTTATTCAGAAGCACAACAGGTGGCAACATCTCATCGGTGCCTCCAAAGGCTCTGATGTAGCGTAGGAGCACTGGCATGTCGGTAGCGTTGGCAACCTGCGAACATGCGATTGCCACGAGCACCAGAAGTACATGCCAAACTCTCATGTGCACCGGCCCATCATCTGTTCTTGTACCTGATGGCGTTGCGTGCCGCCAGGCGTGCTTCGCGCCGAAGTGCTGCGTCTTCATACCGCCGGTGTTCCTCGCTCGTTTGCGGTTCGATGGGTGGGGCGGGAAGGGGCTTTCCGTAATGGTCAATGCCAACAAATGTCAAGTATGCCAGCGACGTATGCACACGAGATCCGTGTAGCGGATCTTCACGATCAACCACTACCTCTACCTCCATCGACGTTCGAAAGGCGCGGGTAACTACGGCGCGAATGTGCACTACGTGACCCAGTTTTATGGGCTCGTGAAAGCTGATCTCGTCAACCGAAGCAGTTACGCATACCTTTCCGCTGTGCTTCTGTGCTGCGAGTGCAGCGGCGATGTCGATCCAATGCATGAGGCGTCCACCCAGAAGGTTGCCAAGCTGGTTGGTGTCGTTGGGTAGGACGAGCTCCGTCATGACAACTTCGGAGTGTGATGGTGGACGGCCATTCATGGTAGATTCCTTTCAATCTCATCTACTTCTGATTCACGTTTTCGGTCTTTAACGGATCGCCGATATTGTGCAATAGTGGATCGGCATTCGGCAATCTCGGTGTTGGCAAATTGAAGCTTGAGTTTCTCAACGATGGCCTCTTCGAGGAAGTCGCTGTCGGGATACTCGCTAATCAGCCCGTCGTAGTAGGTAATGGCTGCTCTGCGCGAGTTCGTTTTCTTGTAGTGCTCGGCAACGAGTATGTAGCGTTCCGCCAGGCGATTGCGAAGAATGCGTATGCGTTCAAGCGCTTGGAAGCTCAGTGAGTCGGTGGGATACAGTTGTTGGAATTCTGTATAGGCCTGGATTGCCTTCCGCGTGTATTCCTGGTCTCGGTCAGGCGGCAGCATAAGCTCCTCATAACACGATGCAACCTTGAAGGCCGAAGTCTTTGCCCATTCGCTGGTGGGAAACGAGCGTCGTACAACGCTGTAGTTATAAGCGGCCATCACGAATTCCCCCCGACGGAAGTTTATCTCTGCTATGTAATACTGAGCATCGTCGGCAAACTGACTTGCAGGGTACTGCAATTTGATCACGTCAAACTTTGCCGTTGCCTCCGTCCAGTCATTGCTCTCGTATGCTGCCATAGCTTCGGTGTAGATCTCTTCCACCGTTCTGCGCTGTGGCACGGCGTCGGAACTGGAGCAGGAGCTTAGAACAAGGAGGACCAGCATAAGGCTGGCCCCTGATAGGAATCGTTGCAGCATGAACAACAAAACTAACGGATCACGGCACGCCTTCGTGGACGGTTAGTATCCCAGGTTTGTTAGTTGCGCTCTGTTGTTGCGCCAATCGGTGCGCACCTTCACGAACAGTTCCAGGCGCACTGGCTTGTCAAGAAATTCCTCGATCACCTTGCGAGACTCAATGCCAACCTGTTTCAAGGCCTCGCCTCCCTTGCCTATAAGGATTGCCTTCTGCGAATCTCTCTCCACGGTAATGTCGGCCGTGATCTTCACCTTTTCGCCTTCACTTTCTACAAACTCCACAACATGAACGTCCGTTGCGTATGGAATTTCTTCACGATAGTGCCGAAAAATGGCCTCCCGCACGAATTCCGCAACAAAGAAACGTTGGGGCATGGTACTCAACTGGTCCTCTTCGTAGAGGAAGGGGGCTTCCGGCGCAAGGCTCTGGAGAACGGCCACCAGGTCATCAACTTCCTTATTCTGGAGGGCGGAAACAGCAACTGATTTCACAAACACTCCACTCATCCGAGCCTGCTCCACCAATGGCAGGGCCAGCTTACTCTGCGCAAGTGCATCCATCTTGTTAAGAACAAGCACGATGGGGATTTCTCCGCGTTGGGCAATTGGGCGCAACAGGGATTCCATCATCGGGTCCAAAACACCCTGGTGCTCTACAGCCTTTGTTACATCAACGATCACGCAAATGATGTCTGCCACCTCCAGGGTTTCCTGCACGTACCCCATCATGGAGTGCTGGAGTTTGTACCGGGGCATAAGGACTCCCGGCGTGTCCACAAAAACCAGCTGGGTGTCGTTTTCCGTGTGAATACCCAGTACCGCTCGCCGGGTGGTCTGTGGTTTTGGCGTTACTATGCTTAGGCGTTCGCCTAAAATGGCATTCAGCAGTGTGCTCTTGCCTACGTTCGGTCGGCCAACGATGGCCACCTGCGCACACCTGCTCATGCTGCTCCGAAGGTAACTTCTGGGTGTTGTTCCACCCAGATACGCTCACGCTCCAGGATGTCACGTACGGCAGGCTTTACGTACATGTCGCTCGCTCCCATGCGTGCAAGTGCTCGAGCAAGCACAACGCACGAGGCTTCGGCTGGCATGCTGCGATTGATGAGAATCATCCTGCTCTCATGGATCACACAGGCACCACCCTTGAACGCACCGGTTTCTCGCCGCACGGTGTATCCCATGGTTGCAGCTAATTGTATGAGTTCGTCAAGAAGCTTGTCAGCTTTCACGGTCAGGTGATGTAGTGTTTGTCAATGGTCGGAACGCAATCGTGGCTGCAATCGTAAGGCCCATGAGGATGCTCATGCCATTCACAACGCTGAAGGCCATGCCAGTCATGCGCTGCACAAATATGCGTAGCAGCGCATCGGCGTCACCTGCAGGCTGCCCCTGAGAGTTGTAAAGCTCCCACAGCCGAACGTCCTCTAAAACCAACCATACCTGGCCGGGTACGAGCAGAATGAGGAAGATGAGCACCATCAAAAGCCATCCATGGTGCTTCCATACTCCTCGCGATGCCAGCAGATAACCCAAGCCCCCTACAAGCATCACCCCAAAACTCCAACCGGACCAAGCTGCTAGTTGCGTATAGAGCCATGAAACCTGTATGGTTTGCGCAACCGAGTACCAGTCCTTGAGCTGAGTGGTGCCCGGTACAAAGGCATCGTAGCCAACAACAAGTCGTGCAATAGAAATGCCAAGCCACATGGCAAGGGCACAGAAGAAGACTACGTTGAGCAGGCGGGTCATGGGGCAAGATAGCAGCAGAACTATGGCATCACCTCATGGTGCCTTGGCACACGAAGCCAAGAGGCAGCAGATACGGGCCATGATGAAGGGGGCTTGGCTATGCGTCGAGCACTCACGTTGCATGGGTTGCACCCGCAACGGGTTGGGGGATACAGTGCGGTGGGAGACAATACCATCAAGCTACCGACTACTTGAGTGGTAGCACGTCTGCATACACAACACGTCTGCCAATTTCCATGGTAACGTCGCCCTCGCCGGTTTTCTTATCGCCCAAGCTTACTTCACGGTCGGCCATCTTTTCAGGATCCGTGTAGAACTCTTCTACCTCGGTGATCACGATTCGATAGGTGGCGGCGTCGACGCTGGTTGGCAACTTGATGAGACCACCCCAAAGGTTTCCGGCATGTATCCGGTCCAAGCGCTGGTGTAGAACTCGCGTCCAACCAAGATCCGTATTGCCGGCTCCACTATCTCTCTTTTCCAGGGCAACCTCCATCTCGCTGCCCAACTGCCCAACGCTGTTGGTGCGGTAGGTATGACCAATCACTTGCACCGTTACGCTTTGCCCATCTTCCTCAATGCGTGCAATGGCTTCACGATCGGGTGCTAGCTGGCAGAAGGTGCTTTGCGACACACGTGAGCAGAAGACGTCCTTGCCGGTTTGCGAATCCTTTAGCGAATCTGGTTGCAAACGCACAAGAGCAAGTCGAACGAATGGATAATATGATGCACCGGGATCCATTTCGATGTCACAATACCAAAGCTGACGTTCCGCGTCGTACTTGGGCTCGTAGCCCACAACGGTGAAACGCTGCTTCGGATCTACTTCTTCCAGGCTCACACTTGGCATCACCACTACGGGATCACGGAAGTTGGCGGCGCGTGGCGAATTGTCGGACGGTGTTGGTGCGCTCAGCCAGATGGGATCTAGGCCCCACTGAGTAACATAGGCCTGCATCTGTTCCGGGATTTCAATTTTGTTTCCGGCAAGCAGCGTGTTCATCGACTCAAACATGGTCTTGCTTCCACCGCCTTTGTCAATCTTGAAATCGTACAGACCCTTGGTGCCTCCCTTGGGAGTGTTGGAGGAAGGTGTGAACTTCTCAGTGCTGTACAGCACTACGCCAAGCAGTTCACCATTGCCTGAGCTGTACCATGGCCGTTCCATGTACACTCGCAATCCCCCCCCCTTGCGGGTGCTGCGAACGATGTTGCCCTCGAGTTTCTTCTCCGCTTCCAACCATCGGAAGGAGGGGATAACGTACAGGAGGTTTACGCCATCCGGACGTTTGCTGTTGAGTACCTTGGTTTCCTTGCCAACGCCCTTGCGTGTGATCTGTGCCTGATCCGTTCGAAGTGATTTGGCGAAATGTTCGCGGAACCGCGTGGTTGCAAGCGGCACGTAGGTTACAAGGCGATACTTCGTGTCGCCAAACTCCTGCGTTTTCTGATTCTGCAGCTTGTCCAGTGTTCTGTTCTCGCAGTGCTGCTCATAGAACCATGCACTCTGCTGCAGGAGCTCGGGTCCTGGTTTGCGCACGTCGTCAACCCACATTGGCCACTCGGCGAACATGTCAATCTTCTGTGTGGTTCTTGCATGGACGTAGGTATCGGGCAGGTTGATGTCTGCATTGGTAGCCCCGAACTCACGCTTCGACACATTCACCGCATTCACGATGGGTTTCTTGAGTGGCTTTTGCGTGGCATGTACCAAGTGCAATGTTCGTGCGGGGGAAATCATCCAACTCAAGCCACGGGCAGCAGCGGCAATTCTGGATGGTGTGAAGCCAGCATCCTGCAGTGTACCCTTATGCCCATGCAGATCCATATTGGCATCGGCTTCTGCTTGGTCTTCTCCAAGACCAGAGCTAAACTTCAGCCAGGCCTGTTCACCTTTGGGTAAGAACACAGTAAGTGTTTTGCTGCCAGCGTCCCACGATGGTGCAGACGCCCCCTCGGCCAACTTCAGGAGTATGGATGACTGATTGGGCCACTGATCTATACCTTCGAATGCCACGGTTACAACGCCCGAGCTGCTGCTAATTGCCACCATGGTTGCACCACCGGTATCAATTTCCATGAGTTGATTGGCGGCCATACCGGGCACATCAAAGAACGTAACCGTTCGCCCCATTGGGTCTGGTAGGTAGGGGGCTTGGGTTGACCCGCCCTGAACAAGCGGATAGGCTATTGCCGTTTTCTTCTTGTTTGCATCAGCAGGCTCAACGTTATCTGCAGCTTCGGGTACAAGATCGCCATCATCATTTCTGGTGTACCAGCGCTGCGGTAGCTTGCCTTCCTTACCCTTGATCATATTGTAGGTGGCAAGGTCGCCCTTCATAGCACCAGTGGGCGAGGAGTCGAACATGCCTAGGCGTTCGGCAGTCTGCACCGATGCTAGTGGCGGAAACAGATGGCGTTCGCTTACTTCGGCAGTGGCAACTTCAACAGTGTCGTCTTCCGCGGCATTGTAGTTGCGTATCACCATCTTCTCCATGCTCTCGCCCTCGATGGGGTGCGCCCGCAAGGCAAGCGTGGGAGAAGAAATTGGATCCCAGCGTAGATACCGAATCAGTGGTGTGGCACAGGTGAAATCGGCAGGATTGAGTTCGTTGAGTTTCGGACCGTTACCGGCAATGTCCACGAAACGTGCTCGCATGCGGTATCTGCGTCCATACCGCAAGCGTGGCAATGAACCGGGAACTACGGAAACGGCTGTTTCTACCTGGTAATCGAAGTCTGCGGGGGGGGATTGTTTTGGCGGGCTTGGTGCCAGCTCATCGTCTGGGTCGATGTGTTGCCCGATCAGTGGTGCAACGAGTGACCATCCTTCCCACTGCGCAATGGTATCATGAGCATACAGTTGCTGCATCGATGAATTGTCTTCTGCACCGGGTGGGTGAGAGGCACCAAGCGTGAGTACACCTTCTTCGTCGGTTGCGGTGAGCCCGGTTGATTTGAGAGGCTCGCTGGCATTTGGAAATGTATACGTCGCATTGCGTCGCATCAGGCTTTGCCAGGTTCCGGCGGTTTCGTCGAACACATCAAGCCGATAGCCCCTTAACACATCATCGGCATACAAGTCAATTGGTGTGTTGGCAATCAGCTTGTTCCAGTTTTGGGCATTTCGGATGAGTGCCTTAGCCAACTTCAAGGCTCTGTTCACTCGAACAAGCTGCAATCCCGTTCCTCGGATGGTAGGGGGCTCTGCCTGCGTGCGCACATCCTTGGTGCCTGCCGTTTTACCGTACCTGAATTTCAGACCTCGGGAGTAGTTCAGCGTTTTGATTGCTGCCGTATCAACATCTACCTGCAGAATGTCGAAGTGCGATGCATTGTTCAGGCACAACACCGGACCTACGATCTCGGAACCAGGTTCAGGCCGGGGGAGAAACTGCCAATACTCCGCGTCACCGGCCATATCTAGCTTGTAGGCCGTCCAGGGAGTAACGATGTTGGTTGACAATGCCGGTGTTGGCCATACCACCTTGCACCGCACCCTGCCAGATGGTGGTAAGCCCCCTGGCAACTCGAATTCAAAGTGACGCACCAAACCCAGTTTGCGCATCATGAGTGGATACTCGCGCAAGACACTTACGATCTGGTGAAAGTCATAGCTGGGCTTCTTAACCTTTGCACGTTTGTTGCGCACCTTCTTCTTGCCGCCCTCTACGCTGTCAACAGCAAATGTTCGCGGTGCGTGGTAGAGCTCCGCCATCATGAGCTGGCCAACAGGGGTTGTGTTGGAGAAGGGCTGAAACAGCATGCTCTCTGGTGCTGATGGGAATTGGATGGGAGCGCGCTTGATTTCGCGGGGTTGGTTGCCCTTGGGGTTCGCCTCGTCACGAATGGCGCGCAACATGGCGGCCTGCCCCTCCTTTTCCCAGGCGTGAGTGATCCTCTTGAGCTGACTGTCCTGGTCTGCGTTCGGTGTAATGTCGGCCAAGGTCTTGAAGATCTTGGGAGCGATGTTGCTCAGCTTGGGGTCTTGATTGGCTGCGTTGATGTCCAGCACAGGCGGCTCGCCATCGAAGTCCTTAGCAAACTCTACGAACTTCTTGGACATGGTCTTCGCCACCGAGCCAGCGGCAAAACCAATGATCTGGTAGTTGGTGAACGGTATGTATTCGAATGGACGTACGAGTGTTGTTGGCTTGAACACAGCCTTCCAAACGTCGCCATCAGGTGCCTCGTCCTTTGGCGTGAGCTTATTCATGCCAATCAGTATACCATCCAGATCAACAATGAACTCGATGGAGTCTAACGAATCGGGCCAGTTCACGAAATCCGGATACTCACTGAGTGCATTATCTGCGGTGGTAACGTCCTGCAGGCGGGGTGTTACGCATACTGCAACAGAGAGAAGGGTTTTGCCATCACGTTTCTCTACGTCGTACGGTACCACGGTAAACTGAACTTCCTGGGTAGCCATGTTGGTGCTCCTTGATCAGGCGAAAGCGTTGCAGTATTCCAGCCACATTGATGGCTGCGGAAGTTGGTCGGCAAAGGTTGGGTCGCCAGGTTCACCTTTGAATTGCCGTTCTACGGTTACACCAACGGTGAAGCTGATGAACAGGATTTCAATGGTAATCTCGATGGTTGCGGTGCCGAACACTTTACCATTGCCTTGCCATGTAAGCTTGAGTTCGAACAGCAGGCTTACGCGAATCAGGCCAAGGATGCTCAGGTTTCCGGTTAGGCGGAAGTAGCCGGTAAGCTCGCTTTGTTCTACATCCTTTCCATCTACTTCCTTGATTTCAAGTTTGTAGTAGATGCCAGCCATCACACTAGCTCCACCAGAGGCCACGCCAACATCAAAGGCGAAGTTTCCACCAAACTCGAAGGCTGCTTCCAGCATGCGCACGCCCTTGGGCGAGATCTCAATGCCAAAGAATCCTCCACCACCAAACATCATGATGGTGATGCGGAATGGGCTTTCACGTGTGCAGAAGGCAAAGTAGGCGGTGAATGGGCGTCCGTCGAACGGTACCGTGAGACTCATGAGAAAACTCATGTTCTGCAACGAGAACACGCCCACGGTTACGTTGGGAAGAGTAATCGTGAGGGATGCGGTGATGCCCTTGGGTTGAACGTCGAAACCGAATGAGAAGCCAACGCCGCCGCCCCCCCCACCGGAAGGGATAAGGTCCTTGAGTTTATTCACGAACGTGAGTGGTCCGGCAAACTCCACTGCCTCGATATCGGGATCGATGCTGGGTTTTTCTCCAACCTTGACACTCAGAGAGATGCGATTGAACTTGATGATGAGGAACTGTGCAGCACCGTCGCCGATGAGGTTTACAACGAAGTTGCTGAGTGAACCAAAGAGCAATACTTCGGGCGGCTCGAGATCAAGCTTCTTCTTGATTTCGGCCTTAAGG
>CAZUGQ010000022.1:11677-33143 GCA_964620125.1 uncultured Hyphomicrobiales bacterium
TCTTGTACTTGTCTCCGGTTCCGGGATACATGGGTACAAGGATGTTGCCCGGCGTGCTCTTGATTTCCGTTGACCATTCGAACACCAGGCTAAGGCCTTTCTTAAGAAGTCCCAATGCGTCACTTGCCTGTTCATACAGCTTGTACGCCTCGTTACCTGCTTCCTTTAGTGGCTGGATGGCCTTGTCGATTTCACTCTTCAGCTCGTTGGCAGCGTCTTCAACTTTCTTTTTCCATTCCTTAAGCTGTGTTTCTACAAACTTCTTGGCACCATCAACCTCGGCCATGATGTCGTTCTTGGCATCGTTGATCTGGTTCTTCACCTGGTCAACAACGTTTTGAACCTCCTGTTTTGCTGCCTGTACTTCGGCATTCACGGCACCGGTTAACTGGTTTGCCGCATCCTTGATGGCCTCTACTTCCGATAGCTTTTCGGTAAGCATGCTCACCAGTTCATTCTTGCTGGCGGCTTCCTTCACGGCGTCCTTAACGCCAAAGTCGTCCTTCTTGTCAAGCCCCGGCATTTTGTCCAGGTTGCTAAGCACATCCTGCACAAAGTTGAGTACGTCCTGCAGCGTAATGTCGCCAAGGATCTTCGAGTTCAGCAGGTCCTCGAAGTACTGCATGGGGTCGAAGTTCCCTGCTGCAACAACGGCATTCTTTACCTTGTTTGCCATCTCGGCAAGTTTGGCCGCTTCATCGGCAAGGCCGCCAGGAAGAGTGAAGTCGCCGGGAATAGGGCCCATCAGGCGGGAGAGTGCACCAATGCTTATTGTAGGTGCGGCCAAGCCCCCTGACTTGTCGCTCTGACTATTGAAGTTCATGCCGAGCTGCGAGAGCAGGTTCACGAACACCTGTGAAGTGTTCTTTATCGTGTCCATGTTCACGCTACCGGCATTCTTGTCTGGCGGGGTGCCTTTCTCGAATGCGTACTTGAGGTAGGGTAGGAAGTATTCGATTTCGCGGGGGGAGTTGGTGCCCAGAAGTTCGTTCACCTTCTCGATGTTCACCTCGCTCTTCTGCATGTTGGGGAAGAAGCGTGGTGTGTTGGCCTCGACCGTGTCGGAGTAATATCCCAGGAGCCAGAAGATGCTCGTTGGAAGGGTCGTGTCGCCCTTTTTGGCAGACGGAGCATAGGCGATGCTCTGCCCATTCATGTTCACCTTGCGCCGCGAGGTTTCGTTCTTGTAAAGGTTAGTGATCCAGTTCTGGCAGCTTGCACCGGTTGCATCCGTGTTTGCCAGGAAGGCGAGAGGCACGGAGAAGTGAACATCGTTGTTGTCCCAATCGCGGCCGATGCAGGACCACATAACATCCTGATCCGTGCCGTTGTGCACGAAGATGGGCCAGAAGCTGTTGCTGCCCATACCGCTAAGGGCAACGGGCAATTTGAGATTAGGGGTAACCTTGGTGGTGATGGTAATGCGGCGGAATGGAATTTCTCTTCCTTGGTAGCGAATACCCTTTACGCCGTTGGCAGGGAACTCGCGCACCGGCTGCCGAAGGATGATGTATAGGCGCTGCATCAGGTATGCTGCCATGTCGCCCCGTGGCGTGCGCTTGAACTTGCGTTCGGTTTCCTTCACCAGCGTTGCACGATGGCCAAAGGGGAACAGAAATCCCTTGTAGCACACGCGAACAAAGTGATCTCGGCCTTGTGTACCACGCTGGATCCACTGCTCCACATCAAGCTTGTCTACGCCTTGCGGATCCCACACACCAACCATGTCTGCCCATGCACCAAGGCTGGTGAGCATCAGTTGGTTTACGTCGATCGGGGCATCCTTCGTGGTCATGTTGTAGTTGCTGGTAAGCTGCACGATTTCGTGCCGGTCCCTACGATTGAGCGAAGTGCGGAATGGGCGCTCCTTATACTTGGCCGGCATGAAGTAGTCTGTGCCAACGTCCGGACTCCAAATGGCGCGCACGGTGCGGAAGTATGCGGCTTGTTCATTCACGGTGCCATCTGGCCAGCGCACACCCAAGCGTGTATGCCACAACTCTGTTCGGCCGCTTGTCTCGTCAGTCTTCGGTGCCTTGCTATGTGCCCATCCGGCATACTTGTTGGGTGAAAGGAACAAGCGATACGGATATTCGATTACCGTTTCGTCGGCCGACGGATTTTTAATAGGGGGCTTTGCTGCAAGTTCGGCCAGGTACGAGCTAACGAAGCTGTTTGAGAAGGCCTTGGCAAGGTCGGGCGTGGACTGCACTGTGGATTGCATGTCTAGCTGCACACCTTGCGACACTTGGGTGCCGGTGATGGCCGACATGGTGAAGTCCTGAAAAATGGCCTTCCCTCCTCCTCCCCCAGAGCCATAGGCTTGTCCGGCCGCCTTCTTGATTGTGAACACACCGGGTTTGGGGTCAACGGTTCCGCCGCCCTGTAGGCCCGAGTATTTACCAATGAAGGACGAGCCAAGTTTTGCCAGGGTATAGTTCACGTCGGGTGGTTTGGCACTCGGAGACACCCGTTGTGTGAACTTGCTCCAATCCAGCAGACCTTCGATGGAGTAGGTGCCGGTGAATCCGTTTGGTGTTTGGAATACTAGGCGCGAAGGATGAGCCAGTACGCTATCGATTGGTGGTTCCACGCGGGGTTCATTGCTACCGCTGTTGTCGGGGGCACTGTTGGGCAAGCCGCTATCGCTTGGCGGTTTGTCCTGGTCGTTCACGTAGAAAAAGGCCCGCTCAGCAATGTGCTGCGGTTGGAAGTGTACGATGAGTTTTCCCGTGCCCCCGTAGGTGCCTGCAGCCTTGTTGATTGTTAGTCCGTCGAATTCGAACGTGAGTACAAGAAGGTCGTCTGGTCGAATAACGGTAACCTTCGGATTGCCTGCCAGGTTCAAGTTGAAGTCTGGTGCAAACCTTCCATGCTTGCTGGCGTCTTTTCTGACCTTGAACTTGGGCTGGCCCTGCAGGTTGGCTTGACCAGAAATCTGCACGGAGTTCAGGGTGCCGAGCTGTAGCAATGCAAGTGAGAAACGTGGTTTTGGAAGAGCGGCAGCCGCAACGCCAGCCGGCAGTAAGGCCAGGTTTACATCTAGTGGTGTGCGTGTTGGCTGTGTTATGGCACCGTCAATCGGGATTGTGTATCGCAACAGGGCGGGCTGCACATTGCATTTAACAAGCCTGTCGCCGACGCGTTCAATGTGCAGAGGCGGCGTACCAGACCTGCTACCCAACTCCAGGCTTACGCCTCCAGCGATCATCCAGGTAGGTGACGTGGAAAACTCTGATACAAGTGCTTCATGTTTGCCGTTGGCAGTCTGCACAATTCCATAGCGCAGTCGGCTTAGTTCCAGACGAGTGTTTGTATCCACAACATGAAGGCAGGCCTGGTTGGTTGTGGTACCCTCGAACACCACGGCCATGCGTGCATCGGTGCTGCACTCCAGTGAGCAGGTGTCGAATGCTTCATCCGTTGCAACAACGAACCAACTTGGTGTATCGGCCATGTGCAGATTTACCGGCCACGCATGATGTCCGCGATGCAAGCGTACCAGCGAGCCGCGCTTTGATGCGGGCACGAGCAGGGAAGTGTCGGCCGTACTTCGCAAGTGAACGTCGACTTTCGTAGCCTGGTATTCAGATGAACGTGCAGGCTGGGCACCTGCTACCGGTTGCTCGGTGTTGGTTGCGTTACGTTGTGTGCAGCGCACATCACCATCCACCGACAGTGTCCACGTAGGTCGGAGCGAAACCAGAGCCCCCTTCCCAACAGCGATGTGAGCATCGCCGGCCATCCATGAGTGTTCGAGTGGACAGGTGGATTCGAGAGGCAAGCGATTAAGCAGCCACTGAATGAAAGGGGCTTTGGCTGCGGTACCCAGCTTTTGGAAGGTGAGGGTGATTGTTGGGTTGGAACCGGTGCTGATTTCGGCAGCGAAGTCGGCCGGGATGGTAGTACCCGGGAAGTAGGCGTTGGTGAGGCGAATTGTGCATGCTTCGGCGGTTGACTCCGAGTGGAGCACAGGCGATCCATCGAAGGCCAGAGGGTCTACGACCCAGCGTTCAACGCCTGCAACAGAGAAGCTTAATCGATTACCGCGTTTTAGCAAGCGGTAGGACTGTGCCAGAGCCTTCTCGACCGCCGATGCCATAGGAGCAGCCGCAAGCGACAATGTTCCGGCAAGTCCGAGGGCATGACGGCGGGAGAGCGAATAGCTATCCGGATTGTGGAGAACATCCTTCGCCGTGAGAGGAGGCGTTGGAATGCGTGTAACTCGGTTCTGTAAAAGCGAGCGAACCGAAAGCAACCGTTTCATAGGCCCTCCGAAAGGAAGAGCGAATCTAATATGAGAACTGAGGATGTGGGCAAGGAGATTGGTTCGTACGTATGGTGCCGGGTACATATGTACCCGGCACTGTCGAAAGTTCAATTCTCATATTAGTTTCGTTCCCAACTTCGAGAGGCTCCCATGAATACCCTGCGCCTACTCTGCTCTCTGCTCCTTTCCGCAGTGATTGTTGTTACGGCGGCTGCCCAGCCGATAATAATTACCGTACGCCTCACGCAGCCCCCACCCAACCAGCTAAAGGTGGCCGACCTCTGGAAGATCGATCTGAACAACCAGTCGCGGCAAACGGTGCGGGTGTACCTACACGGTACGGCGGAAGAATTGAGCGTTCCCGATGGAATCATTGCCGATGCCAACTCGGCTGAGTTCGACTGCCCACCAGGCACGATGCGCATTACTGCCGCACAAGTGTCACCAATCGATGTGAACGAGAGCAATGACCGCTACCGCGATGCTCTCCTGAGCACTGGCAACGTGCCCACAGGAGAGTACCAGATTTGCGTAGAAGTGGTGGATGCGGAAACACAACAGGTGCTTGGACGGGATTGCAAGTTCGTTACGGTGAACCGGATGTCGGTGCCCATCCTTATCGCACCACCCGACGAAAGTGAAGTGCCCGATCGTTATCCGGTATTTACCTGGATGGCCAGCGTACCACCCGGACCAGGTCAGGTGATCAAGTACCGCCTGAAGATCATGGAGATCTTTGGCAAACAAACACCTGCCGACGCCGTGACGCGCAATCCGGCATGGTTTCAAGTTGACAATCTCACACGGACGATTCTCCAGTACCCGGTGTCGAGCAGATCATTTGTAAAGGGGCAACGGTATGCGTGGATGGTCGAGGCATACGAGGAACGTGGTGCAGTAATCGTGCCTCTTGGCGAGAGTGAAGTGTGGTCATTCACGTGGAATCCACTGGGCTCCGATGCGGAGGTAAGTCCACCAAAAGATGTTACCGCGAAACCACCAATCCCTCCAGGTGAGTGTCCAGGTGATAACTGGGACTTCGAAATTGGTAACCTGGCCTGTTGGGAAGTGGATGGCGAGAGCTACCTGGACGATCCAGTGCTTGATGCCCATCCTGTGTTCGGAAATGTTGGGCAGCAGGGCAAGTGGTGGGTTACGTCGTACGGACCTCTGAATGCCGACGAAGCAATGGGTACCATGCTCAGTCAGGATTTCAAGATCCAAAACAGCACGATTGCGTTTTTGTTCGGGGGAGTTCCAGATGAACAGTGCCGCGTGGAACTGCTGCTCGAAAAGCTTGATACAGACACCTTCAGCTTTCCCAAACGAAGTCTTCCTGGCACCAGCGTAGCATGGCACATTGCCTTCAGCACCGGTATGCGCGATGCAGCAGCAAGCGACCGTTTCGTGCCTATCGAATGGGACGTGCTCAAGTATCTGAATAGAAACGCTCGCCTACTCATCATCGACAGCTCGAAGGTTGGCCATGTGAATGCCGACGACTTTCGGTTCCTTGACAAGGAAAAACTGGACACCGTAAAGTATCCCGTTCAGGTTATGGCTGCGGGTGAAAATCACAACCTGGTTGCAACGCCCGAAGACAAGCCCAACACCAAGCTTCTTAGCGATTTTGCTGCCAACGTGAATTCCGTAAAGAAGGGGAATACCACCATCGATGCTATAAATGTGGTGAACGAAACCTCCCCACAATACAAAGGCACCATGTTCTCGATGATGGAGAACGTGAACTTCGGCCAGTACACCCAAGGCGGGAATGAACCTCCGATGCCCGACTTACAGAACATTCAGATGAGTAAAGGGGCTCAGGCCACGTTAAATGTTTCCGCTCTTGCTGCACTTATCGTCAAAAATCAGATCTGGGGTTGGGGAGACAATCTCGATAAGTCTGTTGGCCCATCATTACCCAGCGTGGTTAAGGAACCGAAACAGATCAAGGGCGTGCAGCACGTTACGGCACTGGATGCTGGAGTATGGAATTCCTTTGCAGTAGAGAAAGACGGCACGCTGAAGGTTTGGGGCGATAATGAATATGCTCAGCTTGGTGTAGGAGACCGCACAGCTCGCAGCACGCCCATAGCAAACTCCGGTATCACCAAGGTGGCAAAGGTGAGCAATGGTGCATTCCACACGCTTGCCACGAATAGCACCGGACAACTCTGGGTGTGGGGATGGAATCGAATGCATGGGTGCGGTGGAAGTGTGGATGTGTATACGAACAATACAACAGGGCAGGTTGACAGTACTGTGTTCTTCAAGATTCCAATTCCCCATGTGGCGTACAAAAGCATCGTAGATGTTGCCGCTGGCGAAGCACACAGCCTGATTCTTACTCTTACAGGGCAGGTGTATGCATGGGGCGTGAATTCTCACGGGCAAACTGGCAGGCCGTTTAGTGAAGAGGTCACAGAGACTCCGCAGGCACTGAAGATCGGACCGAACGCTCGATATGTTCGGCAGATCGCCGCTGGCTTTGACCACAGCATGGCTCTTGGTGTGGATGGCAGGGTTTGGTGTTGGGGCGGAAATGCAAGTGGTCAGTTAGGTGATGGAACTACAACCGATCGTCCCGGTGCGCAGGCAGTACCTGGTCTTGTGGGTATTCGGGCAATCGCCGCCGGAGATGGTTTCTCTCTGGCTCTCGATAGCTCAGGCACGGTATGGGCATGGGGCAACAACGTATTGGGGCAACTGGGCGATGGAACGCGCATCGGACGTTTCACGCCCGTGCAGGTAAGTCGCATCGATGCCGTTCAAGGCATCGTAGCCGGTGGTGCTCATGCCATGGCTGTTCGTGCAGATGGTGGGCTTTGGACGTGGGGCACGAATCCAGTTGGGCAGATCGGCGAAGGTCCGATCGTCAACTTATCGCCGGTACCCCTCGATCCACCCATTGGTCCGATCCGCGTTGAACGGCTAGCAACAAAGTGATTGGCCACTGAACTCACTATCACCACGTGATCCATTGTACTGCACAACTCCTGCTTGCCATGCTGCTGGCGGCAGCCACAGGTGCACAGGCACAGTGGTTTTCTTTTGGAGCCGAAGGTGGAGCAGCTCCTGTTTGGCTTACTGGTAACTATCGAGTGTTGGCACAAGCATCGTCGCGGCAGGGTAGCTTTCAGGAAAAGCCCCCTGACCTATGGCGAGCCGAGTTAAACCCAACACTGGCATTGTATGGAATCCCGCTTACGGCTAACCTGCTGGTGAGCTCCGAGCAGCGAGACATTCGGCAAAACATCAACGCCTTTTCCATTACACTCGATCCGGAAGCAATCAAGCGCATTGTTGCACAGCGCGCAACAAATGCGCTGGAAGCCTATGCTCGGTCAGAAGCTGGTGAATTGCTGGACAACTATGCTGCCGTTAAAGATTCATTGGCGCAATACGACCCGGATCGCTTGAAGGAACTCGAGCAGTTCCGACAAATCGAGGAGATGCGAGAGATTGCCAACGGAGACATCACCAACTACACAGGTGTCTTGCAGCAGATGGGGCTGATGACCGATGTAGAGAGCGTAATGCAGCAGCTCCCTACTGTAGGAGTTGGCACCGTGTTTCCCACCTTTACCCCAATAACCTTGAGCGGTTCCCGAGTAGGGGGGGGATGGGCGGAATGGAATCCTGGTGGCGTATTCTACATCGCTGGTGTTTATGGAACTACGCAGGAGCCACTGCAGCGAGTGGATAGTTTGCGCATCGACACCACAGTATACACCACCATTGATAACAGTGATTTTGGTCGGATCCTCTACGGTGGTCGCATCGGGTACGGTAAGCCGGAGGGTACCCATGTAATCCTCACCGGCATGTATGCCGTGGATGACCCTACGTCAATCACCCTGCCCGATAGTGGTGTTGCCCTCACACCACAAAAAAACCTACTCAGCACCATCAGTCTTCGCGTAGATCCGCTGCCCGGCATCTGGTCGCTGGAAGTTGAGGTAGGGGGCTCTGCAACAGTGGGCGATCAGAACGCGCCACAGTTCGGAGCACCCGATGTTCCTTCTTTTGTACTCGATGCAGTCGATAGTTCTTCGAGTACCTATCTGGACTGGGCTGCCGTTGCCGCAACAACGATCAACATCAAGTCAACCAATACTCGCATTACAGGAAAGGCACGCCGCATCGGTGCAGGGTACAATGCACTGGGTGTTCCGAATCTTCGCACAGACTACATTCGATACGATGTTCGAGCCGATCAACGATTCTGGAAGCGGCAGCTAGCCGTGGGTTTGTTTGTGCGTAGCGATGAAGACAACCTGGCCAACATAAAACGCAGCACAAGTACACTGTTCAGTTACGGAGGCACACTCGGATTAAACATTCGCGGTTTGCCGTATCTGCGCCTTTCATACTCCCCCTATCTGCAGGAAAGCAATTCAACCGACACACTGCTGCAGTACACCAACGAAACACTGATCTGGAGTGTGTCTGGAGGGCATGCCTACCGTCTTGGCGACCTTGGTGCCAATACCAATATTACCTTTAGCATGCAGGATGCCGTGACCAAGAACAATGCGAATGATTACGCTGTAACCACCATCAATCTTCTACAAAGCCTCACGTTCAACTTTCCACTAACAGTGTCTGGCGGTGTAGGATACATCGTACAGTCTGCCACGCAAACGCCAACCAACGGCATCTTTACAGTTGACGCTTCTGCCAGTTACTCAATTAGCGACGTTTTCAGTACCAGTGGTGGCATCACCCTGGCATTCGATGAAACGTACGGCACTCGAAGTGGCTATCATCTCTCACTCCTTGCGCGCCTTGGCAACTGGGCCGATGTTGATCTCAGGGCGGAGCACAACATCTTCAACGAGTTGGTGGTGCCGCCCGTTTTGGGCGGAAGCTACTCGGAGAACATTTTCAGGATTACAGTGGGGAAGGTGTGGTAGTACACACTAGCACACGAGCACACTAACGCACTTCCCAATACTTCGTTCTTCGCAACTCTTCTATCCACGACTGCTCCATCTTTTGCTGCTTCGTGTATGCAGCCATTTTTTCGATGGCTTTGTAGTCAAACTCCAATGATGGACGGTGAGCTCGAATAAGGCGCTTACGATAGATGATGTGATAACCTGGTTTCGTAGGGTCAGCAACGTATGGTAGTGGTTCGGTTATGCCACCGTCGTTCAGATCGGTTATGGCCTTTTTCATGTCGGGTGGAAGCCTTTGCAACTCGATCTCGCCCATGGCACCTCCGAAGCCTTGCGTTTCCTTTTCATCGGAGTACTTCTTTGCGAGTTCTTCGAAGTCTTCTCCAGCCAACGCACGTTCTCGCAGCTCGTTCAGACCTTTTCGTGCAGCTTCTCTGTCTTCGTCGTTCTGTCCCACCTTGAACAGAATGTGCTTGCAGTGGATGCTTGTTGGCGTTTTACTCACAAGTTGAATCACATGCCAGCCAAAGGGGCTTTCCACAGGATCCGAAATTTGTCCAGGTTCCAGCGCGTAGGCAGCGGCCTCGAATGCTGGAACAAATTTTCCTTTTTCAACGGATCCAAGGTCTCCTCCGCGAGCTGCAGAGCCGGGGTCGGAACTGTACTTCGCAGCCATGGCGCCAAAGTCTGCACCAAGCCGAACGATACTGTCGCGTACAGCAGATGCAAGGGCCTGTGCTTCATCTCTGCGTTTCTCACTGGCCTTCACATACCACACGATGTGGTAGAGGTCTACCCGCTCCGGAATCATTGGCAGTGAGTCCTTGTATTCGGCATAGAAACGCTCAACGTCATTACGGGTGGCCTTTACGTCGCCAAACATCAGATCGCGTTTTTTTTGTGCTAGGAGCTGTTTGCGGATCTCATCCCGGAACTCACGGCGAATGCGCGTCATGCTCATTCCATATAGCTCTTCGATGCGCTGTTCGGAACCAAACTGCTGCACCATCATGGCAATTTGCTGCTCCATGCGAGCTGTGATCTCCTCTTCAGACACGACCACATTCGTGTCTTCCTGTGCAGCCAGCAGCACGAGCCGTTCGTTGATTAGCTGATTGAGGATGGATGCACGCAGCTTCTCATCCTTGCGGTCAAGTCCTGGTGAACGCTGAGCCATGAGTTCCACTTGGCCATCAATGTCGCTCTTCAGGATGATCTCGTCGCCAACAACAGCCACGATGCGCTCCATGGCATCCTGGGCTGCCGCCTGGTGAACACCATACGTGCACAGGATGGCGATGAGAAGAGCACATACACTTCCCCCCCCTTGCAGTGTGGTGAACATGATACGAAACCCAAGCCCCTTACTGCTTGACATTCTTGTTGCTCTTGCTCCAGATGGAGTCAATGACTGACGTGTTGATAGCCACGGGGTGTCGGGTGCGAACCTTTGAGAGCCAAGCTTCGGTGAGGCGTTTTTGCAGGTGATCCTGATAGGCGGGTGCTAGTTCTGGCATGGCTTCTTCGAATGTTTTTTCGCGTGGAGGCTCGATGGATTCTAAGCGAATAATGGCAGTGCCGCGGTCAACAGAGAATGGCGACGAAATCTGCCCGGGTTTCATCTTTTGTTCATCGGCATGTTTTGCGAGTGCGCTGGTTTTAGGGGAGAGTGCTCCATATCGACCGTCCTTTTCCCGCATGCCTTGCCGCTGCGTGTGTTCACGGGCAAGAGCTGCAAAGTCTGCGCCGCTTTGGAGCTGCTTCTGGATGTCGTTCACGGCACTATCGGTAAGCATGTAGATCTCGGAGATCACATATCGCTGATCCGTCATCCACCGAGAGCGAGTAGTATCAAAGAAGCGCTGCGCGTCGGCCGTATCGAAGCGCAGTTTACTCCATACTTCCTGCTCTTCCACCTTGAAGAGCAAGATGCCATCGTTGAACTCGCGCATGAGTGCTGCAAATTCTGCATCCTGCTTATCCAGGTCGCGTGTTGCCTGTTCCAGCACGATAGGGTCGATGATCTTGTTCATCGCCCGTTCCATGCCCGTGCGATTCAGGGTGTAGCCACGCATGTCCATGCGCTGACGCAACGAATCCGTGAACATGCTCACGGTGATCTCGTTGCGCGGGTACACGTACAACGTTTGCTGCATCAGCCCTGAGCTTATTGGCTTCCACCAGGAAGTGTCGTTGCTATTCTTTGTTGTGTCGATCGAGCTCATCAACAGGTCGTAGACGTCTGTTCGCCAGGCATATCCCCACGCACGTTTAAGGGAATCGTAGTGTGCTCGTTTGTCGTCCTCAAAGTACAGCCGACGGTACGTTTTCTTTGCATTGTCGCGTTCTGCGATAGCGTCGGGCATTTTCGTTGAATCCCGGCGGATGATATGCACACCAAACATGGTATGAACCTTATTCGAGATTTCGCCATCCTTGAGGGCAAAGATGGCCTGTTCGAATTCCGGCAGCAGTCGAGAACCATTACTTTCCAAGCCACCCGACCGAGAGTACGGTGCACCGAGGTATCCGCCTTTTGCGCCGGATGCCTGGTCGTCGCTATACGTTTTTGCCAGCACTTCAAATGCATCGCCGGTCGTATCCAGACCACGAGCGGCAAGCATGGCTTTCTGTTGTTTAGCCGGAGCGCGGAGGATTAACAGGAGAGTGTCGGCCAACCGATCGCATGCGGCGCTGTCGCGTTCGTCCTTCTTTTGAAGGAGGATATGGCGAAACTTTAACACAGCGCGGGGCTTGCGATCGGCCACTCGCACGATGAAGTAGCCGAACCTTGACGGTACGGGTTTGGTGCTGTGTGTTCCGACCTTCAGAGAGTATGCTTCATCTTCGACAACCTTAATGATCGAGCCACCGCTGATCCACGGGAGTTCACCACCCTTGCCGCCTGTTTCACGATCGTCGGAGCTATCGCGGGCAAGCTGAGCAAAGTCGGCCCCTTTCTTGAGTTGCTCGATAATTGCTTGGGCCTTGGCAAGGCTTCGAACGCTGTCCCACTGTTTTGTTGCCGTATCAACCACGGCACAGAGGATGATAGAGATGCGCACTTCGTCCAGGCGCCGCTGGGCGAGTTCGTCAACGCGTTTATCGGCGAATGCCTTATCCAGGTACCACGTTTCGGAGAGCAGTTTGCGGTTATTGGCGATGTCGGCCTGCACGGTGGGGTCGCTTGCCAGCCCTCGATCCATGGCATCGGCCACTTTCAGCCGATAGTTGGTGTAAAGGCGAAGAAACTCGAGAGCGGTATCTCTGGGCACGCTGTGGAACGGCGTGTTGCGGCGGGTAAGGTTTTTTTGGAAGGCCCGTTCAACATCGGCGTAGACCACGTTTTCGGTGCCAACGGTGGCCAGAACAGCCTTGCTGTGGTCTTTTGTTGCCGACTTACCTGTTTTTTTCTGTGCTTGAAGGGGGCTGGCCAGTAGGAGGGTGACCAGGGTGACGATGACTACATGGAAACTATGCATGTGCAAAAATAGGAATCGTGGACGGGGGCGTATGGATTGGAAACGGTACCGGGACAAGAGGTCTCCCGGTACCAGTACCGGGAGACCTCTTGTCCCGGTACCTTTTCCTTGTTCCTCAACCCCTACTCCGAAAGCAAATCACGCCCAACCTTCCACACGTCGCCTGCGCCAAGGGTCACAACCATGTCGCCGACCGCCGAAAGCCCCCTAACAACCGACGCTACATCCGCTAATGCTGGTACATAATGCACGGCACGATGCCCCGCTGCACGCGCTGCATCAGCAATGGTGGCACCACTGATGCCAGGCATCGGCTGCTCACGGGCGGGGTACACATCGGTTACCACCAACACATCCGCATCATCAAAGCTGGTGGCAAAATCCTGCACAAAGTCACGCGTGCGCGAATATGTATGGGGCTGGAATACCGCCACAATTCTGCGATTCCATCCCTTCCTGGCTGCTGCCAAGGTGCTGCGCAATTCCGTGGGATGATGCGCATAGTCGTCCACAACTAATACACCATCATATTCTCCCTTGATCTCAAAGCGCCGATACACGCCACTGAATTCGGCGAGTGCGTCCTGAAGGGCTTGGAAAGGGGCTTGGCACACGAGTCCTGCTGCACACGCAGCGAGCGCGTTCCGCACATTGTGCTCGCCGGGTACGTTTAATGTGATGCGACCAAGCTCTGTGCCGCAATGCAGAAGCGTGAAGGCCGACGATCGTTCGTGATACCGTACATCGATGGCACGAACGTCGCATTGGGGCGATAGACCGAAGGTGACCACTACCTTGCCGATATGCGGGAGTATGGCACGAACACCGGGGTCGTCCAAACACACACAAGCCGTGCCGTAAAAGGGGACTTTGTTTGCAAACTCTACAAAGGCACCTTTGATGTCGTCAAGGTCGCTGTAAATGTCAAGGTGATCGGCTTCAACGTTGGTAATCACGGCAACGGTTGGGAGTAGCTGCAGGAAGGAGCGGTCGTATTCATCGGCCTCCAGCACCATCCAGTTGCCTTTACCCAATCGTGCATTGCTTCCGCCAAGCCCACGCAGACGTCCGCCAACGATAACGGTGGGGTCCATGCCGGCCTTCATGAGTGCCAAACCACACATGCTGGTGGTGGTGGTCTTGCCATGTGTACCGGCAACTGCAAGGCAATACTGGAGTCGAGAGAGTTCGCTGAGCATCTCTGCCCTGCGTATGATGGGTATGTGCTGCTCCAGCGCGGCACGAGTTTCGGGATTCTCGTCGGGCTTAACGGCGCTGGAGTACACAACAACATCGGCACCACGTATGTTGGAAGCATCATGACCGATGTAGATCACAGCCCCATTTGATGCCAGGCGCTCGGTTGTCTCGCTGCGTGATAGGTCGGAGCCGCTCACCTGAAATCCCTGACTTAGGAGGATTTCGGCAATGCCGCTCATGCCAATGCCACCTATGCCAACAAGATGCAGCGCACGAATTGACGAAAACGTCATGCGTACAACTCCGGCCGACGGTCGGCAAAGATGTCGTTGTACGAGCTGAAGCTTTTCTTCCGAGTGGCTGCAGGATCAATCTGTGCAATGGCAACACCTTCGTGTTGTCCAACGTGTTCCAGCGCTTCCCCCGTGTAAGAATAGATGGTGCTGCGACCATTGAACTGCAGCGTGATATCACCAAGCGATTCACTTCCCATGCGGTTGGTAACTGCCACGTATACTTTATTCTCCGCTGCTCGTGCTGGCATCACGCGTGGCCAGAGCTCGGTTACAAGGTTGGATGGAACGGCAATAACGTCGGCACCTCGAAGGGCAAGTGTTCGCGCACTCTCAGGGAACCGCCAGTCGTAGCAGATCATCATTCCAAGGTTGCAGTCTAGATGAGGAATGTTGGTAACGAAGAACCCGGTGTTTCCTGGTGCAAACACATCACGCTCACGATAAAAGAGATGTGACTTTCGGTACACGGCAGGTTCAACACCATACCCACCAACAATCGAACTGTTGAAAAATGCAGAGCCATCACGCTCTGCAAAACCAAATACAACTACTCGACGATGCTTGCTTGCGATCTCCAGCACGTCCTGCATTCGATCGTCGTTTGCAAACATGGCAACGGAGTCTACGTCGGCCCGACTCCGCATGAAATAACCACTCGTGGCTAGCTCGGGAAACACCAGGAGGTCAGCTTCTGTGCCAGCAATGAACTCCTTCAGTCGCTGAACGTTGGGCTCAACCTGAAGATGGGTGGGCGTGAACTGAACAACGGCAAGATTCAACATGGTAGTGCAGTACTGAAGTGCAAGAACGGGTGGGTTAGAAAGGAAGCGAAACCGTAAGAATGGAAACGCTAACTGGAGGTGCTAACGTGTAGTCGTTGTTAGGTAGTATCGAGTCGGCAGCTTCAAACAGATGGTCATTGACCATGTTCACGGCTACCGATACGGCAATGCCAAGAGCGTACCCTGCAACGACGTCTGTAAGGTAGTGCACACCAAGGTGCATCCTACTCAAGCCCGTAGCCAGAGCATACAGCACCGAAGGTGTGATAACGTACCATTCGGGATATCGTATGGAAAGTGTTGTGGCTAGAGCGGCCGCGCCTGCTGCATGTCCACTTGGAAACGATGTTCCAAATGGCTGCTGGTACCCCACGAAACAGTTTGGCATTGCCAGATATGGCCGGCTTCTGGATGTGATGGCCTTCACTCCAACTGCCAATCCATATGTGAGGACCTCGGTTACGAATGCCTGAAGCCCCGTTTCACTCACATAACGATACTCAGCCTGTGAGGTGTAGTAATGGGGCTCAATATGTCCGTACAGATACATGCCCACGGGCAGACCAAGTGTGATGGGTAATAAGGCATCGGACACGATGGCGGATGCTGTATGCCACGAGCTGTCGGCCCAGCGATTAACGGACAGCGTTACCGATGCATCCCAGGTAAGTGAATCGCAGGCAACTGCTCCAGAGTCAGCAAACAAGTGCCGACCAAACATCGAAGTGGTCGACGGACAGGCTGCACCAGCAGGTACCGAAAGCATCAGGATTCCAGAGTAGATCACGACGCAATGGTTTCTAAAGAGCACACTCTTCATTTCATGCGAAACTATAGAGCCCTTGCTCTGCCTGAGTAACTTCGCACATGAACATTGCCATTGTAGGTGCAACCGGCTTGGTGGGACGCACCATGATTGCTGTGCTGGAAGAGCGCGGAGTGGAAGTCGAGAAGCTACGGTTACTGGCATCGAAATCTTCTGCAGGACGAACGATGATGGCCATGGGGCGTGAGCTTGTTGTTGAAGAGCTTACACCAAACTCCTTTCATGGCATTCACGTTGCACTCTTCAGTGCGGGAGGCTCGGTAAGCAAGGAGTATGCGCCGATTGCAGTCGCTGCAGGGTGTATCGTGATAGACAATAGCAGCGCATGGCGGATGCATCCTAATGTGCCACTCGTGGTTCCGGAAGTGAACCCCAGCGATGTTGTACATCACGAGAACATCCTTGCTGTTGCCAACTGTTCAACGATTCAGTTGGTTGTGGCACTCAAACCTCTACACGATGCTTTTGGGCTCCGCCGTGTGGTAGTAAGCACATATCAAAGTGTGAGTGGTGCCGGGCAAAAGGGTGTTGACCATCTTCAGGCCGAGTTAGAGCAGCGTGAGCCAGAGGCACGCATCTCTTCTCATCCACTAGCCTACAACACCGTGTTTCACGCCTTTGACCCTGCCTCCGATCCCGATGGGAGAACAACCGAAGAAGAAAGCAAGATGGTGCGCGAAACCAGGCGCATCATGCACCTACCCGCTCTGCCTATTGCAGTGACCTGTGTTCGCCTTCCGGTGCTTGGTGGTCATGCCGAAAGTGTTGCCGCTGAGTTCGAACACGAACTCCCCCCCCTGAATGATGTTCGGTCTTTGCTCATGAATAGCCCGGGGCTTGTTGTTGTTGATGATCCCGATCGAGACCTGTACCCAACAACCTTGGCTGCCGGGGGCACCGATGCTGTTGCCGTTGGCAGAATTCGCAGGGATCCGTCGGTGCGAAACGGCTTACTCATGTGGGTGGTTGCCGACAACCTCCGAAAAGGTGCGGCAACCAACGCAGTGCAGATCCTAGAACTCCTTCTCGAAACGCTGCAGAACTCTACGGTACCCACCAATGTCTGAACCTGGTACAATTCAAGGTCTGCCAGTGTACGCCATTATCATGGCAGGAGGCTCTGGTGAACGATTCTGGCCACTGTCCCGGCTATCGCGTCCGAAGCAGCTCCTCCCGCTTGGCGCCAATGGTCGTACGATGATCGAGGAGTCCATTCAGCGCATTGCTCCGATTATTCCGTACGAGAATATCCTTGTAATCACGAGTATTTCGCTTCGCCAAGCCATCGTTGATGCCCTTCCGATGCTTCCCGCGAACAATGTGATTGCCGAACCTGCCAAGCGCAACACGGCACCGTGTTTAGCCCTGGGTTGTGCAGAGATCAAGGCCAGAGCGGATACGGGTGCACTCATGGCCGTGCTTACGGCTGATCACTTTATCGGTAACGAAGCAGCATTTCGACGCGATGTGGTAACCGCGCTTGATTATGCGGCACGGGAGGGGGCTTTGGTAACGTTGGGCATTCGTCCGTCCAGACCTGAAACGGGCTACGGCTATATCGAGGTTGCTCCGACTGCCGTTACCGAAGCCGATGCGGTGATGGTCGCCAGTGCCTTTCGCGAAAAACCAACTCGAGACAAGGCGTTGGAGTACGTGCTTAGTGGCAACCATCTGTGGAACAGCGGTATGTTCTTCTGGAAGGTCGAAGTGCTCGAACAAGCATTGGTTGAGTACCTTCCGCAAGTTGGAACTGCTATACCAGAGCTAACGCGCCTTCGTAAATCAGAACACTCATCGGAAGAACTGCAGTCGGTATTTCAAAGTCTGCCCGATATCAGTATCGACTATGGCGTGATGGAACGAGCGCACCGTGTAGCTGTGGTTCCGGCGTCGTTTGTTTGGGATGATGTTGGTTCGTGGGATGCGTTTTCCCGTTTGCGAGTGCCGGATGCCGACGGCACCGTGCACGACGGAGATGTGCTTGATCTTGGCAGCAGCCACAGTGTACTCGTAAACCATGGAGTGGGCCGCCATGTTCTGGCCGTATACGACGTTCGTGATATGATTGTCGTAACAACGCCCGACGCAACGCTTGTGTGTGCCCGTGAACGTGCCCAGGACGTTAAGCACATTGTTGCACGGCTGCGTGAGCAAGGGAGGACAGATGTGCTCTAGTACTCATGTTTCTGCTGGTGCGTTCGCGTGCATCGAACAACGGTGTTGTTTCACATGTGCAAAGGGCCGTGAATACGCTGCCGTGTGCACGATGTGTGCAGCAGTTAGCGATGGCTGTAATGCTGGATGCCATCGTCTTTTGCTTGGTACGGTGTTGATGAAGAGCCATGAAGGCTGAGCCATCGCCAGACGTAGTGGTAAGCGTAGCCACCCACATCAGTACCGTGTTTGATGTGCACGTGCATAGCGAACTGACCACCTTGGAAGCGATAAGAACTGCCCTTCTGCCACATATCATCCGCTTGCTGAGCAGCAATCCAGAGAAATTGATGGCATTGCTGTATCGCATAGACGTACAGGAGCAGCGCGTGAATGCCATCTTCAGTCGGGCACTGCCACCTGATGTACCTGAGTTGCTTGCCGACCTGATCATTGAGAGGCAGTTAGCCAAAGCTATCACGCGCAAGCAGGCGCGCGACATGCTGTAAACGCATCGGACGTTCCGTACATCATGACCTTGCTGAACAACATAACGTGTCTTGTAACCTGCACTGCACGTGGAGGACACTTCAGAACCGGCGCCAGCATGCGCAACATTGGAATTATCGAGAATGCTGCCATCGTGATTGACGATGTGGTGCGTGCCGTGGGAAACACTGCCGACGTTCTAAGGGACATCAACGATCGCGGCTGGAAAATGGACAGGACTGTTGACTGCTCTGGCAAAACCGTGTTGCCAGGATTTGTTGATGCACACACGCACATGGTTTTTGCCGGTTCGCGCTCGCAGGAGTTTGCACGACGGCTTGCCGGTGTACCATACACGCAGATTGCCCAAGAAGGGGGGGGGATCCTATCAACGATGAATGCCGTTCGTGCTGCGTCGGTGGAAGAGATCGCTCTTCGCGCAGAACGATTGCTGTGGAGTGCTCTGCAGCATGGCAGCACCACCGTTGAGATTAAGAGTGGATATGGACTTAGCACCGAAGCAGAGATTAAGCTCCTTGAAGCCGCACGTAAAGTGCGAGAGCGTGTACCAACCAACGTTCACATTACCTTTCTTGGTGCACATGATGTACCACCCGAGTATCGCGATACCAAGGCCCCTTTCACACCCGATGACTATGTAGACTTGGTAGTTCATGAGATGCTTCCGGCCGTGAAAGAGCACAACGTTGCCACAGCCTGCGATGTATTCATAGATGCTGGTTTTTTTACTGTAGAGCAAGGCGAACGTATCCTTGCTGCCGCGGCGGGGTACGGGTTAGCATTGCATGTACATGCCGACGAGATTGCCAATGTTGGTGCCAGCGCACTCGCCGCTAAGCTAGGTGCACTGAGTGCCGACCATCTGGAGCACACTACTGTTGCCGACATGCGGGCAATGCAACAGGCAGGCACTGTAGCCATGCTGTTGCCAGGCACAGCATACACCTTACGATTGCCCCCCCCTGATGCTCGGCGCATGATTGAGGAAGGGCTCGTTGTTGCGCTTGCAACAGATTGTAATCCCGGGAGCAATTATTCGGAAAACATGCAGCACGTGCTTTCGCTTGCCTGTACGAACCTTGGCATGAGCATCGAAGAAGTGATCACAGCCGCAACACTGCATGGAGCTCATGCATTAAGAATCGCAGATCGCAAAGGATCAATCGAAGTAGGCAAGGATGCCGACGTAGTGGTGTATGACGTACCCACCTATGCCGACTTGGTGTACCACTATGGCGTAAACCATGTAGAGTCCGTCTTTATTGCTGGGCAAGTAGTCCACCAAAACATCGGCAGTAGGTAGCGTACCCTTAGTGTAGTGCGGCGTTAGGTAAGGCCGAAGGCACGAGACATCTCATTGGAGAAAACCGATCGCATGTCGGCGGATAGCAGTTGTTCGCGAGCTGCCTTCCACCGAACCACATTGCCGGCAAGATGGGCCAAGGTTTCAGGACGAGCTGGTGCTACCTGTCCCCAGTGAATCGTATAGGGGATTGAGTTGCTTTCGAACGCAGCGAAGACCGCATCGTAGAAGGCAAGAGTGTTCCGCCCCATCGCACCGGGCAATTCAATTGTAGCCGTGATCGGGAACTGCGCGAATCCAAGGAGAGATTGCGTTTGTTTCACATACCGAATTGCAATCACGCCGGCATAGGCATCAATCTCTGGCGATTGTGCCATGATCATGGCAAGTGCATCCATCGTACGATCAAGTGGCACACCAATCTCCACACTTGTAGCAGAGCCTCGTGCATCGGTGGCATGGAATGTTTCGCCGGGCGTGGCGACTGTTGGACCAACGTCGCCATAGTTAGCCGTGATGAAGGTTCGTGCAGCATCTGGTACCACACCAGGAAGAACATCAGCAAGGAGGCCGATGAGTCCGAGCACGTCATCCCCGGGCCCGACAGTTGTGGGCTGATGCTGTGGGGAAGACGTCATAGACATCGGCACCTGTTGCATAACGGTTAGGTGTACATTCCCATCGGCATTATGAGGGTTGATCACCACTTCCACGTGTACAACGGGATACTGTGAATCCGTAGTAGGTGCAACACCACTTGGGGGGGGACTCGTAGCTGGCGGAGTTACTGGACTGGAAAGCAGAAGGTCGGGAATAAGTGACGGCAGTACGGACAGGTCGAGGGTCGTCATTAGTCGCTGGACGGCACCTGATAGCGGCACTGTGCGCCGAATGGATCGAAGCTTGAACATTGGAGGAGCCGAAACCAGGAGCCCCATAACAAGTCCACAGTTTCCGAAGCTTACCAGCGCAGCGTTGAAGAGCTCGTTATTGCGCACCAGGCGTGCGCCGATGCGGGTTGTAAAGGAGTGAGACAGTACAGGATCGGTTGCTCGTTCAAGCCACAGAACGTCTTGCGGATGTGGTCCAGTGATCACGTGAATGGCAGCCACCATTTCCGGCATGGAGCCGAAGGAGAACGCCGATCCGTGTGTTCCAGTAGTTACGGCCCCAACGATTGTTTGGCCATTGCTCGCGCCCGAGGTGCGCAGTGTGCGACCTTTGCGTTCCAGGTAGCTATACACCTCGCCCACGCTATTGCCGCACTGGAAGTAGAACAACGAGTCTGACGCGAATGAGCTTCCTAGTTGGACGCTACTCGGGGCGATAGGGAAGCGCAGGTTGAGGGGTTTAGTGTTGAGCATCAGGTGTGGTGATGCTGCGGTATGGGATAGGGACCATGTGCCGCCCACTGGTCGAAGTTCTTTACCTGCTGCAGCGCACTCTGCGATGAGTTCTTGCAGCAGGGATGTTGTAGCTCTGATATCGGCAAGGACGGTTGTCGGTTGTGGGGGGAGCGGGTTCCAGACGTCGACCAGGCGTTCCACCCCGAGGGAGACGTTGTGGTGGCGATTTGTCCAGCGGCCGGAGGATTCGGAGGTTGAGGGGGAGCGCATGGTGGTAATCTGTTTTGGAAATGGTACCGGGAGTCGTCTTGTCCCGGTAAAGGTACCGGGAGTCGTCTTGTCCCGGTAAAGGTACCGGGAGTCGTCTTGTCCCGGTAAAGGTACCGGGAGTCG
>CAZUGQ010000022.1:33243-44075 GCA_964620125.1 uncultured Hyphomicrobiales bacterium
TACCGGGAGTCGTCCTGTCCCGGTAAAGGTACCGGGAGTCGTCCTGTCCCGGTAAAGGTACCGGGAGTCGTCCTGTCCCGGTAAAGGTACCGGGAGTCGTCCTGTCCCGGTAAAGGTACCGGGAGTCGTCCTGTCCCGGTAAAGGTACCGGGAGTCGTCCTGTCCCGGTAAAGGTACCGGGAGTCGTCTTGTCCCGGTAAAGGTACCGGGAGTCGTCCTGTCCCGGTAAAGGTACCGGGAGTCGTCTTGTCCCGGTAAAGGTACCGGGAGTCGTCCTGTCCCGGTAAAGGTACCGGGAGTCGTCCTGTCCCGGTAATTCAACCTGAACGCTCATTCCCGGACACAAGTCGAGTGATCAATACAAGGCGCTGTGCTACTGCGGAGGCGGATCTATCTCGCATGGCTTCGCGCACGTGTACTGAACTGAGATTGGGCAGACGATTCCTAGTGTCACAACCGTGATTGCCGCAAACCCAAGATTAGTCTTTGTTTGAACCTCGTAGAGTGCACCACTGGAACACCGAGTTGCGTTGACCTGTGGTTGAATCAACCCCCATAAATAAAACCATTCTGTTGATACCTCTGGGTCTGTTGCTGCCTGTGGTTGGTTCGTGCTCACACGTAATGTGTAGCAACTACTCAGTAGAAGGCACCCGACAATGTATATGGAGAAGCGAAACTGGTTGAGAATACTCACAACACCTTTCACTGCATGAATGACGCTTCCAAAAGTAGCACTCATGTCCCCCATTCAGTGCGATGTCTAATCCAAAGTGCATCATCGTGTGCATCTGGATCGACTCACTAACGAATCGATGCCAAGGTGATCATGAAGGGGGCTTTCGGATTGGAGCAATGAACGGTGAAAGTGTGGCTTGCCGTTGTACATCTAATCGAAGCCAACTTCGATACATAACGAGATGGATGGATGCAATAATCTTGAGTGATATGTCGTATCTCGTCCCGATAGCTTGTTCGCAATCTGGTCACCAGTCCGAGAACAGATTCCACAGAAACGTGCAAATTCTGGTCGTGCCCTTGCAGATCATTTCCAGCGATTTGCCACATCCTTTGCACTCGGACAAGGCACATCCTGATACTCGCCAGGTGACAGATGGCCAAGTGTATAGTCTCCAATGCGCCAGCGCACAAGCCGTAATGTGGGGTGTCCTGTACATGCTGTCATTCTTCGAATCTGCCTGTTCCTTCCCTCCTGAATAGTTATCTCAAGCCACGAATCGGAAATATTCACACGCTTACGAATTGGCGGGTTACGGGGCCATAACTCTGGCGGGGTGATTCGTTGTACCACTGCGGGTTTGGTCCAACCATCGCGTAGGAGAACGCCGTTTCTCAGACTATCAATTGCGACTTCGGATGGGACGCCCTCGACTTGCACCCAGTACGTCTTTGGCCACTTATTAGTGGGTGAAGTAATCATGTGCTGTAGCCAACCAACATTTGTGAGCAGTAGAAGTCCTTCGCTATCGTAATCAAGTCGTCCTGCAGGATACAGACGTGGAATATTGATGAAGTTCGAAAGTGTTACTCGACCATTACTGTCTGTAAACTGGGATAACACCTGGTACGGCTTGTTGAAGATGATCAGTCTGTTCTTGTTCATCGGTACTCAGCAGGTAGAATTAAGGGTCCACAGATTCTTGCCATAAATATGTGACTTGCACGGTTGAACATCGGAATACGCCTGACGGCCACCATTGGGAAGATGGTGAGCAACGAGGCAGAAGTCTTCCGGCTAGCAGATAGTCCAGTTACCATGCCGGGAGATTATGTACCCGGCACTAAGGGAATAGGGAGGCAACGTCGCCACTAGGATCCCACCCAAACACAGATGTAGATCCCCTCAGATGCTGAGGGAGAACCCATACTATCCCATCGAAACGAATCAGGAGAGCATTGGTCCCGTTTTCAGCCAGAAAGCAAAACCGGGACGTGGCACATGACCAGCTCGTACGTGGTAGTCGAACCTACAGATAGTCAACTCTAGCGTCGTAAACTGATAGCGAGGCTCTCCAATACCGATAATCAATCAAACAGTCATTCCCACGCATTCAGTCCCGTACCTGTCACACTTCTGTTCCTTCTCAGCACAGTACTGTATCACGGGGAAATTGAATACGATTCCAAAAATCGAAAACCCCCGCTCGCTGTGGCCCGTCGTAAAGATCGACAGGAGTAACTGACTACCTAATTCTGCCTAGTAACCTGGTTCACAACCTGAACGCTTCGAACCACTAACAATTCCATGCATACATTGTGGGAGTCTATGATGCCACGCAGAAAACTTGTCTTTGTTCCTGGGCACTATTACCACATCTTCAACCGTGGTGCCTTAAAGTCCCGGTTGTTTCACGACAGAGCGGAGTACAAACTCTTTGTTGACCTGCTCAAGCACTACTGTATGGTATTCGACATAAAGTTGGTGGCTTTGTGTCTAATGCCTAATCACTTTCATATCGTAATTCAAATTGGAAGTTGTGCAGACGTCGCAGAGTTTATGCGGCGACTTAGTAGCACTTTCTCCAAAAAAGTTAACCTAGCCTACCGCCGCTCTGGAACATTGGTTCAAGGACGTTACCGTGCCAAGCATATCCACGACATTCGCTACCTACGCCAAGTGTGCCGTTATGTTCATGTAAACCCCGTGAAAGCTGGTCTAGTTAGCCGACCAGAAGATTGGGAGTTTTCCGATTATCTCGAATGGGTGGGAAAACGAAACACACTGCATGAAAGAAATACACTGAGCTCAGAGATTTTCCCATCTGTAAACGGATACGTTGACTATGTAACCGAGGAACTCGCACAAACCACTGAGGATCATACCGATTTTGGTCATAGTCTCTTAGGCAAGGGATTGGCTTGAGAGTGGCTTGTGATTCATTATGCTCATCAGTAGACGTACCGGGACAAAAGGTGTCCCGGTACCTCTCCCGGTACCTCTCCCGGTACCTCTCCCGGTACCTCTCCCGGTACCTCTCCGACAACGCTTCAACCTCCCACGCACCCCTCGCTCACTACTCCGAACTGCCGTACATGTCAACACAATTGACACTATTATTGAGCTATGCGACTTCACCTCTATAACACTCTCACACGGTCCACAGAAATCTTTACCCCAGCCGATGGGTCACAAATCGTGAGAATCTACTCATGTGGACCTACCGTCTACAATACAGCCCATATCGGCAATCTCCGCTCGTTCCTTTCTGCCGACCTTATCCAGCGCACCCTGCGAGTTGTGGGTGGCTACGATGTGCGCTGGGTTATGAATATCACGGACATCGACGATAAAATCATTCGCGACTCATCAGATGCCTCGCCGAACTGGGTACCCGCCATGGGACCACAATCATCTGACCCAGATGACAACACCCGTGCCCACTCCAACCTTCGGCGGTTCACAGAATACTTTACTGATATCTTCCTGGCCGACCTTGCAGCCGTTGGCATCCGCCACGATCACTTTGCCTCTATGCCCCGTGCCACAGCGTTCATCCCACAAATGCAGGAACTCGTTCGCGAGATTCATCAAGCTGGCTTCGCATACGAACGTGATGGCTCTGTGTACTTCAACGTTAGTGCCTATAGAGAAAAACACTCCTACGGACGATTGTTCAGCATCGATTGGGGAAACTTCCGTGAAGGGGCTCGAATAGATGCGGACGAGTATGATCGAGATTCAATCAGCGATTTCGTGCTGTGGAAGGCACGAAAAGATGGAGAGCCGTATTGGGACTTTGTGTTTCACGACGGTGGTGCAGAAAAACATCTACCAGGCAGACCAGGATGGCATCTCGAATGCTCCGCAATGTCCCGCGAACTCATCGGCCCCCTACCATTCGACATTCACACGGGTGGTATCGATTTGCGATTCCCACACCATGAAGATGAGTTGGCACAATGCTGCGCTGCGCACTCAGTGCACACGAACGGGCATCAAACGTTTACTGAACAAGCAAACGTGTGGATGCATAATGAATTTCTGGAAGTAGAGGGCCAGAAAATGAGCAAGTCACTTGGGAATTTTTTCGTACTCAGTGACTTGCGTGACCGAGGCTTGGACCCACTAGATGTTCGATTAGCCCTAATCGGTGCTCACTACCGCAGTGTATTGAACTTTACATTCGATGGTGTAAAGGGGGCTTCGGTAGCGCGTAGGAAAGTTCAGGATTACATCTGGAATGCACTCGAGAAACTTGATCACCACGGCATTGTGCAGGAAGATGAGCTCGACAAGAATAGTTCGGAGAAGGTTAACGCTGACGTACGACGAATTGTTGATGGGCACGCAACTACAGGTGGGTATGACGGAGATAGTGTAAACACTGCCGATCGATTGAATGGCCCGCTGTCGAGGGTGTTTGCTGCCCTTGCCGATGATATTCATACACCAAAAGCACTAGCGGAGTTGTACACGTTTGTCGCCGGTAATCCCGTTTCATCAATGGATCCCTCGCAGGTGAAACGAGTGCTTTCTGATCTTAGACTTGTAAACGAGGTGATAGGCGTGTGGTCTTTCGATGAGAGACCAGTGCTTACGATTCCTGATCGCGTCGTTGCACTTGCAGAGAAACGCGAGTTGATGAGGAAGACACAGCAGTGGGCAGAGAGTGATCGAATACGGAAGGAGATCGCTGATGAAGGATGGGAAGTGAAGGACACTAAGGATGGGTATTCGCTGACTCCTCGCCAGCAGTAGTTGAGAGCAATGAGTACACAATTGATTTCACCATGAGTCGAGCCCGAGGAGAGGGTCTCGCCAGTACCTGCCTATGGTAAATCACACTACGATTATCGGTCCTGGTGCTGTTGGAATGCACCTAGCAAAAACAGCTGACGAGCTGATCGGCAGAGATCAGTGGAAGACGTGGCTTGCTTCGATACCCGATCCACCTGCTGTAGAAGATGAATACGATGTGTACGCTCCACCCTTAATTATCCTAGCTGTACCATATTCAGAGTTAGATACACTCGTTGCCGACCTAGCCACTGCACTGGAATCGAAGACCGGTAATAGAGTGGTTGCACATACGAATGGATCGGCTGGCCTTGAAATCCTGGCACCACTGCGGCGCGTACGATGCTGGGTTGGAGCTGTGCATCCGTTCCAAACGTTCAGTCAAGAGATGACAACGAATCTTGAAGGGACAGGTTGGGGTGTGGAATGTGATGATGTTGCCTGGCCCATACTGTATGAATGGATAACTGATGATTTAGGCGGGATGGCCCATCGTTTCACAACTCGCAGCGAGACGGAGCGCCACCTGTACCATGCAGCAGCAGTTGCAGCGAGCAATTTAATGTATGCCTCCATTCATTTGTCGAGACAACTTGCGCACCGAGCAGGCATCCCTCCGTCCACCTTTCTTTCGCCGATTTTAGAGCAGACGATACAGAATGCCTCTGCGGTATTAAGGGAAATGGATACCAAAGCCCCCTTCCCAATAACCGGTCCGCTAGCTCGTGGCGAGATAAGCACGATAACATCGCAGATTGAAGCTTTGACGCCGGATGAGCGAAGAATTTATTCGCTTTTATCGCTCGCTTTACTGGAGGTTTTGGAAGCGACTACAAGTGGCAAGGTTGCAGATTCGCGGAAGGCTGCCGCGCCGTCGAGTGATGACGCATCAGCTACTCTTCGCAATCTTCTTCTCTCGGAAATACAGAAAGAGTGGGAAGGGGCCGGCAAGACCAAAGGCAAGCGATAGGAGCCAGAACACCCATACATTTTTCATCGACAGGCGTTTTGCTTCGCTCCATGACCAGATGGTAAAAACTGTAACCACACACAGAAGGTCAACTGTGAATCCGGTAGCATACTCGGTTGGCGAACATTCCTTGTATGGTAAGAGAGGGTGCCGTCCAGAACAAAACGTTACCATCTGCTACGCTAGCCTCCAGGAGCCAGTAGAGTGGAGCAAGGAAACCGAGGATGGCAAGGAAGAGGTAGGTGGTTTTCATGGGGAATCGGGGAAATATGGTTTTTTATTGAGCACGGTACCGGGACAAGAGGTGTCCCGGTACCAACATTCACCAAGGAGCTCTAGAAGCACCTCAACCCTGCTTCCTCATCTCCCGAAGATTCTTCTCGATATCACCGACCATAACACCACTGCCGCTAACAATAACACTTGCGCCGGCAGCTACAACACTACCAACATTCTCAATCTTGATGCCACCATCTACTTCGATCTCCACATGCGAATAACCATTCCCATCTAACCAGGAACGTAACGTTTCGCAACGCCGAAGGAATGATGGTATGAATTGCTGACCACCATAACCCGGATTAACACTCATCAACAAGATGAAGTCAGCAACTTCAGCGGCCTCCATGGCAAAATCCAACGGGGTCGTCGGGTTGAGCGCTACCCCAGCTCGACATCCACGTTGACGTATCCTCTGCAGCGTGCGATGAAGGTGATGGCATACTTCGGCGTGCACACTAATCCACCCAGCACCCGCATCGGCAAACTGCTCCACCTGATGATCCGCATTGGTAACCATTAGATGTACATCAAGCGGCAATGCCGTGCACGATCGCAAGGCACTCATGATTACTGGCCCCATCGTTATCGGTGGCACAAAATGCCCGTCCATGACGTCGACATGTAACACATCAGCACCACCACGTTCACAAGCGGCAACCACATCCGCCAGCCGAGTGAAATCAGCCGATAGAAGGGAGGGGGCTAAGATCATTTTGCTAGCCTGTCTATAAATGTTGTTAGACTCGACGAGTTTTCGCTATCAACACTAAACTAGCAGTCGGTATCGGTTGTTGTGACACGTCTGAATGGTTTATTGCCTCACCTGCTTGTTGACGTTCGTGTCCACGACGTCCGCTTTACGATCTGTACCTGCATTGTGAATCCTTACACAACTGCATTTCAAACCCCAGAGTGTGCACTCGGATAATCTCGGTCTAAGGCTTAGCTGTTCCAGTGCCGACTTGCCGAGCATGTGAGGATTTGCGGAGAATGCCGCTGTCGGAAGGATTCAAACAAAGGCGAGCTATGTACTACGGAGAATGCGGTTGTCAGCGAGTTGTAAACAAATGCGAACTACATACTGAGCAGAGTACCTGCGTACGCGGAACATGGAGAAACACATGTGTGTCGTAGCTAGGCAAGCCGTAACAGGATAGGCGAGGTGCTCCGTTGCGGTTCAGTTCCCAGTCCCCATGTTGTTGGTACTGTTTTACACTGTAGTAGCCGCATCCAATGTCACCGACTGGTGACGTCTCGAGACCAGCATCAACTGCTACTCCCACACGTCGAAGCTGACCGTAGCTGCTGCATGCCAAAGCCCCCTATCGTGCGTCTGTGAAACACGATCGCACGTGTTGGCACCTAGCTGGCTGACAGTCTGTGGAGGTGATCGTTGATGCGATCCCAGAACGTACGATCGCACGTGATAGGCGGAAGCGACGCGGCGCGAACAACGTCGCTGACGTAGGCACTTGTGCGCATACCCACAAGTACAGTGCCTATACCGGGAGTATTGCGTGGAAGGTGGATGGCCAGGTGTTGCAGCGGCGTGTTTGCACGTGCACCAGCCTCCTCACACAGGGCAACACGAAGTTCTTCGAGGGACGCGTTCTCTTCCATCGCATACAAGGCATCTAGCTGGTCGAGTACGTGCGTTACATTCGCTACATAATCAGCGGCTTGGGGATAGCGGCTTGCCACAGTAAGGCGTGAATCTAAGTACATCCGCCGAGCATCCCGATAATGCACTATGCCTTCGAAGCGGTTCCAAGACTGACACAAGGCACCAGCTACGCGAAAGGTTTCTTGCAGCAAGTCGCGCTCGTGCTCCTTAGCAGATGTTTCCTTGATGATTCCTTGTAGGACATCGTGTTCTTCTACCTCAAGCTTGTGAATGCGATCCTCCAATGCACTTGGATTTGCAGCATCCAGAGGCGTGGAGTGTGTGACCAATCGGATTAGATCAGTCCCAACAACTGCATTGAGCAAACGATTTGCTACTACGTGAACACCTGCCTGTACGGCTTCCTCAAGAAGCGTTAGGCCGCTCGCGCTGATCTGAGTAGCAGGAGCATGTTCAATGATGTTGAACGGCAACTGAATGTATCTGAATGCATGACCCGAGCCCCCTACTGATATCGCTATATCTAGACACGCACGAAGTGAAAGTGCATCGAAGAACGTGGGGGGGGAAGCAAAGGTATTGCTGCTGACTCCATACGCTTTTATGCGACCGAGCCGAACTTGACGTTCCAACCATTCCATTGCCAAGGCAAGCTGACCGTCGAGAGTTGTGCGTGCCGAAGCAATAGCATCTTGTAACTCCTGATTGCTTGTTGTAGTTGAAGTCGCAGATGACTGTGTATGCACGTCATCCACTGCATCACGTTGCTCCGAATGGTTGTCTAACACAGGCTCGGTGCGGATGCCGGTTCTTGCCGCCATCAGTGACTGTGTTTGCTGATATGCCCATTGGAGCATCATTTCCGGGTTATGCAGTAGCAACACATCAACGAAAGAGCGTTGTAAGCGCTCCAGCGAAGACGACAGTACATCGTCTAAGAAATCGGGGTGAAGACTATAGGCAAGCTTGTCAGTGAATGCCACTGAGTTTGGAAGGGGGCTTCCGAATACGCCGTAGGTGCGAAGCAGGTCGAGCGTATGTCCCTCTGCGATTCCCACCTTGGTGATGATTGTGGAAGTGGAGGAACGCCCGGCAAGTACTGTGCCCAGTGCTGACTCACTGCTGCCATTGGTGTAGGTGCTGGCGGTGTCGAACGTAGAGAAACCATTGTCGAGTGCGCAGCGCAGTGCGTCGAGATGGGCAGGATTGTTATCTGAAACACGATAACAACCCATGCCAACGGTAGCGGCGATGGGGGGGGAGATGAGGGTTGTGGCAGCCACTACCGTCCGCCAAAAATGATGCCCAATTGAACACCGTATGGAGTGGCACCACGCTCATTTGTGAACCACATACCAACAGCTGTTGCATGAACGCGAATGTTTGTTGCGACTTCGATGCAGCCGCCCAAACCCACCTGTGATGCCAGCCCAACGGTAAGTGTAGGATCGGTGAAGAAGTCGAACCCGGTAAGGCCGCTGTTCGAGGTTAGTCCCAGCCCCGTTGTGAGGTATGCGAAAGCACCCAATCGTCCGGTGCCTACCAGCCAATAGCCCAAGCCCCCTTCCAGAGCGAGGGCATCGCGTTCGCCCACGCCGGTTGTGACAAGTGTACCACCGGCCCAGAGGCGTCTGTCATCCGAGGCAGTTGCGAAGACGTTCAGGCCGAAGCCATCGTTGAAGCGGTCATTGTTTTGTGGCACCCAAACGCGATGGATGCTAAGCATGGACCATGACGTAGCAGGAGTGCGGTCGGCCCCCATCTCGGTTTGAGCGAGGATAGGGCAGGAGGCCAAGAGGAGGAGGAGGGCGATGGGCATGGGGCAAGATATTGAAAGCTGACCGGGAGTCGTAATTCGGAGTGGTACCGGGACAGTAGCACTCCCGATACCGTTACCGGGACAATACGACTCCCGGTAACAGTACCGGGACAATACGACTCCCGGTAACAGTACCGGATTCACTCCTGCACCGGTAGGTTACCTCAATAACTTTGCCAATGGACAAACCCGTAATCCTCTCTGGCATGCAGCCATCAGGCGAGTTGACAATCGGTCACGTGGCCGGTGCTTTGAAAAATTGGGTCAAACTGCAGCATGACTTCGATTCACTGTTTTGCGTGGTAGACCAGCATGCAATCACGGTCCGCCAAGAACCTGCAAAACTTCGTAAATGGACACTCGACATCGCGGCCATGTACCTGGCGGCAGGAGTCGATCCTTCGAAAAGTGTGGTCTTCATTCAGTCACATGTTCCAGAGCATGTCCAGTTAGCCTGGGTGCTTACGTGTATGACAGGCATGGGTGAGTGTGCTCGGATGACGCAGTTCAAGGATAAGAGCGATAGGCACAGTGATAACGTGAATGTTGGCCTTTTTACCTACCCCATCCTCATGGCTGCGGATATTTTACTGTATAACGCCAGCCTTGTACCGGTTGGGGAAGATCAAAAACAGCATCTGGAGCTTGCACGCAACCTGGCTGAACGTTTCAACCATCGGTACTCCGAAACCTTTATCGTGCCAGAGCCCCATATCCCCGAAGTAGGCGGACGGATTATGAGCCTGCAGGAACCAGATCGAAAGATGTCGAAGTCGGACCCGAACCTCAACGCCTCCATCTTTCTGACTGACTCGGATGAACAGATCCGCAACAAAATCCGAAGGGCAGTGACCGACTCGGAGAACTCAATCGTTTTTGATGAGGATAGGCGACCAGGAATCTCAAACCTCATCACGCTTCTTCACATCGCAACAAACCGCTCTGTAGACGAAATCGTTGCCGAGTGGCGCAGTGCAACTGGCTATGCTGAATTCAAAGAAGCAGTAGCAAACGCCGTTGCCAACTACATCCGCCCCATCCGTGAACGTTTCATTGCCATTCGCAGTGACGCAGACACTTTGACGCAGATACTACGTGAAGGGGCCGAGTCAGCGCGGGCGCGGGCTAGGAAGGTGCTGCGGAAGGTATATAAAAAGACGGGATTTGTTGAAGGGTAGGTGAAGGTTTCCGGAAGAATTACGAATCCCGGTAAGGTTACCGAGACTAGCAGTTCACTATTTCTTCTCAGATGCACACATTCGTCACATCATCACCGGGTCAAGACAACTCCCGGTACCAACACCTGGTACCGGGACAATAGCACTCCCGGTACCAACACCTGTTACCGGGACAGTAGCACTCCCGGTACCAACACCTG
>CAZUGQ010000023.1:0-40864 GCA_964620125.1 uncultured Hyphomicrobiales bacterium
CTACACCGAGCAACACGATAACCACAGCCGCCTGGAGTACCCCGATGAAGGCATTGGCGCGTGCGCTTTCCTGGATGCCAACAATCAGGAGCATCGACATCGCGAACACGATGAAGATGGCGGGTAGGTTGATCCAACCCGTAATCACATCACCATTGGCCATGGTAATCTGTTGCCATGGCGACGCCATGATTTCTGCTGGAAGGCGAAGGCCGAAGTACTCGAGGAACTTAACCAGGTAAGCACTCCAGCTAATAGCCACCGTGCTTGCGCCAACGGCGTACTCCAGAACAAGGTCCCATCCAATGATCCAGGCAAAGAGTTCGCCAAGGGTAGCGTACGCGTATGTATATGCACTACCCGCTACCGGAATCATGGCCGCGAACTCTGCGTAGCACAAACCCGCGAATGCGCAGCCGATGGCAGCAGCAACGAATGACAGACTCACAGCAGGACCGGCGTGTTCTGCCGCTGCAATACCGGTAAGGGAGAACAATCCAGCACCGATAATGGCGCCGATACCCAATGCAACCAGGCTACCAGCGGTAAGGGTACGTTTTAGTTCCGTTGAGCCTGCAGCTTCTTGCTGCAGGTGGTCAATATCCTTTCGAAATCTCAGCAGACCGGCCATGAGCCTCCCCTATGGTTCGAATAACAAACCGTCGTGCACCTTTCTGGTGATCGGGCAAAGATAGTCGTTCGGCAATGCCGACGGGGATTTATCGATGACTGGCGAGCAACGATAACATTATTCAAGCCCCCTACCACTTTCCAGTATCTTTGGCCGCATTTTATCACCGAGTTCAAAAGGAAAACAATATGGCACTTCCTGTTGGGGCAGAAGCCCCAGACTTTACATTGCTAGACACGGCAATGAATCCGGTTAGTCTTTCCAGCTATCGTGGCAAGAGAGTATTGCTGGTCTTTTTTCCGGCCGCGTTTACAGGTGTGTGCACAGCCGAGTTATGTTCATTCCAGGGCTCGATGCAGCGACTGAACAATGCAGGCGTGCAGGTACTGGCGATTTCTGCCGATCTACCCTTTGCCAACGGTGGATTTGCAAAGGCAAATGGGCTTGAGTTTCCGTTGTTGAGCGACTGGACGTTGGCCACAATCAATGCCTACGGCGTGCCTTTCCAGAATTTTGCGGGCATTCAGGGGCTTACCCGTAGTGAGCGAGCGACGTTTATCATCAATGAGAGTGGCGAGATCACGTACGTGCAGGTGACGGAACACCCAGGTGTGGAGCCGAATTATGATGAGATTCTTGCGCAGTTGTGATCGGGAGAAGAGGTAACCTAGTTTTGGTACCGGGACACCTATTGTCCCGGTACCTTAACCAGTTCTTTCGTCTACATTATCCTATAAAAACCACAAGCGGCCTGCTCCACAGGAGCAGGCCGCTTTCCAATTGTCCCACACTGCCTCTTTATGCTGCACGCCTTGGGCAATCTGCGTGGGATGTTACTGCTCCGTGCCGCGAACTTTGCGCGGTCGGCCGTAACGGCGCTCGGACTTCTTCTTCATTCCGAGCGAGGTGATCTCGTCCGAGTCATCGCCATACTGGGCGATTACCTGGCGCTTGGCTCCCAGCACAAGGTCGTGAAATGCAGCCTCTGCCTTGATGGCTGCCTCACGCGCCTTTACCGCTGCCTCCATTGCCTCCTGCTCAGCCTTGAAAGCGGCGTCCATCTTCAGCAACGCTTCCCTCAACCGTTCCGCCGTAAAGTCCCCATTCGCCGGATTGTAGTCCTTCAACGACAAAACGGCCGCCAGAATCTGACGGTCCTTTTTGAGTATTCGCTGTGAGACCCTGGCGATTTTCTTTACAGCCATGGATGAGGATTCCCCGAAGCGTACCGAAGTCAATTATGCTGCATGCCTACGCTTTACCGGTGGCTCGGCATCAACCACATGGCAAACATAAGTGTTTTTCGCTGAGGTCAAATAGATTTTTTCAGGTGTGGATAATAGTTATCACGGACCTGGATTCGATTGCAACACCACAAAACTCTGCTGCTACCATCGGGTAGAGACTTATCCACATGGCATATCTCTTTAAACACCTTGCTTAAGTCCAGTACTCCCATAAAGAAAATGGCGCACACCGTGGTGTACGCCATTAGTTTCCTTTGCTCAATGAAATATTGCCTGTTGTGATCTAATTGCTCACGAAACCAGGTTTAGATCTCCATGCACGATAAAGCCCACAACGAGCTCAAAGTCAGCACGCTTAGAACTGCGCTTCAGCCCTACTTGCGCTTTTCTTGCTCTGCCTTCACGGCATCCTGAAGCGTCTGCACAATCTCGCGCCACTTCTCAGCTTCTGCTCCTTTGAGCTGACCACGCTGCATGAGCGTGAAAAGATTCTGTGCCTGATCAAGACGCATTTCTACCTCCACTACGTCTTCGTCCTTCTTGTTCGCCTTGGCAGCAGCGTCGCTGGCTTCCGTCAAAACCTTACGGGTGTCCAGATAGGCGTCTACCTCAGTACCCCGAAGATCTACGCCTTGAATGAAGTTTGCCACTGCTTTCACATCGGCCAACTTCATCTTTGGCTTGATCATGATTGGCTGCTGTGGTGCGGGTGATAACGAAGAACTGTTCTGCTGCGCCGATGCTACAGTTGCAGTAGCCAGCAGTACAAGAATGGCCGTGCGAACGATGGTTGTGATCATGGTGTCCTTTCCTTGAAACTGGGTTTTCTGTTTTCTTTTACTGTGTGACGAAGTAATTACCTACTACGGGGTACATGCCTACGAATGCAGTGTAGCGTTTGCCTACTGGCCTACAAGAGCTTTATAGGCGTCAACTTCAAGCAATTCGTGTACCTCTGCGGGATTGCTCAAGCGAATCTTTACCAACCAACCGCCACCGTACGGATCGTTGTTTACGATTTCGGGGCCGTCGTTAACGGCATTCACCTCTACGATCTGACCACTCACGGGTGAGTACAGATCGGCAACCGTCTTCACAGCCTCGATACTACCGATGGTATCTCCCTTGCTTACAGTCGCAGACTGATCGGGAATGTCAACGTACACTACGTCGCCCAGCTCACTGGCGGCGTGAGCTGTAATGCCAATCGTACCTACATCACCGTCAACTCTTACCCACTCGTGGTCTGCTGTGTATTTCAACTCTGACGGGAATTCCATGTCATGCCTTCCAATCGTGTGTGTCCAGATACTTGGTGTCGAACGTTCCGGCTATGAAATCGGGGTTGTCCATCATCTTGCGATGGAATGGTATAGTGGTCTGTATTCCCTCCACCACAAACTCGTCCAGAGCCCGACGCATGCGAGCAATGGCCATGTCTCGGGAGGGGGCGAAAGTAATGAGTTTCGCCACCATGCTGTCATAAAACGGAGGTATCACATACCCATGATAAATGTGGCTATCCACGCGCACTCCCAAGCCCCCTGGAAAATTCAGACTTTCGATGCGACCGGGCGACGGACGAAAGTCGTGCATAGGGTCTTCTGCATTGATACGGCATTCTATGCTGTGCAGAAGCGGTTCGTGCTCGCGAATGGATAATGTTTCGCCGGCAGCCACAAGAATCTGCTCCCGAATCAGATCTACACCCATTGCCAACTCAGTTACAGGGTGCTCAACCTGGATCCGTGTGTTCATCTCCATGAAATAGAAGTTTCGATGCTTGTCCACAAGGAACTCGATGGTACCGGCGCCCACATAATTCACGGACCGAGCACCAAGCACGGAGGCGTCGCCCATGGCCTTGCGCAACTGCGGAGTCATGATCGGCGAGGGGGCTTCCTCAATAAGCTTCTGGTGCCTGCGCTGTATACTACATTCACGTTCGTTCAGGTGAATGACGTTGCCATGTTTGTCTGCAAACACTTGGACTTCGACGTGCCTGGGTTCCTCGATAAACTTCTCAATGTATACGTCGCCGTTGCCAAAGGCGGCTTCGGCTTCTCCACGGGCGGTTGCATAAGCGCGCTCAAGGTCGGCGGCCGTTTCCACATAACGCATCCCCTTGCCTCCCCCCCCTGCAACGGCTTTGAGCATGACAGGATACCCAACTTCTTCTGCCACTCGGCGAGCATCGTCGATTGACGCAACGATGCCATCGGATCCGGGAACAACAGGTACTCCTGCGGCACGCATGGTATCCTTTGCAACACTTTTGTTGCCCATGCGAGCAATGGCATCCGGAGGAGGCCCAACAAAGGTGAGATTACTTTCCTCGCAGATCTCGGCAAAGGTTTCGTTCTCAGCGAGAAAGCCGTAGCCCGGGTGAATAGCGTCGGCATTGGTTACTTCAGCCGCAGCAATGATGCTGGGGATATTCAGGTAACTGAGCTTGCTTTGAGCTGGGCCGATGCACACAGCTTCGTCAGCAAAACGTACATGAAGCGAGGGGCGATCGGCTTCGCTGTATACGGCAACAGTGCGGATGCCGAGCTCGCGCGCTGCACGGATGATGCGCAGGGCAATCTCACCACGATTGGCGATCAGCAGCTTCTTGATCATGCGTCCGGAACTAGTCGGGCTTGATGAGGAAGATGGGCTGGTTGTACTCAACGGGCTGACTGTTCTCGACAAGAATCTTGGTGATCGTGCCCGCTACATCCGACTCGATTTCATTCATGAGCTTCATTGCTTCCACGATACACAACGTGTCGCCCACCTGCACGTGTTGGCCAACGGTTACGAACGGATCTGCGTCGGGTGCAGGGGCGCGGTACAGTGTGCCAACGATTGGACTGTGCACCGTATGCAGGTTCTCGGCTGGTGGTGGGGTCTGGGATGGGGCTTGGGCAGGTGTGCCGTCCTGCACAACAGGTTGTGCCGGTGGTGCTGAAACGGGATATGGTGCCGACCCAGCCATGCCTGCAAACGTGGGCATGGTAACCTGCATTGGCGCGGGCTGCGGCACCTGCCGCGACATGAGCACTTTCACGCCCTCCTCTTCGATGGAAAGCTCTGTAACACTGCTCTCATCAAAGAGCTTGAGAAGTCGCTTCAGGTAGTTCAAATCCATGGTGCTTCCCTCAACCCGAAAAAATGGGATAGGTGTGTACCTACCACTATTCCTTCACCCTGTCCAGGTATGCCCCGGTTGTGGTGTCAACGCGGATCATGTCTCCCTCGTTGATGAACAGTGGTACACTTACCGTGGCGCCAGTCTCCACGGTTGCCGGCTTGAGTACGTTGGTGGCTGTGTCGCCTCGTACCCCGGGTTCCGTACTCTCAATTCGCAAGGCAACATGCTGCGGAACGTTCAATGTTACGACGTTGCCTTCCTCGTCACGCCCTATCTGTACCTCAAGACCCTCTTTCATAAACTTTGCCGCATCGCCAACAACCTCGGCCCCTACAGGGATCTGGTCGTACGTGTTCGTGTCCATGAACATGAACAGATCACCGTCGCGGTACAAGTACTGGTAATTGTTGGTCTCAACACGAACAAACTCGATGGTTTCTCCACTTCGAAATCTCTCCTCCTTGAGCTTGCCCGTCTTGATTACCCTCATCTTCACCTGGTAAAAAGCGCGGAGGTTACCAGGCGTTCTGTGGATGCTTTCCAATACCACACATAACTCACCCTGGAACCGAATCACCGCGCCAATGCGCAGGTCTGCTGTTGTAGCCATTCACTCGCTTATGTAGTTGATAATGCAGAGGTCCCGACCGGATTCGAACCGATGTACGAGCTTTTGCAGAGCTCTGTATAGCCACTCTACCACGGGACCAAGGGCGACAAATATACTGCGGAGGGGCGTACTCAGGGGTTGCAAATGCAGCCAGCGCCGCGATTGATGCCTGCCCGTTAGTACTCCACACCTTATGTGCAGTGCCTATCTTGTTCGTTGTCGAACCTGTGATTACACTCCATCACTGCACAGTATCACAACGCATATCCACACACAATCCACAACAAAAACGCGGTACTACACAACGCAGTACCGCGTTTTACACTTGTTTACCAGAAGGACAGGCTAGACCTTGGTTACCACCATGTAAACACTTCCCACATACCTTTTGCCCTTGGCCCCTTTCTTGAGAGGGGGAGGATTAATCGGGTCGGTAGTCTTCACCTCTTTAACGGAAATGCGGCTGCCATTTACGCCATTCGATTCCAAGAATGCTTTCAATGCTGCCCCTCTGCCCTTGCTAATCATCGAAGCCTGCGTGTCCGGCACTTCTTCGTCCGGATAACACACCAGCTCAATGTTCACATTGGGATTCATCATCAAAGTCTTGGCTACTTCAGCCATGTCGTCTTCGGTACCAGTCTTAATGTCTGTCTTCTTCAAATCGAACGGTGGAGGGTTGATCATCAAGCGCCTGCCAACTTCAAGTGGCCGCACTACCAGATCCTTGCTGACTTCTGCATACTTGCCCGTGTTTGGAAGCACGATGGCAAACTCTTGCTTGAAATACCGAGGGTCCTCCACTCTGATTGTATACGTTTCCCCCGGCTTCAGGCCCGTGACCAGGTAGCCGTCCTTTTCGCTAGCACGATGACTTTGGCCAATCTTCTTACCCTGAGCATCATACAAACTGTAGGCTGCCTCGACTGGTGCCAGTGTGTTCCCATTAAGCACATAGCCGGTTACCGTAACTACTGCATTGATGGCACTTTGCGCAACGAGTGCGGGTGCAGCAGCCGTTAGAAGAACAATAGCAAGGTATAGGGTAATGCGCATGGTTGGTTTCTTCGTGAACTGTCGTGTTGCATTCATGTTAACGTCCTCCCTGATTGGAACCACGACCAGGTCGCGAATTCTGATCCTCAAGGAATCGTACGCTACCATCTGCACAGCCAAGAACGATGATCTCGGCATTGCTGGTAAGGTCTATGGACCAGATCTCTACCCCAACATTCTGCGAAAACAGATTTTCGCCAGTTTCAATGTTCCACAGTTTTACGTGTTGATCCAGGCTTGCGCTCACGAGGGTCTTGTTGTCTTCAGCAAACGACACGTCCTGAACCAGCTCGGTATGCGCGTTGATGGTTCGAACGAGTTCGCCTGAGGGCATGCTCCAGATCTTGATGACGCCATCTTCGTCCGACGAAGCCAAATATTTCGAGTCGAAAGAGTACAACACCGTAAGCACGGGTGCCAGGTGCCCACGCAACACCATGATGGGTTCCTTCTTGCGGATGTCGGCTGACCAGATCATGATTGTCCTGTCGTCCGAGCAAGAGGCTATGTACTTGCCATCGTATGAGTAGGCAACGTTATTGGTTTGCATTGTGTGACCACGCAGCGTCTTGATTTCGATGCCTAACTGTGCATCCCACAACTTCACTGTTTTGTCGAACGACGTGCTGGCAATCACCGAACTACCTTCCACTGGACTGCTGTACACTCCGATGACTTCGGCAGTATGGCCACGCAGCAACTGAACCTGTTGGCCAGTGGAGATATCCCACACACGAACCGTTCGATCGCTCGAAGCACTGGCAATCGTTTTGTCATCGCCACTAAAAGACAGGTTGTTCACCTGAGCGGTATGCCCAGTCATCGTGCGTATAGGCTTGCCGTCAGGAAGCGACCATACCTTGATGGTTTCATCCAGGCTGCATGTTGCAACCATGGTGTTATCGCTGTTTACGAACACGCCCAGCACTTCATCGTCATGATGTCCAACGGTGCGTGAGGTGTAGTTGCGTTGTTGTGCCTGTACAGCCCCTGCTGCAATCAGCAGGATTCCTGCAATCCAGACGGCAACGCGGCCGTTTCGAATCATGTGTTAACCCTTTGTGGTTTGTTGTTTTCCTATGCGCCTTACCCTGCCGTCCGCTGTCGAAGGTCGGCCGCAATACTGCGCAATTCATTGGCAATGGCACGCGCCGTGTCACGCAGTTTATGGTCCGACTCCACCACCACATCTTCCACTTGGATGAGTGGTTCGGTGTGTTCCATCTCCTCCACCCCGTACTGCCGCAAATGTTCCTTTGCACCTGCCACCGTATACCGTTCTTCCCGCAACAGTTTCTTGATCACTTTAAGTACACCCAAATCCCTTGCGGTGTACACTCTGTTCCCTGCCCTGTTCTTTTGTGGACGCAACTGTTGGAACTCGCGCTCCCAGTACCGAAGCACGTGTTGCTCCTCACCGATGATCTTGCTCACTTCGGTGATGGAGTAGTAGAGTCGCTCAATTGCGGCTTTCATACAGCACGAAGTATACGAAAAATCAAGTCTCACTAGGAAATGGAAGGGGGCTTGGGCCTGCGTTTGTACACCCCAGCATGCGAAGAAATGTTGAGCAGTATTCCAACGGCAATCGTGCTAAAGAACACACTCGACCCTCCATAACTGATAAATGGCATGGGTAGGCCTGTGGTGGGCAGTATTCCGCAGGTAACACCAGCATTCACGAAGGCATACAAGCCCAGCGTTGTTGTGATACCACCTGCAAGAAGTCTGCCGAATGCATCGGGAGCTTTCCGTGCCGTGGTAAACCCCCGCCAAACGATGAGCACAAAGCAGAGAATCAGAAGAGTTCCGCCGAGGTAGCCGTATTCTTCGCCAACAATGCTGAAGATGAAATCGCCGTACGACTCCGGAAGAAACCAATCACGTTGCCTGCTCTGACCTGGACCAACACCGGTTATCCCACCATTCCCAAAGGCAATCAACGCCTGATCCAACTGGTAGGTGGCACCGTCCTCTACATTCGCCGGACCAAAAAATGCTAGCAGCCGCTGCATGCGATAGCTGGCACTCACAGCGAACAAGCCCCCTACCGCCAAACCTGTACCGATAATGGCAGCAAGGTGTATGGTGCGCACATCTCCAAGGAACATCATGCTGAGCACGATGAAAAAGATGACTGCCGTTGTGGAAAGGTTTGGCTGTAGTGCAATGAGCACCAACACCGGTAGCGTCCACCCAAGTACGGGCAACACCATACTACGCCAATCTCTATTGCTGTTACGGCGGGCAGACAGGAGCACAGCTACATGAAGCACCAGGGCATACTTGGCTAACTCGCTGGGCTGAAAGTTGATTGGTCCAAGATGTATCCATCGCGATGCCCCTTTGATCTCGGCACCAGTGATGAGCACCAGCACCAGAAAGCCAATGGCTATGAGCAATACGGTTGCAGAGGTACGTTCCCAAAACCGATAGTCAACCTTGGCCACACCAATCATAATCACAATTCCTAGCAGTACCCGGATGGCGTGATTCCAGAAAAGCTGTTCCGACGATCCGAACTTCACTGCTGCAAAACTCGAGCTGGCGCTGTACACAAAGGCAACGCTGAACATCAGCAAGCCCGCTACGGGAAGTAGGATGAGCCAGTCTATGTGACCCGGTGCAAGAGGTCTTGCCATACGTTTGATGGTGGTAGGGTATTCTGCGTACAGAGTTTCAGTGCCTTGCTGTCCTGCAAAAATCATCAGACGGGTTCGACTGTGTGCAGGAATCGCCAAGAGTTGTGCACCAGGACAACATGTCAAACATCACCTAAGGCAACTCGATTGCAAAGGTTGTACCAATGCCGGGCTGACTATCCTTGACATACAGTTTGCCACGATGATACTCTTCCACTATTCGCTTTGAAAGAGATAAACCCAGACCCCAGCCCCGGCGTTTGGTAGTGAATCCGGGCTGGAAGATTTTTTTTCGCAGGGCCGACGTCATGCCCTTTCCATTGTCGGACACCAATACAACCGATCCGCCTCTCGGCCGACTGCTAACCCTGATATCAATAACGCCGTCATGCCTCTCGATGGCTTCAACGGCATTCTTGATTAGGTTCTCCAACACCCAAGCGAACAGTTCCAGGCTAATCTTTCCCCTTACGTTTTCCTCGATTTGCCGCTGTATGATAACGCGGCGGCCAAGTGCAGGTAACCGGGTGTCGAAGTACTTGCAGGTGTGCTCAACGGCCAAGCCGATATCGGTGTCAATCAACCTGGGTTGCGACCCAATCTTGCTAAATCTATTGGCGATTACGTTCAGCCTCTCAACATCCTGCTCCATCTCCTGCAGCGTCCGGTCCATCAGCGCAGCATCTGCCCTGTGGCTTCTGAGAATCTCCAGCCATGCTAGCAGACTGGAGAGTGGTGTGCCAAGCTGATGGGCCGCTTCTTTGGCCATGCCTACCCAGATGTTGCTTTCTTCGTTTCGGCGGATGGTACTGAAGGCTACGTACCCAACAAGTATGAACGCGCTTACGATTGCAATCTCCACAAAGGGCATGTACCGCAATCGGCGCACAATTGCACTGTTGGTGAAGAAGATCTTTTGAATCACCTTGCCATCAGGCATCGTGATTTCGTACGGAGTATGCTCTGTACGCATTTCCTGTATCAGGTTCTTCAGATACGCTCTCTGTTCTTCAACTGTTTGAGTCGAATCCAACTCTACGTTGAGCAAGAACTGCTGGTACGGAAAGATGGGCTCCTCGTCCTTACTGGTGATGATTACGGGAAAGTGAATGCTGCTGTATGCATTGTCCAGGTAAAAGAGCAAATCCTGGTCATTACTCTCCTGTGCCGATCGGCCAAGAAGTTTTGCATACAGGTCAACCGTGCGGATCTCGTTTTGCACCAGTTCGTCCACAATGGTCTTGGTGTAGAACAACACCGCAGCCATGATGCCCAAGCCGAACACCGTGAGGAGAACCTTGATCTGCCACTTGGCAATGGTAGTCCGACCGAATCGTACCTGATCAACGGGCGAAGGTGTGCGAGGTGAAGCACTCATGCCAACCGATGCTCACGAACAAAAGAACCCTCGGGAAAAGGGTTGAGCAACACCGTACCTGCCTGAATCTCGCACGTTGATTGAGCAATAACACCGTTACGATGAACAACGATGGTGTACTGCCCGTCCGAGGGGAGTGGTACCTGCATACTCGTGCGAGCTGGTCCCGAAGTATTGGAAGAAATCGGCATCATGCGAAGTCCACCGACGGCTACTGTAAGCCGTTTGTTGTGTTCTTCTACGCTCACATCCATGGCAATCTGATACCCGTACGAAGAAAATTCTCGTACGGTGCTCAGCGTAATACGAAGTGCTGCTGACGTGCCATCGTGCGTAACGCCGACTGCAAGGAGAAACTCAGTGGTCATGTTTCCCCTTTGCGGGCAGAGACAATTGCCTGAACGACATCGGTCTGTGTTACCGACTGTTGCGCCTGCGTTTCCATGTTTCGAATGGTTACCGTGTTGCCAGCAAGTTCATCATCTCCGACGATCACTGCAAATCGGGCGCGCGCTCGATCGGCATCCTTGAATTGCGCCTTGGCTGTTCGCCTCAGAACGTCGGTGAGCACCACAAGACCAGCTCGGCGTAATCGTAAAGCGATAAGCTGCGCAGGGAGGCGTGCAGCTTCGGTTAGGGCACATACGTAGGCATCGGCCGCTGGGGGGGGGGCAAAGCCACCTTCCTTCTGCTCCAGAAGGAGCATGAGTCTTTCCATGCCAAACGAAAAACCAACGGCAGGTACGTCACCACCACCAAGCATTGCAAAAAGGGGATCGTACCGTCCACCTCCGCACACTGTGTTCTGTGCTCCAAGCATGCCGGAAGTAAACTCGAACACAGTATGGCTGTAGTAGTCCAACCCACGCACAAGAAGATTGTTGCAGGTGTATGTGATGCCTGCGCTATCCAGGATAGCCAAAACTGCTTCGAAGTGATGCCGACTGTCTTGGTCTAAGTGTTCAACCAGTAAGGGGGCTTTGGCAAGGATGGCCTTGTCGGACTCTGCCTTGCTGTCAAGTATTCGCAAAGGGTTGGTGACGAGCCTGCGCTGACTGTCTTCGGAAAGCTCGTGTTCATGTTCGCGCAGAAACGCAACCAGATGGTCGCGGTATGCTGCACGAGAAGCTTGCGAACCAAGGGTATTGATCTCCAGTGTTACGCTGGGCACATTGAGTACTCGAAGTACCTCCGCCGCGATGGTGATGATCTCTGCATCGGCTTCTGGGTGTGCGCTACCGAGTAGCTCAGCACCAAACTGGTGGAATTGCCGGTACCGACCTTTTTGTGGACGCTCATACCGAAACAGTGGCCCCATGTACCACAGTCGTGTTGTAGGTTTATGACGCACCAAGTTGTGTTCGATGGCTGCTCGCACGATGGGTGCAGTCATCTCCGGCCGCAGTGTTAGCTCGTCGCCACCACGATCCGTGAACACGTACATTTCCTTGCCAACGATATCGGTGTTTTGCCCCACGCCTCGCTGGAAGAGCTCTACATGTTCAACGAGTGGAGTTCGAAACTCCTCATAGCCAAACGTGGCAACAACCGAGCGGATCACAGCTTCGGCATGCTGCCAAGCCGCCAGTTCGTTGCCGAACAGGTCGCGCATGCCGCGAACAACGCCAATCATGTTATGCTCGCTCTTCTTCGTAGGCAGCAAACAGATCCAGTACGGCCATCACATCGGTTGCGTTAAGCAGATGGGTGCGGAATTGTTCCGAGCCAACCATCCGAGAAATCCGGCTAAGCAGGCGCAGGTGGGCCCCAACGTTGCCTTCGGTGCCTACAAGCATCAGAATGATGGACACTGGTTCGTCGTCCAACGCATCAAAATCGATAGGCGTCTTTAAAACAGCCAGTGCAGCAAGTGAACTGCTCACGGTATTTGTCTTACCGTGAGGGAGTGCAACGCCATGACCGATGCCTGTAGACATGAGTTTTTCACGTTCAGTGATCACTCGGAGCAGTTCATCGCGGTCGGAAACCTTCCCTGTGGCGGCCAACAGGTCTACAAGAAGTTCCAGTGCCTGCGTTTTATCGGCAACCGTGGCATCAAGGGTTATGCACGAAGGCGAGAGAATGTCTGTGATTTTCATAGCTGTGTTGTGTTTCAGTTGCCGTCACGCCACTGTGTTACCAGTGTGGTGTACCGCTCGAGCTCACGTTCCGCTAGCTCGGGCGCATCGGCTTCGGCATGAATGTTGAACCGAGCCTCCTCGCGATCTGGAACCAGGAGTACCGATACCGAGCCATCCATGATTTTCACTCCGTCAATCAGAAGGCGCTGCAGCCCTTCGCTGTATTCCATGGCACGACGCATTACCGTGCCCTTGTTCTCCCACTGACAACTCACGGAAGCCGTGGCTAGGTGCCGTTTCGGCAAGGTCCTGTCAAGGTCGCTCAGCGAGTAGCCCGTTTGCGCAATCATTTCCAATAGTCGGCAAACGGTAAACATTCCATCGGATGCAGAGAGGAATTCTGGAAAGATGAAGCCACCGCGAGTGCCTCCAACAAAGAGTACTGCTTCGTCGCGAGTAGCCTCCATCATGCCTCCGTGAGAGTTGCGAATGCGTCGTACCTGTATGTGGTGCCCTTCCACAACCTTCTCGATTTCCTGTGTTGCCTGCACAGGCACCGCAATCACATACGGCTCCCGATGCACATGCGTGTCAACGAACAGCTTGGTCATCATGGTCAGCAACCGCTGAGACGTATAGGAAATTCCCCTCTCATCAATAAGCACCAAACGCTCAGCGCCTGGATCAATCTTGATGCCAAGCTCATATCCGAGTGAACGCATGATCTGAGCTGACTCGTCGAGACTGGTCTGCAGCGGGTCAGCAAAGTGTGATGCGTCAACGTAATTATTCATTGCCAGAACTCGCACCTTGAGCTCACCCAAGATCTGGGGCATCACGTTGGCCGCCAGACCGTATGAATAGTCAACAAGAATGCGAAACCGGCGCTGCCATACAAGTTCGGTGTTCACCAAGCTGAGCACTCGCTCCACGTACATGCTGGTGGAACGTTCTGGAAACGTTAGGCGGCCAACATTGGCAGGGGGCACTCTGCGAATGTCTTCTCCGTAATAATAGCGCTCAATGCTCTTGGTCTGAGCCAAGGGAATGTCGCGGCCGTCCTTGCCGAACATGATGATGTCCGTCTGGTCCACATGCCGTGGTGACCGCCGAACATGGAAGCCGGCCACATACCGGCCGGTGTGCATTTCCTGGCGGGTTTGCGGGATGGACGTTGTTTGAAGGTCGCTCACACTTACGCCTACACTCATCAGGCCGGCAGTGATGGACCGCTTCATGATGCGCGAAACTTCGTCATCGTCCCGGCTTGCAACCACCAGGGTTCCGGTACCGAGTGCCGTACCGATGGAAGCGCCAAGCTTTGCACCGAAGTCTGGGGTGAGATCGATGTTGCTGAGTCCGCTGATACGAGCATCTGTAAAGAGTTCGCGCGACCATCGTTCCTCTCGTACAAGTGATCGTGTAACAACGGCATCACTTTCTACGGTCTTTCGAGGCCACAACTTGATGTTGCTCAGCAGCCGAGCCCCCTCCCCAATCACACATTCTTCGGCAACAAAAACGTTGTCCAGCATGGACACCTGTGCACCTACAGTTACGTTGTTGCACACGACGTCGTTGGCAAGCTCCACGCCATCGCCGAGTGTGGTGTTGTCCCAGATTACGCTGCCAATAAGCCTACACCGCTTGCCCACCGTTACGTTATTGCCAATCACGCAGTTGTTTAGGTATGCGTTGGCACCAATCTTCACGTTGTCGCCCAGGATAACCAGTCCATCGAGATGTGCGCTGGGGTCAATGTCTACATTCGATCCGCAGAAAGAGCTATCGCACTTCTCGCCTGGTAGTTCAACATGGACACGCCCGGCTAAGACATCTGCATTGGCAAGCTGGTACTCTGCAAGATTGCCAATGTCTTTCCAGTACCCTTGGGCCACGTAGCCATACAGTGGCAATTCCTTGCGGAGCATGAGCGGATATAGGTCCTTGCTAAAGTCGAACTCCGTCTGCTCGGGGATCAGATCCAATGCCTCCGGTTCGAGGATGTAGATGCCTGTGTTGATGGTGTCGCTAAACACTTCTCCCCAGGAGGGTTTCTCCAAAAAGCGAGTAATTCGTCCGTCCTCGTTCGTCATCACAATGCCATACTGCAGTGGCTGTGGTACTCGAGTAAGAACGATTGTGGCCAGGGCCTTGCGTTCCTCGTGGAAGCGCAGAGCCGCTGTGATGTCGAAATCTGTGAGCACGTCTCCGCTGATGATGATAAAGCGCTCACCCAGCTTGGTCTGTGCATTCTTTACTGCACCGGCAGTGCCAAAGTCGGCTTCGGCAGTGATGTATTCCATCGAAATGCCAAAGTCAGCTCCGTCCTTGAAGTAGTTGGTGATGTGCTCTGGTTGGAAGTAGAGCACACTTACCATGTTGGTGATGCCGTGGCGTTTTAGCAGTTCCACGATGTGCGCCATCATGGGTTTGTTGGCCAGCGGTACCATTGGCTTTGGGATGGACATGGTAAGTGGACGCAGGCGCGTGCCAAATCCGCCGGCCATGATCACAGCTTTTCGCATGGCGCGAAATTAGACGTCATTGTCGGAACGCAGACGTTCCAGCACGCTAAAATCCTCCAGCGTAGTTGTATCGCCGAAACCGGAGCCCCCTTTCACAAGCTCTCGCAGGAGCCTGCGCATGATTTTTCCACTGCGAGTTTTTGGCAGTGCTTCCGCAAAGCGCACTTCGTCGGGTTTAGCGATGTGGCCGATCTCGGCGCCTACATGCGAACGAAGTGTTTCGCGCAGCAGCGGCAGATTGGTAGCGTCAGCGCCAGTCTTGAGGGTAACGAAGGCAACAAGTGCATTGCCCTTTAGTTCGTCTGGGCGGCTTACAACGGCTGCTTCGGCAACCGACGGGTGTGACACCAGTGCACTCTCTATCTCGGCCGTGCCCAGGCGGTGTCCGCTCACATTTACCACGTCGTCCACCCGCCCGATAATCCAGATGTTGCCCTCGGCATCTTTTTTGGCACCATCGCCGGTGAAGTACCAGCCCGGATGAGTTTTGGTTTTGGGGAATTCCTGCCAATAGGTTTCCCGGTATCGGGCGTCGTCGCCAAAAACAGTGCGGAGCATGCTGGGCCATGGATGTTTGATTACCAGGAAACCTCCCTCGCCAGGTTTGCAGGGTTTTCCGTCTTTGGAAACAACGTCGGCCTTGATGCCCGGCAGTGGAATCGTAGCAGTGCCGGGTACTAAGTACCCGGCACCGGGAACAGGCGAGATCATGATCGCACCGGTTTCGGTTTGCCACCACGTGTCAACAATCGGACATCGTTTGCCGCCAATCACGCTATGATACCAGCGCCAAGCCTCGGGGTTGATGGGTTCGCCAACGCTGCCTAGCAGCCTAAGGGAAGTAAGGTCGTGTTTTCGTGGCCAGCTCTCGCCCCACTTCATAAAGGCGCGGATTGCCGTGGGGGCTGTGTAGAATATGGTGGCACGATGCCGTTCAATGATGTCCCAAAATCGGTCGGGATTGGGGTAGTTGGGCGCACCTTCGTACATCAGGATGGTGGCACCGTTGCTTAGCGGACCGTACACGATGTAGGAGTGTCCGGTTATCCAGCCAATGTCGGCAGTGCAGAAGTAGACGTCAGTGTCTTGCAGGTCGAACACCAGGCGCGCCGTAAAGTTCACCTGCGTGAGGTAGCCGCCGGTGGTATGTAAGATACCCTTGGGCTTGCCTGTGCTGCCACTGGTGTACAGGATAAACAGCGGATGTTCGCTCGGTAGTTTTTCTGGCTTCGACACGGCATTGGCTGCGGCCATCAACTCATGCCACCAATGGTCACGTCCGCTAAGCATTGGCACATCTCCCCCCCCTCGTTTCAGCACCACAACATTCTCCACCGAAGCCGCGCGTGCAGCAGCTGCATCAACTGCAGCCTTGAGGGCTACTGGTTCGCCCCTTCGCATGGCCACATCTTGTGTTACGATGAGCACAGCGCCGCTATCATTCATACGGTCGGCCAGCGCATCAGCACTAAACCCGCCAAACACCACGTTGTGCGTAGCGCCGATGCGCGCACATGCCAGCATGGCCACCACCGCTTCCGGCACCATACCCATGTAGATGCCAACCACATTGCCTTTCTGCACACCAAGTGAACGCAGCACGTTGGCAAAGCGGCACACCTCTGCATGCAGTTGCCCGTACGTGAGTGTGCGCACCTCACCCGGCTCCCCTTCCCAGATAATGGCCGCCTTGTTACGTCGCCACGTGGCCACATGCCTATCCAGACAGTTCACGCTGGCATTGATGCGTCCATCCGCAAACCACTTCGCATGCGGATGTTTCCATTGCAGCGTTTTGTTGAAGGGGGCTTGCCACTCCAGCTCACGCGCTTGGCGTGCCCAAAAGGCCACTGGGTCGCGATTGGCCGAGCGTTTAAGTTTTTCGTATTCGTCAGCAGTCATACAGTTCTGATCAGTAGCTCCCGTAACTCCCTTAACCCCGTTCCCCCGAAACTCCCCTAACTCACACAAGCGCTTTCGCAATCGCTGATATCTGCTTGAACTCTGGTTCATCGGCAGAGCCCAATAGCTCAAACAGCAGCGACTCCACGGTGGTTACAAGGGCACCTTGTTCACGCATCCGCTCGATGGCCACTTGGGCATCCAATGCTCGCCTGCTGCTTACAGCATCGGCTACGACTATTGGTACACGCCCTTGTGCTTTGATGTCCAGCACCGTTTGCAACACGCACACGTGCGCTTCCACGCCGAGGCAGATTACGTAATGTCCGTCCGAGCTCATCAGTGCCGCCTGCACATCCGGTACACCGCAGGCAGAAAACGTCAGCTTTTCTGATGGCATAAACTCACCCAGCGCCGCGGCCACGGGAGGAATGGTTGACCCAAGCCCCTTGCTGTACTGTTCGGTTATCATGATGGGAACATCAAGGATGCGCAATCCCTTGATGAGCGCGGTTATACGCGGAATCAACTCTTCATTCCCGAAGATATGCGGCATCAGCCGCTCTTGTACGTCGATGACCAAGGCCATCGTGTGTTGTCGAGTGATGTGCATGTAGGCTCCCGTTTGGGCAGCGAAGTTAGGTCTTAGACACTCGCACCTAAAACCCAAACATTCTCTACCCCCCTAGCCCCTGTGCCCGCCCCTCACTCCACAACCTGCGTCATCACCACTCCCGCCAATGCCACACACCCGCCCACCACGAACATCATTGTTGGCTGCGTTCCAAAAATGATCAGTGCGAGAATCGTGGTGAACACAGGCTGCAGATTATTGAACACTGCTACTCGATGCGTGTCCATGTGCGTGAGTGCGTAGTACCACAAGCCATAGCCAACGCCCGACGTGATCACACCCAGGTAGAACAGCTGCATCCACACGGAGCTAGCAATGGATGGATTGGTAAGGGGCTCCAAGTTTATTTGCACGGGTAGCAAAAGCCATGTTGGGATGTAGAGGAGAAAGCCAACAAAGAACGTGAGTGCTGTTGCATAAGCGGCGCCATACTTTATCACCATGCGTCGGCCAAGCACGGTGTACAAACCCCACGATGCGCTTGCTGCAAGCACCATTAGGTTGCCCTGCGTGTGCTTCGCGCTTACCACAGCTCCTTTGTCAACCAATACGATTGCAGCGCCAGTGATGGCGATGGCTACGCCAAGCACGCGTTTCCAACCCGGCCACTTGCGCAAACCGATGGCGAGCATGATCACCACAAACGCTGGCGTGAGAGCATAGGCAAGAGCGGCGTTGGGGGCGGTGGTGAATTGTACACCCCATACGAAACACAACTGGTTGATGGGAAGATTGATAAAGCCAAGCAGCAACAGCAAGGGCCAGTCTGCTCGGTCAATGCGTGGCAGATGTTTGCGCCGGAGGAGATACCAGGATCCATACGCAACCACAGTGAAGGCACCTCGCATGAACACCACCGATGTTGGGTGCATCAGGGAAGTAACACTCTTGGCAACCAGATGCGTGCTACTAGCAATGAGTTGTTGGAGGATCAACAACAGGTACATCATGATAACAACTCGATGATGCCCTGCGCCTGTACATCGTATGCAATGGTCCGCACGCGAGCTGCTGCAGTCTGCATGGCTGCATAGGTGGCAGGAATGAGCAATCGTTGCAGGGTGTCAGCAACATCTTCCACACGCAGACTCTCGTGCACGAGCATGCCTGCAGGAATGCGCGTAAGCTGTTCATGCAGTGCCGGCAAGTCTGTGGCAAGCACAGGCACACGAGCCATCATGTATTCGAACAACTTGTTGGGCAGGGCATACCGATAACTCTCGCTCACAGGCTCGATAAGGCACAACCCAACATCGGCACTGCACGTGATACCGTGTAAATCATCATAAGCAACCGCTTTGTGCCAATGTACGCGCTCGCTCACGCCTAGTCGACCAGCCAGCACCTGAAGCTCGTCACGCGCAGGACCATCCCCTACCACACACAGGTGCACGTGCGAAAGCAACGGCATGGCACGGAGAAAAGGAGCAAGGCCACGGCCATGATGCACAACACCCTGATAGAGTGCTAGTGTGGTAGGGTGCTGAGGTGCTTGGGTATTAATGGAAAAGTGGTCTCGTAGATAGGTACTGGAAATGCGCTCTTTATACGGCGGTGTGTTCAACAGTACATGTGGTGGCTTCTTCAGCTCAAATCGCTGCTGTACGATCTTGGCATCTAGGTAGCCACTCACAAGCACCTGGTCTACATCCCGTAGGAGCTGGCGTTCGTGCCAGGAGATAACGGACTGCTTGATGCGTTTACCTGCCAGCGGACCTAAGGCGAAGTAGAACTCTCTCATGTCATATAACAGCTTGCCACTGCTGCGCCTTGCTAACCAGTGTGCACTCTGCAGTGCAAAGAGGTCCATCCCAAACACGATGCTGGCCTTTATCGTGAGCTTTTTCACGAAGGTGTTCAGGGATCGCCATCGAACAAACGCCGAACCACCAGGGTCGGACCAGGACAACACCGTAAGATCCTCGACCATGCCAGCAGCGATAACGGCTACGGAGTACCCTGCATTCGAAAGAGCGCGTGCAAGGTTTAGTGTACGTGCATCCTGACGGATATCTGCAAGGGCAACGAGGAGCACATCAACCTGCATGGCCAAAGCCCCTTAACAAGCAATTGCTCATGGAGTGCTACAGCTTATGATGGAAGGTGCTGCGCAGGATGCCACGAGCGTCAAAGCGTTCCTTGAATTCGATCAGGCCAAGTGAAGGGGTCATGGGATCTTCGGCCTTTGTGTCCTGGCTTACGCCGATGTCTACCCACTCATACCCTTGTTCAATAGCCCATCGGCATGTTTCGTACATCACAAGGTAGATAGGCCGCAGGTGTTCGAATTCGTAGAGCAACATGTTGTAAAAACATAGTGCAACCTTGCGATTGGTAAGGAAGAGTAAAGAGCCTGCAATCGGTTGGTCCTTGTAGTACACCATGTTCAGGCGGAGCTTGTCGGGTACGAGTTCCTGCAGTCGCAGCAAGTCTTCCAGCGAGTGTGTTGCACGAGCTCCATGCTTCTTCTTGTTCTCAGTAAGGATGTGGTGGAAGGCAGCGTAGTCTGTGCTTTCACGAATCTGCAGCTCTCCTTCACGCAGGATCTTTCGAATGGTCTTGCGGGCGGTGGGGTCGAAGTGATCCAGGAAGTGCTTGCCTCGTTTAAGATCAATGGCATGAGAGATGTAGTGGAGCTCGAAGTCGGCCTTGCGGTAGAGCTGTGCATACTCTACGTGCTGACTATAGTTTATCGTGTAGATCAGTGGCGGCGGAATGAAGTATGCATTGGTTATGCCCTGCCCACGCAGGTAGTCAAGGCATGCATCCACGATGCGAAGGCATCGCTCAAAGGCAGTGTCAAGTGTAATGATGCCACCATAGCTGGCACCCATCGGACTCCAGTACTCACCCTTTGCATTGATGCCGCCGGGCAACACAGCAACGAGTTTGCCTTCTTCACGGAACATGAGGTGATGAAACGTCCACTTGCCTTTTGGATGGTAGTCCAGAAATCGCTGCAGATGGAACATCGTTCCGTTGTTGGATCGCTCTACGAAGTCGTCCCACTCCGTTCGGAGGTCAGGTACATAAGGGTGAACGGAGATGGTGCCTTTCATGAGGGGAAGCGAAGTGCAAAGGTACTTAGGTTTCTTATCCGGTACATGAGTTGTGTGGAGGCGTTGGACGTCTATATTTGACCGTCATTTTCAACAACCATTTACGGGGGTAGTCGCATGAAGATCATTTGTACAATACTTGTGTGCGGTCTTGTAAGCCTGGCCGGTGCTTCCAATGCATGGTCTCTGGAAAAGGCACCAAGTCAGACCCTAGGTCTGGGCGTTAATGCCGGGCAATCCATTGGCGCATACGTGTATTATGCCGTTACCTCAACGATTCATGTGGGTTCGGGAGTAGGCCTTAAGGTGCAAGAGAACTCCAATCTGTTTTTTATCGGACCGTATGCGCGGTTTCTGTTTCCGGTTTCGGGCGGATTATATGCATATGTTATGCCACAGTTGAACCTCTACTTTGGCGATGCATCGGCTACGGAACTTGAAGTGGGTGCGGGCATGCAGGCTTGGGTTGCCAGCAACTTGGCGGTTTGGGGTGGTGTTTCGGTGCTAAACATCGGATTCGATCCTAGCTACACGATTTTTGGCATCGTCTATCCTCGCGGCGGTGTAGAGTTCAACCTCTAGCAGTAAGAACGGCTCGCACACGTTCGGCATCTTCTGGCGTATCCACTGCCATAAATGATGCCGTTGTAATCAAGCACACAAACCGAGCGCCTGCTTCAAGCAGTCGCCACTGTTCAAGTTTCTCGGCCCCCTCCATCTGTGAGGGGGCTTTTGTTATGTGTAGTTGCAATGCCGCTCTAGTGTAAGCATAGATGCCGATATGTTTCCACGGAGTGGCAATGGGATCTCGTGTGAATCGGGTGGCAAAACCTTCTGCGCTAACCTCCACCTTCACTACCGATGGTTCGGTTCGCTCATCGTCGCGAATGTGCTGTATGGGAGTAGCCACGTCAGCCCCGCTTACACGAAGCAGATCCACCAAGCCATCGATTACTGCAGGATCCAGCATTGGCTCGTCACCTTGTATGTTCACAACAACGTCGGGCTGCAAACCTCTCTGCTGGATAGCATGGTAACACCGATCCGTACCACTGGGCACGTGTGGATCGGTGAGCTCTACGTCGGCACCGAAACCTCGGGCTACATCGGCAATACGCTGGTCGTCCGTAGCAATGAGAACGTGATCAAGGGTGGTGGCCTTCGTTGTAGACCGCCATACGTGTTCGATCATGGTGCGTCCTCCAAGGTCAATCAATGGCTTTCCTGGTAGCCGAGTAGAAGCATACCGTGCGGGAATCACGCCAACGACTCGGAGTGCAGGGCTTTCGCGAGGAGCCATCAGCCAAGAACGCGTGGAACCTTAAAGAAAGCTTCGTTCTTGGAAGGAGCGTTCCGGAGTGCGTCTTCACTGCTCAGGCAGGTGCCTGGTTCGTCAGGGCGGACTACGTTCAACGCACCACTAACACTTGCAAGCGGTTCGACGGAGGTAAGATCGGCTTGTGCAATCAGGCCAACGTAGTCTACAATGGCACTGAATTCAGCGGTAAACTGCGACAGTTCTTCATCCGAGAACTGCAGGCGGGCAAGCTCGGCCAGCTTTCGAACATCATCAATCGTCATAACGCGAAGTTAGCTGTTCCTGAATCACTGTGCGGAGATGTTCTGCCATCTCACGTTCTTCCTCGCGGCTCTGGATGCCGTGAACCGATATCGGATCCAGAAGGATGAGCTGAATGTTGCCACTGCGTATCCGTGCAGATCCTGCGGGTAGGATGTGATGTGTGCCAACAAGCACAACCGGACGGATTGTGATGTGGGCCTTGACCGCCAAACTCACAACGCCACGTTTGAAGTGGCCAAGAGTACCATCTGAACTCCTCGTGCCCTCTGGAAAGACCAGTACGGATTCCCCCCCCTTGATTGACGCGGCAGTTGCTTCGATGGCTTGATTGGCCTCGCGTGCCTTTGAACGATCAACAGCGATAAAGGGGCTTAGGCGGAGTCCCCATCCAAAGATGGGAATGCGTTCCAGCTCGCGTTTGTACATGATTCGCACGTTATCCGGTAACGAAGCAAGCAACACGGGAATGTCGAATAGTGATGCATGGTTGGAGGCATACACATACCGTGTGACCGGTGTTGCTTGAACAAAACCGGGTGATGGCTGTGCTGCTGGCGTGGATGCATGCGTTTTCAGTATCACCCGCACATGCACACCGGCAAGCCGGAGCAGAACTCTACTCCACGACCGTGCATACCGATAGAACACCTGCCTGTCGCGGAACAGGACCATGTGCAGCATCACTGCCACAGAATACACGATGGTTACCACCGAGATGCCAACTAACACGAGAAGGGTGCGCATATTCGCAAACTATGCCTGGACTTGAAGACCTTGGTAAGCTGCTTGGTATGGAGCAGCCCGAACAGAAACCTGACAGTCGCAAACGCGGCTATGACGGACGCGTCGTAGTGCTCAAGGTACGAGTGGAAAAGCGTCGGGGAAAACCAATTACCATCGTTTGGGGCTTTCAGTCAACACCGCAGGAACTTGCAGACGTGTTGGCTACGTGCAAGAAAACCCTTGGGGCAGGTGGACAGGTAACGGATAATGCCCTGGAGCTGCAGGGTGACCATGTGGTGCGCGTTAAAGAAATTCTTGCAGACGCTGGCTTCAAGGTGCAGGGAGGATCGAAGTAGGGTTAACGGCCACGGGGTGTCGTGCGAACACCGTGCCATCAAGTCCATACTCAAGTACTTCACCGTCAGTAACATAACTGCGTGCATTGCCAACAAGCAGAACGTTCCGCGGATCAAATGCCAAGGCATACCAGATATCCTGTCCCTGTGCAGACGAGTGGGACACCACGCGATAAGACGACGAATCACCAGCACTCAATCGATCAATACCGTTTTGGTGAAGTACGTATATACTTCCACTTGCTGGATCGAGTGCTATGCGCGTTGGTGCCTCGAACAACCATTGCTGCACGATGGTATCACTGCGCACATCAATAAGTGCTACACCACCCAACTCGGACGTTTTACTCGGAAGATTTCGGTATGCGCACCATACCCTGGATCGTGCCTGATCGGCAACAACAGCACCGGCGTTCGGTATGCCCGCAATCTGCGTTACACGCTGTAGATCGCCGATTCTCATTACGTGAAGTGTGCCGGCACCTGCTTCCGAAGCGCGTAAATCCCCTAAACCGCTTATAGCCACATATACCTTGCCGTTGACCACAGCAATGCCTTCCGGTGCTGGTCCCACGGGCACTGCGGTTACGGTAATATCTCCCGTGCTAAGATCGAACTCAGTGACGCTATCGTCATTCAGGTTTGTAACCCATAATCGACTACCGTCCGTGGCTAGCCGGTAAGGCTCACGCTCACCCGGTGTAAACCAGGTATCGAGCAGCCTACCGGTGGATCGTTGTACGATGAGCAGCTTCCGCGATGTATTCACGGCCACCACGATGGTATCGCCAATGGCGATCATATCCGTTGGTGTATCCCCTACCTTCACACCGTTCACATAGGGCAGAACGTCGCGTATGGCGGAACCCGTCATCACGTAGCTGAGTGCCCCGTTGTTTTGCCTCCATAAGCCTTCGCACAACACAAAGACTCCTCCCGGACGGATAGTGCCCTGCCCTTCGGGAGGAACGGTGGGTACCGGTACACAGGAAGCAGAGGTGAGAACAACACACAGCGCAACAGCCGCAGCGATAGTTGTGTGCCAGCTCGAACAATCCGTTGCCGATGCTCCGATACCTCGTCGATTCATCACTGCAGCACCTTTGTTGTTTCAACCTGTCCACCCGCTTCAACCACAACAAACAAACACGTTGTAGCAAGCGTGCCCAGTTCGATGGTGTACACACCTTCTGCAAGCTGCTGTGAAAGCAGCAACATGCCGCATACGTCAAACACGCGCACGGTTCCGCGTTGTGCGGCGATGCTTGCGGTAATGGCCGTGGTTCGGGGAATAACCGTGACCGATGTTTGGTATGCCTTGCGCACAGCATGGAGTATGCAGATGGCGTCCAGATCAAAGCCGTTCAGGGTTGGATCGTAGTACCTATGCTCGGGATTGTTGATGAGCAACCTGCAGGTATCAACAATGCGTATCCACCGAACACTATCCATACCAATGTGTGAAAGGTCGAAGGCATCACCACCACTCGCTAATGGGTTCCACGGATCACCACCACTGGTTGGTGTAATCCCGGCACACCCCACAAGTGTTGCAGAATCGAATGGAAAAGGAACCCAGTGCACGCCATCCCTGCTTACGCTAACCTGAGCGGGTTCTGCATACGGCAAGCCCCGAGGGCCGAGGAAAGAATTTTCAAACACGATGAAGTCCGCGCCAGGACCATCTACAATCACGTGTGCCTTCAGCCCCATGCCGATTTCACCACCAATGCCCAGCGCACAGATTTCTCGAGGATCGATTGTTGGGGTGGTATCAGTTGCTTGAGGGTCTGGTCCGCGCAACACATTTGCCGGAAAGAAGGCCGGACCTCGTCCTGTTTGTGCTCCATCGGCAAACCGTGTGTAGAGCACGGTATCGGCTTGTACCTGCATGTATTGAGCATGAATGGATGGAGTACACAACACGAGAATGACGACTAGCCAAACAGTGCTTACCACTCTACCTCCATCATCAAGCGCAGCATCAAGCCAGGCATGGGATAGCCGCGCACAACGTGGTACCGCTCGTCGAACAGATTGTCGGCTCGAAGCTGTATCACAACAGTTTGCGTTTGTTTGATCAGTCGTGTGCCGATGCCAGCGTTGAACAGGTGATATGGAGCTAACAGGCTCGTGATCTCGCCACCCGCTTGCGCATAGCGGTGACTGGTATAGGACCATTCAACCCGGCCAAACACATCCGCATCGTTCCACTCCACGAGTGTACTTATCATCTCTGCTGGCACATACGCGATCGGTGTGCCATCAATGGTTTCTCTGCCCGTGCGGTCCCGAACGTCCTGAACGGTATATGACCACGACACCATCAGCCGGTTGTCAAGGAGTCGTGCCGAGGCCGATGCCTCGACACCAATGCTTGTGGCTGCTGCTACGTTGGCTGCACTGGTAACCACCGGACTTACCGGAACGCTTACGATAAGGTCGCGGATGCGCGAGGCAAAGGTGGATACATCTGTTTGTAACCATGACCACGGACTCCATCGTGCAGCTACCGAGGCCATGTATGATTGTTCAGGTCTGAGATTGATGTTGCCGTAGTTAAGAAAGTACATCTCGTTGAAAGACGGAGGTCGGTAACCCGTACCGATGTGAGTGCGCAGTGTGAGTTGTTCGTTAACCAACCATGCAATGCCTAGATCTCCTGCTAGTGCATTCGGCACGTCGGTGAACAATTCGCCGCGTACGGATGCCTGAGTGGCAATCGCTTCGGTTGTATACTCAAGTGTATACCCCAAGCCAAGATTCTTGCGCATCACGTTGCCCTGTGCCTCGGGCTGCAATGATGTTCCTCGCAGATCTGCAAATCCAGCATTAGCTCGCAGTCGGGATGACCATTCGCCAGCCGCAAAGGTCCATGTTAGGTAGGCCGCCACATCGCGTCCAAGGAAGCGCGCATCTACACCACCGGGTCCGGTTATCGTGGCATCGGGATCGGTGTATCGCTGGTCCAGATACCGCATGGCAGCATCGGCCCGAACTACGCTGCTCCCAGCAACGATCACGTTGCCACCCGTTTGTGCAAGCACATCTGTTTCCTCAAAGCGAGCTCGCACTTGAGTAACCACATCCTCTACCACTGCACCCGGCACACCACGAGATGCAAGCCGACCGATAACCGTTGCCGTCCAACTTGATGGCAGCTCTGCTCGCAGCATACCTGTGGCACTGTGAATCTCCGCGTTGTCGCGGTTGATTGATACTGTTTCTCCATTCGAGGTAAAGTTGTATGGATACGATCCATCGGAGCCAAGTATCTCCAGCGATCCACCAAGCGATGCATCGCTGCCATGCCATGCGCCTTGCAAAGCCCCCTTCCAACTATCAAAGGAGCCACCAAGAGCAGAGGCGCGTACATTGGCGGAAGGGATACCCAAGCGAAGATCGATGGAACCTGTCATCGCATTGGCGCCATCTACAGCACCGAGGGCACCACGCTTGACGTCGATTGACTTTAAAAAGCCGAGCGGGATCGTGCTCATATCCACCTGTCCGCTTTGTACGGTATTCAGGCGAATGCCGTCGAGCATCACCAAGGATTGCGCAGCCGCTCCACCACGTATAGACACGGTATTCATGCCACCAAGGCCACCATACTGCTGTACGAAAAGTCCGGGCACACCAATAAGGACTTCCTGTAGTTGGTAGGGGGCTTTGGCACGTATCTGCTGAGCATGAATAACCGTGCGATCAACAACACTGTAGCGTATATCCGCACTATCACGTTCGGCCTGAACCTCTACGCCTCGAACCAGTAACGTATCCTGCGCATACGTGTGCAGCGAGGTGAGTAGTATGAGCACAACAACCCGGATCACACTTGCCTGCTTGATGAGTATGGACCACAAGCCACAATTACCGAACAATGGACCTCCGACCGCCATCACGATGTTGACAGTCCAACACTAGCTGGGTTTGCATCAACTTTAAAGGTGGGATTACCAAACAATGACTAACAGGTGCAATGGTGTGTTTTGCGTTTACACGAAGTTCGCGCAATTTCCAGTAGGGAGAGTTGACCTGCATCGTCAATCCGGGAGGAGAATACATGAAGCGATTCCTGAAATGGGGTCTCATCGTTGTGCTTGCCATCGTTGTCATTCTTGGCGGTATTGCACTGTACATCAACATTGCTGGCGTACCATCGTACGACACGCGCACGATCAACCTACACGTCGAACGAACGCCAGCACGTATCGAGCGAGGCCGATACCTTGCAACGCAGTTGTGTGCCATGTGCCACCTGAACCCAAGAACAAAGGTGCTGTCTGGTACGGAGATGCTGGACATGCCGCCGGAGTTTGGGAGAGCATGGTCCAAGAACATCACCCAACACCCAACAAAGGGTATTGGCAAGTGGACCGATGGTGAGTTAGCGTGGCTGTTGCGAACGGGCATTCATCCAAAGACTGGCAAGTACGTTCCACCCTGGATGGTGAAGCTACCACACATGGCCGATGAAGATTTGTACTCAATCATTGCCTGGTTGCGAAGTGACGACCCCATGCTTGCCGCATCCGATGCGGACAACAGAGAACCCGAACCCACGTTTCTGGCAAAGCTGCTCTGCTACGTGGCATTCAAGCCATTCGACTACCCTTCTAAGCCCATACCCTTGCCCGACACAGCCAACACAGTAGCGTATGGCAAGTATCTGACTACTGCCGTGTTTGATTGTTATGGGTGTCACCTTGCGGACTTCGCAAACATGAATGCTGCCGATCCCGAATCAAGCAAGGGGTATCTGGCAGGCGGGATGCAGATGCCTGATGCCGCAAAGCATACATCTGTAAGTGCGAATCTGACGCCCGACAAACAAACGGGCATTGGCTCGTGGACCCGAGATGAGTTCATCACCGTACTTAAGACGGGCATTCGCCGAGATGGAACACCACTACGGTATCCGATGACGCGCTTGCAGAAGTTCAGTGATCATGCCCTTGGATCCATCTACGACTATCTGCAAACAGTACCAGCAGTTAACAACAAGATCACCCGAACATTACCCAATGGTCCGTGGAAGAGCGAAGGCGAACGTTTATTCGATGTGTATGCTTGTTCAAGCTGTCATGGAAAGGACGGTGTTGGGTTCGCCAGCCTGAAACTTGCTGATGCCAAGTACCCTGATGACAGTGTGTTGATAGACGTTATCAAGGATCAGGTTCGCTACAACCCTGATGGCTTCATGCCCAGGTACGATGGTGTTCTGGATGATGGGAAGCTAACCATGTTAGCGCAGCATGTTAGGGGGCTTTGCCGATCGGGAAGCAAGTAGCGACCATCTGTATCATGCAAGCAGAGTGTACTGCTGACGGAATCGGGTTAGGTATCTGAAACTGGTGACCAGCAGTACCAATTAAAAGGCTTCAGCGAATGTGACGTACACGCCAGTACCCCATTCGCTGAAGCCTATGTCTACCCGCCCAATCAAGCCCCCTTCCTGGTCAATGTATGCGCGAATGCCTGCACCTGCCGCATACTTGAAATGGGAAATGCTATGCAGTCTAACATCGGGAGCAACATCGCCGAGCCCGGCGAATACGGAGGCCCCAACAATCCAGAACAGCTTGCTGTGCAGTTCGAGTTGTGCTGTAATCGACGAACGGTCTACGTACCGGCCAGAGAGTATGCCTCGCATTTTATCAGGTCCACCATACGTGGGCACATCATAAAATGGGGCGTTACCAAATGTGTTATCCCAGAGAATCTGGGCTCCAAGCACAGCGGTGTTTTCGAATAGTTTGAATCCATAAAAGGTTCGCATGTCCAGATAGCTTCGGTTGTATTCGAACGTGCCACCAAGTGCCTTGAAGTATTGAATGGAGCGAGCTTCGATATAGTGGTTTTTTGTTGGGTAGTATGCATTGTCGCGTGTATCATAGGTAGCAGCTAAGCCCACGCCTGCGCTTACACCACCACGCCATCCATTCGGTTCTGGCATGCCGCCGGGTGCAGGGGGGATCTCTCCCATCATGCGCGTATTCCAGTATTCCAAGCGACCGCCAAGGGTAAATCCTTGTCCAACATCGGTCTCAATCAGGCGATGGAAGTACATGGATTCGATCTTCACATAATCGGGTCGGTACCATACTTCATCCACTTCTTCCGTGTATGGGCCATAGCCATAGAACCTATTTGGCATGCGCTCAAAGGCTACTCTGGCGTACAAGCGGGATCGCACTTCATTGAAGTACACTTCGCCTTTCAAAATGGCACTGAACTGCTGTAGCTGGGTAACTGAGAGGCCTACACTTAATGTGCTCGCTCGACGCCTAGCAACAGAACGCGGGTCGAAGTTTACAGAAACAACGCCTGCCACACCCAGCTTAATCTTCGTTTCGGGAGCATAGGTTATGTACGGTGCGCCAACGATGCCAATCTTATCTGTTGTATCCGCGGTATGTCTGTCTGTATCGTCGGCTTTGGTAGCTATGCTATCAGCAGGGGACTCTGCCACTAGCGGCCCCACTGCAAACAGGACGAGCATAACAACACACCATAAGCGGTAGGGCATGGCTCGAAATTACAGACGGGGACTGTTCAATTGAACTGCCGCAATGTTACCGTACTTTTGCAATCCATTTTGGTCGCTTAGCTCAGCTGGTTCAGAGCGTTCGCTTCACACGCGAAAGGTCACAAGTTCAAATCTTGTAGCGACCACGCCGCCTTTCCGATAGTTTGCATTGATTGCTCTAAACAAGTGATAACCACAGCACTTACAGGCGTTTTTCAAGATTCGTTTTTCGCACGTTTTTATTCCTTTCACAAGTTTTCGATACTTTTGGACACCCCTTTTGGACACCCTTTTAGTGTCTGATTCCAATTGTTCGGAGTGCGTTCGTGAACGCGAAGTACAACGTAACCTTCGTTCTGAAAGTCAAACCAGAAGCTAATTCTGGGTTTGTTCAATGCACCATAACCACCAACGGTGAAAAGATTCGTTTTTCACTAGGTGCGGAATGCTCACGTATTCCAACAAGCCTGTGGGACACACGACGTAATCGTCCAAAAGGTACGACGCTTGATGCACTATCCATTCGGCAAAGAATGGAGCAAGCAGAACAGATAGTAGCCAGTGCTTTTGAAGAAGGAAGGGTATCGCTCGGCACAGTTAAGGCTCTGGTGTTGGGTCAACCAATATCAAAAGCTAAAGGCAAGCAACCCGAATCAGTGGCTGTCCTATTCTCCCGATATCTCAACGCGCAAGAAGATGAATTGAGTACTGGAACGCGCAAAGCATACCGCACGAGCGAACGCGCGTTCATACAATACGAAGTGGCCGTTGGTGATCCGCTTACCATTGCTGGTTTCCGCGCAGGTACACCACAACAAGCGGACGCAGCCGAAACACTCGAGCGCGATTTGTACCGCTGGCTTGTGAAGGGCTATGGATACAACGACAACACTGCAAGCCGAGCACTTGGGCACCTTTCCGCTGTACTCGCATGGCACGAGCGGACTGGTAGGGGTGGTGCGGTCCGCCTGCATACTTCGTTCAAGTACCGCAAAACCATTGCTGCGCTCGAACCAATTGCGCTAACATCCGAAGAAGTGTTGTTGCTCGAATCGGTTGAACTATCAAAGGACACCCCGGTTTGGCATGCTCGCAACCTGTTTGTCCTTGGTTGTCACTGCGGACTGCGATTCTCCGACTGGATACAGCTTGACCCCGCTAAGTGGCGCGAACCCTTTCAGGTTGTTGTGCAGGGAAAGACGGGAGACACCACAAAGGTGCTCCATACCGAAGGTGTTCGTCGCATACTTCGTTTGTACAAATCGTCCGGCTGGCCCGCTTTCATGCGCGGATCTGGCGCAAACGTTTACCTGAACAGGCTTGTAAAGGATGCGGCATTAACAGCTGGGCTTACCCGCAGCGTTACCGTTGGGACAAAACGCCTCGGCAAGGCAGAACTAACAACGCGAGAACTGTGGCAAGAGATCAGCACACACACAGCGCGGCGCACTTTTACCACAAGTCGATTACTTGCCGGTGATTCCTTACTAGACGTGGCGCAGCGAACAGGCCATCGAACGCTCGCAATGCTCAAGACATACGACCGCACTACTGCCGAACAACTCGCATCAAAGTTTGGAATCAGTACCGTGACGAGCGAGGAGGATGAATGACAAACCACGCAAACAATACTCCTCACTTCTGGGTTGTGGACGACCCGGAGATGTTCTTTCCGCGAGATGTGACTATTGCAGAAACGTACAACTGCTGGGACAACGGTTATCCGATCGATGATGATTCGGGGAAACGCTACAAGCCATCAGGCCCTCCTTGGTTTTATCCCTCAACACGGTTAGCGTTGCAACAGGATTTGTTTCGAGACGAAGATTTGAGGCTGTTTATTCTCCGAGCAAAGCTTGAGTCGGGCCGAACACTGGATCGTCGGTCCAAACTCTTCAGATCACGTTCAGACGTTGTAAAGTTTGCGAATCAACAGTACGATGGAGTCGTGGAGCATGGTATCAACCGCGCTGAATGGATCTCCTTTCAAGTAGCAGCTTGGTCCGAAGCAGTTGAAGAAGAGAGAGCAATTGCCGAAATGGTACTACAGTTCATTTCAGCCATTGACGCTGTACTAAGCATCCGCTTGGCGCATCCGAGTAAAGTCATACCACCAATACGGTGTTCAATCGACTGTTTATGCTGCTGGTGGCGGGATAGGGGCTACAGAGTAGCGAAGCACGCCCCAGGCTCGCAGTTAGGCTTGATATCATGGCTGCAATCAAACCAGCAACAAGTAGTTACAAAAACTTCGGGACTGCCTTTCACAGCCGAAGACATCCGGAAGAAGTTCAACACTGAGCTTGAACCAGAGACCATCTCAGGATACAAGAGCCGCTTTGCAGAACTAGACGAATTGTTTGCTCTGAATTCCTAACTGCACATGTGCGCACATTGTGCGCGCATGAGTCACCAGTATGTTGCCATTGCTCACCTTTTGTAAATCTCTAGCGGATTTGGTGGATGGACAACAGAGTCGCATTACTCACAATCGAAGAACTGCAATCGCTGGTTGCAGGTGCAGTCAGGAGCGTTCTGGATGAAACTAGAGCGGCGTCGGCATCAACAACCAACGCATCCGTCGCTACCAAAGTCCTCACTCTGGATGAAGCAAGGCTACGACTAAGAGTTTCAGCACCTACAATTCGCAAGCTTGTTCGTAGCGGTCGTTTAAAGGCTCAGCGCCTAGGAAGGCGCTGGATATTCTCTGAACCTGAGATTAACTGCTTCATCGAAGGCAACGCTATCTCCTGGGAAAATGTCCGGCAAGACAGGTGACCTTCATCCCGTTTGATTGAACATATTTTCGAATAAATAGAGACGGTCAACACTTAACTGCGCAGCAGATGGCCAAGAACAACTCAGGAAAAGTTCATAGCAAAGCAAATTTGCTCCAGGAAGCTGTGAACCTCATTTGTAGTCTAGGAGATGAGTCTATTCAATCTGAGTTACCAGAAGGGTACCGTCCTTTCGGACGAATAGACAATCAGATGGTGTCCTATTTCTTCGATGAAGAGCAACAAGCATCCATCGTTATCATACTCAAAGATGTAAACCTTGAACAATATCTTTCTTTGATAAGACAGACTCTGACAGCCTTAAGAGACAAGAAAGGCGAACGGATAAAAATAGATTCCGTGCAAGATGTGTTTGACAAAGCACTTCGTGAACATGCAAGATTGTTTAAGCAAGGAAGACCATCAGAATCGGCTGTGAGAGAGATTTTCGACGCTGCTCTTAACAAAACATGGCCTCACTACGAAGTATTGGTTCCTATTCAACAACTTCACATAGGTCAGAACAAGATATTCAAGTTCCAAAACATCCACTTCTCAACTTTCAACCGTTCATCGTTGGGTTCTGACCTTCGGAAAGTGTACCGTGACGATCCTAGATACACCATGAATCTCTACAACAAAGAATTCAAGGAAGAGAAAAATGAAATCTTTGGGTGCATTACACTACAGTCCTTTGATGAGAAGACCGCTAAGACACACGCAACTGAACTGGTTGGCCATGCTATTCAATCAATAAATTTTATTGCCGGATTGTATCACGATCTCGTAGATCTGAGCACTTCGCCTTGTAGACTTCATTTGGGTCAACAACTTGAAAGCAAATCGTCAAACACCCATCTGCGTGAGACGGGCGATATGGACAGGAGACGGTTGTATGGTAATATTAAACATGAGTATGGAGTGCATATTGACCGTCTGAAGAAGAAGGATATGATTCGTAAAGTCCTTGAGGTGATGACAGTAAAACACTCACAAGACAACAAATCAGTAAGGTATAGAGTAGATATTGCAACGTACTGGTGTGGTATGGCTATGTGGGAACCTGACAATGGCCTTTCTCTATTGTACTACATGATGGCATTGGAATCGATATTTAACAACAAGAGTACAGAAATTGCAGAAAGTCTAGCCTCTCGAACGGCTAGGTTTTGGAATGGATCTTTAGAAAATCGAGTACGCGTGTATTCTAAGGTCAAAGAGTTGTACAACAACAGATCGACTCTTACTCATGGCAACCGGATGTTCACTAACGATGGTGCTATGCGTCAAATGAAAGTCATTGTTGTTGAAACGTTGTTGAAGGTTATTCTACACAAAGGAAAACGACCATACATCGACATGCTTCATGATGACTTCATCAAGTACCTTCAACAGCTACAGTTAAAATGATTTCGTCCGAACTTCAATCCAACGGGTTCGTCGATGGGATAAGTGGGTTACATAGTATGTTGACGACCCGGATTGATTACCATACATCAATCGGAAACCGGGGCTGGTTCAATTGCACTGTAGTCACATGTACTACAGCGACGGATCCACTGCCCACTAGTCAGCTCGTGTATTCGGTGCAGAGTTAACTTTTCACAGTTGGGGCAGGTGTTCCCCCTCCCCTTTCCAACTGCTGTCACTGCCTGTTGCCAGCCCCAGCCCAAATACCCGCAGTTTGAACACTTTCTGTAGCTCCCTTGGTCATGGTACATTAGCTTACTGCAATGTGGACACTTAGCCCCTCTACCTTTTGCCATTGTCGACCTCTGTTGCTAGTTGTTTGTGATGAGTTGACCATCCATTGCACATTTTAGGAAGATTCCACAAAAGAACAAGCTTTTCAATATTGATCATCCTGCACAGTCACTAGTGGACACTACACCACAACCGATCCGCTGCTAACGCAAGCGTCAACAGCGGACCGATTCAATACTAACAACGCAGACGGAAGGCTCAAAGGCAGCTAGCGAATCACTGCAAACCTTCCAGAGGCTTTGATGTTGTCCTCAATGCTTCCATCGCTACGAATACGGACGGCGTAGTATCCAACTGGCAGTCCTCTTACCTCAAAGGCTTCACCGAGTGCTACCTGACTGCTCAGAACGATGTTGCCCATAACATCTGCTATGTCCAACAACAGTGTGCCGTTCCGCGCATCGTTTGCGGTGAGGCTGCCACCTCCAACTATGATTGTGACCGCACCGGCTGATGGGTTGGGATAGATGCTGAGCGCGTTGGTTGTATTTAGGTCAACACTTCGTCTGCTCGAGAGGTTGACAACGTGCAAGGGACCAACCCCCGGCTTACCAAACGACTCTTCTTCAGGGTCAATGTCAAGGTCCTCGCGATACACGATGCCATTGGTGCCGGTGTACTTGAGGCGCAAACGATAAAGTTTGTCCTGCCCGTCAGTGAGGAAATATGTTTCTCTGTCAACTTGATCGGGCTCTTCTTCATCCGGTTCGGCGAGAGTCATGGAAATGTTACTCTCGGGTTCTTCAAGGCTAGTGTAGTATGGCTCACCACCAGCACCGATACCTACGGTTAAAGGATCAACTTCCTCAATCGTAAGGTCGATGTCTGTGCGCAGAAGTCCGGTTGAAAGTAGCTTCATCTCCAACACGTCTCCAACCGTAAAAACTTCTGAGACAAGCTCCGATACAGGTCTGCTCATTGCGGCCATCTGCCATGCGTATGCCGAGTTGCCAACAAACCCTTCCGGAATAGCTTGATCATACACCGGCTGAAATCCGATGCTGCGCCCATCCTCGAAAGCACCACGTGCCGTCACCTTGCTACCACCAATCTCAAATCCTCCATAGCTCGCAGGTTCCGCCTGGTCACCTTCCGCGTAAACCTTGTAGAACTGCTCGGCTGAGGCAAGCAAGCTTGGAGCATCCGCGCCTGTGTACTGGAGAATACGTCGCACGCTATTAATACCGCCCGGTAGGTTCTCACGCTGACGCATTGCCACATGCGGCCATGCGCCATCTGCACGCAAGAACGCGTAGTGGTAGGTGACTGTAGGGGGCGCAGGCGGTGGTGGCATCCTGCGAATGTTGATCTGCTGTCCAAGCAGTGCGCTAAACTGACCTAGCCCTGTCCAGTAACTGGCATAGCCAGATGTCTTTCTTGTTCTCAGGCCAGAATAGCTTCCAGAATTCATGAAGCTATAGTTAACGATTAGCGCAGAGTCCGAGAGGTTGCCTCTGACTATGTGGAGTGAGTCATCGTAGGTGATGAGTGAATCGTCAACCACACCTTCCCATGTGAGAGAGTCAAGCCGGACGGTTCCATTGGTTAGAACAGGATGGAATACGCTGGAACCTCCGGTACCACCTGTGGTGTTTGCCCACCAGTAGTGAAGCTCGTTAGGACCGTGGCCACTCATATCAACAAAGTGGTTGTAGCGCACCCGGGTTCGTAGTTCAGATATCAAGTACTCTCCCCACGCAACTGATTCGTGATTGTACTTGAACAGTCCGCTCGGATTGCCGTCACCATCGTTGATAAACATTGACATAGTATCGACCTGCAAGCTGCGCACCACGACAGGTAGCTCGGCTTCCTCGTTGGTCGAAGCTCCTCCCACTATGGCGATGGCGTTGCCATGGTCTACGGCAATGGAGGGTGGTGTTCCCGAATCGTACGACATGTCCACGAAAGCTGGTAGCTCCCTGCTGATCGCCGTACCAATGCCAGGTTTAAGCCGCGTGTAACGGATGTGCCTATTGTAAGCCCCTTCTTCCCACACAAGCGTTGCAGTAGTTTGATTGTGGGATAGGTTGCTATAAACGTTGAGTGATGGGTATAGCGCCGTTCCACCAGCGATGTCAATGGTATCAACGATATCATCGTGGTTGTAGTACCAAGTGATCGTTGGTGTTGGTATCTGCACTAGCGCCGTTTGACTAGGAAACCAGTCCTGATTTCCAAGCTTGGTACCTGCACCAATGCCCGATCCAGAAGAAGACCATGCATAGTACATGTGATTTTCTGCCGACGCATTGATCACAGGCGTTCCATATTTGGCCAAGCTTCCAAGCGTGTCAGCAGCATAGTCCTCGATTGGAGGCGTAACGTCAGCAGGTACGTCATGGCCTATGTCCTTGGACGTGACGACGAGTGACTTGCCATTAACCTCAAGTGCGGCAGGATTGAGCGATACTTGATCGAGGAAGGAATTCTCGACGATGTGAAAGTAGTCGTTTCGCACACCAACGGGAGCCCACATGTCTTCGCAAGCGTACACCACAAACACCTTTGGAGTGTCCGCTGCGATTTCGCGGATCACGATGGACGGGAATCCGCAACAACAATCGCGTTGTTCGTGAGCAGTATCTGGAACCGAGGCTTCGTAAGCATTGGAGTCAATGCTACCGTAACGGGTTCGGTTCTGTCCATCTGTAGAGGGTGTGCTTGCTGTTGTGATCTTGCTCAATCGCAATGGCGCATCCCAAATCAGGTTTGCAACCATGTGCAGCGAATCTTTGTGATAGGGTCGTGAGCGTTGATAGAACACGGTCCACGGACCTGATCGCAAAGGATCGGTATCCCTTCGATGATACACCATGTGATACCGAACAGAATCGCCATACCCTGATCCGCTACCTTTACGCACTGGATAGACGATCATTTTGTTTTGCGTGCTGTAGGCTATGTAACCGTTGTCCAGCGTGTCGATGGCAGGCAACCTGTTCACCTTGAAGTAACGCGTCTCGCCGGGACGGAAGTCTGCAATGAGATCAGAATTCCAGTTCAGCACCGTATCGATGGTGTATTGGCTGTCGTAGGCTGGACGCAGTTCTCGTACATGCAGCAGGTACGGCCTAGAGGCGTCCACCTTGTAGTTGAACGGGATAGTGATACGTCGCGCACCTACTTGTTGATAACGCAGGTCCGGACGGCTTCCACGCGTGAGGGTGTCGAAGTCGTAGCTGCTCATGAACTCCACACTATCTGCTAGCGAGGCATTGAACAGATGCGGCGAAGAGCGGCGATTGGTCACGGCAATCAGGCAGGTATCGGCGTCGGTGGCTGTGTCGCTCTCGGAGATGTCCATCAGTACTACGTCGTAGAGTTGTTCGCCCAAGGGCTCCCACTCATACACCAAGGCTGTATCGGTTGGTGACTTTCTTGTCCACCGTTGCACCTTCAGCGAGTCTGCATAAGCGTCAACCCATTGCCTTAGCCGAGTCAGGTTGCCGTTGGTGAGGGTCTTATACCCTTTCCCGAACCACCCCACGGGCCTTGTTCTCATAAAGTAGTAGGCATTCGATGAGTCCTTGGTTCCGAACTTGAAGTAACGGCTCGTGTCGGTTACCAGATCGTGCCACCACCTGGTTTCCATTTGAACAGACTTACGGCCCACATAGATATTCGCACTAGAGTCTCCCGGCATGCACCTGCTCACCTGCATGTATTTGGCCAGTGTGTCGAGACTGACCCACGAATCAACCTTGTATGCGTCGTTGACGGTGAGATAATCGCCACCGATGTGCAAGGAGCTGAACAAACTGTCTACGCTCACCGCCGGATTTTTGTCCCATGCCAGTGCCGTTGAGTCCTCGGTAAGGTAGCCGGGAAAATAGGCTCCCGTGGTATCGGCAGTGATCGTCGTAACTGAAGGGTCTACAGACGGAAACACCCGTTTACCGCGAAGGGCAATACGATCGGAGGCATCCAGCTCCGAAGCATCAATGGGTGGCTTCCAGTTATCCCTCCATTTGTCATACATGAAGCCGCGGCAGCCTAGGTTCAGCGCCATACCATGTTGCAGTCGTACAGTTTCGCCGGTGAGTGGTTGGAACTTGTTGTGCCTTACGAATGGCCGTCCGGCGGTGGAGGCATCCATGTAGAATTCCAAGTCGAGATGGTAGAAGTGATTCGACCACCAGTTGCGGCGCTTCTGAAAGTACCACTGTCCCGTTTGGTACATGTTTTCATACAGTGTGATCTCGGCCATGGCCATAAGCCCTACATCTGCCAGGTCGCTATGCATGATGCTCTCGTATACCGAATCTGCAGCATAGTTGTTGGGTGCTGTTGGCAGCGGCAGATCCACATTTGCGTATGAACCACCAGTGAAATAGGGTGTGCCAATTCTTGTTTCGTGACTCCGGTAGGGGGGATGCAGGTCACCTCGGCGGTACCCAATTTTCAGGCCCATGGTTGGAGCAGGTTGGCCGGGGCAGGTGCTGCAACCATATTCATTGTCACTGGGTGTATTTGCACCGAAGTATGGTGCTGTTGTTTGCCGGGATGGATGCCCCATGCCAGAAGTCCAGAGGAACTTCGTTGGGAAGCCGTGGAGTTTATGCAGTCCGTAGGCGGTAAGAAAGTTGTCGCCATGTGAGCGTGCGCCGCCGAACCCTGTTTCGGAGGTCACTCTTCTGTCCAGGAACTCCAACCGGTACCGCATGCCAAGCAGGTGCTCAACGTCGAACTCATCGGCCAGATAGAAGCCAAGCACCTTGAGGTGCCTGCCCGTGGAATCTTCGACGATGTCCCTGATCTTTTTGATGGAGTCCACGGTTGTCTTGAGTTCCGCTGCCCAGGCAGCATCCCAATACCCAGAGGTAGCTCGTTTTGTCTGTGGCGTGACAAGAGACGCACTTCGTATTGCAACCGATGAACTCGTTCCGTGGTGCCAGATAGTCACACCCAGAGAGTCGATGGCCAAGTAGCGTTTGTTGGAGTCGGCTTGCGAGGTGGTAGCCTTGCCCGAGGGAACGAAACCGTACTTGTCGGTCTTGAGGATGTGGGGACGACGCTCATTGTCAATCTCAATAATCGTATCTGTCCTAAACTCCGCCACCAGCGTGATATCGGGACCTCCGGGGTCGGAGTGGAGTGGCAACATGCGGCGTGTGACAAGGATGGAGTCCATGTATCCGCCGGGTGCCGGACGCATCTTCATTTCCGTGCCCCGACCCAAAGGGAGGTGCATGGTGTCGGACAGGGTTGTGCGGGGGACGCTGTCGAAGGGCATACGGAATGTGAACGGCTGGTAGTCATCAGCCAGCGGGTACTGACTCTTCCACCGCAGTTGATATGGCACTACGATGCTGACTACCACGGAATCGTCGACCACGGTGTCAAGCGCATCAACGCGTCGCAGGTTTACCACCAGTTGGAGTCTGCGGCAATTCGTAGAGTCTTCGGCGCTGACAATCATAGTGTCCAGAGGGTCACGCTCCCAACGGACATTTACTCCTCGCATGAAGAGCTGATTCCTGGGCTCGACCGAATCGAGCACTTTTACCGGATAGGCTAACATGGAATCCATGGCCAAGACAAATCGCCGGTAGTTTGCATCGCTTGGAGAGGCAGGGATAGTTCCATGGTGTTTGGACCCAAACGAGAACGGCCATGCCTCGGCATCACGCGGCGTCCACGTCCGGTCCAGCCCCGCATTTTCCGAAGGTTCCCATCGCATCCCCATCCAGTATCCGTAAAAGTCGATATGCGAGGGCGTCCACACCATCGGCGATCCCCAAAACACATAGTTCGTATCCAGGTAGCCATCTCCTAGGTGGTAAAGCTGGTTCAGGAAGCCGCTGAGTAGTCCGTTGGAGTCAAGGTCTATCCCATTCGCGCCATCCCACATGTCACCATAATGGTCGGAGGTTACGTTCATGCTCAGGGCAGAGTTGGCCTTATCAAGAGCGCTTGTTCCCCATTGGTGGCCCAAGGCAAAGGCAGGAACCCTGTCGGAAAAAACCGTAGCATCCCAGGTGAACGAGGGATTGGTGGTAGTGATGGGAGTGGCAATGATGGTGTTCTGCGCATGCATTCCACCGCCTTCCATTACGATCAACGCGGCAGCCAGCACCCAGTAGGTGATTGTGAATCTGTACATAGCCAAAATCCCCTACCGTGTGAAAGGAATGGTGAGGGAGGTTTCCCCGGCATGGACCCGTAAATAGTACGCGCCGGATGGAAGCATGCGGAACGTCTGGCCGAGACCAAACCGGTTCTG
>CAZUGQ010000024.1:0-38426 GCA_964620125.1 uncultured Hyphomicrobiales bacterium
TTTGAGACGTCCGTCTCAACTTAAGACTGGTCCGATTTTTTCACACCCCTCCACTGGAGTCGATTTCATGCTATCATCAAGGAATGGGACAACTTTACAAACAGCAGACTTGCTACTGAAGTCTTTTGGTGTGTTCGGGTCAGCCGTCCTCTGTCTACCATTGGCTGAAAGGTGGCAAGCAAGCCTTGGAAGTACTTTCGGTGTCAGAAGTATCTCGTATCAGCCTTCGGGGAGTGGATTTGATCCCACGGGATGGCTACCAGTTAGTCCAACGCAACCTGCGGGTTCCGTTTGGTACACCATATTGAGTCCGCGTGCTGGAGTTACCTACAGAGTTAGCAAGCAGGTTAAACTCACAAGCACGATTTTCTATGACATAAACATTGGACCGCCATACCAGGACGTCACTACATCCGGCATGAACGGAATAGGCGTTCACATAGGTGTGCTTTTTGCAATCATCGAATAGGGTGCCTAGATCTCCACGATCGTCACCCCATCGCCCCCTTCCGGTATCGTACCCAGACGGAAGCTGCGCAGGTTCCCTTGTCGCTCAAGGAATTGATGGGTAACCTCGCGTAACGCACCAGTTCCTTTGCCGTGGATGATGCTCACAAAGGGCAGGTTGCGGATGATGGCATTGTCGATGAACTGCTCAAGAGAGCGGAGGGCTTCGTCGGCGCGCATGCCTCTTAGGTCGAGGGACAGAGAGGGACTGGAGGGACTGGAGGGACTGGAGGGACTAGAGGGACTGGAGAAATGGTGTGATGGGGAAGCAAGTGCAGTGGATTGCTTGCGATGCTCTGTTCCCTGTGCTGGTTCTAGCTTGTCCATGGCGATGCGCATCTTCATGCCGTTCACGTCGAGCACGGCATGACCCTTGTCGTCCAACATGACAATGATGCCTGTGGTAGAGGTTCCCTTAATGCGTGCTATGCTTCCAATCTTCCACCGCTGCGCGGGTTCCGTGTGCTGCTCTACCTGACCTCGCCGTGAATCTGTTAGAGACTGTTTGGCCGTTTCAAATTCTTTCTTGATCTCGGCTGCACTCTTTTGTTGTTCGCGGATTTCACGGATGGTATTCTCAATTAACGCGTTGGCTTTGCTCAGAATCTCGGCCGCTTGTGTGCGTGCCTCCTCCAGAGAGTTGGTGCGCTTGGCTTTGATTTGTGCAAGTCGTTCTTCGTAGTCAGCGCGTGCTTTCTCAGCGGCTGCTCTGTCCTCGGCTGCAGCACGCTTCATCTGCTCCGCCTCTTCGCGAAATCGCTGCATGGCAGCGATGCTCTCTTCTAACTCATCATGACGGTTTCCCAGGTATCCGCGGGCGCGAGAGAGTACAACGTCTTGCAGACCCACATTACGTGCAAGATCGAACGCATAGGAATTACCGGGCACACCATACAAGAAACGGAATGTGGGTACCATGCGTTCTTCGTCGAAGGCAAGCGAAGCATTCGTGATCAACTCTCGTGTAAGCGCATACTGCTTGAGTGAACTCTGGTGTGTGGTGACCACGAAACATGAGCCCCGTTCCAACAACGAATCAAGTATGCCGGCCGCAAGTGCCCCCCCCTCTGCGGGATCTGTGCCGGCACAGATCTCGTCGATAAGAACCAGCGCTTCCCTGTCAACTTCGGCAAGCACATCACGAAGCCTGATGATCTGCGACGAGAACGTACTCAGGTTGGCATCAATGCTCTGGTGGTCTCCTATGCTTGTATACATTCTTCGCAGGGGGCTTTGGCATGTGCCTAATGGGAACACTCCGCAGAAGGCCATGCTCAAGGATAGACCGATCGTTTTCATGGCTACGGTCTTACCGCCAGCGTTGGGACCGGAGATCAGGATCCCGCGTGTGCTGCCGCCAATGCGGACGTTTAGTGCAATCACGCGCTCTTGTGCCTGCTGCAGACCCAGAGTTTTCTTGCCTGCATCCCACGTGCCGCGTGCTTGGTGCATGAGGATTGGATGACGCACATTGGTAAGCTCTATGTCATCCTCATCAATGATAACAGGCTTGATTCCGCCAAACTCTATCGCATACCGAGCCCGCGCCAGAATGGTATCGAACTCAACCAACACTTCGGCGGCTGCCGCGAGCTCTTGACTTACGCTGCAAATCTCTGCAGTAAGGGTGGTGAGGATATTGATGATCTCGCGTTGCTCACGTCCACGAAGTATCGATAGCTCGTTGTTAAGCTCGTAGGTTTCGGCAGGTTCCAGAAAGACGGTTTGCCCAGACTGACTGATCCCGTGGATGATGCCCTCTACTGCTCGTTTGTTCTGCACCTGCAAAGGCAGTACAAACCGTCCATCACGCTGTGTGATAAACTCGTCCTGTAGGAGCTCTTCTTCGCCAAACTTCTTAAGGATGCGTTCAAGCCGGGAGCGCAGGCGTGCTTCGAGCGTATGAATCTCACGGCGAATGCTCAACAACTCGCGCGATGCATTGTCGCGTACAAGCCCCGTCTCGTCGATTGCATCTGTGATGTGTTTTTCGAGCACGCGGTCATCCACGAGCCGATCGGCGATACGTTGAAGGGAAACCACAGCCCCTTCCCGATCCTTGAGGTATCGCTTCATGAGTCGGGAGATACTGAGTGCCTCCAGCACATTGAGCAGGTCCGGTGCAGAGAGGTAGTTGCCAGCAATGCGTGTGCGCGACAGAAGGGGTGAAACATCTGGGAATCGTTCGAATGGAACTGTTTCCCCCCCCATGATCAGTTGGATGGCTTCCTGCACCTGATCAAGCACAAAGCGCAGGTGATCAGCATCGTTCAGGGGGCGAAGGTTTCGCGTGGCTTCTGCACCCATTTCGGTAAGGCAATAGGTGCCTACCTTGTGCAGCACAGCCGGGAGGTTGAGTTCCTCGAGGGCAAGCTGTTCGAGTGTCATTGACAGGTCAGCCAATCAACTCCTTTGCAATGGATTGGATGAGTGAGCCATCAGCTTTACCCTTAAGCTGCTTCATGGCTGCACCCATCACCTTACCAAAGTCGGCTGGTCCGGTAGCACCAACGTCGGCAATGATGGCTTTCACGGCATTGCGCACATCATCGGCCGACATTTGTTCCGGCAGGTAACTCATGATGATTTCGAGTTCAGCCTTCTCTTTCTCGGCCGCCTCCGTTCGCCCCGCATTCTCATACTGCTCGATGGCATCCTTGCGCTTTTTGGCTGCTGCGTTCAGGATTTTGAATTCATCGTCAGGCGTCATGGATCGCTCAACGCCACTCTTTTCAAACTCAAGAATACCCGCACGGATGGAACGCAGCGTTTCCAGGCGCAGCGAGTCCCGCGCAATCATGGCAGATTTGATATCGGCGTTGATTTGTTCGGTGAGGTTCATATTGCAAAACTATGACAGTATCAAATGAAGTGATGGTCATTCCCCCCGATTCCGCTGATTGCGCCACGCATCAATTGGACTGACGGCTTCCCCGTATTTGCATATTTCCACATTCCCACATTTACACATTCCCATATTCCCATATTTACACATTCCCATATTCCCATATTCCCATATTCCCATATTTGCATCCATGATCCGCGCCGTCGTCTTCGACCTCGATAACACCCTTGTGGACTTCATGGCCATGAAGCGCCAAGCCGTGGATGCCGCTATTGGTGCCATGATGGATGCCGGCTTGCAGCTAACACGCGAACAGGTGCGTGGACACATCGACCAGATCTACGCAGAGCTGGGTATCGAGTATCAAAAGGTGTTCGACAAACTCCTGGAAGACGTGCTGGGTTTTGTGGATCCGCGCATCATCAGTGCTGGCATCATCGCCTACCGTCGGGCACGCGAGGCCGCTTTGAAACCGTACCCCCATGTGACGGCCACCCTGATGCAGTTGAATCGCAGGGGGCTTAGGCTTGGCATCCTTAGTGATGCCCCCACACGCGAGGCGTGGTTACGGTTGTGCTTCATCAACTATCACCACTTCTTTGATGAAGTGGTAACGTTCGACGATACACAGAAGCGCAAGCCTGACCCAGCCCCTTTCCAGCTCATCCTTTCCCGACTTGGTGTAGAGCCACACGAAGCCATCATGGTTGGTGATTGGGCAGAGCGCGACATGGTGGGCGCGCGCAACGTTGGCATGCGTACAGCCTTCGCGCAATACGGTGACTCGTTTGGCAACCAGGTCACCGAAGGTGTGGACTACATATTGGCCGATATCAAAGAACTGCTGGACATAGTTGCGGCATGATCCTTCCTGTTTACACCTACAACGCTCCCATTCTCAAGCAAAAGACTCAGCCCATCACCGAGATGACCGATGAGCTGCGTGAGTTCATCAACCAGATGTTCGAAACCATGCACCATGCCAATGGCATTGGTTTGGCTGCTAATCAGGTTGGTAAGGGGCTTTCGTTAACCGTTATCGACATCAGCGATGCAGATGAGGAAGCGGGTTCCGAGGGACCGCTGGTGCTGATCAATCCAGTTATCGAAGCATCGAGCGATGAAGAGGAAGAGTTCGAAGAAGGCTGCCTATCGCTTCCGGAGTTTCGTGATGTGGTGGTGCGTCCGGAAGCAATCCAGGTTCGATTTCTCGACGAGCAGATGCGCGAGCATGTTCGTGAGGTGGATGGTTTACTAGCTCGCGTAATGCAACATGAGATAGACCACCTCAATGGCATCTACTTCTTTGAGCGCCTTTCCCCTGTGCGTCGGGTTCTTGCACAGAGCAAACTGAAGCGGATAGCGAAGGGCGAGTTTGAGGTACCGTACGAGACAACCCGCGGATAAGTCCCTGCCTCGAAGAACTCAACCGTTCTTCATAACGGCCGTAACCCGGAAACAGGCTAGCGTTCTGATGTGAGGGCGAACGCATGGTAGGTGAATTGAGGTTCGCTGGTGACGCCTGCAGCACTCACCACCGCAGCAAGCGCGGGATCGGCAATGCAGTTCTGTGCATTCTCAAGCGTATCAAACTCAAGCACGACAGACACATCGTTTGCATCCTCGATACCACGCAGAACCATTGTTCCAATGCAGCCGAAACTTGCTCTACGGTCAGCATCCGATTGATAGTACGGTAGCCATTCATCGTAGTTCGCAACGGAGTCACGGATAACAACAACCGGCATGATTGCACCAATTGATATGTGATCAAGTAAACGTTACGGTGCAACTTACCGTTTACATGATTGAGATCAGGTTTGCGATCTAATTTTTACCTACCTCTGCTCATGCAAAACTCTCAATGCACACGAGGTATCCTGTTTCTGTCCTGCACCCGCGGCGTTTGCCTTTCTGATTGGAGCATACCAAAGCCCCCTTCATCCAAGTCGGCTGAGCTTACACAGTATTTACGATGTTTGCCACCGATACACCTTCCCAATCATCATGGCAATGCTCAACTACATCAACGGTCAATGGAAACCAGCCCATAGTGGCGCAACGTTTCAGAACATCAACCCGGCAGACGTGCGGGACGTTATCGGCGAGTTTCCACTTTCCGATGAAACAGATGTGGCCGAAGCCGTGGCAGCAGCTCGCGCCGCATATAATAGCTGGAGACTGATGCCAGCACCAAAGCGCGGTGATATCCTTCGGGTGGCGGGCGACATCTTTACCCGCCGCAAAGAGGAGCTTGCGCATGTGATGACGCGTGAGATGGGCAAGACGCTCGTCGAAACGCGCGGCGATATCCAGGAGGCTATCGACACGGCCTACTATGCTGCAACAGAAACGCGCAGGCTGTTTGGCTACACTGTGCCAAGCGAGATGCCCAACAAGATGAACTTGAGTTTCCGCATGCCTATCGGTGTGTGTGGGATTATCACGGCTTGGAACTTTCCCATAGCTGTTCCCTCGTGGAAGATTCTGCCCGCATTGGCTTGTGGGAATACCGTCGTGATCAAGCCCAGCGATGACTCACCACACAGCATGAACATCTTTGCGGAAATCCTTGAAGAAGCTGGTATACCTGCCGGTGTGTTCAATGTTATTCATGGTAGAGCGGAGGCCGGAGCGGCACTTGTTGAACACCCAGACGTTGCGCTCATCGGCTTTACGGGCAGCTCTGCAACGGGTCGGACGATCGCGTCACGATGCGGAGCGTTGAATAAGCGGGTATCGCTCGAGATGGGTGGAAAGAATGCACAAGTGGTAATGGCGGATGCCGACCTGGACCTCGCACTCGACGGTGTACTGTGGGGGGCTTTCGGCACAACCGGCCAACGTTGTACGGCAACAAGCCGCCTTATCCTTCACAAGGCCATCCACGATGAGTTCGTTCAACGCCTAGTGGAGCGGGCTTCACAGCTTGTGTTGGGTAACGGTGTGGAAGCCAGCTCGCAGGTTGGTCCGCTCATCAACCAACGTCAGCTCGACAAGGTTCTCTCATACATCGAGATTGGGAAGTCGGAGGCAACACTCGCGCTTGGCGGAGAAAGGGATGTGCAGGGGGCTTTGGCACATGGTCACTTTGTAAAGCCCACAATCTTTACAAATGTGCAACGGCATCATCGCATTTTCCGCGAGGAGATCTTTGGTCCCGTTCTGAGTGTAAGCAAGGTGTCTTCGTTCGATGAGGCACTATTGTATGTGAATGACAGTGCGTATGGATTGTCAAGCAGCCTATACACGCGCGATGTGAATGCGGCGTTTCGTGCAATTCGCGATGTGGAAGCGGGAATCACCTACATCAATGCTCCAACAATCGGCGCAGAGGCACACATGCCTTTTGGTGGCATTAAGGATACCGGCAATGGCCATCGCGAAGGCGGTTGGACGGTGTTTGACATTTTTACGGAATGGAAAACGGTGTATGTGGATTATAGTGGGCAGTTGCAAAGGGCGCAGATTGATTAGGGGCACAGGGGTGTAGGGGCATAGGTGCATAGGGGTGTAGGGAATGCCAAAACATGACGTGGATAATGAGCAAATGGGAAGCCCCAGTTTCGCTAGCTTTGCGCCCATCTTATCATCGGAGGGTCTCATGCGCCTTTTTGTACTAGCTTCCTTAATCGTTACTGTAGCGGCGAGCACTACGGCGCAAACGGAGGACGTGCTGCGCCCAAAGGGTCGTCCCGATGGGGGGGGGAGTGGCACCATGCTTTCGCCAAACAGTAACAGGGTGTTCGTTGGCGTCGAAGGCGGCCTGAACGTGAACTTCCTCTCGCAGGATATCACATGGCAGGACGAGGAAGTAGCCAATTCACTAGAGGCCGTGTTGGAAAGTGGAACAGGCGTCTCCTTTGAGTTTGGTTTCTTCGCTGACTTCCCTTTGTCTAAGGGTGTTGGCATTCAAACTCGTATTGCGTACGATGCCAAGGCAGCCGGCAATACTCAAAGTGATGGGATTCTGGAAGGGGGCATCCTTCCGGTGGATGGTATCAGTGGATTTGCTCCTTCCGAAGGAACAGTAGAAACCAGCTATTCACTGATGATGCATGCAGCAACAATCGCTGTACTAGGGCGCTTCGACATTGCCCAAAACTTCTTTGCCACGTTTGGTCCCGTACTCAATGTTTCCATCGGCGATGTCACTCGGTCTGACCGGTCGACAGTTCTTGAACCTGACGATTTTTTCATCACCCGAGACTATGAAGGCAATCCAATAGCGTCGAAAGAGATCACACGAGAAACAACAACGTGGACAAACATTCTCCCTGCTGTTGGTCAAGGTCCGTACCAGGCCTCCACCTATGCATCCACACGATTTGGAGTTGAACTTGGTCTGGGCTACCGCTTCTTTCTGTCCAACAATCTCTACCTGGCGCCGAACCTGCGGTATCAGTACTTTCTGAATCCCCTAACCACAGGCATATCATCGAGCGACCTTTCAAGGGAATTCACGCGTGGTGAAGTGCCCATGACTTTTGGTGAGGTTTCGCTGAACACGCTTGCCATTATTCTTCAACTCGGATTTGCACTGTGAGGAATCTGATCATGCGTTACATCTTACTCTGCTTCATTCTGTGCGCCTCCGTACTCAATGCACAAAACATTGAGATCATCCCGCTGGAGAATAACTCCGCAAGCGACGACTTCGCCCCATTCCCCACCCAGCACGGCCGAGTACTCATCTTTTCTTCGGATCGATCGGGAAAGCAAAAGCTTTACTCGATGGAGCGTACCAGCAGCGGCTGGGGAAGCGAGTCAGAGCTTGATGGCACTGTGAACGACGGTGAGCAGGTTGGCGCTGCCGCTCTGTTGCCCGACGGACAAACCATGATCTTCTCTGCCTTCGAACATGATGTTGCAGGCCAAGGACGCACGGACTTGTACAAAGCCACCCGCAAAGGAGGGAAATGGAGCTCGATTACCAATCTGTCGGGTGTTGTGAACTCCGGTGCCTACGATGCTCAACCGGCCATTACCAGTGATGGCAACATTATGGTGTTTGTAAGCGATCGTAGCAGCGGTATGGGTGGCACGGACCTGTTCATCTCTGAGTGGACTGCCAATGGATGGACGGTTGCTCGACCACTCGAAGGTGCCAACACCAGCTCCAATGAAATGAGTCCATACATCAATGCCGATGGTCGCACCATTACGTTTGCCAGCGACAGGCCGGGTGGCATGGGAGGTTATGACGTCTACGTGGGTAAGCTCGAGAATGGCAAGGTCACCAACGTGAAATCAGCCGGTGCGCCTATCAACACCTCCTTCGATGAGATGTTCTACTACAGCATTCCGAACAGCAACCAGGCATTCTTTTCGCGCACAACAGGCAATGGTGATTTCGACAACTACACCGCAGTACCCAACCCGTTCCCCGGCGATGCAGTAACGCTCGTGGAAGGCACCGTTCGTGACGCGGTGACAAAAAATCCAGTTGGTGCTGAGCTCCTTGTAACCGATCTCACAACGCAGAAAACCATCGCCAAACTCCGGTCTGACGATGAAACCGGCATGTATTACGTAACGCTCACCGCAGGCCGCGTGTACTCCGTAACCGCAAAAGCAGCTGGCTACCTATTCCACTCGGAGCGGTATGAAGTACCACCGAATGCAAAGGGACAAACCATCAGGAAGGACATAGATCTCGTGCCACTCACCGGTGGTGGAGAGCGGTTGCTGGTATTCTTTGACTACGACAAAACAGAACTCAAGAGCGAGTCGTATCCCGAACTTGAACAGCTTATCGAACTGATGCGCGAGAACTCCAACCTTCGCATTCGATTCGAAGGACACACGGACGATCAGGGGGACGCACCATACAACCAGACGTTAAGCGAAAAGCGTGCAAAGGCAGTGCTTGACTATGTTGTTAGCGGTGGCATTGAATCCGCTCGTGTTGAGAGCGTTGGATACGGTGAGTCGAAGCCACTCGTTCAGGGTACCACGGAAGATGCCCGTGCAATGAACAGACGTGTGGAGATGAAGGTACTCAAGTAGTCGGTAGTACGAGACTTCAGCTCCGATCTGTTCCATCCATCACAAATGCTTGTGTGGTTGTGTTCACCACAATGAACACAACCATGCAAGCATCCTCTTGGCATCGGCCGTCTCTTGTTCAATTCGCTGCGTAATCTGCCGAGCCAGCCTCCGACGTGTTGACGTTGGCATGCACGAAGACTTCCGCTCCGACAACCACTGGGCAAGATCGCACAGGTCATGAACAGCACCCAGATAGGATTCGGCATCGTGTACAACGTCGCGTCGGCGTTTTGCCTTTAGTGGTGATTGCTGTGACACACTTAGCAGATACTGCAGGTCTTTAAGAGACTTTCGCACATCGTGCAGTACCACTGCGTCATCAATCTCTTTACGCATGGAGCAAACGTGCTTGCGGCGTTCTTTCATTCGCCTGCTAATACGTGCAAGCAAAGCTTCGTCCGTGAAGGATTTTCGAACCCTCCACAGTTCCAACTCCACAGCATCTACGTGAACTTCAGCCTCTGCAGCTCGAAGCCGGATTGCAGCATTGGCCCGTCGCCTGTCTTTCTGCAAAACAGCAATTGCTCCCTTGGCATCAAGGCTCGTACCCTCCACCATCACCTGAAGAATACCTGCAAGTATCTCTGTCTGCCGAGCTGCTCCACACGCCCGATACACCTCACGCAGCGGGCGCACAACTGCCCCATTCTTCATCAACCGCGCCATCGAGCGCAACTTCTTCACCGCAACCCTTAATCCATGCACATCTTCCGACCTAACCCTAACCCTCAGGCGCCCCACCATCGTCCTGACTACACCAACCTGCTCTCGTATGAAGTCGTCAGTTTTCACTCTCAACTCTACTTCACTCTCTTGATTCTATTCTCCTCCATCCCCTCTCGTCCCTCTAGTCCCTCTAGTCCCTCTAGTCCCTCTAGTCCCTCTAGTCCCTCTAGTCCCTCACCCCCCCCTACTCCCCGACACCAACGCAATCCCCATCACAATCAGCACCATACCCAACATGATAGGCAGGCTAAGTTTTTCCGCTTGAAAGAGCACAGCATACAATAAGGTAACGAGGAACACCATGCCGGTGTTAAGCGGAACGAACACACTCAAGCGAGCGAAGGTGAGGATCATGCTTGTGACTACAAAGGATCCAAACAACAGTACCAAGCCAAGGATGCCATGAAGGCTCGTTATGGCAGCAAGCAGCTCTCTCGGCACCAAGCCCTTGCCGCCGAGTGCTACGGTGAGTAGTCCCATGCCGGAAACAGTGAACAGACTTTGTAACAGCGAGAGCAGTATCAGCTTCATGATTGTGCCTCAGGCATCGGTGGAATTCATGCAAAGGCCTCGCAACGCTTAACCGCGAACGAGCACCGCAGATTCCATGGTAGCTCGAACAAGTAGTCTCTTTATCGACCTGACGTTTGAATCCGTTGTTTCTGCAGTTCCTCAAAGTACATCCGAATCAGGTTCTCATAATCACGAGTGTAACCCTTACGCAGTTGGTCCATCAACCCACGCATAGCCGCTGGGTCATCCAATTGGGTACCCGAGGCAGGCGGACTTGGTCTGGAAACGTCCGTTCCGCTCTGACTTTCGCGCGTCTTTTCATAGTCGCGTTCGTTCATGGAACGTGATGCATTGAGCAGCCTACTCAAGATGCGTTCTTGTCGGAGTCGTGTTTCGGGGGTTATGCTGCCCGTTTGCATATCCGTCATCACCTCCTTCATGTCTTCAGCAATCTGATTTAGGTCTCCGACGGGTTTCTTGCTTCCTGCAATGTTCCTGCTTTCTCTTTCCAGTTCCTCCAGTGCTTTCAAGGCTCGGCCCTGCTGAGCAGCCAGCCTACCAAGTTCGGCGCGCTGTTCCTGGGAAAGCTGGCCCCCGTTCGCCCCCGCCCCTTGGCCTTGAGCGCCGGGCTGCTGTCCCATATTCCCCATCTGCTGATTGATCTGCTGTTGCTGATCTGCCAGTTGCTGTAATCTCTGAAAGGGGCTTTGGCCGGCTCCCTCACCCTGCCCTGGGTTCTGTCCTTCCCCCCCCTGACCGCTGCCTTCGCCACTCATCATCTGCGACAAGGCATCACTCATCCGCTGTGCGGCACTGTTCATGGAACTCATTGCTCCCTGCTGACTGCGCTGTGCCTGATTGCCATTGCGATCCTGCATCTGCTGTATGGCGTTTTGCATCTGCTGCAGCGCGTCGCCCATATCCTGGGCCATCTCGGGCGTCACACTCATACTTCGCTGGGAGAGCTGCATCATGCTGTTGGCCATGTTTTTCATGGATTCCTGTAACTGCTTTTGCCGCTGTGCCATCTGAGTGAACTGTTGGGATGAAGGATCAACATCCTTCATCTGCTGCATCAGTGCTTCCTGTTCACGAGATAGCTCCAGCATGTCCTGCATGCCACGTTGCATCTGCCGTGCAGCTTCGCGCTGTGCGTTCTTGTTCATCTGCTTCTTCACTTGCTGCATTTGCTGTGCAAATCGCTGCAGATTCTTCGACGCCTGCTGCTGTTTCTTCGATGCCTCCTGCATGTCGCCTTTCTGCATCTGCTGTTGGGCGTCCTGCATCTCGGACTCCGTTTGCTGTGCATCCAGTTCCTCCATAGCCGATTGCATCTGTTCCATGGGCATGTTGGCACCCAGCTCTTTCATGAGCTGTTCCAACTCCTTGCTTTCTTTGGCAAGCTTGCTAAGCTCTTCTTTCAGCTGAGATTGTTGTTGAGCGAGTTTTTCACGTGCTTCGTTGTTTGCAGCATTGGTATTCTCGGCCTGTTTTCGGAGCTCTTCCTGCTTTCGAGCAAGTTCTTCCGCACGCTTAGCCAACTCGTCGGCCTTTTGTTCTGCCTGTATTCGTTTCAGAAGGTTAATGGTACGCTCAATGTTCTGTTTGAACTTCTCTTCGTCAAACTTGAAGTTCTGCATCATCCGCTCAAGCTCTTCAGGGGATATCTGCTTCATGGCCTCTTGCATCTGCCGCCGCATCTTCTCCAGCTCGGCACTCTTTACCTCGCGCATGAGCTCCTGAAGCTGCTTGTATTTCTGCAGAGTCTCCTCACTGATAGCCTGGTTTTGCTGAAGCTTCTCCGTCATCTTCTCCAGCTTGTCGGCAGTTTCCTCCATGCGCTTCTGCAACTCCTCCTGCCTCTTTGCAAGGTCTTCCGCCTTCTTCCGGTCTGACCATTGAGTTTGTGCCTGAGGTTTGCTTTGCTGCTTCTGCAGCTCTCTCTGCAGTTCATCGGCCTCTCGCCGAAGCTGTTCCGTTTCCTTGGCAAGATCTTTCAGGTCCTTTACCAGCGACTCTTGCGTGCGATCTGCTTCGGCAAACACTTCGTCAAGCGATGGCATGCGCGCTCGGTATACACTGGTGCGTGCGAGTTTGGGACCGGTCACAACATCGTTATCAGCCACTTCAACGTAAAACTCAAAAACATCTTCGGGTGTAATGTCGGCCGTGGTCATATCCCATGTGTAGCCAACCTCCAGAGCTGTAGAACCGGGTTGCAACGGAAGCTCAAGTGTGTGGTAGTCTTTGTCTGGAGCGGCATATCGACTCTTAACAAGCTTGTATCGAAGTCTGAGACTACTGAAGCCATAGTCATCGGCAATGGCAACAAGTATGGGCAGTCGTCCGCTTGCATCCACATCCACATCCTGCTTGGGCTGAACCATGGCTATCGTGGGATGTCCGTCCCGCAGAGCAACAATGCCATACCGTAATGGCTCGGCATTGGTCTGGCCATCTGCATCCTGTAGCAGTACATGATAGGTGCCATTTGCTTGAACAGTAAAGCTGCCCGTTGCCACAGCCCCCTTCACATCCATCGGAATGCGAACGGTATCGCTGGCTGTTGTGTCGGTATTCCTCTCCAGCACGATGGTTGCACCAGCCAATGATTTGTTCGAGGTAACCTGGAGCAGTACCGTCGATCCTCGCAGTGCCGTTACATCTGCCTGCTGTTCGGTGAGTTCAACCGGGGGTTGGCCTGCGTAGGCTGGCGGTACAACACGACCGGACAACGCACGAATGAGTGGCCTGTCTATCACGGTTACCGAAATGGTATCGCTCGACACGCCAACCTCATTCCACGGCGCATAGGCATACAGAGTAACGTTCGATGCCAACCCAGGGAACTGATGTTCATACACTCCTGCCGTATCAAACACTACCGGAAAGGGTGTGAACTGTTTGGCCTGACCTTCCCGTACATACAGTACAACATCCTTGGGTTGAACTCCGGTACAGCGAATGGTGGCTGCCACATCGGTACCACGCATCACCGTGTTGGAGGATACGGTTATGGACAGACGGAAAGGGGCTGGTGGCATGTAGCTCACGCTGTAATTGCGCAGTCGTTCCAGTGCTGCACCCAGGGTATCGGGCAGCACTGTCGGCAGGGTTAATACCACCGTTAGGGTTAGCGCAGCCCAGAACAACCAACGTCGTGTGGGACGTTTGTTGATGATCACCGAAAAGTCTTTTGGTTCAGCCACCAGCGTTGCTTGCTGCAGTGCAGCGGCACTGAGCTGTGGACTTCCTACTGTTGCAGATGAGAGTTGAAGTGCGTTGGACAGTGTGTCCCGAACATCTGGGTAGGCTTCGCCAACTCGCAAGGCCAGGCGCTCGACACTGTCTGTTGCGAGCAGGCCCAACCATCGCAACAATGGCTGGGTGAGGAGAAGCAGTGTACTGAATGCCGAAACACCAAGCCAGCCAAACCACATCACTGTGCGAGCGGTGATCGTGCCATGCAGGATGGCTTCTATGGCAACGAGAACGATGAGAGTGGCACAGCAAATGGTGATAGCCTTCCCGAGGCCTGCCATCACATGCCAGAGTTGTTCCTGCTTTCCAGTGCTGCGAAGCCGATGAACGATGCTCATTGCGTAAGTGCGTACACGATAATGTTCGTGCCTATCTGTAGGGCTGCTTCTCGTTTTTCCGGTGGATCATGATGCACCTCGGAATCGGCCCAACCGTCGCTAGGGTTTGTTTCCACGGTATAGAATACGCATAGCCTGCTGCCGCTGAATAATCCATAGCCGCGCGGTGGCTTGCCATCATGTTCGTGAATCTTTGGCAAACCATTGGCAAAAACAAAGTGTGCGTGATACAGCGGGTGGTTAAACGGCAACTCAACGAGCTCTTGTTCCGGGAAAATCTTGCGGAGTTCCTTGCGAATGCTTTCATCCATGCCATAGTCATCATCGATATACAGGAAGCCGCCGTGATCGAGGTAGGCACGAAGCTTGCGCGCTTCGGCATCGCTGAAGTTTACGGTGCCATGCCCAGTCATAAAGATGAGCGGGTACTGGAAGAGATTGTCGCTCTCAAGATCAACGTATTCATACTCGGGCTGAACATCGATGTTCGTATGGGCTCGCACGTACCGAAGAAGGTTAACCTCGGCACTCGGGTCGTTATACCAATCTCCCCCGCCACCGTACTTCACACGAGCCAACCGAATACCAGACGTTGGTGCGCCATCGGTACCCGTTCGCACAACCTGTTGCGCCGGTAAAGGCTGGAGTGCGATAGCGAGAACGATGATCAGGAGTAGCGGCACGTGATAACTTTCTTTTCGTCGGCTTCGAATTGTGGCAAGCCCACAGCTTGGATCAATGTTTCCTGAATCTGAACCTGTGGAAATGCCATACGGGCCTCCGCAAGCTCTTCATCCAGGTTGCCACCCTTGAGAAACGCATATAGTCCGTGCTTTCTGAGCAGGCCATACGTCCACTCCAGGAGCTGGGCCACTGGTGCAACTGCACGAGAGACGATAACGTCGAACGTCCCTCGGTATTTGGCATTGGTAGCCAAGTCTTCCACTCTGCATGCATGAGCGGCGATATCCTTGAGGCCAGTGTGCTGACCGAACATCTCTGCCAACCTGGCCTTCTTACGAATGCTATCCACCATGGTAAGCTTAATGTCGGGCCGTGCAATCTTGAGGGGTACACCTGGCAAGCCCCCTCCCGTACCAACATCGAGAACTCGAGCCCGCTCCGGAAACTGAACGTATTTGAGTAAGAGCAGCGAGTGGATGATGTGGCGCTCCCAGAGGTGGTCAACGTCCTTACGGCTTACCATGTTTATCCGCTCATTCCAGTACACAAGCTCGTCGTGATAACGTTGCAGGGCATCCATTTGCTCCTTGAGCAGAACGATGCCGTTCAGAGACAAGTGCGTCCACACATCAACCAGGCTCATGGGGACGTTGGTATCTTCGGTCATGCAAAGTGAACAGGTGGAGCGTCCCTACTTCAGCGTAGTGATTTGCACATGGAATCGCGCACATCTCCTGCCGCGGGCACTTGATTCATTGATCGCTCAAACGGAGCGTTCGTGGTCCGTAGTGGTGGTAGACGATGCCAGCACCGATGCCACTGCGGAAGTGCTGCAAACTTACCAGAATGTGCTGCATGCCATGGTGATACGCAGGCATGCGCATAACCGCGGAACGGCGGCGGCTCGGAATTCGGGAATCATGGCTGCACAAGGCCGGTATGTTACGTTTCTGGATAGTGACGATGCCTACGACAGCAACCACCTGGCCGAACGTCGCGCTTTGATCGATTCTCTACCGAACCTTCATATCATACACGGTGGTGTGCGCGTTGTGGGTGATCCGATGGTAATTGACAAGGACAACCCATCGCGTTTGATTCATGTTGACGAGTGTGTTGTTGGTGGAACTTTCGTTATCCACCGTGACGTATTCGAAGCTATTGGCTACTTCCGTGAAGACCTTAGATATGCCGATGATGCTGAGTTTTTCAAGCGAGCAGAAACTGCCGGGCTAAACATCGGCCGGTGCACGGTTCCATCGTACGTATACTACCGCGATGGCCATGATCAACTAACGCTAACTGGATCGTCTCTCTCGTGATCGTTGCCTTCGCCGCATCTTGTGTGCACACTACAGGTTACTCCCGTGATTCCGCCTGCACCTTTGGCCAGCGTACCGTTGAAATCATGCGTGGGCGCGTAGAGATGGATCCTTCACCAATGCACAGTGAGCTGCCAACGTATACGGGGTACCGATGAAAACTCTGTCTCACGCTCCTATCGAGCAGATTCTGGACAGACTGGATGCAGCTTACCCGGATGCACGTGTTGGTCTGGACTACTCCACGCCATTTGAGTTGCTCATCGCTACCATACTCAGTGCACAGTGTACGGACGAACGTGTGAATCAGGTAACCAAGCACCTGTTTGCCAAATACCGATCCCCAGAGGATTACCTGTATGTGCCTGTCGAGGAGCTGGAAGCCGACATCCGGTCAACGGGCTTCTATCGGAACAAGGCACGCAACATCCGCGGCTGCTGCACTGCGCTCATCGAACGCTTTCACGGGAAGGTGCCTGCAACACTCGAAGAGCTGATTTCCCTGCCCGGGGTTGGTAGGAAGACGGCAAATTGTGTTCTAAGCAACTGTTACAATATCCCTGCTATCACCGTCGATACGCACGTTACGCGCATAGCAAACCTGCTCGGCCTTGTTCAAACAACCAACGCTGAACACATTGAGTTCGAATTGATGGAACGTGTGCCACGCAATCGATGGAACCAGCTTAATCACCTTTTCATCACCCATGGCAGGCGTACATGTATTGCACGCCGACCGCAGTGCCACCAGTGTGTGATCAACGAACTCTGTCCTTCGGCTGTCACACGATAACGTCGCCAATGCACTACTGCATCGTGACCACACACACGCGTTACCTGGCCCCCTTCCTACTCGTTGTTTGCGCCATTCCAGCAGTTGCACAGCCTGTGGAGATATCGCTGTTTGGTGGCATGTCGGCCGATATGCATCAGGCGTCGTTTTCTCAACTCGGCACCTATGCTTCCTGTTGTCCAGAGTTTGAAGGGGGCTGGGGCGTAGGTTCCTGGTTGGGCCTGGGAGTGGAACTCCCACTCAGCAACCGATTCCGAATTGTTCCGCAGATTACACATGCCGTGAACAATGGCACAATGACTAGTACCGAGGCTTCGTTCGTGGCCGACCTTCGCGACACTCCAAGAGTTCGTGATGCCTTGTTCCGTCATGATCTCGATGCAACCATCAGCACCATTGGACTTGAACCACTGGCCCTTTACCGCGTGATTGGTGGGCTTGATGTTATGGTTGGATTTCGCGTAGCCTTTGTTCTTCGTACTCACTTCACGCAGACGGAGACTCTTGAAGAACCGGACGACTACGGCACCTATCTCGGTGCAGGCAGAACGTGGGTGAATCACGAGGCTACCATCCCCGACGCCAATCCCATAGCTACTGGTCTCGTTGCGGGATTACGCTACCGCGTGCCACTCAATGCAAGCAATTCGGTGAACCTTTCTCCGGAGGCTAGTTATGTGATGCCCATGTCTTCCGTAACGCGAGGGACGGAGTGGACGATCTCCAGCATTCGACTGGGACTTAGCGTTTCGTATGCGCTAGGTGGTGAAACCACACCGGATACGATACCAGCCGACACCATCGTACCTGCGCAACCAGAAGCCCCCTACCCAACCATTGCGATGACGGTGGAAGGCCTGGTGGAAGGTGAACGCATGCCTTTTGATACTGTGAGGATAGAAGAAACGCGCATCATAGACTACGTGCCAGTGCTGGGCCACGTCTATTTCGAAACAGGGTCTGCCGTTGTGCCGTCTCGGTATCTGGTATCTGCCGGGAGCGTGCTTCACGACAGCACGCAGCTAACACCACAGGCTGCAACCACGGCAGTGCTTGGCATCGTTGCGAAGCGAATACAGCAGTACCCTGGAACACGGATTACACTGATTGGTGCAACCTCCGACACTCCGAACGATAAAGGGCTTGAGCTTGCTCGAGCACGAGCTGAAGCGGTGAAACGAGCTCTGATTGATCTTGATGTACCATCTAATTCCATTATTGTACAGGCTCAGAGAACGCCCTCCATGCCAACGCGGGCATCGAGCCCTGCTGATGCATCACTGGCCCATGCCGAGAACCAGCGCGTGGAGATCATCCCACATCGTCCGGAGATTCTGGATCCTCTCGTTCTGGGCAGAGTGCATACAACGGTCGCACCAGACTCACTCCACATTTCCGTGCACACGGTATCATCCACTGGCATAGTGCAGTGCGTAGCTACGAGGTTGAACGGAGCGCCGATTGCATTGGAGTCGAACAGTGATGGGTACGCCGCATCAGTACCATCACCCGCTGTAAACCAAGTGTACGTAGCCATGGTAACCGATAGTATTGGAAGAACGGTGGCCGACAGTGCGCTTGTACCCGTTAATCACCTCTCCGTGGAGCGCAAGCGTACTGAGCGACTTGGCAATGCCGAAGTAGAACGATACAGCCTTATCCTGTTCGCATTCGATAATGCAACTGTCACCTCCGAACACAGTCGGGTGTTAGATCGAATTCGCAGCAGAATCAAGGAGGGGGCTCAGGTTCACATTCTTGGTATGACGGATGTTATGGGATCATCGGAATACAACCTCATGCTATCGCATAAGAGAGCTGAAGAGGTTGCTCGAGTTCTTGGCCTCGATGCACGAAGCATACAGGCATTGGGTTCTCAGCAGCCACAGTATTCGAACAATGCACCCGAAGGGCGGGCATACAACCGCACTGTCGTTATCGAGCTGCGGAGTGGTGCTGCAAAATGATCCTTGGGGCGATACGCCACATCCTGTACATTTGGCACTTTATGACGTACGATTTCATCAATGCGAGGCAAACAATGCGGTGTGTTGTCGTGGGATTGGTGCTGTTACTTGCAACGGTAACATATGCTTCAGCCCAAACATTTGTTCTCGTTGGCACAGATGCCTCCGAGTACCCCAGGATCAAGGCGAGGGCATACGGTTTCAGCACAACGGGTTTTCCCCAGTTCATTACCTCTGCCACCGCTACAGTTGATGGACAGACTGCGCCCGTAACGGCATCCTCGGAGAGTGCCGGGCCTGGCGTAGCCTTATCGTGCATGGTGATGGTTGATGGTTCCAGTAGCTTAGACCTCGGAACTCCGAACAACCTTGAGCTGGCGAAGGCTGTGGCTACGGCTGCACCGTCGGTGTTTAATACCACGGCAGACGAGATTGGCCTTGGTATGTTCGATGCCCGACCTACATTGCTCCACGGACTTACCACTGACCGCGCAAGCTATACCTCGGCCATAGCCGACATCCGGAAGGGCAATGGATGCAACGTGGATAGCGCACTGCTTGGAAACCCCGAAGGTGCCATGACGCATTTGAGAAGTGCACGAAATGCTCGAATGCTTCTACTGGTTCTCGACGGCGCACCATCCGTTGATCTGACCACAGCTCTGCGTGTTGCACGCGGCTATCGCATACCGGTGTACATCATTGGAATGCGAACATCGTTGACTGATGATCTCCGTGCCTTGAGTGACAGCTCCGGAGGCTTGTATGTGGAGAACATTGCAACAACCGACGATGCCATAGCCTACACGCGAGCCTTCGTATCAAGAGCAAAGCTGCTCCCGGCAAGCATATTAACCGTTGATGCTGCGGAGTCCTGCGACACCGTGCGAACCCTTGCCATTACTGCAGGTAGTACTGTACGCACTACTACACTTACCATACCTTCCCTTGAACTCCCAACGTTGGAATGGAGTATCCCAGGAGGGTTGGAGTTCGGCCCCGGTTCTAACATCAGCGAACTCACGGTTACCCTAACTGCACGTGTAAAGGCCGTTGGAATCTCCGACCTCACCATTGATGACAATCGATTCTTCCTTGTCACGCCGTTTGTGCCGCTCGTTCTTTTGCAGCCTGATCAAAGCATGGTGATAAAGATTGGCTATAGGGGTGGTGCTGAGGGGGCTTTCGGCTACCTCACTCCAACATCCGATGCTTGCAAGTCTGAGCCCCTTGCTCTGCGTGCAGGAGGATTTACCAGCGGTGAAACATTGCAATTGGTGAGCCCCAATGGTGGAGAACAGGTGTTAGCCGGACGTGTAACTCCCATTCGTTGGACCAACGTGTTACCGTCAGACGTTGTACGGCTCGACGTAAGCATGGACAACGGCAACACGTGGTTACCCATCACAGAAACAGCCACTGGCTTGCAGTACGACTGGGTTGCTGGCCCGGGAACTTCCAACAACGCCCGGATTAGAGTTCAGCGCACGGCAATTGTTCAGGAGGCCGTAGTTACCATGCAAGGTCATCGCGAACCAGTGTATGGAGTTGCGTTCACGTACGACGGGCTGAACCTGATTACTGCAGGTCATGATGGAACAGTGCGGATGTGGAATGCAACAACGGGTGAGCAAGTACGGGAGCTGGGATCGCATACTGGTAACTGGGCTTGGTCCGTTGCTACCCACAGATCGCAGCGCATTGCTGCAAGCGGCGGACACGACGGTACCGTTAGGGTCTATGATCTCGCCACCGGCGCACGGCTAGCTACGATACTTGCACCGTCTAGAGTATGGTCAGTTGATTTCTCGGCAGATGGTAAGTACCTGGTGATCGGCTCGGAAAAGGCGTTAACGATCGTAAACTGGTCAACCGGCCAGAATGCAAATACCATCGTAGTGGATGGAGGACCTGTGTACAACGCACGGTACTCCAGGGATGGCACGAAGATCATCACGGCAGAAGGCAATCAAGTGGTTGTGCGTTCTGCATCAACCTACCAGATAGAACGGAGCATCAGCACCGGTTCGGACGTAGTGTACACCGCTGACCTGAGCCCGGACAATAGCACCATTGCATCAGGAGGGGCAGACTTCAAGGTCACCACGTGGGATGCTGCGTCTGGAGCAAAACTGGGTGAAAGCCCGTTGTACACCGCAGCGATTCTGGCTGTTGACTTCGCTCCTTCAGGTGCTCGAATCGTTGCTGGATGTGGAGATGGTGCTGCCAAAATCTTTCTTACCTCGACACTTGAACTTGTGAGTTCACTCACGCTCGGACCCAACCTGGTGTATTCTGCCAGATTTGACAACACGGGTAATCGCATTGCAACAGGCGGCACTGATGCAATGGCCAGAGTGTGGAATTTGCAAGGTGCCACCCTATCACAAGATGAAGGTGATGGCCCATTCCAGATACGTGGGGGTACGATCGAGATCGCTGATGTACAGCATGGGTCAATCAACGTTGGCGATGGTACAGAGCGAAGAGTAACGGTAGTGAAGAACATCGGCTCCGATTCGCTCGTGGTTGGCGGGTGGCGACTTGTAAGTGGCAATCTGGACCAATTCGATGTGCTTACTCCTTCGACTCCTCGCACCCTTGCAGGAGGAGAAAGCTTCATCGTTGAAACAGTTTGCCAGCCAAGGCAAGCAGAAAATGTTAGTGCTGCTCTCCGCATTGAACACGCTGGCACCTTCGGTATATCCCAGCTTACGGGAACTGGGCGGCCTCAGCCACTTGAGGTACCAGACGTAGTGAATTTCGGACGTCGCATAGCCGGCCAGGAGAGTGTTGACAGCACGATTCGGATCAAGGCGGCTTCTGGCACGGCGCAGGTTTCCATCACTCGCATTGTTCTACGCGGAGTGCAGCAGGGGGCTTATCAGATCGTGAGCGGAGGTGATCCTGTAACGCTCAACCCTGCTCAAACACATACCATGATCGTACGATTTGCTCCCAACACATTTGGGCGATATGCTGCATGGATAGAGATGACATTGGCAGATGGATCGGTGCGCATCATGCGGTTGTATGGCGAGGGTGCGGGTGATGCTCGTATTGTGATTTCCGAGAGTACGCTACTCTACGTATCCGACCAATGCAGCTCCAGCCCCATTACAAAAACCTTTACCGTGAGGAATGGTGGAACTTCCACGCTTGTCCTCTTTAGCGGCGATGTTACAGGCACACATGCCAATGAATTCACGCTCGTAGTTTCGCAGCAATTTCCCATCAGCCTTGCGCAGAATCAAACGGCTACATTCGATGTTGTTTTCACACCTACGATTGTTGGCCAAAAAGACGCATCAGTCACCATCGCATCCAATGCAATTGACGCGGTTAACGGTGTCAACGTCATTCCAATCATCGCCAGAAAGGACAGTGTAGGGTTTGAGTTGTCCCGTGACGCTGTTCTGTTTGACAATGTGAATGAAGGGCAGTCGGCTGAGCAGCGTATCACAATCTTCAATACTGGCAGTGTACCCTTGCGCTGGCCCACAACAGGGACAGATGTTGGTGACTTCCGAGTTGAGGCTGCGATACCTCCGGTAACAGCGGTAGGGGGCTCAAGCGAAGTGGTAGTGCGATTCAAAGGAGGAGTGGTAGGCAACACGTATTCCGGATCGTATGTGTTCCTTGACACGCTGTGCAACCGATCTGCCACTTTGCAGATGTCCGCCACAGTTCGCTCTTACATTGGCTGTACGATTGTGATTGACAGTGTTGCCGCGGCAATAGGCAGTACCGTGCAGATACCAGTGCGAGTTACGAACAAGGTAAACTTCGATCGTACACAGGTCACTGAACTCAATGCACGATTCAGGGTGAATGGCACCATTCTTTCGCCTGTTGGACTTCCAAGTTCGTTTGAAGCAAATGGACAGCGTTTGTTTGACGTTACCCTTCCCATTCCTCAATCCGGCGACGTATCGGCAACCCTGCAGTTCAACGTTACCTGGGGGAACGACACAATGTCCATCATAACCATTGACTCCGTGTGGGTAGCCGATACGATACAGGTGCGAACAGATCCGGGTGCCGTTTGGCTATCGGATCTATGTAAGGCTGGTGGGCCACGGCTGATATTCCGTAGTGGTGCACCTTCGGCACAGGTTCGAAGGCCGGCAGATGTTCGAATTGTACCCCAGCCAACATCCGACTACTCTGTTGTTGATCTGCATGTTGTGGAAGACGGCCCGACACGCGTTGACGTCATCGATGAGTCAGGCAGACTCGTGCAGACACTTGTAAACAGGGACCTTACGATTGGTGACTTCATCCTTCTGCTGGACAGTACACGTCTAAAGAACGGCACCTATACACTGCAGCTCACTACCCGAACACAACGCATGTCCCACCGATTTACTGTACTCCGATGACCCGTCTGCTTCTTGTCCTTACGCTTGTAGGAGCACTTCGGGTATCAGCACAGGAACCCAACGCTTCGACACATTCTGCAGCACCCTCTCGTTTCGGGCTCTTTGGCAATGCCGACTTTGCATTGAGTTTAGGCGATTTTTCTGGCATTCCCGGGATTTCGAGTTGCTGCCCCGAGTATACTTCAACCTCCGATCTCGGTTTTCTTGCGGGTGTAGCCTATATCGGATCAATTGACGACGTGTTGTCCTTCAACCTTCGTTTGCATTATTGGTCGTACAGCACACCATTCAAGACCACTGAAACGGAACCGATTGTAGACGGCAATGGAAATCCTGCCACCGCAACGATCGAGCACAACCTAACAGGCACATTCCAACAGATCAGCGTTGAGCCCCTTCTCGGATATCGTTTAGGTGGCGGACTAGTAGGACTAGGAGGGCTCACTATTGGGACACCATTTTCGGCAACAGTAAGCCAGAAAGAAGTGCTTGTTGATCCTGTGGATGCGACGTTTGCGGGCAATAGCAGAGAGCGGAATGTTGTGAATGATGCAAGCATTCCCAATGCGTCAGCTATTGCACTTGGCATCACGCTTGGGCTCTCGTACGATTTGCCTTTGGATGCCGACAAAACACTCTTCATCAGTCCAGAAGTTCTATTCACCTACAACGTGCTCCCTCATTCGAGCGATGTATCGTGGAACACCCATCACATCCGCGCAGGGCTTGTACTCAGCTTCGTTCCTCCCGCTGTTGATGATTCGCTCACGGACGTTGAACTCTTCGAGTTCACCAAGACGGTTACACCGCCAACGTCGATCAGTCCAGGAGTGCCGTTCGTCTCGTCCGTAACTCACTCCGGACTCACTGAAACCGGCAATCCTGCCGATGGTTCGAAGATTCGCATCGAAGAGTTCGCCTCCACTCGCATTCGACCTCTCCTCCCCTACATATTCTTCAAGCCGGGAACGGCTGAACTTGACCCGAGGTATCGGCGTTTGCGCGAGGAGCAGGTTGAATCGTTTGCGATGGCCAACTTCTACAACCTTGACGCCATTGTAACCTACAATCACGTTCTCAACATCATTGGCCGCCGCATGACGGATGACCCATCTGCAACAATCACACTTACGGGTTGTGCCGACCCAGCCGAGGGAACGCCTGACGTTGCAGCCAAGAGAGCAGCAGTTGTAAAGGACTATCTCACGGGAACGTGGGGGATCAATGAAGCACGTATCACCGTAACCACACGGGGTCTGCCCGAGCGTGCATCACGTAGTTCTGAACCTGATGGACTAGCTGAGAACGCCAGGGTGGAAATCGCATCAAATGCTGCCATTCTGACTCCTGTTGAAAGTACTGACACGATGCTGGTAACCACACCGAGTGGACTGCGCTTCAAGCCTGAGATCGATCCTCGCGTGAATATCGCAGGCTACACGCTGTTCGTAGCGCACGATGGTAATCTTCTCAAGACATTTGCCGGTGGCAATCCTCTGCCACCTGGTGTAGACTGGCGCATCAGTGAAAGTGTACCCTGGATACCGAAGGATGCAAAGGAGATCAGCTACCTTGTTGCCGTTCGCGACAGCAGTGGTGTCGTTGTTCCTTCACCAACAAAGACCGTACCACTCGAGCGCATAACTAGTGCAGACAAGGTACGATCGGGCGGGCAGGACATCCGCGTGGACCGTTACTCTCTGATACTGTTCGGCTTTGATCAGGATGAATTGTCGCCCGACCACAAGGCACAAATCGCCGTTATCAAGGACAGAATACAACCGAACAGCACTGTTAAGGTTATCGGCTACACGGATCGTTCAGGTGACGCTGCATACAATCAGAGCCTCAGCGAGCGTAGGGCAAGGGCAGTAGCTCGTGCATTAGGCCTACCTGAGTCTGCAGCCAGCGGTCGCGGTGAAACCCTACCGTTGTACGACAACAACACTCCGGAAGGCCGTTTCTACTCGCGGACTGTGGAAGTGTTGGTGGAAACACCACGGAAGTAAGCATGCACTTTCTGGTGATAAACTGGCAGGATCGAACGCATCCACAAGCCGGTGGTGCCGAAGTGCATTTGCATGAAATCTTCGGCAGAATAGCGCGCCAGGGGCATCGCGTAACGTTGCTATGCTGCGCCCACCGTGGTGCTCGTTCGCGAGAACCGTTGGATGGCATGTCCGTCATTCGCATTGGACGCCGACCGTGGTTCAACTACATCGTGCCATTGTGGTGGCTGCTGAACTACCGTAAACTGGATGTAGACATCGTAGTTGAGGACATCAACAAGCTGCCGTTTTTTACTCCGAAGTATGTGCGCAAGCCTATCCTGGCTCTCGTGCACCACTTTTTTGGCAATAGCATCTTTTCCGAAGTGGGCACATTTGCTGGGCGATACGTTCAGTGGTTTGAGAAGCGCATACCCATCGTCTATGGTCAGACGCCCCTATGCACTGTTAGTGAAAGCACACGCCAAGAATGCATTGAACTCGGGTTTGCTCCGCACAACGTGCATGTGATTCATAACGCCATTGACCCACGGTACTTTCCCATGAAGGTAACAGCCAAGGCACAGGTGCCAACGCTGGTTTACTTTGGCAGGCTTAAGCGCTACAAGAGTGTTGACCACATTCTTCGCGCCATGGTTATCCTTCGTAAGCAGATCCCGAATATCCGGCTTGAAGTTCTTGGCACCGGGGATGAGCAACAGTCGCTTGAGCAGCTTGCCGCAACTCTCGGACTCACCAGTGCCATCTCATTTCGTGGATTTGTTAGCAACGAGCAAAAGTCCAAGTATCTTTCGACGGCCCACCTTGCCGTGAACCCATCGATCAAGGAGGGCTGGGGAATCACAAACATCGAGGCCAATGCAAGCGGAACACCCGTTGTTAGTGCCGACGTGCCAGGGTTGAGAGATTCTGTGCGGCCTAACGTCTCCGGTGTTTTGTACCCTTATGGTAACATCGAAGAGCTTGCTAGGATCATCCACCAACTCCTTAGCGATTCCGCTGAGCTTCAACGACTTAGTGAAGGGGCTGTGGCATGGGCATCTACATTCACGTGGGACGCCAGCGCAGAGCAGATGTTAGCTCTGTGCGAAAACATCGTCAGGGCAAGCTCAAAGTAGCGGTAGACTGCGCGGCCGTAAGAGTGCCGAAACCCAGAGTGCCGGGAACTATAGTTCCCGGCACTCTGGGTTTCGGCTGCAGGTACTTCTCCTTCACCTTCTCCCCCACCCTCTCCCCCACCTCCTCCCTCCTCGGCACTGTCCTCTGTCTTCTCCTGCTGTTCACTGCCTACCCAAGCCCCCTCACATCGCAAACGCTAAAGTCTTCACTCGGCAGGGACTTCTGGGTTGCCTTTCCCCCAACGGAACATAGCGGCGAAGGGTACCTGGCTCTGTTCGTGTCGGCAGATGAAGAAACAAGCGTTACGATTACCGCACGATCAAGAGCCGGTGTGGAAACAACACAGCAACTCACGGTTCCTGCGGGCTCAGTGCGCGAAGTGATGTTCAATAGAGACGATTACGAGTTGCACTCCGCCGAATATCCCAACACCACCGATAACAGAGGCGACTGCGAGCGCCCTCTGAGTACATCCATCCACGTTACAGCAAATCAAGATGTTGCTGTCTACGCAGTGGCACGCGATGAAAAAACGTCGGATGCTTGGTTGGTCTTCCCTACTCCAGTTCTCGGACTTGATCATCGCATCCTAAGCTATGGTTCCGACTATGGCGTTGTACGCATCGGCTTTATTATCGTTCAAACAAAGTACTATCCAAGCCAGTTTGTTGTTGTTGCTACGGAAAACGACACGAAGGTCGACATTACACTGAGCGTATCTCGCACCAACCAAGGTATTGGCCGGGATCGGTCAGTTGTGCTCCAACGTGGCCAAAGCTATTTGATGCAGGCACATGTTTCCGAGTCAAGTCGCAATGAAGACTTTACAGGCACACGAATCCGCGCCACCAAACCCGTGGTCGTGCTCGGCAGCCACTTTCGCGCTCAAGTACCACTCATAAGCAACGATGCATCAAGAGACATCCTGGTTGAACAAATGCCGAGCGTAGATCTGTGGGGACGCACCTTTGCTGTCCCCCCCCTACAGCCGCCCCAAGATTTCTTTAAGGATGGTTCGCAGGACGTTACGGTTGTGCGCATCATCACACATGTGGACTCCACCTTCATCACGGTTGACTCAATGGCACCCCTCCTACAACCACGTGCTGGTAGCGTGTGGGAGTTGCCACTGTCTCGTGGCCGAACCATACAGGCATCACATCCGGTTATGGTTGGAATTCTGGATCGAAGTGCTCGAAGGCAAGCCTCGATAGAATACACTGGAGACCCCAGCCTCATCATCGTTCCGCCTGTGGAGCAATACCTTTCTGGCTACCGCACAGTGAATATCCAACCTCGGAATAGCGTGTCAAACAATGTGTACACCGAACATCACCTAACGGTTTTCGCTCCACTCGACGCCAGCGGAATACACGTTGATGGTACACCCATTCCTGCACTCACGCCAATTGGCAGCAGCCAATACGGCTACGCCCACATCCCTGTACAGGGAGGCGTACACACAACCATGGCTACGCTCAATCAAGGCTCGGATACGGCAGCAGCATTCGGAATCCTTGTGTATGGCTACGGCCCGGCCGAATCGTATGGCTACACAGGTGGGATGGCCTTCGAAAAACTATATCAGCCCGAAGTCATCTTCCGCGTACTTGATTGTAAGGGGGCTCCCGGCGATAGTGTCCAACTCGTCGTTGTCGTTGATAGCATGACGGAGGTGGCATCGTTCGACGCCCTCTCTGCTCGCAGAATCAAGGGCACGGTTACCGTTGATGCTACGGTGTTTGTGCCGAGTCCCACACATTATCCTGATTGGACGGCGCTTGAACCACATCGAAGTACCGTAGCCTTTCGGTATACGTTCGACTCACTTAGAGTTGGAGACACCGTTGCAGTAATCAAAGGCAGATGTGTTCTCGGTTCTGTAACGGCAGATACGCTCAAACTGGGTACAGTTGAGTTTCTTGATGTTGCAGATGTGGTGCTACCTATCAAACCAACAACAAAGAATGGATTGCTAACGGTGCTGGAAATTTGCGATGCAAACGGACTACGGTTGTTTGATCCACATGCCGTTGCCACCACGTCCGCTCGCTACTTCGATGTCCTCGGCAATGAACTGCAGTACCCGGTAAGGGGCCAGCTCATGTACGTGCTGCCTTCCACATCATCCCCAGCCACGAAGTACGTATGGTTGCGGTAGGCTATCACTGCCTCCACCGTGCGATGTATCCTCTCTCTACCGCATGATAACCGCTCGGTAGTAAACGCACTTCTAACGTACTAGGGCGTGATCTCGACTATTTCCTGCGAGACCGTTTCCGTTGGTTCCGCTTCTATTCTTGGGTCGCGTACCATACGCGCATATCGCCCGATGCTGAATGCAAAGCCAAGGACCATGGTTATCACACCTACCCAGACAAGCGAGATCCAAGGTTTTTCTGCGAAGTCAACAACAAAAATCTCTCGTGGCTGAGGCATAGGTTTTGTTAAGTCACGGAATCCTAGCTGGGCACTACTCTTCGACGGGTCTGCATTGTTGCGAATAATTTTTGTGACGCCAACACCATAGGCAGTACCCGGAATGGGCGTCCAGATAGGTTCGAAGGTTGGTCCTTGCTCCCCTTGGCCGATTATCGTCAGTGCCTTGATCTCGGAACTGCTGCGTGGTGTGGCGTCATTCGTATGCGGCTGTTGGTCCTTTGAAACACGTAGCACGGCTGCCATCTGCATACGGCCATCAGGTGCTTGTTCTTCTTCGAGGGGCATGGTGAATCGGTCAAGCGCAATCACAATGCTTGAATCGAAGGGTATTCGTATTGAGTCGCCCTTCACCAGGGTTATTAGCTTAAAGAGGTCTTCCTCGCTTGTGGCCTTAGGTGTTAGATACAAGTCGTTATGTATCCCCCACCGAATCCCTGGTTCGAGGAAGGCGCTCTGACGTCGATTGAAGTCACTCCAGTATAGCGTAGCTGAAAGGTGCGTGGACTGTGAGGGATCCTGGCCCTTGCGGCTTACACTTACGTGATATCGATACTTCTCCCTGTCCGACCACTGCTTCTCTATCTGCTCCTTACCAACAAACGTGAGTACATAGTCGCCTACAGCCGTTGGTACTCCCTTCACCAATACGGCATGATGCACCACGCTGAACTGGCTTGTAATGATCACCCCAATAACGAGCAGTGCAATACCTACATGCGAAACGTATGCACCGGCCTGTGCGATGGACTTGCGAATGATTCCCCATCCCATCTGGGCATTAACGGCAATGGCAAACAAAGCCCCAAAGGCCAGAGCAAGAATGCCAACGTCGTGAATACCGAGAATAAAGGCCGCAATGGTTATCGGCAAGGAAATGTACAGCGCAGTAAGGACGCGTTTTCTAAACGTACTTCTCGATGTACTGCACCAGTTAAGCAGCAGGGAGATACCATTCGTCACGAGAACGAGTGGCACGAGAACAAGGTGAACGGTGTTATAGAACTGCGTGGTGACGGCAACCTTTGGCTGCCCGATCACTTCCATGATTACAGGCCATGATGTGCCAATGGTTACGAAGATTGCACTCGCCATCACTAAGGCTGCACCGATACTGAGCATAAACTCACGGGTGGCTGGTGCAAACTCTTCTCTGGCCAGATCAATGTCCCTCCAGCGCACGGCCAGCAGCCAGCAACCGAGTACAACGAATGTGAGCATGAATGCCAAAAGAATCCAGAAGGCAAAGGCTCCAGGATCAACGAAGGAGTGCACGCTCGTGTCGCCGAGAACACCACTCCGAGTAAGAAACGTTGAATACAGCACAAGCACGAAAGCAACGATTGCAAGACTGATCGTGGTCTTAACAAGTCCGCGTGTTCGCTTTTGAACGAGCATGGTATGTACAAGTGCAACGCTAACAAGCCAGGGAATAAGGCTACTATTCTCCACAGGATCCCAGCCCCAGAAGCCACCCCAGCCTAGGGTTTCGTATGCCCAGAACCCTCCCAACATGATGCCAAAACCAAGGATTGCCGTCGCAAACAACGTCCAGGGAAGCGCAACCTGAATCCATCGGTGGTAATCACGCTTGATGAGTCCCGCTACGGCAAACACGAAGCTCACGGACATGCTGGCAAAACCCATGAACAGGATTGGAGGATGGATGGTAATCCATACGTTGTGGAGGAGTGGATTCATTCCACGGCCATTCAGGGGTACATCAGCCTGTGTTAGCCCATCCGACGCAAATGATTCCCAGTAGAGTGCAAACGGATTTTTAGCAACAAGCAGTAACGTGAGAAAGGTGAGGATAAGCCCAAACAGCATCATACTCTCCGATTCGTACCCATGCCTTCGAGCATAGGGTGTGAGCATTACGCCGATGATGGCTACCAACATGGTCCACAGTAAAAAACTCCCCTCCTGCCCGCTGTAAAAGCTTGCAATAAGCAAGTGCAAGGGCATCTCTCGCGAGCTCTGGTTCCACACATACGTGAACTGGAACTGGTGCTGTACGATGTTGATGATGAGCATGGACGAACTCATCACCAATGCACCGGCAAGGATGAGCATCAGCACTCGGCCAATCCTGGCGAAACCTTCAGCCCCCTTCCATACAGCAAGAGCATAACTCACCAGAGTGCCAGCGGCGAGTCCGAATGTTAGGTGGACAACGAGTTGCTCAATCATCGTGGGAAGGCCTGTGTAGCGTGGAAGTATGGCATCTCGCCCCCATGTACATGCCCCACAAAATCTATCGTCTGCCCAGCAATGAATGGTGTGGCAGGGGGCTTGCCAGTATACTCAACGTGGAACTGTTGCCCGGTATGATCTTCACAAACGAGTCGATCTCCACTGGTGCCGGTGATGCTACTGGTGATCATCACCTTACCAGCAGGATCACTTTCATCCTGCGAGGTTGATGCTGCAATGGCCTGTTGGAATGTGCTCTTAGGTAGTTCACCATACTGGGAAGCCACATAAAATGCCAGTGGCACCAGAACGATGGCGGCTACAATGATGATGCGCTTAAGCACCTTGTGCCTGACCCTCGTACTTGGATGGACATTTCGTGAGTACGTGCTGAGCCTTCAGGACTCCGTGCTCCACTCTGCCCTTAACAACGAGGCTCACGGCAATTTCAAAATTGTTGGGCTTGCTGCCTGCCAATTCCACGGGGATCTGCTTGCCGTCCTGGTCACGCATCGTAAAACGGAACACATCGTGCTGTTGGTCATACGTGCACCCCTCTTCCTTCACCCAAGAACCAACGACCTGCACGGTGGAACCCAGTCGTTGCGCTTTTTCAAGGTTTGTATACTCAACGGCACTCGAATCGAGTGCCAACCATCCGATCAGTATCAAGATGCCAGCGGCGATGCCGCCGATGAGGTAGCGTTTGTTCATTTGCCGCTCTCCAAATGGCGAACGCGTGCGTCAAGTCGCCACAGAAACCAGGCGATGCCCGCCCAGATCACAAGCACACATGCAAGCACCACGTAGGGTGCATTGTTGGCAAGGAAGTTTATCATGATGCAGTTGACGAAACCGAGTCCGATAACTTGGCTATTCGCATGCGAAGATTCGAAAGCCAAAAAAAGACAAGTGTGAAGGCAAACAGTGACAGGCCAAAAACCCATTGCTTGACTTCGTTCAATGCGTCGCTGCGTAAGGTGAGAAGGGGGCCAGCATTCACATCGTCCGAGCTGCCTGGATGCAGGCCGGGCATAATCCGAGGCAACACGAAGAATAGTGTAGGCACGGAAACAAAGGCAACAATGCTGTAAACGGCACTAAGCCGAGCTCTCCGCTCAGAATCCTCGATGGAACTGCGCAGCAGAAAATAGGCTGCATAAATAAGCAGCACTAGAAAAATGGCTGTTTGTTTTGGATCCCAATTCCAATACGTACCCCAGTTGAATTTTGCCCACACGGCTCCGGTAACGGTTGCAAGAACGCTGTACAAGGTGGCTACTGACGCCAGCGCCATCGCCATCCGATCGTCATCAAGATTCCGAGAACGGAGGTACCGAATGCCAAAGATCATAGCAAGAAAGTATGCTACCGTTGCAATCCAACTCATTGGCACATGAAAGAAGATGATGCGCCCACGTTCAGCCAGACCTAGGATATACGGCATGGTGATCATTGGATCCGTTGCAACCATCCGTACTGCTGTAAAGTGCACATCGTCAGCCCCACGCCGCAACTCAACAACGGCTTGCGTCCACGTCGCGTTAATCTCCTTGTCGGCGATTCCTTCAAGCACGATCACCACCCGTTCGTCGCGCGCATCCTGCCACGCTCCATCACCCAGGGACTTGAGAAGCACCGGCACAACGGCTGTACTGTCTGCTCTGCCGGCCATCACTGCATCAGCAACCGTTCCTGCAGTTGGAGGTAAAAGTCCGAACAACAGCGTGAGTACAACGGATCCGATGGCAAGGAGCCGCCACCACTGTGGGTACTGCAAGGTTCGGCGCAGGGGCAGCAAACCTAGCACGACGCCAGCTACCGTGGCAGCCATCATGATGGCAAATTTCATGGCGCGAAGTTAGGTATTGAGCAGGGTCTCTGGCAGCGGGTTTCAGCTATGTCACTCTACCGATGTTTCACCAACGTGAGCACGTTCCGGTCAGAGCCATTTGCAGCCGGTTGGTACTCGATACTGTCCATAACCTTTGTCATGAGCAGGATGCCAAGGCCATGATGTCGGCGCTCAATAAAATACCTGCGCATATCTGGCAGTTCTGCGGAGTTTGGATCGAAAGGGGCACTGGTATCCGTGATCGTTACGCACACCGCGTCTGGCATGGCAGCTACACTCACCTCGATGTCCTTTGATGCATCATTCTGATAAGCATGCTGAATCAGATTCGCACACGCTTCGTCCACAGCTAGAGCTACGTTATGTGCAACAGTCTGTGCAAACCCTGCCGCTAGGGTGTGATGGAGTACGTGCTCGCGCACAACCACAAGCTGGTCGGTAGCGGCGCGAACCCGTATGGTAGCTGAATCCACTGTCATCTCTGTTCCGGGAATGCAGCCACTGCATCGGCTACGGTGTTGTAGATGTTAAACAACACGGGAAAACCAAGCAGATCAAACACACTGAACACGCGCTCCGTCATGGAGGCTAGTTTGATATCTCCGCCAGCTGCACGAACGGACTCAATAAACACCATGAACACGCCGAGTCCTGCACTGCTGATATACTCTAACTGTGCAAAGTCAACAACTAGACGCACAGCACCGCTTTCAACAGCAGCTTGTATGGTACTCTCGAGCTCGGGGGCCGTGTGAGCGTCAAGGTACCCACGAAGTGAAATTGTTGTAACGCCGTTGCTTGCTTGCTGCGAGGTGGTACTGAATTCGTTCATGAGAGGATACCAGAAAGGGCTGGCCTACGATGATGAGAATCGTCGGTTGCAGGAGCATCGGTAATGCAGGCAACAACGATGGTGATGTCGTCATGCTGTTCTGCACCGTTGGCATGGTTGGCAATCACATCTAACACACCTTGCACAACATTGGAGGCTGTAGGATAGTTCGCCGCGTTCAACATGGTAATCAGTGGCTCGATCGACATCTCCGCGTTGGCTCTGTTTCGGCGCTCCGTTACGCCGTCCGTGGTAAACAAACAAATGTCGCCTCCACTCACGGCAGCTGTTTCTTCGATGATCCGATTATCGAACACCGATGGTGGAACAAGTCCGATAGCCATACCGCTTGGCGTAACCGTTTTCACATCCCCACCACTACGCACAAGAACGGGAGTATGGCCTGCGCGGGCAATCCTCACACATGCCTCCGACGGGTCGAACTCTGCACAGGCCATGCTGATGTACACGCGCCTCTCCATGCTTCCAAATAGTGTACGGTTGATTCTGCGCAAGAGATCGGCCGGCCCTTCCGATAAGCGCATGTGTGCGAGCACTACACCTTTGAGCGTGGCCATATAAAAAGCTGCAGGAACGCCTTTGCCACTTACGTCGGCAATGATGACGCCACTGTGACCGTTGGCGAACTCTACATAGTCATAGTAGTCACCGCCAACCTGAGTGGCAGGTATGGTGATGGCATCCACTTGCCAACCGCATCCCGTGGGGCTTTCCTTAGGCAATAGCGAGGTCTGAACGCGACGTGCTACGTCGAACTCACGTTGCAATCGCTCATTCTCCAGGGCCGTTTCAACAAGCCGAGCCTGATCCAGCCCTACGCTGATGGTATTACCAAAGGCACTAAGCAGGCGAACATCATCCTGTTCAAAACCATACTCCAGGGTACTGAACATGACCAACGTTCCAATCCTGCGCGCTTCGGACAGTATGGGAATGGAAATGAATGAACGCACGGCCATGATGGACGCTGATTCGTCAATCACCTCAGACAGTGATTCAACATGTTGCGGGAGCTGACTTCTGCGAATGAGATCGGAGAAGGCCTCTACTTCGTGAAGCTGGCGCACGAAGTCGGGAGTAACAAGCTGAGCACCAACAACGCGCAGTCCACCACGTTCATACAGCTCGCACCATGCTCCATGGGCACGGCATACGTTCAGGCTATGGCGAGTAACGGATTCTAGGAGTTCGGTAACGCTCACCGATTCTGCAACCAGACGCGTTAGGCCAGCCAGTGCGTCGACTTCATTCGATCGTCGATCAACGATGCCACTGTTTGGCAACGAAGCCAGCGTGGCAAAGAACATCCGCAGGAAGAATACAAACCCAAATACATTAACCACAGCAGGCAGGATAGCGCCACTGCGCAAAAACATGTGGGCACTTTGAGTAGCGTATGCATCTTCAAAAAACGCAAGCATCATCGCAAGCACGAATGCTGCAAATGCTCCACAAGCGCACAACCATAACAATCGAATCTTTTTGTCGATCGTGATACTCGAAAGCCAGTACAACCGACGTACGTTCATGAGGGTTACCACAGAACCCAGCAAGAGGAACACGATGCCGCTTGCAATAAAGAATCCATTGAATTGGGCTAGAATGGAGCTTAACCATGCTCCCAGGACAGCAACCACCAGAACAATCAGTAGGACCCGAGTTCCCCTGTGCTGCCGCTGCAGCATGGCTACGGTTAAGAAAGCTGCCAGGCCAATGGATATTGTGTACACACCCACAGCTACAAGGTGCGAGGTGATCACCGTTGGGATATCTGCCGGACGGCCGTCCACGATAGAGTTTGGAACGATGGCAGAGAACAGGAGCAATGCCAGCGTGCTTACGGCAAACGTTGTTGTGGCCGTAATGATGTTGTCGAATCGCAGCTCGCGCGACAGACGCGGTCCGTAATAGGTAGCAGTTGCACCAAGAATAGCAGCAAGTATCAGGTAACTGAGTATGCTCAGCCCAAGCTCAACCCAAAGGTTATCCGTAAACGCATGCTCTCCAACAACGCTCCAGAGTGCAACGACCACCAGACGAACAACAAGCAGTACACCGCTCACCAACAAGAAACTGGTGGTGAGTGACCGTCTGTTGAGTTTGTCGAACACGTGTGCTACTGCTGTTAGGGTTTCATGTACTCAACCATCACTCAGGCGCACTCCAGTGGCCACCATCACCGGAAGTCTTGTATCACCCTGAATACTCTTCACCTGCTCTTCGCTCCAGCCCATGGTTTCTGTTATTGCCCGTGCATCCTCCTGCTCAAACACTTCCTCTTGCACAGTGCCTTCTACAATCACAGCCCCTTCCACATCCATGGGTACCACAAATGCCGAACCTTCGAAGGTTATCCGCAAACCATTCTTACCATCTGTTATCGACATCCAGCAGCCCTCTTCCTGGCATACCTGCAGCACGGTTCCTCGCACCTGAACGGCTTTCCCGATTCTGCCGGGATCGATCGCTTCCGTTACCGTAAGCTGGGGCAGACCACTGGAAAGGGGCTTGCCAACATGATTATCCCGTGAACAGGATACGGCCAGAACTAGAATTGCCGCGGCCCCTCCAATGCATGCAGTGAGAGTGTTCATCGTGCAAACCTACTGCTCGGCTAGCACCACGAGTGCATCCGAAGCCATGACGTTCAAAGTGTCATTTTTCGATGGGTTGATTCGAAGGATGGTCTGGCCATTGCGGACGAGACGATACCCAATGGCGCACATCCCCTGGCGGGCAGCACCTTCGATCAATTCGGCAAAAGTGTATGTGTTGTTTGGTATCACAACGCTATCTACCGGACGCAGGTAAATCTCACTCCCTTCGGGATCAAACAAGGCCTGGAACACACCAAGCAGTGAGCTGTCTTCCGAAATCTGTGTAAGAAGGAGTGAAAGCACCTTGTTGGAGATAATGAAGTCGTCCATCTCAGATTCGGCACCCAAGGCACGATTGCGCTCGTCAAGCATTTCGGCAACAATGTTGGTTGTCTTCCCAGCCTTTGCCGCCAAATCCCGGAGGTGTACAAGAATCATGAGGGTTCGCGCATCCGCCTGCTGTACTCCTCCGCGACCTATATCCGTAAGAACAATCACACCGGAGTACGAGACTGCGTCTACCTGTTCGAGCACGTTTCTCGACGCGGGATTTCCGTAGTGGAAACTTGCCTGCATGTGCGACAGTGAAGAGGACAGTAGATTGAGTTCTGATGACCTGTCTATATCATCAACCACGAGAATCACCGAGCCGTGAGAAGCATAGTGGTCAAGCTCGGTAAGGATCGCCGTTGCTCGACGATTCCAGCCAAGAACGAGTATGTGTTGGCGGCTTGTTTCTTTCAGCCCATGCCGAACAAACTTTGACTCATCAACAGATGGTTTGGAGAGTAGGTCCCGCTGGATGTAGGAATCATTCTCGGCTATCACCACAAGCTCATCACCTACAGCTAGAACTTGATCCATAGGCGGGTTGATGGTAATCTCTCCTAATGCCGACTTGATCCCTATTACCGATGCAGACTCGTATGCAAACAGTGTGTCCTTAAAGGATCTTCCGTGAAGGCGTGCATCGGGACGAGTGTAAAATTCAGCTCCCGAAAAGTCCATCAATTCCGAATAGATCGCCGACAATCCTGGCTGGATGCATGTTTGCGTGATCATCTGGGACACGACTTCTTCGCTGGAAACGATGTGTACCCTTTCACCTCCAACGATGCGCGCAACTTCGATGTTAGCCGGTTCCTTCATTGCCGCAACAATCACCACGTCCGGTCGCAGATCCTTGTTCCGTGTAAGTGCAAGCAACACCTTCACCACATGAAGGTCTGAATCCTGCTCACCATCCGGTTGCAGAATGATGATTGACCGTGCCCTTTCCGGTGCCACGATTGCGAGATCTGCCGGGTCCATCGGCGAACCACTACGCACAACGATTCGTGTTCTACCCGTATCTGAAAGGCGCTGATGGAGAGCATCGGTCATCAGCACGGAGTCTTCCTCACCAAGGAGAACGATACACCTCTCCCTTCCCTCCGCCGCTGTGACTATCTCGGAGATCACAACGTGTGCGGCCTCCGTCCATCCAAGAACAAGGGTGTGACCTTCTTCGGCTACCAATGCTTTGCCACGACGCAACTCTTCGATTGACTGCGCAAAGCCTGTTGTGATGATACCAATGAACGTGGATAGGAAAACCACACCACAGAGTGCAGCAAGCAGAAGAAGAATGCGGTACGTCCACGACCCGGCATCGTAGGGTATCCCCGTGGGGTCGAACATGAGCCCGAACACGGTCCAAGCAATATCACCCGCAGTCATGTCGGATGTAGGCTGCGCCTGCAGCACCAAAATTCCAGCGGTGATAACCAGAAGAGCAGCCAGCACCAGAATCAGTAGGGCTGCCAACAGTGGGCCTGACCCGCGAGACATCAGATGGTCGAACTGATATCTCAGCCGTTGTACTGGTGTTACAGACATCGTGGCAACCGTTTGGTTAGCGGGAGCAGAGGCAGTGAGCCAACTGCCGGACTTGAACCGGCGACCTGTTCATTACGAATGAACTGCTCTA
>CAZUGQ010000025.1:0-8568 GCA_964620125.1 uncultured Hyphomicrobiales bacterium
TTCCATGCTGGCCCGCTTACACGCGATCTCCTGACGGTGTGCAATCCCTGTACGGCTTCGTTTCAGTCAGGCGTGTTCTCACTCGTGCTCGGCGATAGCGCCTCAAGCCCCCTGCCACCAATGGATAGACAGTGGTGGGTGGAACTCACAGTTGATGGCCAGGTGCTGCAACCACGGCTTGCGTTGCATAGTGTACCGTATGCACTCCATGTGGAGGGCGTTGTGCCGATAGGTACGATACTCCCATACGCCGGACCAAGCTCCACAATTCCGCCAGGATGGGCACTCTGCGATGGTGCGGCCATGAGCTCCAAGTCCTCTCCCAAACTCTACCAAGCCCTAGCAACACGATGGGGCGATGGGTCGAATGACGCTGACAGCACTACCGACTTTAACATACCAGACTTGCGCGGTCTGTTCTTGCGTGGTGCCGATAATGGCGTGCGTGATCAGTTTGCCTGGAACAGGTCGCACAATGCTGGACCTGCACCAACTGATGTGGATGCTTCGCTTGGAACCTATGCAGGAACGGTTGAGGGCTTCGAAGGAACACCCTTCCGCGCTCGTGAAGCACCGATGCAGCAGAAGGTGGCCGACGAGGTGGAAGCAACCATTGCTCAGCGCACAGCGAATGCTTCGGTGCACTACATCATTCGCGTGAGGTGATCATGAAAACGATAGTGCTCGGTATCATGGCATGCTGTATGCTCTGTGCTGCGGCTTCGCAAGCAAAGGCTCAACTCGTGATGCGCAGGGGTTGCACCTCCAGCGGGCTCATGTATATGGAAAGTGGTGGGGCCTCGTTGCAAGGCTTCGTTACGGGCGGACTTCCGATTGCTGGGATGGTAACCACGGGAACACCACAACCCGATTCAAACACCTATGGCTGGTTGGGGTTCTTTCCGGTGGCCCAACGTACCGCACCTGTCCATGTGCATGATTACTCAGTATCCACCCTCATCTGGCCACAGCCCGCTCATACCCGCGTGTACGTTCGGGGCGTACAGGTGCAGGGGGGGGATGTGTGGCATTCTGGAGGAATGGAAAGGGGCTTGCCCACACGTGTGGTAGTTGCAGATGTGTTCGGACGAGAAACGTCGCTCCCGATTCAGTGGATCGAGAGCGACGTTGTGAGTATCGACGTGAGTGGCCTTGCTGTTGGCACCTATGTGGTGCGCTTGGGTCGTGGCCTTATTGTCCGAATCGGAAACCAGCCTTGATTCCCAGCCAGGAGTACGTGTTTTCGTCGGCACCGGAAAGTGTTTCGCCGGAATCGAAGGCTATGTTGTAGTCAAGCTGGAGTGTAAGGTAGCTTTTGCGATCGAGTCGAAAATCAACCCCAAAGGCTGGCATCAAACCAAAGTGTGTTGTTCCGTTCGAGAAACTGTACATCCCGATTTCAAAGTCGCGGGTCATGAAGTACATGCCTGCTCCAATGCGCATGTATGGCTTGACCTTAGCGATTGGATCGGCGAGCGTGTGCGATGCTGTGAGTATGAGGGGAACGGCTGACACGGTTCGCACCTGAGAGCCAAAAATTGTTCCGTTGCTGATGTCGATGCTGGCATCGCGATGAAACACATCGAATCGTTGCCACCCACTGTGCAGGCCCACAGTGTTGAAGTCGTCGAGATGATAGGAAAGTTCTCCTCCGAATCCGACCCAAGAATACGCGTCTATGTATTCATTGAGATTGCCGGAAGGCATTCCAGTATTGTACGAAAACAGGATGTCCCACTGGTCGGCGGCACGCACTGCGTTCATGCCCACTAGGAACACCAAAGCCAAGGTTACAAGCAGTTTCATTGGTAGTGCTCCCTGTTAGTGATCAGTGGAAAGAACCAGATATGGCGATTGAGTGAACATCTGCGTGATGGCATTGGTAATGATGGTCACGTTGGTGCCTTCGGATGAGGAAAGCAGACCATTGCTTGAGGCCAGCCACACAGGACGAAGTTCTGCGGAATCACCTGGTGTTGGGGGGGGGACGATCTCGTCGAGCTCAGCAATCATCGAGCCCGTCGTGTAAGAATACGATCCCCAGTACCCGGGTGGGTAGTACCAGCCCCATCCATAGCCAGGGTATCCCCACCAGCCGCCATACCAACCGCCGTACCATCCATACCAATAGTTATAGTAGTAGCCTATGGTTACGGAACTGGTAACACTCACTCGCAATAATGCTTTCGGAATGTCGCCGCCGGCGGTGTCGGTAATCTGCCGCCAGCCACGAGCCGTTAGTTGACTAGCGAATGCATTAAGGATGCGCTGGTCGTATGCCCGAGAGATGTCATCGTCTTCGCCATCATTCAAGATGTGGAACACAGAGTCAATCAGATAGAACGAGCCAAGCTGGTTATAGTCCTTGGCGGTGTCGTATACCGTAACGATGGTGCGATAGTCTTCGGTCGTGAGCCCGTAATCCGGCACACATGCCGCAAGTCCGATGGATACGGCTACGGCAACAAGGAGTGTTTTGATGTTCATGATGATGTCCGGATTAGAATGCAAGGAAGATGCCTGTGGAGAGTTCCGCTTCGACGGTGCCAGAGCCCCCTACCCCGGCTCCGCATCCACCTGTACCGCAATAGAAGCCCATGGAGCCAAAAAAGATGGGGAGGAGGAGACGTCCTTGCAAACGAATGCCAATCTTATCTGAGAGATAAATCTTTGCTCCACCCAAGCCTGATACGGTGAAGTAGATATCAGTGTCGGTGTTTGGTACGTCACTGGAAACCCATCCAAGGCCAAGCTGACCACCAACGAATGGCGCCACCTTGCCCTTTCGGAACGTTTTAAGGGAGCCAATCTGGGCGTACTGAGTGGTTACCTGTGTAGCATTAAGATCTGGCGTGCCAGGCGTCCAAGGGTTGCCATTGTACAAGGAAAGGCCGCCAGTACGATACAGATATGTTGCTTCGAGAATAATTGATGGCTTGAGGAAAAACCCGACGGTACCGCCATACCAACTGGAGCCTTCCAGCGTTACGTCACCTTCGTAGGTACGAATGATGGCCCCAAAAGAGTAACCATACTGACCTGTAAGTTCAGCCTTCGGCGCACGTTCATAAGCACGTGGTGGTGGCGGTGTAGTAGCAGCAGACTCCATTTGGGCCTGGGCATCCAGCGAGAACAGGCATAACGCTAGAGCAAAACCGAGCCAACCGAAGCGATGTAGCATGCACGTGACCTCTGTATGATGCAGCAAACATATGACCCATTGGGCCAAGGCTGCTTGGGCAACACGTGCCTATGGGGCCGTCGGTTGTTCTACATCAGTGTGCCTCGGTTCAGTCACGCCGGAACGGCGGACGCGTTGGTGACGGCATGTTTGCTTGGTCGAATGCACGTAGCTGATAGCTGAACGTTACCATGGCATAGCGGGTGAGAACCTGCGTCTGGGTGTTATCGATGCTCACGGGATTAACTGTTCTTCCTATGCTCGCATTCTGCTTGAGCAAGTCGAAGACGCTCAATCGCAATTCACCGGCATTGTTCAACATGCGCCAACCGATGCCGGCGTTCCACACGGTATACGTTTGGTCAAATCCATCACCAAGGCCAGTGAACATGGTATGAGCTACATCTGTGCTACAGGCAATCGGTCCGATGTTCCAGATCAGCCGACCAGTTGCCGTATGTGAGAAGTAGTTGGCATCCTGCTCGCGGGTAAGAGAGTTGATGATGATGTTATAGTTGGCATCGTAGCCAATACTTATATCGAGGTCCTCACTCACGTTGGAACTTGCGTACAGACCCCCACGCACACTTGTGTTGTTGGAGAAGTTCTCTGCTCCGTTCACTGTGCTAGGAGTGCGTGTGTAGTTAACGCCACCGTTCAGATTAAGGTTGACGATCGATGTGCCAGGGCGAAATCCATACGTGAAGAACGAGTTGATACGAACGTAGCCATCAAGATTTTCCGGCGAGGTTATCGTACCACCGGCTGGAAGGAGGATTCCATTCACGATAGTATCGGTAGCTGTGACAACCGTGCGAGTTGCAACGTAATCTTCCAGGAAGTTTGCCGAGACGAATCCAAACAACGTTCTCCCAGCCATCCAGTCAACATCGCGGAACCTGATGGAGAGGTCGTGCGTGAGGCTTTGATCAAGTTGTGGGTTACCGATGGAAAGCTGCAAGGGGTTGCTGTTGTCAACAACGTTCTGCAGCTGTGATACCGATGGTGGATCTGTTCGCAACCGGTATCGAAAGGTGAGCTCACTTTGTTGTGAGAAGCGCTGACGGATCTGGACATTCGGAATCCAGTTATAAAAGCTGCGAGAGATCACGTCAGTTGCAGGAAAGGTTACGTTGCCCGAGAGTTGTGCTACTTGATATGCAGTACCTGCGGTAATGATGGTATTGCTGAACTGCACACGATACATGGCCTCCACGCTATGAACGGTGTACTGGTTGTCGTAGGTATTGGTAAGCAGAGGCAATAGCTGTGAATGATTACCCGTTACAGAATCAAATGCAAACGTCTGTTTGTCTGCATCGTTGAAGGTAACGGATGGTTCGTACTGCAAACGCACCATCCCTGCCTTACCAAAGGGCTCCGTCCACGTAAGCTCGGCGTTCAGCGTAAGCCCATCCTGATCCTGAAAGCTAATCTGATCAAGGCTGGTGCTTGTATCCGGCATGGTAAAACTGTTGAGAGAGGTGAGCCCTCCGTCAGCTGTTGACGTGCGCCAGTCTGCACCAAGTTCTACGGCAAACGTCCGGCCTTCATCGTTAAAGCGGTGACTATAGTCGAGTTCTCCACCCAGGGTTAGTGCCACAGGCTCGTTCGTGGTTGACGTTCGCGTAGAGGAAAGGGGCTGTCCAGTGTTGGTGGTGGTGCCAATCAGATCGGTAAGAGCAGTTCTATTCTGATACGAAAGGCGCGGCTCGAAGAGCACTCTGTTCATTGAATCCAGCGTGCTCTCTAACCGCATATTGAAGCGATGATTCTGGTTGATGGTGTTTGAGAGGTTGTCTTCCGTATATGACTGCCCTGCAGGCTGAACATACTCTCTGTCGAGGTTTGAGTTATTGGTATTGTCGGCGTAGTTAAAAAAGTAACTAGCGCTCACTTCGGTGTTCCCCCCCCATGTGTCGCTATACTGCGTTCCCAAGGCATGGGTGGTTGTGATGCCACCTTGTTGTCCAACGAACAGATTGGATGCGCTACTGCCACCACGAGAGAACATGGCACTGGGTCCCATGCGATTGGCCATGTTTGACATCATGCGTGCCTGACCACCGGTGATGCCCATGCTGCCTAAAACATCCTGTACGCTAAAGTTCTGCTGGTTGATGTTGTTGGTTAAGCCAAGCAGAGTTATCCGCTGGTCGCCGTCGAACGAGTTGAAGGTTGCTCCTCCGGAGAATCGTTGATCCGTACCGTAGCCACCGTACACATTACCAAAAGCCCCCTTCCGCTTGTCCTTCTTGGTAATGAGGTTGATGGTTTTCTCCGTATTGCCATCGTCGAAGCCACTGAACATGGAGATGTTCGTGCGCGCATCGTACACCTGCACGTTCTGAACCATGTCGGCTGGTACATTCTGAAGTGTGGATCGGGCATCGTCGCCAAAGAATCGCCGACCGTCTACAAGCACACGCTGTACCGTTTCTCCTTGTGCTTTCACGGTGCCGTCTTCAATGGTAATGCCAGGCATCTTTTTTACTAGTTCTTCTGAGGAGGCAAACTGGTTGGTTTTAAAGGCCTGCGCATTGAACTGTGCCGTATCGCCCTTCATTTCTGCAGCAATGGCATCGGCTTGGACTTCAACACTGCGAAGGCCTACGGTATCGGGAGACAGTTTCAGATCTCCAAGTTGGACGTCGGAACTCCGAACAAACGTGGTCATGGTATACGGCGCGAATCCCAACATGGACACGCGTACTCGCCATGGCCCACTCGGTACTTGCCTCACTTCGAACACACCTTTCGAGTTCGCAACTGCGCCAAGTACGATTGTTGTGTCGGCTGCAGATGATAATCGAACAGTAGCTCCAGGAACGCCGTCCCCGTCTGGACCTACAACACGTCCACTAAGGGTGACCTGCGATGTGCTTGTAATGCTTGTGATGAGGAGGAAGACCGTTGGGAGCAGTATTCGTGCGTTCGGCACAGGATATCCGTATGTGTAGGCGAGGTACTGATGGAAATTTCGGCCCCACGACGAACAGCCTTTCACATTGGTTTAGTCCGTGCTGGATGAGGTTGCGTGAGTTCATGCCTTTGGTGAACATCATTAGTTTGCAGCCCCTTCACGCATGCAGGTATCCTTCATGAGCAAGAAGTCGGGTACGGTCGAGGTGGTGATAGGCACAGGCGTGCTCCTTACCTGTGCGGAGATGCGATGGCAGCGGGCTGTAACTGAAGCACTGACGCCATTTCAGCTTTCGGCAATACAGTACGTCCTTTTGGCAGGTTTGCATGTGCTTGCTCAAGAAGGAGAAATCGTAACACAGGCTCACCTATCACGCCACGTTGGTGCGGATGTGATGTTAACCTCCAAACATGTGCGGGTGCTTGAACAGCGCGGCCTGATAACTCGCGGAGTTCATCCTGCCGATTCACGAGCCCGTTCTCTGTTGCTCACCAATGAATGCATAACGCTCCTCAAGCAGGCGTCGAAAGCCGTGAACAAGGTTGATAAAGCCCTGTTCGGGAAACAAACGTCAGAAAAACTGAAGAAACACCTTTTGCACATTGCGGGATGGGAGTAATGCACCAAGCCGCCTTATCGTTCGTGCACCACCGGCGTATTGCTGCGGTTAGCCCACGCGTGCGCATCGGCAACGTGCCGCGAAACGTGCAATGCATTCTTGAATGGGCTGAACGTGCCGTTCATGAGCAAGCACACATAGCGCTCTTCCCAGAGCTCTCGATTACAGGGTATAGCCTTGGTGATCTCGTACGGTCAGCAGACCTTCTTTCTTCAGCGCTCGAAGGACTGGATACGATTTGCAAGTGGACGCAACACCACAACCTAGTGATGGTGGTTGGCTTGCCAATAGCCGTTGATGCGTTTGTGTACAACACAGCAGCCGTTGTAGTTCAGGGACACATAGCAGGGATTGTTCCCAAAACCTACATTCCAACTACGCGCGAGTTCTACGAGCATCGTTGGTTTACGAGTGGACGCACCGTGCACGAAGATTCTGTATACCTGCTCGGTGAACGTGTACCATTTGGAACCGACTTAATCTTTGCCGATCCATCTGATCCATCGTGCGTGCTCGGTATTGAAATCTGCGAAGATCTGTGGGCTGCATCGCCGCCGAGTACCGAGCTGGCTGTGCACGGTGCCACAATCATTCTCAATCCATCGGCCAGCAACGAGCTAGTAGGTAAAGCCAGCTATCGCAAGGCACTGGTTGCAAACCAGGCAGCTCGCACATGGGCAGCCTATGCCTATGCCTCCAGTGGACCCGGCGAAAGCACTTCCGACACACTATTCAGTGGCCACTGCTTGATCAACGAATGTGGCGACCTGATTTCAGAATCGGAGCGATTCAAACTGCAGGGGGCTTGGGCAATCGGTGATGTTGATCTGGAACGCATTGAGTGTGAAAGAAGAGGGTCCGGCACGTTCGCTCAGCATGAACCCTATAGCACGGCTCGAGTGATTGACGTTACCATACCATCGCATGATCTCGCGACGGTACGAAAGCCCCTTTCCAAACATCCCTTCATTCCAGCCGATCTGGTGGCCCGATCAGAACGGTGTCGCGAGATTATTTCCATTCAGGCCACGGCCCTAGCAGTTCGCATGGAGCATGTGCGAAGCAAATGCCTGGTGCTTGGGGTTTCTGGTGGACTCGACAGCACCCTTGCGCTGCTTGTTTGTGAGGAGGCCTGCGACGTACTGGGTATCGCGCGCCAGTCAATCCTAGCCGTAACCATGCCTGGTTATGGTACAAGTGAGCGAACACGCTCGAATGCCATAAAGCTCGTACAAGCATCGGGTGCAACATTGCGCGAGGTGAACATCGTGCCTGCCGTTCGGCAGCACTTTGCCGACATTGGGCATCATGAATCGGACCATTCCGTGGTGTTCGAGAATGCTCAGGCCCGAGAGAGAATGCAAATCCTTATGGACCTTGCAAACAAGGAAGGTGGCATCGTTGTAGGCACTGCCGACCTAAGCGAGCTAGCCTTGGGATGGAGCACCTACAATGCGGATCACATGGCCATGTACCATGTGAATTCCGGTGTACCCAAAACACTCGTTCGGCATCTTGTTGATTGGTATGCCCGCGAGCGTGCTAGTCCGGAACACGCAGCCGTGCTGGAAGATGTGCTTGCCACGCCAGTGTCACCCGAGCTATTGCCGCTGAGTGAGGAAGGAACGGTGAACCAGCATACCGAGGCAACGCTTGGACCGTATGAGGTGCATGATTTTCTGCTTTACCATCTCGTAAAAGTCCAGCGCTCAATCAGCACCACCTTTGCCCTGGCTTGCATTGCCTTTGAGGGTATCTATACCCCTGAGCAGCTTAAAGACTGGACGACCATCCACCTTACGCGGTTTTTTGCCAGTCAGTTCAAGCGTAACTGTCAGCCTGACG
>CAZUGQ010000025.1:8590-36283 GCA_964620125.1 uncultured Hyphomicrobiales bacterium
CTCGCGCCTCGGTCAGACTGGCGTATGCCAAGTGATGCATACCCCGAGGTCTGGTTAGCGGAACTCGACAGATGCTTCGTAAATTTTACGTCAGACTTATAACTCGCATCTCTCAAGTGACCTGATATACGAACGTTTCACGGTATGACTGACCACAACAATCCAACCCGAATCATCATTGCAGACGACCACGAGATTTCTCGCATTGGTGTTCGTCGTCTTATTTCTGGAGCTTCGGACATCGAAGTGGTTGCTGAGGCGGTGAATGGAGCACAGACCATCGACCTTGCACGGTCGCTCAAGCCTAACGTGATACTGATGGATGTTCTGATGCCGCATGTGTCGGGAATTGAAGCTGCCCAGCGCATCAAGAATGAACTGCCAAACTGCTATGTGATCATGCTCAGTTCGGCAGAGGATTCTACGTCCATCGAGCGTGCCATGTATGCAGGTGCCGATGGGTATTTGAGCAAGGAAGTAAGTTCGTCCGAACTGGTTGACGCCATCCGCACTGTGATGCTCGGCGAACGTGTGTTCAGCAGGTCGGTGCTTAATCGTTTAGAAGGTAAGGCCGCCGAATCTCGAGCTGAAGAACCTCCCGTTAGCCTAACCAAGAGGGAAGAAGAGATTGTTGCGCTGGTTGCCAAAGGGTTAACGAGTCAGGAAATCGGCAAAAAACTCTTCATCAGTCCGCGCACTGTTGAAACACACCGTGCCCGCATCATGGATAAACTCGGCGTGAACAATGCCGCCGGGTTGGTGCGGTTTGCGCTGCTTCATGCAACGTATTTCAATTTGCACGGCACGACTGACGAGGCTTGAGCGTCGTACGATTCCATATGTATGGTGACCGCTTCGTGAGGAGTGTGGTTACTCATCAATTTGCCGCTCATGCGAAACGCTACTGCCTACCTTGACCCCGACGTTGTTGCTCGACTTGGCAGCATGGAGCTCCGTGCACGTCTGGTTGTCGAGGGCTTCATTACCGGACTGCACCGAAGCCCCTTTCATGGGTTTTCTGCCGAATTCTCCGAACACCGGCAATATCGTCCGGGCGACGAGCTCAAGCACATAGACTGGAAGATCTATGGCCGCAGTGACCGATACTATGTAAAGCAGTATGAAGATGAAACAAACCTGCGATGTGTGGTGGCACTGGATGCAAGTGCAAGCATGGCATATCACAGCGAAGGTCAGCTTTCGAAGTTCACGTATGGTTCCTACCTGGCTGCGGCACTTTCGTACCTTATTCTTCAGCAACGCGATGCTGCGGGACTTGCGTTGTATACAACCGAGGTTCAGCACTACCTACCCCCACGGAGCAAACGATCCTACGTACAGGAACTTATTCGTGCGCTAGAGCAGGCGCATACTCAGGGAGGCACTGGAACTGCACAGGCACTGCATTCGCTGGCCGAGAGGCTAACACGAAGGGGGCTTGTGGTAATCATCTCCGACCTGTTCGACGAGCCGACGAGTATTCTCCAAGCCTTGCGGCACTTCCGTCACAACCGTCACGATGTGCTCGTGATGCACGTGCTCGACCCGCGCGAGGTTGACTTCAACTTCCGCTCGTCGGCCGTGTTTAAGGACATGGAGACCGGTGCAGAGCTGCCAACACACCCAATGCATCTGCAGCGTAGTTATCGCGCTGCTGTGGAGGAGTTCTGCACGGAGATCAAGCGCGGCTGCCGTGCCCAGAACGTTGACTACGTGCTCATCACCACCGATAAACCCTTTGATGTTGCGCTGAGAGAGTACATCGTAAAACGTGCTGGACGAATGTAGTCCACTAGCACACTAGCACACTAGCACAATGTTGTACACTGCCCTCATCACGCCCTTTACCACCGACGGATCGTTGGATCTTGTTTCGTTTCGCAGGTTGGTGGAGTACCAAATCGAAGCGGGTGTGGACGGACTGGTGATTACCGGGTCTACTGGCGAAGCCGCCACCCTGAGTACCGAAGAAAAGGAAACACTGTGGTCACTGGCTGTCGAAGTAGCCGCTGGCCGCATTCCCATTGTTGCCGGTAGTGGATCCAACTACACGGCCGAAACCGTAGCGGCCTCTCGTGCGGCACAGCGTGCCGGCGCAGCGTCCTTGCTGATTGTGACGCCATACTACAACAAGCCCACACTCGGCGGACTCATTGCTCACCACAAGGCCGTGGAAGATGCCACGGGCATGCCACAGATTTTGTACAACGTTCCTGGCAGAACAGCTACCAACATGACGGCTGAAATGCAGCTAGCCATTATGGATGCCGTCTCCACTGTTGTGGCCACAAAGGAAGCCTCGGCCAATCTGTCGCAGATTGCTCAGGTGGCCGCTCAGGCCCCCCCCCACGTCCACGTGCTCGCAGGTGATGATGATCTGGCAATACCCATCATTGCGGTAGGGGGCTCTGGCGTGATTGCCGTGATTAGCAACTATGCCCCGCTTACGTATGGTCAACTCGTCCGCGCCGCCCTTGCCGGCGACTATGCGCGAGCCCGTGAGCTGCACACACAACTACTGCCGTGGTACCGAGCCAACTTCCTGGAGAGCAATCCCATACCGGTGAAGTACATCATGCACAAGCGTCACGGCATTGGCCTCAACTATCGATTGCCGTTGGTGCCACCAACAGACAGTACGCGTGCAACGATCGATCTGCACTTCGATGCTCTTCCCAACTAGCACATCCCTCGCTTTGCTTCGGGACAGGCTAGCACACTAGCACACTAGCACACTAGCATGCTAATCATGGGCATCATCAACGTCACCCCCGACTCCTTCTCGGACGGTGGACAGTTTGCAACCACACAAGCGGCGATTGACCATGCGCGGCGTCTAGTTGACGAAGGTGCCGACATTCTTGACGTTGGCGGCGAGAGCACACGTCCCGGTGCAACTCCCGTTGATGCTGTTGAAGAAATGCAGCGTGTGTTGCCCGTAATCGAAGGCATCCGCAAGCACAACAGCTCCATTCCGATTTCTATTGACACATACAAGGCCAACGTGGCTCGAGCTGCTCTTGATGCTGGTGCCACAATGGTCAACGACGTTTCGGCTGGGCGGTTTGACAATGCAATGTTCCCACTCATCCGTGAGCGCCGCATTCCATACATCCTGATGCACATGCAGGGTGAGCCCCGTACCATGCAAGCCCATCCCACCTACGCCAACGTGGTCAGCGAAGTGACGGCATTCCTGCAGGAGAGCGTGACTGAATTAGGTGATACAGGTGCTACGGTGTATGTAGACCCCGGCATTGGGTTCGGTAAGACGACGCAGCAAAATCTGGAGTTGATACGGAGGCTGGATAGCATTGCCACAATTGCTCCTGTGGTGCTGGGCATCAGCCGTAAACGATTCTTAACGGACATCACCGGAGCTACATCCATCGAGGAACGGGACGTGGCAACGATGGCAGTGCATGCGTTGAGCGGTGTTCCTCCGCCCGCCGTCATCCGCGTACACAACGTGCGCGCAGCAGTGGTGCTGCGGGCAGCTGGTTTAGTAATGTCGAATTAGCTTTTCTACGATGTTTGCCCACCTTCTTGCTACATGAGAGTAGCTAGCGGAGCACCTGTAAAAGTGTTGATTCGAGATACCCGCGATTTGACAAGACCAGAACGTATGTGCCTGGGAGTAGGCTTGCAACGTCAGTCTTGGCGACAATCGAGAATTTATCTGACGTTGACGTCACCAGATCAGGAATTCGTGTTATGAGTTTACCGCTCAGGTCGTAGAGAGCTAGCACAATTGAACCACGGTCGGCAGTAGGTAGCAGCCCAATCTCTACAGAAACAGTTTTTGTTGCTGGGTTTGGAAAGACCCTCTTGAAGAACACGTGCTGAATCTGGTCTTGATGAACGGAAGTTGATGAATTCACAGGGAAGTATCCCAGTCGGTCAGGGCCAACTCTGGTGACAATCCAATCTCGATATAGACCAACTACTTGCATGAAGGCATCTGGCGCAGCACCAAGAAGATTGAGTGGATTGTTCTCCTGCTCACCAGAGTTGAGGTAAAGGTTGACTAGGGTGTCGTTTCTCCTGAGTGTGACGTAGTCGTCCATACAAAACAATATGTTGCCTTCGGGTATTCCGACGGGTTCGATGGCAACTACAATGGGAGTAGCAGGGTCATTGTGATCTATTCGGACAATGCTTTCAACCGTTTGAGGCACCGCTCCGACTAGAATCCGCACATCATTGTCTAAGCTCGCCGGACAAGAAATCCACTCACTGGAGTTTGGCTGGTAAATAGGCGTAGTACTAACGCCAACTTCAGTGACCTTGGCTGACACAACAGGACCGGCGTAGTCTACCACAATTACGGTTCGCTCAGAAGTTGGAATCAACCGTCTAATTGGGCCGGTAGCGCTTACCTGCGCTGATCCGAGGTACCGTCCAGAAGTTGACCAAGCATAAATGAACTTGTAAGCAGTACCCCAGACGATTCCACCCTCTAAGTCAACGCTATAGAGAAGCTGTTTGCTGGGGACTGTATCCGGAGTCCACGCAATCTTCGATTTCATGTCGAAAATTGTCCATGATCTTTCCAAACCAATAAACAGCGTGTCATTCTCTAGCTGAACTGAGGTCAGTGTACCGCGGAATCTTCCATTCAAAACAGTTTTCGCGATGACCTCTAACTCCGGTACGGAAATCTCGCCAACCTCGATGGATGTACTGTCCAATCTCCTCGCTGCTACCACACTTTTTTCTGACAGGGAATAAAACTCCCACGGGTCTCCTTCGTGGAATGTTCTGGACTTTTGCCACGATATGGTATCCTCGAACGAAACGATGAAACCAGAAGCGCCACCCAAGATCAGAGAACCGTTTGTAGCCGACACTGCAGTAAGTCTGTCCAAAGTTTTAGAGTCAAGGCTAGTAGCAGCAATTTTCCACTGACCGGCTACGCTATCGAATCTGCAAAGTTTTATCGCCGGTACACCGATCACCGGAGAGGCCGCTGCCAGGGTGTAGTCTTCACCCTTGTGACGTACAATGGCTGTTATCCGAAACCTAACTTGTTCAGGAAATGGATACAGATCTGCAAACTCAGGAATCGAAATCGGGCTGGCAGATTGATCGGGACTGATGAACCATGACCCTGCAAAGGATGTGTACAAAATCTTGGAATTGTGTGTTGCTAAATCCAGAACCAACGATTGTATCGGCTGCTGAAACGAAGTGATTGCGCATGAGTCTGCGGCGGTCATCAGCCAAAGAACAAAGCCCAATTGCGTGCCGACCATCAGTTGCTCGTTTGACTTCAATATGGCGGTTGGGTTCCCCGGCAATGAAGGTAGACTCCAACTACGTGCAGTCTGCACACCGCCAACTATAGGTGTGACCCTATCATCCAGCAAGCACCACAAGGTATCACTGTCCATAGAGGCGTCGAGTACTTTTGGTGCATCCACACGCTGAAGGGTGGTACTTCCTTGCCGCAGGAAATACAAGGAGCCGTCAGCACAAACTGTGTAGACGGCTCCAGAGCTTGCCTCAGCGTGCAGCGCCGTAATTGCTGCTCCATGGCCCGTGCGCCACTTCCTTGTCACGCGTCCACTTGCCCAGTCAAGTTGGCACAATTCTCCACTCATAGAGGCCGTGAACAGCTCTCCTGAGGATGAATGTAGGATGGCTGAGATGGATGCAAGTGTATCAACTTCCGGGTACCGACTCGTGAGTGTAACCGGCTGACTTTGTAGACTTTCACCTACGGCTACAAAAACAAGTACGACGAGAGCTTTCCACATAGCTACTCCGAAGCGAAAGTTGCGGTTTTAGAAAATGGCGGCAAGGTAAACTGCTATGGTGTGTACGGACGCATGTCTGTGCATAAGCCGATAGGACAAGTTCCTTGACAATTTGGAGGTGATACGTCATCTTCGCACTCGAAGTACACAATTGGCTCTTCGTTGTTACAGTCATCCAATTCTTGGCTAACGCAAGCATGCGGGTTTGTTCGCATGACATGAAAGAACCGGGGAAGAAGGTGCTTTTGCCGTTTTCTGAATTCGTCATGCAAGTGAAAATTGTAGATTCTTGGTGAGTGTTGGAATGGGCGTTTACGAGACACGGTAGTGCTTGCAATTGTTCAATCACGCCAGTACAAAGAGTTCGAGCGATTGGAAATCAGCGCGAACGAACACACCCAAGTATACCCTTGATTATCGAACTATGTGTAGTACTCTAGCCTGCCTGTACCCTCGATTCCTTACTACGAGCAGGTATGTTCCAACCGTTACATCAGCGACGTCGGTTGTAATCTGAAAAGAAAACTCCTTAGCACCCCACGAACCAGGGACATCCAGCTTTTTCACGGTATTCCCTGTCAGGTCTACTATTTTCAGCTCGGACGAACTGGGATCGGCAGTTGGAAGTCGGCCCAACTTGATGGTTAGCAAACCCTTTGCTGGGTTCGGAAAGACACCTTCAAAGTACATGTGTGGGATTAAATCCTGCTCAACAACTGAGGTAGTTTGATAGTCTAGCAGTCCGATTTTCTCGGTACCGATCTCAAACACAGCATTGGGTCCAAGCGTACCTTTCAAGACAACTTTTGACTCAGGGTGCTCTCCGGGTACGAGGAGACTTAGGGAGTCGACCCGAGAAGTGGCGAGATCTAAGAGAATCAAATTCCTTTCTTGTTGCACCAACAGCTTTTGCTCACGAGCAAGTTTGATGTTGCCAGTACGCAAATTGAGTTGTTCAATGTCAATTGAGCGCCGTAGCGAAAAGTCAGTTGCGTCATATTCTCTGAATTGCTGAATGATTCCTTTCTTGCTTGAGATGGTGCAATAGATAGTATTCCCATCAACGCTGCAAAGCGCACTTGATTCAACTGAGTATGGCTCGATGAGCTTTGCAACATGAATATCGTTACCATTTAGTGTTACGATGTGGATGCTACCCTTTCCATTCCCGTCCTGGATCAACACGCCACCATTCTTGGCAGCAGCGAGCCTTACTGGTACTCCTGAGGAGTCAAAAATCGTCCTAGCAATAAATTGTCCTGTTGTTGTCCAGCAGCTTACCGTTCTCCCTGCGCAGCCCCAGACCAAGGCCGAGCTCGTATCAACGGAATACGCCAAGACGTTGTCCTGTATACTGCCCGACTGTGAAACGACGGTATTTCCTGAATCCACGATTACAAAGCCAAAGTTCATTCCAATAAAGACGTTGTCACCCATTCGATGAATCGATCGAATCTGGCTGGTCGATATGCCTGCAATGCGGTGAACTTTTGGAGGTGATGTACTCAGGTCATTGCTGCTAGCCCACGAAAGAGATGAATCAGAATCCACTCGGGCCATCAGGATCTCGGAGTTGGCGACAGTGTAGGCGTCCCAAGCACCACTAGCGAAAGATGTTGGGCGGTTGGACCATTCGGGTGTACTGCCTGTGACCGTCAGCAACGCTCCGTGATTTCCAGCGAAAAATGAAACCTCCTCAAGTGCCCCTGCGCACTCGATCTGACGCATTTCTTCTTCGGATCCAATTCGAGGCATCAGAGTGAGTATCCGTAACGCAGGATTCAGGATGGCGAGTCTTGTTTTTGATTCTGCAATGTTGGAATTCCCAACCACCACACAGACTAAGCCATTTGAAAATGGAGCCAGATCGCTGACCTTTATTCTAACAGAGCTGGGTACTGCAAACTCCTCAGCTAGTGCCGGCAGTAGAACAGGCTGGATTCTGAGATCAGTATCTACAAAGAAACTGCGATCGAGAACTGAAACGATGGCACCGTCACCACTCTTGTACATAGCGTCGACGGACGTGTACCAGACCGCAGCACTGTCAGTAACCACCAACATATCGGACTCAGCACTCAGTTTGTAGACCCACCCCGAGTTTGTACCTAACAGGAAGCTGCCATCTGCTAGCTGCAGTATTGCAGTAGGAGTACCAGTTGTCTGCGGTACGGTGTAGAGAGGTTCAAGCGGAGAGTTTCCCTTTTGCGTAAACAGGATAGAGGGAGTCAAACAGAACAAAAAGTCGTTGGTGATTGATGCACATGCGGATACTACGGGATAGCCTGTAGGACTTACGTCTGTAAATCCACTATCACCTACAACAAAGAAGGAGCCGTCAGCGGTTCTCGCCGCAACGGCTCCCTCCTGAGTGTGTAGGCCAACGATGTGCGCATTAAATGGGAGTTGGAAGTCCCATAGCGATTGACCAGTAGAGTTAGAAGCCAGAACTCCGCCATTGACCGTAGCCAGAATCACCTGGTCTTTGAATCCCACAATGTCGCTGATCCTTACTTGAGAGTTTTCAAGCAGCACTCGTGCGGCCACAGGGACATCTTGGGTACACCAGACCGCCGTGGTCGATCCAAACCACAGCAACACTGATAGTGCACGGATTCTTCTGCGAGTCATGGCGAAGTCCTATTGTGTTGTTGAAGTCCTATTGTGTTGTTATGGAATGTAAGGGCGCAAGTCAGCACAAATTCCAATCGGGCAGGGGACCTGGCAGTTCGGCGGTGAGGGCTGGTTTTCACAATCCCAGTATACTCTGGGTTCAAGATTTTCGCAATCATCAGTGTTCTGGCTGATGCATGCTGCACATGTTTGCTCGCACTTTGTAGTACCGCATGGCATTACTTCAGTTACAGTCTTCCATGTTTCTGTGCCTCCGGGTCCAGGAACCAAAATCTGGTAAGTGATTCTAGTTGCACAGGTTGCAACCACAGTTTTCACCGACCAAGTGGTGTAGGTTGGGCACGGCTCCAGATCCATACCACCAGTGATGAGATTGATATGTCGAACCAGAACAATCTCAAATCCGCGATGAATGATGTCCTTAAGCGTATTCTCAGGAAAAAACTGATCGAACTGCCAAGGGCAATCTGGATCAGCGAAAGCGCCTTGAAATACAATTTCTCCGGCCTTTATGCAGGCTTTGAAGGTTACCGTGCAGCAGATTCCTTGATACCTGAACCTAAACTGTTCGGTGACCGAAGTGTAGTCCGGATCACATTGTGCTTGTGCGTGGATGGTCGGCGTGAGGATAGTTGTAGTAGCAAAGAGCGACACCACAACAGCTACCACGAACGCCATACTCTGTCCGCAAGAACTACTTGCTTTAGCTTCTGTACCAACATTGTACTCTCCGAATAGATTGTAAAAAAATCTCCGACTCAGGCCTGATTCGTACTGAAATTTACGTATAGGGGGGGGCCACTACGCAAGTAAAATCTGCATCCGGTATGTTAATTCTCTGCAAACAACCACCCCTCTAGCCCCTCCAGCCCCTCCAGCCCCTCTAGTCCCTCATCCGGAAACCCTGCACATCTATCCCATACTTCCTGATCTTATTGTGCAGTGTTTCGCGGCTCACTCCCAGAATAGCGGCGGCCTTGCTCACGTTGCCATTAGTCTTCTCTAAGGTCTTTTCCACCTTGAGCTGGTCCATGCGCGCAAGATCGTCCTTCAGCGAAAGGTCGCTGGAAAGGGTTTCCACTTCCTGCCTTCGTGGTGGGGCACTCGTGGTTTGTTGATGACTGTTTCCGTTACCAACACCAACGGCCGCGGGGGCAGCAGCACTCGGAGCACGCGAAAGTATGCGGTGCAGATCTGCAATCTCAAGCTGACTTGTAGTAAGCGTCTGCAATGCAACACGCAACACGCTTGCCAACTCCCGAACGTTACCAGGCCATGTGTACTCTATCAGATAGTCCATGGCAGCTGGCGCGATGGTTTTCCCATCCTCCATCTCTCTGTTATGTTTCGCTAGGTAATATTCAACGATGAGTGGAATGTCTTCCGAACGTTCGCGCAACGAAGGGATGTAGATTTCACATTCGCGCAGCCGATGGTATAACTGATCACGGAAACGTCCTTCCGTCATGGCGGTTACCAGATCCCGATCCGTGGCGCTCACAAACCGGATGTCTACCTCTTCCGTTTCCACACTGCCCACACGCCGAACGGCTTTTTGCTCGAGTGGCAACAGCAGGTTTGCCTGAAGGTTCATGGGCATGTCGCCGATCTCGTCAAAGAACAACGTGCCCTTGTGGGCTTGATGGAACAGACCGCGCTTGTTTTCCATTGCGCCTGAGAAAGCCCCCTTCACATGACCAAACAGCTCGCTTTGAAAGAGGTCGCGCGGGATGTTCGGAATGTCGACGGTGATAAAGGGATGTTTGGCACGTCGGCTTACGGCATGAAGAGCCTGCGCTACGAGTTTCTTTCCCGTTCCAGTTTCACCGGTGATGAGCACATTCAAGCCGGTGCGTCCGTATCGAAGCACTTTGTCGGCCACATCCATCATCATTGCACTGCGGCCAATGATGCCATGTGCTTCCATCACCTTGCGTAGCTCGTCGTTGGAACGGTCGTTAGTAACACGCTCCATGGCACTTACCAGGATGCCTACAAGCCGCTCGTTGGAAAGTGTTGACTTGTCGATGAAGTTGATAGCCCCAAGCTTGGTTGCCTTTACGGCTGTCTCGATGGTGCCCTTCCCTGAAATCATGATTACCGGTATGGAAGGGTAGTGCCGAATGCTGTGTTCAAGCACATCCAAGCCGGTAAGAGCGCTTTCGCTTCCAAACTCTATATCCAACAGCATCAGGCTCACGCTGGTGTGTTCCGATTCCAGCTTTGCAAATGCCGCCTCCGGACTGTAACAGGCCTCGGGCGTCCATCCCTGCATGCGCACTACATCGGCAAGTGTGCTGCAGAAATCGCGATTATCGTCAACAATCAGGATGTTCATGGAGGTAGGGGGCTTTGGCAGACGTTTGGACTCGATGTTCGGTTCCAACAACGACTACTCTTGCTGCACACGTGCCATCAGTGAGTCGTACAGTGCGCGCATGTCCCGACTCTGGAACGTGGTAAGGTCAGGATTCCAGACGGCTCGTAAAAATACGCTTGCTGGTGCATTCACGTATTCCACGAATCGTGCTCGTACGCCTGGACTATGAAGGGCCTGAACCTTCACAAAGGTGCGAGTAACCTGCTCTGTGATTTCACAATACTGCTCGTGCCCTAGTGCCCGCAACTCTGCTCGAGTTGTGTCTGTGCCTACGATGGAAAGCTGCTCTACCAACCCTGTGGCAAGCATCTCGTACTGCACGGCTGTTTGCGCACTGTCGTCGCGTGTTCCCCATCGCACAACAAGTGCCTTCTGATTCTCTTTGATGCATGGTGCATACGAGAGGTGCTTGGTGCCAGGACAACCAGCAACCAGGAAGGAACACAGAACTGCGAGAAGCCAACACTTCGAGCGAATGGTGCGGATTACCTCAGCCGTGATCATCGTAGCGTTGCCATCAGAAGGCATCAAACAAGAAACTCCTGCAGTCGAGCCTGCGTGCGGTTTACACCCAAGAGCTTGAGCGTGTCGAACAACTCTGCACCCACCTCTCGATGCGTAACGATCAGGCGTAGTGGTTTCATGACCTTGCCCATTGTAAGACCTGCAGCCGCTGCCGAGGTATTGATCAGTGACTTGAATGCTTCTGCATCTTCGAGTGTGGCCGCATTGAGTCCTAGTGAAATGCCACGGATAGCCTGCACCAGGGCTGAGTCATTCTTGAGCGATTCCCAAGCCCCCTGATCAATATCGGCTAAATCATCGGAGAAGAGGTAGTCTCCAAAGTCTGCAAGGTCTGCGAGGAAGTGTACACGGTGCCGCAACAAGGCGATGACGGCGGCAACATAATCCACGTCAGTATAGGTGTAGTTGCGTTGATCAAGAACGGGCTTGAGCTGAAGTGCTAGTTCATGCGGATCCCGCAATACCAGATACTGCGAATTCATCCACTGCAGCTTCTGGTAGTCGAAGATGGCACCACTCTTGCTCACGCGATCAAGTGAGAACGACTCAATGAGTTCGGCCATGGAAAACAGTTCCTGTTCCGTACCGGGATTCCAGCCACACAGTGCAACGTAATTCACCAATGCTTCGGGGAAGTACCCGCTATTGCGAAACTCTTGCACCATGACGGAACCAAAGCGTTTGCTGAGTTTCTTCCGCTCCTTGTCGAGCATCAGCGGAACATGAGCAAACGTGGGCATCTCCCACCCAAAAGCTTTGTACAGAAGAACGTGCTTGGGTGTGGAAGGCAGCCACTCTTCGGCGCGAATCACGTGGGTGATCTGCATCAGATGATCGTCCACCACGTTAGCAAGGTGATAGGTTGGGAAACCGTCACTCTTGAGGAGTACCTGGTCATCAATCTCTCTGCCATTCACAACCATGTCGCCACGAATCTCATCATGGAACCGAACTTCTTCGTGGAGCGGCACATGGAGGCGAACAACATGTTCGGCGTGTGCATCAAGAAGTCGTTGCGTTTCCGAGGTACCAAGCGTGTACTGATTGCGCATGCTGGAACGATCGTACCGGGGAGCCACACCAGCATTCTGCTGACGTTGCCGCATGGCATCGAGCTCCTCGGCGGTGTCGAATGCGTAATACGCCTTTCCACTGTCAATGAGCTGCTGTGCGTAGGTGGCATACAGGTGAAATCGTTCGCTTTGAACGTACGGTCCGTACGGGCCTGGTTTGTGAGGTCCTTCGTCGAACTCAACGCCAGCCCATGCCAAGGAGGAGATCTGCTCTTCGATGGCACCCTGCACAAGCCGCGTGCGATCCGTGTCCTCTACGCGCAGCACACACACACCCCCGTGATGGCGGGCAAACAGGAAGTTGTACAAAGCCGTCCGCAAGGAGCCAACGTGCAGGAATCCGGTGGGCGATGGAGCAAATCGAACTCGTACCATGGTATTGTCGTTGATGAGAAGGCTGCCGCAATCCGGATGTTAAAACACGTGTCGGATGTGAGCGGATGTGCGCTCGGTTTCGTGAATGGTAACGGCGATGGAATGGATGGAATGTGTGTTCGGCAGCCTGCCAAGAATTCCCTCCAGGAAATACACAGCAAGATTCTCAGCCGTGGTTGGCGCGTGCATGACAACGGTTTTCAGACGGTGGGTCGTGAGGAATTCCAGTACGGCTTCGTCGGCACTGTCCACAATGAAACAGTGGTCAAGCTGGTCGATCAGCGGACGCACCAGGGCACTTACGTCGAAGTAATCCATCACCATGCCGGAGGCATCTGGCTCGCCGGTGAGGAAGACCTCGGCAGTGTAGCTATGGCCATGCAGGTTCCTACAAAGGCCTTCGTGCATGGGCAAACGGTGACCCATTTCCCAGCGGAAACGTTTGGAGATCGTGGTGAGCATGATCAGCGCTTGATGTATTCAACGGAGATGATGCTATGTATGCCACCACGTGTTGTCCACTCGGAGGTAACCTTCATCCATCGTGGCGCACAGGCAGCAACCAGATCGTCCAGTATCCGGTTGGTCACCGCTTCATAGAAGATGCCTTGGTTCCGGAAGTCCAGGTAGTAATACTTCAGGGACTTCAGTTCCACGCATACCTGATCCGGACGGTATTCAACCGTGATGGTCCCAAAGTCCGGCAAGCCGGTCTTGGGACACATCGAGGTGAATTCCGGATTTACGTGTGTAATCAGGTAGTCTCGTTCCGGGTTCGGGTTCGGAAACGTTTCAAGCTTCATGCGCGAAGTTACTGATCCTTACTCGTCCGAAACGAGGAATGGCATCATCGTCATGGTACGTTCGGTAGTGCTGATGTTGGCCATGGCTGCTGCATGCCGGAACTGACGGCGTGTTCCCGCAGGCATGGCTTTCCAGAATTCTTCTACCGGCATTCCGGGTGCAACAGCCTTCTGGAGCAAAGTAGTTAGTGTGGTGTTGCTGCGCGAGTTGGTTGACTCGTCGTCTTCATTTTCATCGTCAAGCTTCAGCATCTTCAGGATAATGTCTATCGGGTCGAGCTTCTCTGGGTACGTGTACACGTTCACCTTCTTGTTTGGATCTGCACCGATGCGCTTCTTTACAAGCCGAAGTGCATCGTTGAAACCACCATTCACATCAACCAATCCATTCTGCAGTGCTGCCGCACCCGTCCAAACTCTGCCCTTGGCAAGGGCACGAGTACTTTCAAAGTCTTTCTTGCGTGCATCCGCCACCTTCTGCACAAAACGCTTGTAGATGCCAGCACCAAAGTTGTGCAGTACTGCCTTGTCTGCATCGCTGAACTTGAGAGACCCATTCATGAAATGTGATGAAGTACCGGCCGAGATGGTATCAACCGTGATACCAATCTTACCAAGCGTCCCGGAGATGTTCGGGATTGCCATGATCACTCCAATCGAGCCCGTTACGGTTGTTGGGTGAGCGATGATTGTATCGCAAGCCATGGCGATGTAGTAGCCACCCGATGCAGCAACGTCACTCATAGAAGCATAGATTGGCTTCTTCTTGCGAATCTCCTTGATAGCCGTCCAGATTTCGTCTGATGCGAGTGCAGAGCCCCCTGGACTATCGATACGCAGAAGGATAGCCTCAACCTTGTCGTTTTCCGCGGCCTTGCGCAGGTTTTTGATAAGAGTGCGTGAGTAGATGCCTTCAACGTCGCCACCGGCAGAACCGGAAGAGATTGCACCGGTAGCATACACGATGGCAATGGCATGCTCCTTGTCCACAGTGGCCTCGTCGTCGTCCCGTTCCCGATCTATATAGCTATCAATGCTGGTTGTTGCCAGCTTGGGATGCTCCGACGTATCGGATGGATTGAGCTTCCGAGCCAACCGTTCCTTGAGATCGTCTTCGTGTGCAAAGCCATCAATGAGGCCAACGGCCAGGGCAGTGTCGGGAAGGTAAACACCCTTATCCAGCAGACGGCTTACCGTAGACCGATCCATCTTGCGGCCTTGGGCAACCGCATCAATAAACATCTGCTGCCGGTGTGCGATGATTTCGCGGATTTCTTGCTTGGCCGGTTCTGACCATTTTTCACGACTCGGCATCTCGGCCGCAGACTTATATTCTTCGAACTGCTCAACGTACCATTCAACGCCAATCTTGTCGCTGAGCTGTTTGAAGAACATTCCGGTAGACCCCATGGCATTAAACTCCAGCACACTTTCGCGCGGCATGAAGATGCTGTCTGCCACTGTGGCCAGGTAATAATGTTGCCGTGTGGCACCACTCAAGTAAGCGTAGACGAATTTTCCGGAAGACTTGAAGTCTAGCAGAGCCTCGCGGATCTCCGTGAGTTTGGTCATGCCCACTTCGCCACCAGAGCGGATCAGGATGCCTTCGATCTTATCGTCGGTCTTTGCATCCCTCAGGGCACCCAGGATGTTTAGCAGGTCGGTGCCACTTTCATCTCCGCCAAACTTGAAAGGGTTTGGCTGGTCGAACTCTCCCACACCTTGAGAGAGGTTCACCACAAGTACCGTTTTATCCTTGATGGGTTTGGCTTCTTTCTTTCCTCCAAACTCGCCCAGACCAGCGAAGATGGTAGCCATCACGGCACCAATGATGACGATGATGATGACGAGCAGACCGCCGATTACGGCAAGAGGAATCCACCATCTGGACTTCTTTTTCGGCTGCTGCAATCCTGGTGGTGGAGGTACGGGCGGTAGTGATGATTGGGTAGGGGTATCTTGCATGGTGCTATCTCCAAGTGGTAAAGCAGGCGCCTCGTACGTCGGGAATTAGGTGTTGTTACACGAAGAGTTCGAAAATACAAGCCAAACAAGCAGCGGATCGGTACCCGCACTGCGCATGGCCGACTTTACCTACGAGTTGCCTGAGCAGGCGATTGCCCAGCTGCCACTTGCGGAGCGTGATGCGTCGCGCCTGCTAGTCTGTGATCATGAGCAGGGGGCTTGGGCAGATACCCACATGCGCAACCTGCCCACCGTCCTTGCCAAGGTGAGTAACTCCGTGTGCCTTGTTGTCAATGACACACGTGTTGTGCCGGCACGACTCTTTCTGCGCAAACCCACCGGTGGTGCGGTCGAGGTGCTACTTAACGAACCCGTAACGCCAACAGCCGATCCCCAGGTGGCATTGGCGTTAACCGATGCATCGATATGGCATGCCATGATTGGCGGACGTAATGTTCATGCAGGGATGATGCTCCGCGATTCAGGAGGCACACTCGATGTGGAGGTGCTGAACCGGCACGGCATGGAAGCAACCATTCGCATTACGCCGCGGAATGGGAACACGCTGGCCTCTGCATTAGAAGCAATTGGCCATGTACCATTACCACCGTATATCGATCGTGAGGATACTGTTCAGGATCGTGAACGTTATCAGTCTGTGTTTGCCGCACACAACGGAAGTGTAGCTGCGCCAACGGCAAGTTTGCACTTCACTCCACACCTCATGGAGCGAATGCAGGCCATTGGTGTAGAAACGGCACGTGTTACCCTGCATGTTGGGATGGGTACGTTTCGGCCGGTAGACGTAGCAGACGCTCGCAGTCATGCAATGCATCGTGAGCGCATCGAGATTTCAATCACCGATGTGGAACGCATAGCCGATGCTGTTTCTGGCAAAGCCCCCTACGTGCTTCCAGTGGGAACCACAGCCATGCGCACGCTCGAGAGCCTGTATTGGCTAGGAGCCATGCATCTGAAGGGTATTGCTTCGTTGAACAGCGAGCCACGGGTTGTGCCGCAGTTTGTTGCTTACGATCACATGCTGGCCAGCGTGGACGTACCATCTGCGTGGTGGACCATCCATGACTGGATGCAAGGTTCCGGCTCGCAACGCCTGGTTGCAGAAACCGCATTGATGCTAGCTCCCGGAGCGAGGATTCGGGTAGCCAGCGGACTCATTACGAACTTCCATCAACCGGGAAGTACGTTGTTACTGTTGGTTGCCACCTTGCTTGGCCCCCGATGGAAGGAGGTATATGCGCAGGCCATATCCTCTGGCTATCGGTTTCTGAGTTATGGCGATGCCATGTTCATCACTCGAACCCACGCTGGTGATACGGCAAGGACCTGAACTGAAGGCGGTGCCGTTACTTGTGGTGTTACCGTACCGCGGATTCCAGCAGGCACCGAAACACGAACATCCAGCGGCGAAACATTCGCCAGCTCATCCACACCGCCGCCCAGCACAACGCGAACCCGCGAAGGAACAACTAGTACGGTACCTTCGGTTACCTCAAGCGGAACGTCGGCCAGATCCACACTTGCATACTGCTGAACGTTGGCATGTACACGCACACGGGGGGGGACAACGTTGAGGAGCGTTTTAAGTGAGTCGCTCATGTTTACCACTTCGCTCACACGTGCATGCACATCTGCTAGCGACAGCTTTTGCGAAGGCCAGCTGTCTATGCGATTCACCACGCTTTGCGTACCTCGTATCTCCACCATCGGTGGTTCTGGCATGGGTGGGCCTACCATCACGAAGCCATTACGCATGGCAATGTTGGTACGCAGTTCAACAGGAACAGTCTTAACGTGCAGGTCACCAGTAGCCATGGTTACACTTGCCGGCGACACGCTAAGGATGCGTACCGGATCAGGTGTTTTAAGTCCACGTACAAAGTGCTCACGTTCTACAGTGTACACTCCTTGTGTTGTAGCCAGCAGTTTTGCAAGGTCAACTTCGCACGAAGCGGTACGAGTTAGGTACATGAGGTTCAGAATCTGAAGTCCTGTTCCACGTACTGTTACAGTAAGTTCTTCCGGCACGGTAGAGAGCAAGGCCTGGTTTTGTGGTGGCACGACGGTGAGTGGGATGGGTACTTCGGCTTCGTAGTAGCGGGTAAGCGTAACGAAGCCCCACAGCACCAGGGCCAGCATCAAACATCCGAGTAGAACGCCAAGCCGAAATCGTTGCCGTGCCATGTAGTTTACCTCACGGGTTCTTCGGCGAGTTTGAGAAGGTTCTGCCGCTTGAGCACGAGTTCAAAAATGTGATGCTGAAGCACACGTTGGGCTTCGGCATCGGTTGTGCGTTCAAGTTCTTGCCTGCGATGCTCGATCTCCATCTGAATCCTATACGCACGGAGCTGGCAGATTGCGTCCTTGATCAGCCGTTGCGTTTCGAGTTCCGGGAGTTCAACGTCGAACGTCTTCCATCGCGCACTTGGCTCGGTTGCGGCTCGTAACACATCCTCTACAATTGCTCGTTCATGCTGTTCCAGTTCCGCTGAATTCAGCAAGTATGCTGCCACATCGTGATGCTCCTCGGCAGCAACCAGGATACGGCTGTACACGGAGCGTGCCAAGGCAGTTACGAGTTCATCGGGATCAAGCTCAAAAACATTCAGCAGATCCGTGAGGCCGTGCTCAACAGTGAGCGCAACAGACAGAAGCGTACGTTCTGCGGCAAGGATGGCAGGGGGCTTCGGTTTTAGTGCAGCAGAGTGCTGGGCAGTTGGTGCGGACTGCGAGGTGGGTTGCTGGCGACGTTGTGGGTGTACCGTGCTGGTTTCCGAGAGCAGCAACGATTCCGCTATGTCGAACCGTTTGGCAAGTTCGCGAATGAGAAATGGATGTTGAATCTTGTCTGGCACACTAGTAATCCAGCGCAACATCTCTCGCACAGCACTGCTCTGTCGAACGGGGTCAGTAAGAAATCCTGCTCTTCGAAATCGTTCCGTCTGGTACTGCATCCACGGCATGGCCGACTCCAGAGCCTGCTGCATTGCCTGAGCCCCCTGACTGCGGATAAGACTATCGGGGTCTTCACCTGGTGGTAGCTCAACACATCGAACATCAACACCCGAAGCCAAGCCCAGTTCGATGGCCTTTGTCATGGCCTTTTGGCCAGCCGCATCGGCATCGAATACCAGCACGATCGTATGCGCGAAACGTTTGATGAGTGCAAGGTGCTCAGGTGTTAGTGCCGTTCCCGACGTAGCGATTGCCTGAGTGAAACCAGCCTGGTGCAGAGAGATCACATCGGCTTGGCCTTCTACAAGCATGGCTTCTTTTCGTTCGGCGATAGTTCGTCGGGCAAGGTCCAGTCCGTACAACACTCTACTCTTGTCGAACACCACACTCTGAGGAGAGTTTACATACTTAGGGGCATCGGGTTCCTGCGAAATCATGCGGGCGCTAAAGCCAACGGGCCTTCCCTGATGGTCGCGGATGGGGAACATGGCCCTTCCACGAAAGCGGTCGTAGGCCTTGCCATCATCTTTACGAATGATGAGTCCGGCATCGTCTAGGTGTTCCTGTGTGAAGCCTCGTTCTACCAGGTGGTTGAGAAGGTGATCCCAGCCGGCAGGTGCAGCACCCAGGGCAAACCGCTCAATAATGTCGGCACCGAAGCCACGTTGTGCAAAGAACGCTCGAGCCGGAGTGCCATCGGATGTAGAGAGTACCGTTCGGTAGTACTCCACAGCTTCTACGAGGGCCTTTCGTGCTGCATCTCTCCGAGCATGTTCACCTGTTGGATCCTCTGTTTCTTCCTCGGGAATCACGATGTGCAGTTGTGCAGCAAGATGCCGCACTGCCTCAACAAAGTCCATGTGCAGGTAGTCGCGCACAAACGTGATGGCATCGCCGCTGCGGCCGCAACCAAAACACTTGTACAGGCCACGCTCTCGGTTTACGTTGAATGAGGGCGTTCGCTCCTTGTGGAAAGGGCACAAGCCCACGTAGTTGCGTCCCTTGTGCACGAGTTGTACGTGTGCTCCAATAACCTCAACCACATCAGCGTTGGCCTTAACCTGTTCAACGATATGTTCTGGAATCTTCATCGCGCGGGCAACTTGGTTACCAACGCACCATCGGTGCAAGCGGCAAGCAGTTCTGCGATCGTGCGTCCGGTAACGGGATCGGCCATGTTTGGGGCGACCTCTGCTGCAGGAACCAGCACGAATGCGCGATCCCGAAACCGGGGGTGCGGAATCCACAGGTTGGCACCCTCGATGTGCACGGTGCCAAAAAGGATGATGTCGACATCAATTTCTCGTTCATGCCATTGTTCACGTTGCTGTCTGCCCAATGACCTCTCCAAGTTCTTCACATGTTGAAAGATGGTATGGGGCTCTGCACTCGTGAATCCACACACGGCAGCGTTGATGAACGATGCTTGCTCCGTGTAGCCAACGGGCTCGGTCTCGTAGAAAGAGGATACAATGGCATCGGAGAGCAGGTGGCCAGTGATAACGCCGATGGCTTCGTTGATTCGCTGAATGCGTGGCTCGATGTTGCTGCCAAGACCAAGCAACACGCTATGTTCTTTCATCGGTTTCGATGTACAGTAATCTCGGCCTCTGCAAAGTCAAGCACTTGCTGTATTGGTACATGCAGTTTCCGAACTCTGATGGTGGCGGCGTTAACAATGGGGTACGATTCCAGGATGGAAACGGCAATGTCGAAGCACAACGTTTCAATCAGTTCGTATGGTTCGCCATTCATGTGTTCATTGATGCGGAACAGTACCTCTTCGTAGTTGAGTGCGTCACTCAAATCGTCACTCACCACAGCCTTTGTAGCGTCGTATTCCACCTCTGCATCCACTTGATATCGGGCACCCTGCTGGCGCTCTTCATTATGAACACCATGGTAGGAATAGAATTCAATGTTCGAAAGCCGAAGGCGAGTTGTGCGGGCGAAGCTGTGCATGGTGCTGAACGAGGTGATAATGACAAATGCTGTTTCGAGTGGGGATGCAATGTACCGCAAATCGGTAAGTTCGTGGTTCATCACACGAGGGTAATATGTCGATAGCTGCTCCGCTCGCCGAAGCCGTAAACGACCAGATTCAGGTGGAGTTCCAAAGTGCCTACCAGTATCTGGCAATGGCTGCGTGGTTTACTGAAAGCAACCTGCATGGTTTTGCCCACTGGATGCAAATGCAGTGGCAGGAAGAAACACTGCATGCCATGAAGCTGTACGGCTTTTTGCATCATAGGGGTGGGCGTGTAGTACTTCGGGCACTTGAGGCTCCTACCAGTACGTACCAGAGCCCCCTACACTGTTTCGAAGAGGTGCTCAAGCACGAGGAACGGGTGACGAAAAAGATCAACGAGCTGTACGAACTGGCCATGAAGGAAAAAGATCTTCCGCTGCAGATCATGCTGCAGTGGTTCATTAACGAACAGGTAGAAGAAGAGGCCCAGGTAACGGAACTCGTTGACCGATTGAATCTGGTTGGCAGTGATAGTACAGCACTCTTTCTTCTCGACAGCCAGCTCGCTGGTAGGCCGGCACCAACATCAGCAGGAAGCTCAACGTAAGATGGTGCATGTGTCTTCAGACAGGCTGCGGGCCATCCTGTCAGCAGCCGAGGGGGCCGAGATAGCTGTTCTTGGCGACGTTATGCTTGATCGGTACTTCTGGGGCAACGTATCGCGGATTTCTCCTGAAGCCCCTGTGCCTGTAGTGGATATCGATGATGAGAGCTTCCATCTGGGCGGAGCTGCAAACGTGGCGAGCAACATTCGCGGGTTGCGCGGTAGGCCGATTCTGTTTGGTGTGGTAGGTAGTGACTCCTCCGGCAGAATGCTTGTTCGCATTGCAGAGGAAGAAGGGCTGGATGCGTCGGGTTTGATTTCGGTTGCCAACCGACCTACGACCGTAAAGACGCGTGTTATCGGCAACAATCAGCAGTTGTTAAGGCTTGACCGCGAAACTCGAGCACTCGTGGACCAGCGGGTGGTACGGGCTGTACTTGATGGTTTGGAAGCTCGACCAAGGTTGTCGGCCATCGTGTTTGAGGACTATGACAAAGGATTCCTTACCGATGAACTCATCTCTGCTGTTGTAGCATTGGCAAACGAACGTTCCATACCTGTGCTGGTTGATCCCAAGCGCCAAGCCTTGCACGCTTACCAGGGAGTGTTTCTCTATAAGCCGAATCGCAAGGAGGCTGCCGATGTGTTGGGCAGACCATTAACCACGGCTGATGATGTGGTGCAGGCAGGCCGTGAACTCCAGGAACGCTTGCAGTGCCCGAATGTGCTGATAACTCTTGGCTCGGCGGGCATGATGTTGTTTGAAGAACCTGGTGTGGTAAGCTCGGTACCAACCAAGGCACGCCGAGTGGCAGACGTTTCTGGTGCCGGCGATACAGCAATCGCAACGCTGGCTACCTGCATTGCCGGTGGGGCATCCGTAAAGGAGGCCGCAACCCTTGCCAACATGGCTGCTGGTGTTGTTGTTGGGGAACCTGGCATCGTGAGCATAACGCAGAAAACTCTTGCCGAGGTTGTTCGGGAGGATGAACTGCACATGGCTGAGCGAACATGACGGTAACGTCGGTAAACGAGCTGGCCCTGCTTGGTGCAGAGTTACGGCAAAGCGGCCACATCATCGTGTTCACGAATGGTGTATTCGACATTCTTCATGCCGGCCATGTAACGTATCTCAAACAGGCTCGTGCCCTAGGCACAACGCTTATCGTAGGTGTGAACACCGACGACAGCGTGCAGAGGCTCAAGGGTAAGGATAGGCCCGTGAATTCGCTGCAAGACAGGCTGCTTGTTCTATCCGAGCTGCGATCCGTAGACCATGTGGTACCCTTTGCTGCCGATACACCAATTGAGGTGATAACGGCACTGATGCCTAACGTCCTGGTAAAGGGGGGGGATTACACTCGCGATACGGTGGTGGGAGCCGATGTTGTCGAGAACAGTGGTGGCCGCGTTGTCATCATTCCTCTTCTGGAAGGGCGGTCAACAACATCCATTATCAATCGCGTGCAAAAGGCTTGAACCAGGTTTCGCCGATGCTCACCGTTATGGTAAGCCGACCAAAGTATTCGGTGAGCCCCTCAAGTGTTGAGGGTGCGCGAACACCACCGATAATGCCAGCATCAACCATCGCATTCCCGCCCAAGGGAAAGGATATGCCCCCGGAGCCACTGTACTCAAGGATGTCGTCGCCCTGAAAGGTAACGTACAGTTTTTCGTATCCAGCGCCGAAATACCATCCGATGCGCTTCCAGAATGTTGCCACTGGTGACTGTGAGCCATAGTGGGCATAGGCGATACTTGTTCGTAGCGACGTGGTGTAGGCTGCATCAAGCCTGTTATTCACGGTAACGTTCGTGTAGTCTGCCATTCGAACATCTGCACCAAACCGTCCGGAGCCTATGGGGTAGGAGATGCCTACGCCGAAGGATGTTGGTAAGTCGGATGAGGTTTCTGAGATTTCCGTTGTGTCGAAGTAAAAATTTCCAGACACGGCACCAGAGGCGCGGCGTGTAATGTAGTTGCTTGCCTTGGTGCCCAACGAGGCAAATCCACCAACGCCCAAGCCCCCTGGACCTTCCCAGTACATGGCAGCCTTGAAGATCATACCTCGCACGTCGTACTTCTGTGAGGAGTATACTTCGGAGTACAGTCCGCCCAATTGCGTATCGTCAGTATACGTGAGAATCCCAAACAGTCCGGAGCCCTGAAGGCCTAACCGCAGTGCACCAAACAATCGAACGGAAGCACCAATCTGCAGTTGGCTTACACCACCTTCTCCAAGCTGTTGGCTAATACCCTCGATGGTGTTGCCGTCAACCTCGGTGGTCACTGCTCGAGTAACCAGGTAACTGACTTTCGAGTATGGCAGCACGCCAACGGATACACCAAAGCCTTGAGCAGTATCAACGGAGAACATGGCAAGCAGGCCATCTAGGCTACCATTATTCTGCCGGAGGGAAGAAACATCGTCGGTGATGACTGCCTGGTTGAAACGATAGCCCGCCTGCAGACGAGTTGTAGGGGAATAGCCAAGGAGAGCTGGATTTACCGTATTGATGCCATGTGGTGTGGGCATCGCAATCGACGTCCCAGACATGGCATCATACATTCCCCCAACCCAGGGACGAATGTCTCCAACACCCAAGGCACTATAGTTCGATCCGCCTTGGGCATGGACCATTGATGGCACAAGCACACAAAGAGCTAGGCAAAGCCAAGTGGCCTTGACCATCATTGGAACACCGTGGGAACAGTGTACAAAATCGTGAGCTTGGGCTTCTTGCTGGAATCGGTTGCCTCCGTATGAAAGACCAACCGATTCATGCGCCATGTTTCGTATTGGCTGCCTGGGTAGAGTACCAACGCTCCAGTGCCGCCATCACTACGTATCCGTTGAATCGCAGCACTAATGTTATCGAACACATACTGCCGATTCTCATTGATCCTTGCGGTATATCGGAAAAGCGAGCCATCGGCTGCCGTATACGTGAGTTGAAGAAGTTCGTCAGGTCCGAGCGATCCGATCTGGCTTCGAACTTCGTCCAGCTCAACCACAAACGTGGCACCAACAATGATTGCATACTCGGGCAAACTGTCTATATGTGCAGTGATGCTACTGCGATGAATCCGAGTGCCCTGCACCACAAGCTCATCTGGCTGTGCGGGGGGGGAATCCACAAAACAGGCAACAGCACCGCGCAACCAGTTCGTATCGGGCAGGGCACTATCCTTGTGTTGTGTGATTACGCGTAAAAGCAGCACTTCCGATTGGCCATTCAGATTACGGAACTGCCGGATGCTGCTCGTATTGGTGGAGAGCAATACAAAGCCAAACAACGTGTTCACGCGGGTAGCGGAGTCTGCACCAGCAACAAGCCAGTTCCTGGTGGCATTCACATCAAATGGTATGTAGTTGATTGAGTCAACACTCGTAATTGAAATCGATGCATCGACTACAGGTGGTGATGCCGTGGAGTAATAATCCGTGGATCCATCTGGAGCCCAGATGCTGTCCCACGTGGCCTGTGCTGACCAGACTTTACTCAGATTGTATCCTCGCATGCCGATGGTGGTGTTGAGCGTGTCACCAAAAACATACGCCTGAGGGATTACCTGAAGGTGGCTTTCCACAACGTGCCAGGCTGACGAATCTCCAAGCGATGGATAATTGAGGAATTCGATGAACAGTCGAGCTTCCGAGTCGAACGTCTTTCCAAAAAGGACGTACTGGCTGTTGAACAGGGGCACTCGCTGCGTGAGAGTTTGCAGGGTATCAAGTAAGGGTTTGTCGGCCGACGTGATAGTATACACTGTATCCGTGCCCGGCACGAGAACTGCACCGATGTCTGTTGCCTTGTCGTTACAGGCCGAGAGTCCAAGCACGGCAAGCGCCGCCAACAGAGGCAGCGCCAATGGACGAACACACATTGGTAACACGCCTACTTGCCGTCCTTTACCAGGTTACGATAGAACTCATCGTATGGTTTGGCCGAGAGGGACCAGCTCACGTTGGTACTCATGGCGTTGCCGACGATGGCTTGCCATATCTCGTGTTCGCGGTATGCTGCCACTGCACGTTTGACAGCAGCAATCAAGCTCTTGTCGTCGGCTTTTTTGTACAGGAAGGCATTGCCAGTACCTGTTTTGGTGTTCACGTCCGTAAGCCCTTCAGCGATACCCCCTGTAACGTGAACCACTGGTATAGTACCGTACAGCAGGGCGCAACGCTGATACTGACCACTTGCCTCTGTGCGTGAAGGTTTGAGCAGTAGTGTGGAGCCGCCAATGGCGTTGTGGACGAATTCTTCGTCAATACCCGTTTTCATGCTCACCATGCCCGGGTGTTTTTTGGCAAGTGCATCGAAGAGGCGAGTGAGGTCTGTTGGCACGTCGGTTGCGACCAATACCTGTACACCTTCTTTCACTAGTGCTGGTGCAGCCTCGGCAAGGATATCAGCTCCATACGGTTCTGTAACTGGACCGATGAATGTGGCAACGACGGTGGAGCCATCCACCTTGAGTCCGGCTGCTCGTTGCAGTTGTTCTCGAACGCGCACCTTCTTGTCCAGTTCCGACGCGTCGAATTTGGACCGAAGGAATGGATCTGTTTTGGGATTCCACTGCATTAGGTCAACACCATGAGGAATTCCCGTAACCGAAGCCCCCTTCCCCAAGAGAGGGGCCCAGTTAGTTTTCCATTCCTTATTTGCGTTAAGTTCTGCAGCATAGCCTGGCGAAAGGGTGGTTACCGCATCTGCATAGGTGATGCCAGCTCGGAGGAAGTTTGTCTTGTTTTTGTACCGCAGAGCTTCGGCGGCTTCTTCTGGCAGACCAGTTTTAGCGATGGTGCGTACACCGAATACGCCTTGTTCGTCGAAGGATGTGATGGTTTGGATGATCTTGGTTTTCCGAAACTCGTTTGCATATATAGTGCGCAGGTATGCCGGGAGGAGGGCCGTTTGCCAGCCCACGCATTGAATCACATCTGGGAACCAGCCAAGGAGCAGGCACGTTTCGATGACCGTGCGGTTGAAGAAGATGAAACGTTCATCGTTATCGGGGAACGGTTTGCCGGTGGCATTGTCAACCAGTACACCCTTATTGGCATCCAGATAATTGGTATTGGTTGTAATGTATGCCTGGACTTTGACGCGTGGGTTATTAATGGAACTGGACTTGACGGTAGCCAGCGACGGCTCGGCTCCAACTGGGATTGGAAGGTCGCGCAGTCGGTTGATTTCGTGGATTCTGTTTTTCCGTTCCGATATGAAGCCATACTTCGGCATCATTACGCGGATATCGTGCCCAACCTCCCGCGTCCCCAAGGCATGTGCATAACAAACGTCGGCCAACTCCGAGGTCTTGAGGAATGGATAAACTTCCGACGTGACCAGGAGAATGGAATGGAATTTGGACATAGTAGGGGGCTGAGGTAGGCGTTGTCTTCGGTGCAGTCGTGCAAAAATACCAAAATGCCCTTGGCTGCAGGCAGAGGCTGAGTATCTTGTGAGTTCTCTTCATCACTTTCATGGAGCATATTGTGGAACCACGGACGATATCAGCCTTGGCCATCAGTCTGGCCGTGATTATTGGAACATGGATACTTGGATCGGCATGGGAGCAGACGCATCCAGCGATGGAGAAGATCAACGTGACTGGGTTGTCGCAGAAGGATTTTGAGAGTGATCTAATTGTGTGGGGGGCTCAGTTTGAGCGCAAGGCAGTGCAGATCAGTGAAGCATATCCGATGATCAAATCGGATGCAGAGGTTGTGAAGAGGTATTTAAGGGATCATGGGTTACGTGGGGATGAGGTTGTGTTCGATGCCGTAGACATTCGCAAGGAGTATCGTTCTGTTCAGATAAACAACCGATGGATAGATGAGTTTGACGGTTATCGATTAACGCAATCTGTACGAGTTGAGAGCAAGGACGTAGGCAAGGTTGAGCAGCTAAGCCGGGAGATTTCGGAATTGTTGAATACGGGAATTGAGCTTACTTCGCAGTCGCCACGCTACTATTACACCAAGCTTGGAGAGTTAAAGATTGATCTATTAAAGAATGCAGCAAAGGATGGCAAGGAGAGGGCGACTGCGGTAGCCGAGAAAGCTGGAGGTCGGCTTGGCAGTTTACGTCGGGCCGACATGGGCATTTTCCAGATCACGGCTCAGAACAGCGACGAGGAGTACACGTGGGGGGGAGCGTTTAACACCACTAGTAGGCAGAAGACGGCCAGTATTACGGTGAAGATGGAGTTTGATGTGAAGTGATGGAGGGGATAGTGGTACCGGGACAATAGGTGTCCCGGTACCAAAACCCGGCATTGGTACCGGGACACCTATTGTCCCGGTACGTGTAGCAGCACTTGTCCACCACGAAGTGTGCGTAACATTTCCTTTTGTCAAAACTGCAGATTACCGTATGTTTGCCTTCCCTGACGCGCGAAACTCCGGTTAGGGACAAGGGAACAACCTCGGTTGGGCCCTTTTTTTCGCGGTGTTCTTTGACAACGGGAAGCAGAACAACTGGGTAGGTAACACACAACCTACCCCCGTCACGAATCCAGCCTACGGGTTGGAGGAGAGATGAGACAATGCGTGAATAGCCGGGACAAACAACAATGGAATCAAACGATCCAACGGAGAGTTTGATCCTGGCTCAGGACGAACGC
>CAZUGQ010000026.1:0-31732 GCA_964620125.1 uncultured Hyphomicrobiales bacterium
CTTCCTCTGTTGATTAACCAGTGGGCGAACGTTGTACGCTGGGAAATGCGTACCCGACTTTTCCTGCGAACGGCGGAGTTCCTCTGGCAGGAAGGACATACCGCCCATGAAACTCGCGAAGAAGCCATTGCCGAGGCCGAACGCATACTTGACATCTATGCTACCTTCGTTGAACACTGGATGGCACTACCCGTGGTGCGCGGTTTGAAAACACCGAATGAGCGTTTTGCCGGTGCCGACGAAACGTACTGCATCGAAGCTCTCATGCAGGATGGATGGGCTTTGCAAGCCGGCACCAGTCACTTCTTAGGACAAAACTTCGCTAAAGCCTTTGATGTGCAGTTCAGCACACGCAACAACTCGCTGGAGTATGTATGGGCAACCTCATGGGGAGTAAGCACTCGCCTTATGGGTGCGCTCGTTATGGCTCATGGCGATGACGATGGCCTGGTGCTCCCCCCCCGCATTGCACCAATACAAGTGGTAATCGTGCCCATTCCAAAGCCCCTTCCCGAACTCGCCGACGCCGCCCATCGCATTGCAGATGCATGTAGGGGGCTTGGCATTCGCGTGAAGATTGACACCAATGAGCAGGACAGACCGGGCTACAAGTTTGCTGAGTACGAAAAGCTTGGGATACCCGTTCGACTGGGTCTGGGAGCACGAGACCTTGCCAACGGAACCATCGAAGTTGCACGGCGAGATACCAAGGAAAAGAACAATGTGCCCCTGGAGGGACTTGCTGAATACCTGCAACATCTTCTCGATGAAATTCAGCAGAACCTGTACAATCGCGCCCTCGCATTTCGCGATGAACACACTACCACAGTAGACACGTGGGAGGAGTTTGTGGACGCACTCGAGAACAAAGGTGGTTTTGTGAGCGCACATTGGGATGGCACAACACAAACGGAGGTGCTCATCAAGGAAGAAACAAAGGCCACCATTCGTTGCATCCCATTGGATTCCGCCGAAGAGGTCGGCACATGTATACGCACCGGTAATCCCAGTACACGCAGAGTTCTGTTTGCTCGGGCGTATTAACCTGTAAAAATCTGGCGCTCACACACCCGTTTGTGCCGTGGCCAACGCTGCCTTCGGTATTTTTGTGGCTTGGCTGCAATTCTGCTGCCCACACCCATACGTTCATGCAACACTTTCGAAACTTCTGCATCATCGCCCACATAGACCATGGGAAAAGCACCCTGGCTGACCGGCTGCTGGAACGCACCGGACGAGTGACTGCAAGGGAGATGACGTACAATCAGATTCTGGACGACAACCCTCTGGAGCAAGAGCGGGGCATCACGATCAAGCTGCATGCAATCCAGATGGATTATAAGGCCAACGATGGCATCACCTATAAGCTAAACCTTATTGATACTCCGGGCCACGTTGACTTTTCCTACGAAGTGTCTCGATCCTTAAGTGCTTGCGAGGGGGCTTTGCTTGTGGTTGACGCCACGCAGGGCGTTGAAGCACAAACCATCTCCAACCTGTTCATGGCCATCGATCAAGGGCTTGAAATCATCCCCGTGATCAACAAGATCGACCTTCCCGCAGCGGTTACCACCATCGAAACAGTGAAACAACAGGTGATGGACCTTATTGGATGCAAGGAAGAAGAAATGATACTTGCATCAGCAAAGGCAGGAATTGGGATCGACGAGATCCTTGAAGCCGTAATCGCCCGAGTGCCACCACCCGCTGGGGATCCGAACAAACCATTGCGAGCACTGATATACGACAGCATCTTTGATCCGTACCGCGGAGTTGTGGTAAATGTTCGCGTCTTTGATGGTGTGATGCGTGAAAAGGATAAGATCCGATTCATGAACACCGGTCAGGACTACGAACTCGATGAAGTTGGCGTACTGTTCATGACACGGCAACGCACCAAGGTGCTCGAGGCTGGCAACGTTGGTTACTTTACCGCTGCAATTCGGCGATTGCAGGACACGAAGGTTGGCGACACCGTTACGCATGCCCAAGCCCCATGCGAAAAAGCCATCGAGGGATTCCGTGAGGTGAAGCCGATGGTGTTCAGTGGCATCTACCCCGCAGATAGCGACGATTTCGAGGATCTGCGGGAGGCACTTGGCAAACTCACACTGAATGATGCTGCCATCACCTACGAACCTGAAACATCAAGTGCACTGGGCTTTGGATTTCGCTGCGGCTTCTTGGGCTTGCTGCACATGGAAATCGTGCAGGAACGCCTTGAACGAGAGTTCAATCAGACCATCGTTACCACCGTGCCCAACGTGCGGTACCGCGTGTTAACCACCAAGGGTGAGGAATTGTGGGTAGACAATCCATCGCAGCTGCCCAATCCAAGCTTAATGGCCGACATTCAAGAACCCTTTATCAAGGCGCAGATCATTTCCCCAACGGAATACATCGGCGCAATCATGAAGTTGTGCATCGATCGCAGAGGCACAATGATCGGTCAGTCGTATCTGAGTGCCGATCGAGTAGACATGACGTTTGAGTTGCCCTTAGCCGAAGTTGTGTTTGATTTTTACGACAAGCTTAAAAGCAACACCCGTGGATATGCGTCGCTCGACTACGAATACAGCGACTACAAATCAGGTGAGCTTGTGCGCATGGACATCCTTCTAAATGGTGAACCGGTGGATGCCCTGTCCAGTATTGTGCATCGCCAGAAAGCCTATGACTGGGGGAAGAAGCTGTGCGCGAAGCTCAAGGAACTGATTCCACGACAAATGTTTGAGGTTGCCATTCAGGCTGCCATCGGAGCCAAGATCATCGCACGTGAAACCGTAAGCGCCATGCGTAAGAATGTGCTGGCCAAATGTTACGGAGGCGATATCTCGCGCAAGCGCAAGCTGATCGAAAAGCAGAAGGAAGGTAAGAAACGCATGAAGCAGGTTGGCCGCGTTGAAATACCTCAGGAAGCATTTCTTGCCGTTCTCTCCATTGAATAATCGTCACCCTCTACTCTGCACAATCAACCCAACACCATGAACCTCATCGAATGGATGAAAGCGCGCCGGGAGCGCAAGGCCAACGAAAAAAAACCTGAAACGCTGGGGGAACACGTATGGTCGTGGGTAAAAACCATCGTTTGGGCACTCAGTGTTGTAACCATCGTGAATGGCTTGGCCTTGGCATCGTTTACCGTGCCAACGGGGTCAATGGAGAACACGGTGCTTGCTGGTGACTATGTGTTTGTGAATAAGGCCATCTACGGACCCAGCACTCCGCAAATCATTCCATTCTTCAACATCCCGCTGCCTTACTACAAACTTCCGCCAATTGTTGCTCCAAAGCAGGGTGACGTGATCGTATTTGTGTTCCCCGGTAACAGAGATCAAGTTGCAGCCGACAATTTTGAGTACTACTTAAAGCGATGTGTTGCTGTTGCTGGCGATACCCTGCAGATCATCAACCGTAAGGTGATGGTAAACGGCAAAGAGTTTAAGCTGCCTGAACATGCCAAGTTCCGCGACCTAACACCAGAAGAACGCATCCTGGAGGTTGAGCGAACACGGTACGAAACCTTTCCACCTGGACGCGGCTTCACTCGCGATGATTGGGGTCCGATGCGCATTCCAAAAGAAGGCGACGTAATTCAACTCAACCGCCAAAACATCTTTGAGTGGGCCACATTCATCCGCCGTGAAGGCCATGATGTGGATGTTGCTCGCCTACTTATCGATGGGCAACCTGCTTCGTCGTATACCGTTGAGCGCGACTACGTTTTTGGCATGGGCGACAATCGGGACAACAGCGCCGACTCCCGGTTCTGGGGTTTCATTCCCGAGCATGATGTTGTTGGTACACCAATGATGGTGTATTGGTCCTGGCCCGTAGAAAGCGAAAAAGAGGTGATCGTACGCCGTCCGGACGGCCTACAGGAGATACATCGCATGCCAACAACGATCGGCGAAAAGCTTGCAGGTGTTCGCTGGAGCCGGCTCTTCACCATCATTAAATAAGATGGCCGAAACCGGGAAGGGGCTTGCCAATATCCGGTTGTTCGACTTGGTGGTTACTGCAGTCGTTGCTCTCGTGGCAGCACTGCTGGTTCGGCAATTTGTGATTGGCACGTTTACCATTCCGTCGCACAGCATGGAAAACACGCTCCTGGTTGGCGACAACATCCTTGTTAGCAAACTCCACAAATGGTTTGGCGGTATCGAGCGAGGCGACGTTGTGGTATTCAGCATTCCAGACAGCCTGCGGCAACACTACCCCGATGAGCCATTCATCAAACGCGTTATTGGTATTGCAGGCGATACCATCGTTCTCACATCCGTTGGCATAGCTGTAAACAACCGCTTGATACCCGCTCCTCCGTTGTCGGCTTCTTCCGCACCTACCAAGGGCGGTGAGCAGCGATTTATCGTTCCACAAGGACACATCTTCGTAATGGGCGATAATCGAGCAAATTCTTGGGACTCCAGATACTGGGGGCCTTTGCCAGATGCATGTGTGATTGGCAGGCCCTTGTTCATTTACTGGTCTCGAGGTACCTCGGCAACCGACACTGCGACACACATTCGCTGGAACAGGATCTTGAAGGTTGTGGAGTGACAAGCGCAATGGTGTGGCCAGAAGGATTAGCCATGTATGTGCACGTTCCCTTTTGTGAACGCAAGTGCACGTACTGCGACTTCTATAGCATTGAGTCTACCGCGCATATTGATGCCTTTGTTCAGTCAGTGCTCCAAGAGATTACATTGCGCAGTGCACTACTGCCGGAGCCCCCTACCAAAACATCGACGGTATTCTTTGGTGGCGGCACGCCAACCTTGCTCACACCACGGCAGGTTCGATCCATCCTTCGTGCCCTACCTGGCAATGCAGTAAGCGCGTCCGAGATAACCATGGAAGCCAACCCTGGCACGATATCAAGAGAGTCGTTGATTGGCTACAGACAGGCTGGAGTGAATCGGTTATCAATCGGTATCCAAAGCCTAAACCAGCAAGAGCTGGATTTTCTCACTCGTATCCACACTCCACAGCAGGCGCTAGATGCTGTGATGCTTGCAAGACAGGCTGGTTTTGAGAATGTGAATGTTGACGTGATGTTCGCCCTACCGGGCCAAACTCCATCGTCGCTCGAACACACGTTACTCACGCTACTCGAACTAGAGCCCAACCATGTGAGTGCCTACGCACTGGTATATGAGCGTGGTACTCCGTTATACTCCGCCATGCAGAAGGGTATAATCAAGCCCACCCCTGCCGATGAGGATGCCGAATTGTATGAGCTGGTGTGCACTATGCTCCATGATGCTGGCTACATGCAATATGAGGTGAGCAACTTTGCCAAGCCTGGGTATGAGTGTCGGCACAATCTTGCGTACTGGCATGGCCGCGATCACTTCTCTGTTGGCCCAAGTGCTCACGGTTTGCTTTGTAACGAACGGTATTGGAATCATCGCAGCCTGACCTCGTGGTCTCAGCTTGTTGCAAACAATCAGTTGCCGCACGCTAACACAGAGCGGCTGAGCAAGGAGACACGGTTAACGGAGTATGTTTTTCTAACGCTGCGGGCCGATGGGCTCCCGCTTGCAGACCTGCACGAGACACACGGCATTGATGTTCGATCTGCTTTGCAGTCTCGATTACCAATGTGGCTGGCGGCCGGGTACATCGTTGATACCGGAACACATCTAAAACTCACGCCACGTGGGTATGCCATTTGTGATGCGATAACGATAGACGTGCTTGAAGCTCTTACTCTACACGAATCGCATCGCTAACATTCGTTCTTGCAGCACGCGAAGCTGGATAGAGAGCCGCCGTTGACGCTAGGGCAAGTCCGACGACAGCCACCAGAACAACATCCATCACAACGATCTCCATTGGCAGCGATGGTACCAGGTATCCTTCTGCCATGTTAAAGCTGATCCAATGATAGTTGATCTGTCCCAAGCACAAGCCAACGCCTAGCAGCACACCGGCTAAAACGCTTACGACGCCAAGTGTGAGACCCTGCAAAAGATAGATAGTGCGGATATCAGCGGGGGCAAGTCCCATTGCGAGCAGCACCGCAATATCGCGTCGCTTCTCTACCACACCGAGTGTAAGAGATACAAGCACGTTAAATGAGGCAACAAGAACGATCAGCGCTAGGACAATGAAGGAGCCGATGCGCTCAAGGTTCATCGTGTCCACGAGATTCCTGTTTTCATCTTCCCAGGTGAGAACACGAATCTTCTCCGTGCCACCCAATCTCGACTGGAGGGCTGTTTGGAGGGACTGGGCTACAGCCGGTACCGATCGGGGATTCTGAACGAGCACATCAATCTCTGTTTGCCCGGGACCACGAAGCACGTCGGCTAATGCTTCGATTGACATATACATACGTGAGGCATCCACGTCTCGTGCAGCATTGCTCTGAAAGTACCCTGCGATGATCACCTTGCTGCCACGTGGGGGTGTAAGACCAGTTAGCGACTGTTCGATTGCGCGTGGAGACAAGAGGTTCACCGTGTCGCCGATGTGAAGCAACAGCTGATCAGCCAGTCCTGCCGAGATCACCACAGCCGGCAATGCTTGTGTTGTAAAACGAAACGAACCCATGATAACGGCTTCTCTGGCGCCTGCCAACACCGGATGATCAGCACGCTCTGCACCAACAGCAAAGGCAACTCCGGTGCGACCACCAGCCATGAGTACCACCTTGGAGTGTTGTGCTACCATCAATGCCGATTGCTTCAGGTTGGTGTTCTGCAGTGCGTGTGCCAGAGCCCCTTGTACCGAAGCAATACTGTGGAACGTCGTGCCTTGAGCTGGGAGAATGCGAATGTGTGGACCAAATCCAATCATAAGATCGCGGGCCACACCTCGGAAGCCATTGAATAGAGACATCACAATGATCAGTGCGGCCGTGCCTATCACGATCCCCAGCACACTTACGGCACCGATGATAGCGATGACTGACAGTCGCTTGGGCATTAGGTAACGCCGGGCAATCAACGAGCGTACTTTCATGCGATCATCCATCCCCCCCCTAGATTGACGAACCCGCACGTTGCATGGATGCAAGCCATCTGGGTTTATCGTTTTTTAGCTCGTTTGAGCAGTGCCATCTGTACTCGGAATGCGTCTTCCTTATCATACCCTTCGGGACGCACGTATGAACCATCTGGCTGAAGAATTCGTGCTCTGGCAACACCGGCAAGGTAGAGGTCTAAGATTTCCTTCAGGGCAGTGCGAACCTTTGGCTCCTTCACTGGGAACAGCAGTTCCACTCGCCGATCCAGGTTTCTGCTCATCCAGTCGGCACTACTGATAAACACTTCGGGAGCACCATTGTTCGCAAACCAGTAGATACGGCTATGTTCCAGAAATCGGTCAAGGATACTGCGTACAGAAATGGTTTCACTTACGTTCTCGAGACCGGGACGCAGGCAGCACACACCTCGAACGATGAGTTCGATGCGCACACCTGCCATGCTTGCTTTGTAGAGAGCTCTGATGATTGGAGGGTCGATGAGGGCATTCATCTTAGCAACGATGTGACCAGAGCCCCCTGCCAAGGCATGCTGTTGTTCACGCTCGATGAGTGCAAGAAACTTTTGTCGCAGGTTAACTGGCGCAACGCCAAGCTGTTCCCATCCAGTGTGTTTACTATACCCCGTGAGCAGATTGAACAAGTGCACGAAGTCGTGTTCAAACTCTTGCCGTCCGGTAAAGATCCCAACATCCGTGTATAGCCTACTTGTTGTGAGATTGTAGTTACCAGTTCCAACGTGTGCATACGTAAGAACCTTGTTGCCTTCTTTGCGGATAACCAGGCACACCTTACAGTGGACCTTGAGTCCTTGCACACCATACACTACGTGCACACCGCTATTCTCCAGTTCGCGTGCCCAGTTGATGTTTGTCTCCTCGTCGAATCGCGCTTTCAGCTCTACGAAGGCTGTAACGTTCTTACCGTTGTTGGCAGCGCGTTTGAGTGCTTCGATAACAGGACTCTTGCCGCCGGCTCTGTAGAGTGTGATCTTGATGGCAAGGACGTTTGGATCGGATGCTGCCGTGCTAATGAACTTTACAACGCTGTTCGTGAACGAATCAAATGGGTGGTGCACCATCACATCTTCTTGTTTGAGAATGTCGAAGATGTTCAGTCCTTCGGTAGCAAACTCGGGAAGAACGCGGCTGGTAAACGGAGCATCCTTGAGCCGACGTTTCTCCAGTTTCATCAGCTCGAGGTAGTCTTGCAGGTTCAGGGGTATGTCTACGTGATAAACGTCGCTTGCCGTAAGCTCCAGCGACCGTACCAGCACATCGAGCAGGAAGGCTGGCATATCGGTACCGACTTCCAGGCGTACCGCATCCGTACCCCAACGTCTTTGCCGTATTCCTTCGGCTACTGCTGTAATCAGATCGTTTGCCTCATCTTCGGCGATCTCCACATCGGCATCGCGGGTAACGCGGAAAGCATGGCTTTCGCGGAGCCGGAGCCCAGGGAATAGGATACCGGCCTGCGAACGAATGATTTCTTCGAGCGGCATGAAGTAGATACCCGAGGAGCGTTGGACTCGGACGAGTCTGGGTAGTGCTGACGGAAGCTGGAGGACAGCCACCTTCATCTCTTCTTCGCCATCGACCTCATCGAAGAGCACGAAGGCGATGTTTAGTGATCTATTCAGCAATCGTGGGAAAGGGTGTCCCGTATCCAAGGCCAGGGGCGTGAGTACGGGCATAACATTATCGGCAAAATCGGCCTGGAACTCGCGCTGCTCATCTGGCGTGAGTTCATTGAACTGGAGGAAGTAGATACCTTCTTTTGCGAGTCCCGGAAGTACATCCGTTCTGTAGAGTTCACTTTGCCAACGATAGAGTGGTAGCAGTCGGTTGCGCAGCTCTCGGAGTTGTTCGGACGGCGTCATGCCATCGGGCGACAATTCCGTAACACCGAGGTCGCGCTGCTCCATGAGTCCTGCCACGCGGATCATGAAGAACTCATCGAGGTTGGTAGAGAAGATGCTAAGGAACTTGAGTCGTTCCAGCAGGGGATGTGAATGATCTGCAGCTTCTTCCAGCACTCTGCGGTTAAACTCCACCCAGCTCAGTTCGCGGTTTATGTACAGCCGCTCGTCGAACAAATCGATGGGTTTGTTAGTAGGGGGCTTGGGCACGCGCGTTTTTTTGGCCACGGGTTTTTTTGACGGTGTTGCTGTAGTGGCGACAGCGGTTTTTACTTCAGGAACCTTGGGTGTTTTCGTTGGCATAGGGGTCGAAGCTAGCCAGGAGAGGTGGAGTGGCAAAGTGAAGAAGAACTTACGAGGTGTGTGTTTTGCCTTCGGCTCCGCCGAAGGGCTCCTCCCCCGCCACCACCACCAATCATCGTCACACCTCCCAGCATTCCCCTCCCCCAACGCCTTGGCAGAGCGCTGTGGTCACAAACCCACAAATCCAGCGTGATCACCGCACCCCTGTATGCACAAAACGGCAAAACGTGACATGCCATGAACAACGTTCATACCTGCCACACACCATAACCACGACCCCAACCACCTACTCCCCAACCACAATCATACATACCGCACGATGGGTATTCGCACTTGCAGCATCCACACACTCCAGCACAGCCACGTATGGGCCCGGCCGCACACGCCGCCCCTCATGATCACAGCCATCCCATGCAACCGCACCAGATGCACCGGTAAAACTTCCGTTAAGCAGTGCTCGCACGAGAGTGCCGTCAGGCTCACGAATACTGAGACTCGCAATGGCATGCCGAAACGGTTGACTGTACCCGATGACCGTAGGATGAATAGGTGATGTTCTGTCAGATGAAAAGGGCGACGGCACCGCATGAAGATCGAAGGTTGCCACAACAGTCGCACGTACACTATTCGGTGCCCCAGGCGTGCCACCTTGAAGGGCGCCGCTCGACGTCCAACTGGTCGAAGCGTTCGAGGAAAGCATCACGTCAAGCTTCTCCAAACTCACGCCCTTCGAAGAGGGTAACTCAGGTTGATGCCACTCTGGCTTGTACCAGACTTCATCAACCAAGAAGCCAGCCGGACTTCTCAGTGCAACACGATCACCACTCGCATTCAAATCCAGTATCGGGTTGCAGATGGCGGGCAGGCCGGTAGGCATCATTCCCCGTACATCATCAGCCGAGCTAACAACACCATAGCCTTGTGGTGCCAGAGTTGACAATGTTGAAACGGTGCACCGAAGCCCTGCTGCATCCTCAACCATCCAGCCAGTCAGTTGAATGGTATCCGATGTACGGTTGGCAATCTCTACATAATCACGCATGTCCGGCCATGGGTCGTACATAATCTCGGTAAGGGTAACCATTCCCGCCGGGGGGGGAAGATTGAGCGTCACGTGCAGGGTATCATTCGTTGCGCGGTCATCGTGCTCACGAACATAGAAGTGCAGATCCAAAGCCCCCTGCCTCGCAGGCCAGCCAAGTGAAGCCAAAGGAATGCGCCACTCAAAGTGCTCACCAGGACGCAGACCTGATGTTGTTGTGTCTAGGTCTGGCCCGCCTCCCGAACCTCTGCAAAAAAGAGTGGTTCCGGGCAGGGCCTCGAGGCCGTGATTCACAACCCCAATACCAATATCAGCATCATAGACGTAGATCCCTGCGATGCGCCTGTCCCGAGGTAGTCGGACCTGCGAGTTCAACAGGCCACAACTGGCACTATCAACAGAGAGATTGCTGGCCCAGAGTTCATCATACACAACCTTGTTGCTCACTTCACTTCCTGTTCTTTCAACTGATCGACCCTTCACATGCTTCTTCATGTTATACGACATCGAGTCTACAAGCGATGAGTCCTCGTCTCGAAGGAACACTGATTCCGTGCTGTTATTCAAGGATGGCAGAGCAAATTCAATAACTGGCACATGGTCAGGAATCGTGCGTGTCTCCAGTAGTGCCTCTGCGTCGCGAGTGAGCACAAGCCTACCCCGTGCCGGGACGGTTGACTCTTGCTTCATGCCCCGTGCCATAGCTGATGCTGGTATTCGAACGCACGAACGAGCATCACACAGCATCCACTCTGAAAGCCGAACGTTTTGTCCACCAAGATTCTCAACTTCTATCCATTCAGGTTCGCCGGCAGCAGGAACTGGCTGCAGTTCCGTTAGAAGAATTTGGGAGGGGGCTATGGCATGTAGTGATAGCCACATAGCCGCAGTGATCAGAACTTGCATGGACCGTAGTGCTCGCGATACGACAGGTTGTGACGCATGCCTTCCATGCATGAAACAATCGTAACACAATACCCGACATCACCCTATCCTTCTATCAATCGCAGTAGCTACGAACGCTGACGTCGCGTGGACTCGTTGCCGATGTATTTGATCTACCAGTCGCAGCCGTCTGCCAGCAGGGCAGCGATCTCCTCCACCATTCGCGCATCATCGTCCGTGAAACGATTCAGATCCGGACTATCCAGATCTATCACAGCAACCACAGCCCCCTGCCAAACAATAGGTACTACCATTTCGGAGCGGGAGTTGGCGTCGCACACGATGTGGTCAGCGTATTCTTCCACGTTGGGTACGATGATGGTTTCCTTTCGCGCTGCTGCAGCGCCGCATACGCCCCGCCCGAATGGAATGCGGATGCAGGCGGGTTTGCCTTGGAAGGGGCCGAGGGTGAGGGAGGGACTGGAGGGACTGGAGGGACTGGAGGGACTGGAGGGACTGGAGGGACTAGAGGGACTAGAGGGACTAGAGGGGGAGGGTGTTGTTATGTAGAAGCCGGCCCAATTCAGGCGGGGCATGGATTCCCAGATAACGGCTGCGGTGTTGGCCATATTGGCGACGGCGTTCCGTTCGCCGTCGATGAGAGCTGCAACGGTGGGAAGGAGGTTCATGTGCAAGTATAGTGGTATCGCCGACTGCAAGGGAACGATCTGTAATACTGAATTGGTGCCGATGATTGGTACCGGGAGTCCTACTGTCCCGGTACCAATACCGGCCCAGCAGGACTCCCGGTTCATTTACCCTTCCTCACACCGCATAAACCTCCATTACTGCTCTAGCCGCCCAACCACCAACTCCTCGAAGCTCTCCCGTAATATTGAATCATGGATAGAATCCGAGAACTCCGCGACTTGATTCGCCTGCATGACTATCTCTATTACGTTGAGGCACGACCGGAAATATCCGATCGCGAATACGATGCCTTACTCCAGGAATTGCAGGAACTCGAATCCGCCAATCCGGAACTCATAACACCAGACTCTCCCACTCAGCGTGTAGCAGGCAAACCAACTGCCGAGTTTCCAAATGTTCGACATGCCACTCCCATGTTGTCACTCGCAAACACGTATTCCCAAGAGGAGGTGGAGCAGTGGGCTACCCGCGTGCGCAACGGGGTTGAAGGTAAAAGCGTGGAGTTTGTGTGCGAACTCAAGTACGATGGTGTAGCACTATCGCTGGTGTACACCCACGGGCATCTCGTTCGCGCAGTTACCCGTGGCGATGGTGAAACCGGCGACGATATCACAGCTAATGTTCGTACAATCAAAGCTGTGCCTTTGTCCATCACCATGCGTGATCAAAGTGCTCCGGGCTCGCATCATGCAATACAAAGTAGACTCCAGTTTGTCACCCCATCGCAGGAAGCCACGCTTTCTGTGCCAGACCAGCTAGAAGTTCGTGGCGAGATTTACATGCTCAACGCCGACTTCATCAAACTCAACGAGGAAGCTGAGGAGCGCGGTGATAAGCCGTATGCAAATCCGCGGAACACAACTGCTGGCACATTGAAGCAAAAAGACCCTCGAGAGGTGGCGAAAAGAAAGCTACAGTTCGTGGCCTACTGGGCTCAGGGTTTGGAATCATGCGATACACATTTCGACACTCTTCAAGCACTGCGCCTCCTGGGCTTTCCCATAGGCAAAGCCATTAGAGTCTGTAAAAGTGTAAACGACGTGATGCTATTCATTCAAGAGTGGGATTCTAAGAGAGACACCTTGCCCTTTCAGATTGACGGTGTGGTAATCAAGGTTAACAGCATCAAACAGCAGGAGGAACTTGGCACCATTGCACGGGCACCGCGCTGGGCCATTGCCTACAAGTTCGAAGCAAAGAAAGCTCAAACAGTTCTTCGCAACATCACAGTACAAGTAGGTCGCACCGGTGTGGTGACCCCTGTTGCCGAGCTTGATCCCGTGCTGCTAGCCGGTAGCACCATTGCACGTGCTACACTTCACAATGAAGACTTTATTCGTGACCTCGATCTTCGCATCGGCGATACCGTCATCATCGAAAAGGGGGGGGACGTAATTCCGAAGGTATCGGGAGTGATTCTAGAGAAACGACTGAAGGGGGCTCAGCCGTGGGTGTTTCCAACTGCTTGCCCAGCATGCAACCATAGCCCCCTACATCGTCCAGAAGGTGAATCCAACTGGTACTGCCTGAACGCATCGTGTCCGGAACAAATCAAGCGTCGGTTGGAGCATTTTGTGGCTCGCGATGCAATGAATATCGATGGCCTAGGCGAACGAGCTATTGACCAGTTTGTGAACGCAGGTCTATTGACAACTGTTGCCGACATCTACAGTCTACCCTCGAGAACAAATGAAATCCTTGCGCTTGAGCGATGGGCGCCAAAGAGTCTCGAACGGCTGCTTGCAGGCATCGAAAAGAGTAAGCAACAGCCGTACGAGCGCGTGTTGTTTGCGCTAGGTATTCGTTATGTAGGTGAAGGTGTTGCAAAGATTCTTGCCCGCGCCTTTCCGACTGTGGATGCTTTGGCTGCTGCTACTGTGGAGGAATTGAGTTCTGTGAACGACATTGGTGAACGAATTGCAAAGAGTGTGTTTGACTTTTTCTCCGACCCAACGGAAAGAGAAATCGTGGACCGCCTACGCCAAGCAGGGCTCCAATTCAACTTGCGCAGCGAAGTACCTGTTTCGAATGAGTTAACTGGGATGAACTTTGTGCTTACTGGTGAGCTGTCAAACATGAGTCGTAACGAGGCCCAGCTTGCGATCGAGGCACGAGGCGGCAAGGTGACGGGGTCTGTAAGTAGCAAGACAACCTATGTGGTTGCGGGAGCGAATGCTGGCAGCAAGCTCACGAAGGCCAATCAGCTTGGCGTGCGGGTGATTTCGGAGGAGGAGTTTCGGAAGATGCTGGGTCAATAATGTACCGGGACAAAAGGTGTCCCGGTAATGTTACAGGTAATGTTACGTAATGGTACCGGGACACCTTTTGTCCCGGTACCACCGTTGGTACCACCGTAAATCAATTGATTCCGCCGCCACCACACCCCTCGCCCCTACCCCCGCACGAACACCGTGACCAGGTTGATGTACTCCTCCACCCCAAACTCCCACGGTACATCATCATGACCAGCACCTTGCACCTGAATGAAGGTCTTGGGATTCTCCGCTCGTTTGTACAGAGGAATTGCATGCCGGTCCAGTGGGATAAACTCATCTTCGACGCCATGGAGGACGAGAAGCTTCGTTCTCACGTGAGCAATCCTTCCCACATTGTCGAAAGTGCCTTCGAGTACATACCTTCCAGGGATGTCCAGCAGTGTTCCACTCTGAACGATAGCTTCACCATTGGCGTACGCGCTCTCGGTGATAAGACCAAGTGCCGGGTGCTGCGTTGCCAGGAAAATCGCAGGAACACCTCCCAGACTATAGCCATACTGCACTATCAAAGCAGCGTTTATCGAGTCCAGGGCAAGCAATGCCTGGTACGCCGCCTCGGCATCTTCGAGCAGCGATGCTTCGCTTTCTGATGTGCCCTGACTTAGTCCATACCCTTTGTAGTCGTAGATGAACACGGAGAATCCACATCGCCACAACAGCTCTACTCGATCCCAATAATGAGCCAGATGCTCATTGTTGCCGTGATGGTAGAGTACTACGGGATGTGGATCGACGCTTAGTGAATCAGGCTGTCGGACCATATAACCGTACAAGGTATCCCCCCCCGAAAGAAAGCGCACCTCTGTTCGCAAGGAATCGGGTATAACAGCAGAACTGAACTGATAGCTGTTAAGGGGCTCTGGGTCAAACATGAATCCGTCGAGTGTACACGATGCCAGAATGAACGGTGTCGCAAGAATCAATACACAGTGCCTGAACGATAAGCCTACGTTGCAATCCATCGTTACCACCTGAGTATTGCTCCTACAAACCCACCCAATGAGCCTTGGCCACCAAGAGAACTTTGTCCTTCGAAAACACCATAGCACGTATTCACATTTGCTGCCTGCCATATCAGTTCACCTTGCAGACTTACGGCATCACCCACCGGAATCTGCACACCAGCCATTGGACTCAGGAACCACTCGAATGGTGATGCCTGAAAAGTGGCATGGGCACCGAGGTAGGCCAGTGTGTTGGGCGAGAACACTTCCCAGCTTGCATTCACAGTAACGTCTGGGTACAAGCGGGTACTGCTCAAGGCATAAAAATCAGTGAAGAACATGAGCCGTGCACCAGCCGTTAGCTCAGGCACGAAGCCTTCCCCTTCCGCTAGGCGATAACTCGCTCCTGCATCAAATCCAAGAACGGCAATTGCAGCCATGAGCAAGTGAACATTGCCATGAACGGTGAGAGCACTATCTGCACCATACGCCACACCAGCCGTTGCATACGGTATAAAGCCCACCGGCGAACTCTGCGGCACAATGGGCCCTCCCACCGACGCTGTTATTGTGGTTGCACCTTTGTCTAGCACACGCACTGGTGCTCCGGCACTACATCCTGCCAGAACCAGAATCGTCACCACGCCACACCACGCAATTCCGTTCAATGGCTATCCTGTTACTTCATTACCCCAATCCCCTACGCCCCTACGCCCCTATTCGAAATTCGAAAACTGATACCGAAAATCAATCACAAGCTGATTGCGGATTTGGGTTGCCGGTCCAATCGTACCATCGTCTCGGTTGACGGGTACTTTGTGGTCGTAGAAAATGTCGGTAAGCAGGCCAACAGACAGGAAAGAGTTCACCTTCATTAGAAAGGCGTTTTCGTCGGTTACCACCCAAAGCCCCAGGTCGCTGTATCTGCCGAACATGTTCAGTCGGTTACGCCAGATCACGTTTTCCACTATCTCCCAATCCAGGTTCGCATTAACAACACAACCAATGTCATTCTGGATGTTGCTTCCCGGAGCCACGCCAAATGCTCCAATTGCCGCAAGATCATCATCCAACACAAAAATGGTTCGGGAAGCTATAGGGGCAACGAGTAGCTTGAACTGTGGTATCGGCGTCCACTCAGCACCGAGCGATGCTGTCAGGTAGCCAGGTGCCATAAGGTTTGAGATCTTTGGGTAGCCGCTCACAGCAACAACTGAATCGGGTGCGTTGTAGTCGTATCCAACATAGAATTGAGTTCGGAAGTCAACATAAGCAGTGTATCGGAGCACATCGTTTTGTTTGAGCGACGCTTTGCTGCCAAAGATGATTCGGTCATCGGCTTTGCGGAACTCCTGGCTTCCTTGCTTCGTGAGAGAGTAGCCAAGGTCAAGGTCGTTCTCCCAGGAAAACACTGGTTCGGCATAATCAAGTGATCCAAGGAAGAGGCCACGAATGGTGACTGCGTTCTGACCGCCCCCCATCCAATTGTTCAACTGCACAGCATTGAATCCTGCTCCAAGGATGCCTTTGTACTTCCAAGGCAGGCTATCGGCTTGCAATTGTTTCACTTTGTTGGTCAACGAGTCGGCAGCAACTGCTGCATCTATTTGTGCGGAGGTGGTGTAGTGAATGCTCAAAAAGGCGGCAAGTAGCACTACAACCACAAACACAGACTTTGCTTGCATGCGTACGATTCCATCAATGTTCTTGACTTGCGAAGGTAATCAAGTTGCCGGGCAAAACTTTCAATCAACGGATAGACCTACTCCCTGCCCATGTCATCTTGTCGTGAACCGAGAGCGCCGACCACGGCGGGTTCGCTTGTGTTGAGAGCATCGAATCATACACGCCTAACTTTGTTCATGCCTGAGCCCCTTGCAGCAAAACCTGTTCTGCCGTTGCCTGTTCGACTGCGCGCCGATGTACGTGCACGAGGAGCTGGCGTGTGTGTAGCGATGATAGACAGTGACTTTGTAGCTCATCCAGATCTCACCCATTCGCAGAATAGGATTGTTGGGTACATCGATGCCGTGCACGACATCCACCTCGATTCGCCCCCTGATGTGCCCGTGCAGGCCAGGCATTGGCATGGGACGATGACTGCCTGTACAGCAGTTGGAAGTGGTTATTTATCGGGTGGGATGTTCACGTCGCTCGCACCTGAGAGTACGGTTTTGCTGGTGCGAGCGATGAATGACAAGAACCGAGTGACTACCGACGTCATCGTGCGTGCGCTGCATCGAGTGGGTGAACTGGCCGCCGAGCACAACATTCGAGTCGTGAACATCAGTGTGTACGCAGATGAGCTTGCGCAGACCTTGGATCATCCGGTAAACCGTGCAGTGCATGATCTTGTGGTGGAAGGGATCACCGTAGTGTCTGCCGCAGGGAACAACCCCAAGGCACCTATTCGCCCACCAGCGGCCGCACCAGATGGCTTAGCCGTTGGTGGTTTGGATGACAAAAACACGCTTTTGGACGACGACAACGAGATGTATCACAGCACGTTCGGGGTTACTGCCATGGGCGTGCAGAAGCCCGATTTAATTGCGCCTGCCATCTATCTGCCTGGGCCGATCCTACTGAACACCGAGCAGTATGAAGAAGCTGCAGCACTGTGTGCATTGGATGCTATGACTGATGACATGTTGCTTGACACGGCGGCGCGACTGCTTCCACATACAAAGGTTCCGGTAGCACTGTGGACAGCAAGAGACGTTGGACTTCTGCGTGCTGGCATTCGAGAGCGCATCACGGAAGAGCTTATCGCCGAGCCTTACTACAAAATGGTTGACGGAACATCATTTGCTGCTCCGATCGTAACGAGCATCGTCGCACAAATGGTGGCACTCCTGCCCAGCTTGACTCCCCACGACGTTAAGAGCATACTTAAGCAAACAGCTCGTCCGCTGCCGAATGTGCCCAGCATTGCTCAGGGAGCGGGTGTAGTTCATCAGCGGTCGGCCCTTCAGGCAGTAGCAGCGCGGGTTGCTGAGATGGAGGCTGGTTCGGGGAGGATGCGGGAAAACGTACCGGGACATTAGGTGTCCCGGTACCGGTGTTGGTACCGGGACACCTAATGTCCCGGTACGTTCTCCGTAAGTTTCACCCCTATGCACCTTCTCGCATCCCTCCTCCTCGCCCTCCTCGCCTCCCCCCTTGCGGCCCAGGTAACCACCGCACCCATCACTGGCCTGCACACGCCAACCAAACGCGTGGTTGCATATACCAATTGCACCGTGGTTTCCGAACCCGGAAACATCATCACCAATGGTGTGGTGATCGTTCGCAATAACCGCATCCTGTCCGTTGGCTCCGGCCTAGCAATACCTGTCGGCGCCGATGTTAGAGACCTCAAGGGCGCGTGGGTGTACCCTGGGTTCGTTGACCCATTTATGGATGTCGCAGACCTCTCCCAATCGCGGAGATCGGATGCTCAGGGGTCTAAAACCAACGTAGACGAGGAAGATGAGAACCCAACTACACCACATCCGATTGGTGCCCACCACTGGAATCAGGCCGTGCGACCAGAACGCACCGTACTCGATGCCCTGAGCCTGCCGGATAAGGCCGTCGAATCCGCATATAAGCTTGGCTATTGCACCGCCAGCATCGGCGATCACGATGGGATCTTCTCAGGATCAGCCGCCGTGGCTACTCTCGTGGCTGGCCCCGTGGCCGAACACGTACTTCGCGAACGGGCAGCTCAGATGTTGGACTTTCGAAAAGGATCGTCACGAACACCGTACCCGTCATCGCTCATGGGGAGCATTGCACTGCTTCGGCAAACGTTCAAGGACGCTGTGTGGTACGGTGCGTCGGCAAACGCACGTTTTACACCAACAGCGCAAAATCCCGAAGTAAACCTATCACTCGATGCACTCTACCAAGCTCTGTCCTCGAAACAACGGTTCATCGCAACTGCATACGATGAACACGACGTGGCCAGATGGCAACGCATCGCAGCCGAAGCAGGCATCACATTGGTGATCAAAGGGAGTGGTTTGGAATACCGCCGACTCCCATACATGGCGGCAACAAAACCAGACCTGATCCTACCACTCTCGTTGCCCGATGTGCCTGATGTTCGAGATCCAGCCACTGCTGCCGACGTTCGACTGGTAGACCTGATCCATTGGTATTGGGCTGCTGATAATCCTCGACTGCTCGATAGCGTGGGCTGCAGAATTGCATTTACCCCACATGGTCTGAAAGACCCGTCAGTCGCACTGAAGAACCTCCGCCTGTTCGTTCGCCGTGGGTTGGATAGCGCTAAAGCACTCGCCGCCATCACCACCATTCCCGCCACGTACGTTGGCGTTGCAGATCAGGTTGGAACCATTGCACCAAACAAATTGGCTAACCTGGTTATCACGTCAGGTCCTCTCTTCAATGACAACAGCGTGATTCAATTTGTGGTGGTGGCCGGAAACCAACACAACCTGAAACCTCCAGCAATCGTTGATGTGCGAGGTACGTGGACGCTAACCTCTTCGGCATTACAGCAACCTGTAACACTCGACATCTCAGGAACACCTGAGTCGCCCTCTCTGCAAGCAAAGACCGACACCATCAAGGTCGACGCCATGCTCACCCTCGAGGGTCAGCGCCTTGTGTTCTCACTTACCATGGATAGCGCAGGTATCGGCGGCACTGTTCGCGGCTCCTGTTCGGTTGATAGCATTTTGATGAAGGGGGCTTTGGTTTTACCTGATGGTTCCATGCCTGCCTTCGTACTCCGAAGAGACAAACCGTATACACAATCAAGCCCTGCTAAAGGAAAGCCCGACTCTACACTGCGGATGGCATTGCCTACTACACTACCGCTTGGTCCATTTGGATATGACTCAATACCTGAGCAGGAAAGCATCGTTCTTACTCACGCAACCGTGTGGACATGTGGCCCTCAGGGTGTTCTTGAAGATGCCGATGTTGCCATAAGCGGTGGCAAGATTGTTGGTATCGGGAAAGGACTTTCTGGCGGCAGAATTGTTGACTGCACTGGGAAGCACATCACCCCCGGCATCATTGACGAACATTCACACATCGCAATTTCTCGGGGCGTAAACGAAGGCACACATGCAGTGACAACGGAAGTGCGCATTGGCGACGTAGTAGATCCGGACGATGTAGACATCTACCGCCAACTAGCTGGTGGTGTTACTGCAAGTCATCTGCTCCATGGCTCTGCCAATCCCATGGGTGGGCAGTTGCAACTTATACGGATGCGATGGGGTGCCGATGCAGAGGGGCTAAAGCAGAATAATGCAAAGCCAACGGTGAAGTTTGCACTTGGTGAAAACGTGAAGCAGAGCAACTGGGGAGACCGCTATTCCGTGCGCTACCCTCAAACGCGCATGGGCGTCGAAGAAGTAATGCGCGATGCTTTCGCGCGTGCTCGGGCATACAGAGACGAACGGAGCAAAGCCTCCATCGGTGGGACTCCTGTTCGGCAGGATCTTCAGCTTGATGCGTTGGTGGAGATATTAGACGGAAGCCGGAATATCCATTGCCATAGCTATAAGCAAAGTGAAATCCTCATGCTGATGCGCTTGGCCGAAGAGTTCGGCTTCAAGGTTGCAACGTTTACCCACATCCTGGAAGGCTACAAGGTTGCGCGTGAGATGAAGCAGCATGGTGCACATGCTTCTTCATTCAGCGATTGGTGGGCCTACAAATTCGAAGTGTATGATGCCATTCCACAAAATCCGGCAATCATGCACGAACAGGATGTTGTAGTGAGCATCAACAGTGATGATGCCGAAATGGCTCGTAGGCTTAATCAGGAAGCAGGCAAGAGCGTTTCCTACGGTGGAGTCTCAGAGCAGGATGCCCTGAAGTTCGTCACACTCAACCCTGCAATTCAGATGGAGATGGATGCCAGTATGGGAAGCTTGGAAGTTGGCAAGGATGCCGACGTTGTCGTCTGGTCCGGCAATCCTCTCTCTAACCTCTCGAGATGCGAGAGGACTTTTGTAGAAGGGCGCGAGATGTTTTCACTTGAGCTTGATGCACAACTCAGACAACGCGATCATCGGCTGCGCCGCTTTCTCGAGCAGGAGGCACTTCGTGCACTGGATGGTGGTGACAAACCTGCATCTCGCGGTAGTGCACATCGGCGTTACTACCACTGCGATACAATCGAAGACGAAATGTGCAGCACTGCTGCTCACTGATTCATGGTTCGGTTACCGAATGCAACTGCCGTTGATGGCTGGAGTCTTAGGCTCCTTCTTGTTGGTGTGTTGCTTCTGTTACCAACCTTGCTCATGCCCCTTGGCATAGATCAGGCAACCTACTTTCGAGGTGGCCGAGAAATGTTGTCCGGTGGCCTGCTGTATGAGGACTTTATTGATGTAAAACCACCACTCCTTTACCTGCTCGTTGGTGGTGGCGGCATGCTCTTCGGTGGCACACCCATATCGATTCGAATCTTCGATCTTCTATGGCAGGGTGCCACGATCCTAGTTCTCATCATGCTCTTCAGACAGATGCATGTGGACAGGTTAACAACAACCTGTACAGTGATTGTATACGCAATGCTTTACGTCACACTGGGATACTCTCAGGCGCTGCAGGCTGAGACCTTTGTGGCGCTACCTCTGCTTTGCATTCTGATGTTGGTGCATCAGCGCTCTACCTGGCCGCGTGACGTAGGAATCGGCTGTTGTATCGGGATTGCGTTTCTTCTCAAGTACCCGTTGGCGATCATTGGTCCTACCGTCGTCCTACTATTTCTTCTGCGAGGAGATGATTGGCGAAGCGTTGTGAATAGCACGTTCCGCATGAGCATTGGCTGTGCAGTCCTCGTCGCAATCGTTATATGGCCGCTGCTGGCCGATTCGAGATTCGCTGCGGCTTTCTCTGAAATCGTTGCATACCTGCAAGTGTATACGGGTTCGGCTGAGTGGAACCTAAACCTCCTTACTCATGGCCTCAAACAAACAGGGATGTTTTTTGGTGATAACGTTTCACTGCTCTTGTGTGCGGCGTTTGCAATCGGACTACTTCAGAAAGGTTCCAAGTTCACGTGGGCAACAGGCCTCTTTGGACTATTACTGTCTTTGAGTATCGTTATCGAGCACAAGTTTTTGCCCTATCAGTTTGCACGGTTGTACATCCCACTTTCCGTAATAGCTGGCTTCGGCTTGGCGCTCACTGTGCGGCATGTTCAAACACTCTGGCAGAATCGGACTCTGCTGTCGGGCGCCGTTCTCTCAGGATTCGTACTTCTATTTCTGCTGTTTTCGCCCATACCCCGGTATGGGAACCTTGTTCTGATTTCCGTACGTGCCTTGACGGAACCAACGGCATACGATGCTTACCTAACCCGACCAGATGTTCCCGGATCTGATTATCGATCCGTTCGCGCATTGGATAGATACTTGCAACAACGTTTGTCGGCATCAAGCAGAGTTCTCATCATCAGCATCATGGCCACGCCAATCGTACCATTCCTTCCCACCAAAAATGTGGGACCATTTGCAGACGCTCACTTCTACCATGGCATCGGAGCAAGAGACGTGTGGAAGCAACGGGCAGCAGACTTCATGAGTCGAGCCAACCTTGTGGTGATTGATACGAATGATGTTTTCACGGGGATGACGTTGCATTCGATGTCCAGTTGGCAAGCAATTCAACGCAACCCGGCCTTCATGGAAAACTTGGCTAGCAATTTTCACCGCACAGACACTGTTGGGTGTTTCTTCATTTACAACCGTTTTGAATGATACACCTTCCGCTTCATCAGATAAACACTTCTGCCCTCTTACGCACCTATGTGTCTGACCCGGCAAGCATATTCCCCGCATGGCATGATGCAGTCACCAACTGCATGCCAAAGCCCCCTACCAAACCATGTGTCGTAACTGGGCAACAAGTTGGTCTGTTCGGCGGTCCGCTGTACACGCTCCTAAAGATTGCCAGTGCTCGCCGATATGCGGCTAACCTTTCGGCGGAGCTCGCAACGGAGGTTAGAACCGTATTCTGGCTGGAAGACAATGATCATGATGCACAAGAAGCCAGCACTACGTGGGTACCTGCGCCCGACGGTTCACTGCAGCGGATAGCGGCCTGGGATGGAAGTGGTGGACGTACACCGGTATCGGGCAGAACATTCAGTGCGGAAGAAATTGGCAAAGTAGAACACGGCATTACCGCACTCGACGGAAGATTTGCAGAAGAAACACGAACCCGCTTGCGCAACATTTATGCAGAGGGGCGTTTGTGGACCGATGCCTTTCTGGACGTTCTTGCACCATATCTGTCGGTTTGGAATGTCGAAGTCGTTCGCGGGTCACACATTGTAGAACAGGGATCACACCGGGGCTTGTTGCTCAGCGATCTGGAGCGAGAGGATATCGTTTCTGCCATACATACTCGTTCCGCACTTCTGCAGTCGAAAGGGTTTGGTGTACAAGCCAGCCTACCGGATCTGTTGTTCTTTCTGCATGTTGATGGTCAGCGCGTTAAGCTTGTGCGAACTTCCGACGGCTTTCGTTCCAGTGACGGTACTGTTTGGAACAGCGCCGACATTCTAGGTCTTGCACGAGACTTCCCGCATCGCTTTTCACCGAATGTACTTGGCCGTCCGCTCCTGCAAGACACCGTACTGCCTACCGTGATCAACGTGCTGGGTGTTGCAGAGCTTTCGTATCACGCACAACTCGTAAGTGCCTATCAAGTAGCGAATCGAGTTCAGCCACAGGCACGCCTTCGTCATCATGCCTGCCTTCTTGATGCAAAGGCCGAGCGCCTGCTTGACAAACTCGGCATGAGTGCTACGGATCTGTTCGCGCCCTGGGAGGAAGTGCAGGCAAGGGCCCTGGCCGCGGAGATAAGTGAACTAGCGTCGGATTTGGATTCATCAATGCTCCTGGAGGCAATGATGAAGCCGTATCGAGAGGCTGCAGAAGCACTCGACGCATCACTTGTTAAGTCTGTTGCTGCTACTAGAGCTACCATACAGGGATCGCTCGATGCGCTTGCGGGCAAACTCAAGTCTGCCGTGAAACGGCGCGAGCAGGAGCGCTTGGATAGGCTTCGCTTTGCATGGTGGAGCGTATTTCCCAATGGCACACCCAACGAACGTGTAGCCCCTCTGGCCGTGTGGGAAGCGCGATTAGGATTCGATGTGATGCGTACCTTTGCCGAGTTCTTAAGCCTGCAGGATCCGGCACATTTTACCATTGCTGGTCCGTCTGACCTTCCTTTAACAACATGACATTACGGACCCCGTACGTTTTGGTGGTTGATGACAACAAGATCACCACCCGCTTGCTCCGGAGGTATTTAGAATCCAACGGCTTTGAGACCGGCGAAGCTGGTGATGGCATGGAGTGTTTAGAGGAACTGGCAAAGCGCCGTCCATCTGCCGTGATCATGGACGTGATGATGCCACGTATGGATGGAATCGAGGCAACGCGTGTTATAAAGGACCAGCCGCATACTCAATCCATTCCGGTTGTGATTGTAACCGCACTCAACGACGTTGCCACGCAAACACGTGCTGTTGATGCTGGTGCAGACGACTTCCTCACAAAACCAATCGAGGAAAAGCTGCTGATTGCGAAGACCAAGTTGCTTACGGAGATCAGCGTTCAGCGCGAGCGCATCAACCGTTTGGTGGCCCTGGTAGAGGCCCTTCGTAATGGTCAGAACCCCGAGGTCGTTGCACAACTCTTAGCTGCCGAGGGATTGGACTCCTAGAGCGATGCCAGCGGCGCGCCATGTTGTTGTGATAGGTGCAGGGCTCGGAGGGATGGCATGTGCTGCCCTCCTGGCAAAGCGCGGTTACCGCGTTACAGTTGTGGAACGTGATGCACACGTTGGCGGGAAAATGGGGAGGTATGTGCATGGCGGTCTCACCTTCGATACCGGACCGTCACTCTTAACCATGCCCTTTGTGTTGGAGCATTTTTTTGCCGCAATGGGCACACGGATGCAGGATCATCTGGAACTTGTTCGCGTTGACCCCGCATGCCATTACCGTTGGCCAGACGGAACTACACTCAACCTACCCTTCGATTTATCGGATGTTCCCGATGCAATTGCAACAGTATCGGCTGTTGATGGGCCAAACGTTCGGAGATACCTTCAGCGGGCACAGAGGCTATACGAACTAACCAAGCAGATCTTCCTCTTCTCTCCTTTTGCAGGCTTTTTTGAACTGCTGCGGCCTCGAAACCTTTTCTTGTGGCCTCAGCTACCTGCACTCCAGGCGCACCGCACCTTGCACGAAGTGCATCGCCGTACGTTTTCTGACCCACGAATCGTTCAGCTCTTTGATCGGTTTGCCACGTACAACGGCTCCAATCCTTATCGTGCCCCGGCAACCTTGATGGTGATTCCGTGGGTGGAATTTGGATACGGTGCTTGGTATCCGCTGGGAGGCATGTACCGCATTGCTGAAGCAATGTACGATGTATGTAAGGGGGCTGGGGTTCGCGTGTACACGGGTATTGGCGCGTCTGCCATTCGCATTCGTACCGGCAGGCGAGCCGACGGTGTGGAGTTGGAAGATGGCACATACATTGCCGCCGACCATGTGGTAAGCAATGCCGATGTGTACCTCACACGAAAACATCTCTTGGGTGAAAACGTGCCCAAGCCCCCTGACCCAAGTCACGCTGCCTTGATTGACTTTCTTCGGGTACAGCAAGCACCCGAGGGCTTGGCACACCACAATGTGCTGTTCAGTTCGGACTATGAGCAGGAGTTTGTGGAGATCGACGCAGGGCGAATTCCTGCGGACCACACAGTGTATGTAAGCAGGTCGTGCGCAACCGATGCCACGCAGACAACAGGGAACCAGGAAAACTGGTTTGTGCTTCGGATACAGGCCGGTGAGTTCGGTGGAGCAGATCGCAACAGCAAGGAAGTTCCGCCTGCCGATGCTGTATTGCGGAAGCATAATCAGGCATTTGCCAATCTTTCGGTAGAGTGCTTCAGCTCCCGATACAGCCGCGAACCATTGTACGGACGTGCTTCGAATACCATTTTGTCTGCATTTCTCCGTCAGAGGCAGCGATCACGCACACACACAAATCTTTGGTATGTTGGCGGCTCTGCTCACCCAGGCGGAGGCATTCCACTTGTCGTGCTCAGTGGAATGATGGCTGCCAATCTTATCACGGCAAAACACTGAAACAACCAACTCACGTACTCTCATGCGATACCTCCACTTGGTTTTGCTCATCATCTGCGCCGTACTTGTTGGCTCATGCTCAAGCATTCGCGACATATCGAACAGCTTGGCATCGCTCCAGAAGATGGAGTTCAAGCTCAAGAACATTACGAACATGCGATTGGCTGGCATCGATGTTAGCAAGATCTCCGATCCAACGAAACTGAGCATTGCTGATGGGCTCGCCCTCTCGAGTGCGTTTGCCAAAGGCAGTCTACCTGCAACGTTTACGCTGAATGTGGATGCTCGGAATCCAAACGATGGCACAGCAGGAACGCGAACTTCGGCTCTCACGTTAAGCAAGTTCGACTGGCGCCTTCTCGTTGACGACGTACGTACCGTGGGTGGCGACATCGAACGCCCAATCGAAGTGCCAGGATCAGCTGCCGCCACCACCATTCCTCTTACTGTTAGCCTGGACTTTGCGCAGTATTTCAAGGACAAGGGCTACAATGGCATCATGAATCTGGCGCTGGCTCTTGGTGGTGCAAGTGGCAGTACCAGCCGTGTCAAGCTTGATGCTCAACCAACCGTGAACACGCCATTCGGCCCGCTCACGTACCCCGGACGTCTCACAATCGTGGATAAGGAGTTCCGCGGAAGCTGATGGGCATACTCCTGTTGATGCTTGGCATTATTGTTAGTGCCATTTGCGAATACCTGGCGGCTGCGCTACTGAACCTGCGGCAGAGTGTGCTAAGCACCATGGCCGAAGAGGGGTCTGTTGTTGGGCAACGGTTTCAGGTTGCATACGACAATACCGACGAAACCGCACTTGCCATAGGCCTTGTGGATATGATGGCTGTGGCGGTTGCCGCTGTGGCTTTGATTACGATGGCCGAGGTAGACGCACTGCGGCTATTCTTTCAGATTGTTGGCCTGATCCTTGTGCTTGCTGTAGCAAAGGTAGTTGCCTCTACGGCTGGCACGCGGTATGCAGAGCATGCGCTGAAGTTTACCAGCTACATTCTTGTTGGTGTTCGCACGATAGCATATCCGGCACAACTTCTGCATCGCATTCTGATGCAGCTAACCCAGCATCAAACAGATGAAGAGGAAGCACGGGAGGAGTTAGAGGCCTTTGTTGAGTCTGCTCGCGAAGAAGGCGCACTTGATCCAGGCGAGTATCGCATAATGACAAACATCATGCGCTTGAGCAGCATCGGCGTGGCTGATGTGATGACGCCCAGAACTGTTGTTTTCGGGCTACCTGCAGCCACAACGGTGGAGGAGGCCCTGCGCAAACCCGAACTACAGATGTACTCGCGTGTTCCTGTTTTCGAAGGTAATGATCCCGACAGTGTGGTTGGCTATGTAGTAGCAAAGGATGTACTTCGTGCTGCCTTAGCGGGCCGGAATGCCGTAGAGGTTGGCAAGCTTAAGCGTCCCGTGCACTTTATTCCCGAGAACATAACCCTGGAGCGTGCCCTGGAGCAATTCCTCCAGAAGCGTCAGCACATGTTCATGGTTGTTGATGAACATGGCGGTGTAGAAGGTTTGATCACCATGGAAGACGTGATGGAAACCATGTTGGGAGCGGAGATTGTGGATGAAGCCGACCATGTTGTGGATCTCCGCCAGCTTGCTAAACAACGGCGCGACGCACGGATTGCTCAGAGGGAGGCGGCTATTCAGCCGAGTGAGTCGGCTGGGTAGAGGTGTTAGGTTAGGTGCAAACGGTACCGGGAGTGCTAATGTCCCGGTACCACTGACCGGGACATTAGCACTCCCGGTACCAATCCCTTACCCATTCAAGCTTCGCCCCCTCTACCCTTCCCTTTCACCCCTGGCAGTCCACCTCCCTTCACCCCTTCACCCTACCTCATCACCTGCAGTGGCCACCGCTGCCACGTGGTTCCGTCGGTCGTAACCAGAACGTACGTGCCTGGCACGAGCCCCGAAACGTCTACACTGCCCGATGCTCCCACGGGAAGCCTACTCACAAGTACACCCTGTACATCGTATGCGTCAACAGCGCCGGTAACGCCGGGCAGATGCACTACGCTGGAAGCAGGGTTGGGCCACAGACCGGCAACAGCAACGTCTTCCTGAACACTCGTAACAAGGCCAAACGTGGTGGTGCCTTCGTACGATCCGTTGCCATCGGCATCAATGTCGGCAGTGAGGTTGGAAGCACCGGGTATCAGACCCTTGTCCAAACACAAACGCAGTCGTCCGGCCCGCGGTACTACAGCGCTGCCACTGTATGTCTGGATGCCCGACCGCACTTGCACCTGAATGGTGATTGGAAACATGGTGTATTGGGCTAGATTCTCAAGGATGAATCCTTTGCATGTAGGTGTTAGCTGCGGTGTGAGGTTCACGCTCCCTGGTCCACCAAAGGCGTCGAGATCGATGGTCGCTACCACGTCCATCTGCTCAGCAGGGATCATGGCAAACACCTTCTGCCTTCGCGTTGTCTCGCCTGGATTGCTAAAGCTTACGGTGCTTCCTGCAACCGCTAGTTTATCCTCTGGATAAGCCTGAGCCCCCTCCCGATCAAATCCTACATATCCACCGTCAACGGCAACAATGGCAGCGGCACGGTCGCCTTCATACCCATTCAGTACGATCTGTGACTCCGACTGCAGAATCGAGTAGGCAAGGGGCTTTGGTTCCGTGTTGCCTCCAGATGGGTTGAAACGCACTGTTGCAACGGCGGGGTCGGCCGAAAACGAATCGTCAGTCAAGGACACCTGGCCCACCGAGGTGGTGATGGTTGTATGATTTGCAGATCCGGGATAGAGGACGCTTTTTGGCGCTGCCTGTACATGACCGGGTGTTTTGTCATTATCTGCCGAGCCAACAAACACACCACCAATTGTAAATGGGTCGTCTACACACACCCCCAAATCAGGCTCGGTCACTGATCGAAAACCAAGGGTAGAAGGCACGGGTGGTGCTCCTTCGGGCAATAGGTTAACCTCGGTCATCCCGGTGATTGGATTCACTCGTACCTGGAACTGTGTTAGGCGTGTTCTCTGCTCTCCATCATACCCGCTGATAATAACGTCTACATTTCCTTTGCGCTCCCCTTCGAGTTTTACGGGGGTGATCAACCTTGCACGGCCATCAGTGACACTGTTTATCCGGAACAGCGGCATCCTTCCGGTGGCTTCGGCAAATGCTTCCTCCAATTCGTCAAGATGTTCAAGATTGAAGGGGTCGAATTCCAACGTCTCCAAGTAGGTGAGCAGAGCCTCCAACAACTGGAGCTGCGTTATAAAGTCTGTAGTACCCAGTTCTTGCGAAGCCTGACCTAGCTCCTTTGATGGGTCCAAACCCAATACCGAAGCAAATCGATTGCGGGTAATACGGTTGAAGTACTGATCCGTAAGGATCACCGATGCTGCCGCTGCACCACGCGTGTTCATGAACGCAACGTCGAAACGCATGATATCCAGCAGGCGATCAAAACTCAATCGGCGTGATCCAAACCGACTGCTGGAACCAGGTGGAAGTGATCCATAGATGTAATCGATAAATAAGTCATGGTATTCAGTGCATACTTCAAGAAACCTGCGTACAGCAGTTTCGAGAATGTCGCCATTCAAAAAGTTGCGTTCTCCGGTTCCCAACGATTCAGGTCTGTTATCGAGGAATGGTATGTCGCGCGTCAGGCTAAACTCATCGAAGAAAACCTGATCTCCCTGGGGAGTTTCGGAACGAAGCAGCACTTTTCTATCTCGCTCGCCAAGTGGAACGATGCGAGTGGCTGTTCTCGTCGGCTGCCCCATCTCTTCATCAAACACACGGAGTAAGCCTTGCGGAAAGTTTCCTCGCACGGTGGCCACGCTTGCCTCTGCCTGCGTTGCTGATTTCATGTTCAATAGCAGCCACTGTTTGCCACCATCGGTTGAGAATGAGGCTTTAATATTTGCCGCATCAATGCAGCGGAAGAACGTCTGAAGATTATCTCCCGGCATCCCACACAACACAATGTTCTTAAGCGTTGGATACACCAAACATTCAAGTGCATACAAAGCAAACCCTGCTGCTTGCCTGGCATTGACTGCTGTGAAAGGCCCAAACAAGTACAGCGGGTTGCCGGGCATGGTGCCCTCCGAAACCACATGAACGCCGCCTGTAAACCCTGGGAAGGGCATCGGCTCGAAAGTGTTGAGGTTAATCCGCACGGCCCCATTTGCCCCAGGTACCACGACATCGTTGTGCGTGACTTCATCGAATTCACCAGCAGCAACGAGTACCCCAGAACTTGCCGACATGCTTCGAACAGGTTTGTTGAACGAAATTTTGACGTTGATTTTTTTAATCGTGAGATTTTCTGGGTCAACCGTCCATAATTCGTCCTTCTGATCGCCATCAAAATCGCCGGCAACGATCGTTTGTTCGTTCGTTGGGTCAAAGACCATTACTCGAGGCTCTCCGCCCTCAGGTACCTGAATCGGTTGTATATCAAGGTCTTTATCAATCCGAACTAATTTGTCCTTAACCGTAATGGCTTCCATTCTGTTTATAGAAATACAAAATTCACGCTCAAATTCAACGAAATCGGTCAATGTTCCTTTTTCGCCACTCCAGTTATATCTCGGCTTCCATTGCTTTGTTTTTTTTTGGTATGTAGCTACGTCGGGTACTCCGTTGCCGTCGAAATCACCAGCAACAACTAGCACTCCACTGGGGAGAGCAATTCCACCAGTAAGCGTCCCAGTCTGATGATTAAACGAGGGTATAGGCACAATCACTGGGTTAGGGTTCACGCTAATAATGCCATTCTCGCCAACTGACAGTTCGGTTATCTGCGTTCCTGACTGTGGAGATCCAGTCGGCGGTTGCTCGAACTCGGCATTTCCCAGGACAATCAGGTCCGTATTCTCCTCTTGGAAGTCCCTAATCGAATAGGTCTGTATCACAACCAACGGACCATTTGACCGAAGATGTCCTGGCACAGGACCCCATGTTTTTGTGCGATCGTCGTATACAGCCAACCCTCCGGCTGCAGCTCCACCTGCCTCCGTAAACGTTCCCACACCAAGGACACCCGCCGACATAGTGATCAGTTTGACGATAGGGCCATTAGGTAGTCCATTCGCCACATCGAGTGCTACGAAATCTTTCTGTGGAGCCGATGGTTGTACAACAGTAAACTGGGCCGTCATCTCATTGTTCGATGGATCATCTGGACCTATACCGATCGGGGTATCCGAGATGATTGCCGAACCCGAAACCACGGCCTTGACCGTATGGTCGCCAACAACTACTGTCTTGTAGGGTGTTGATAGCTTGAATGTAGCCATCTCCGTGTTTGACATGACTGCTGATACAAGCTCTTCCGTACCCTTTGTCGGATCGTTCTTTGGTATGATCTGGATACGCACGTTTGCTCGAATCTGCTGTTGCGCATCCTTGCCCACAAAGCTGATCGACACGCTGGGGTCAACAAACTCCCCAAGTTGCACTGGAGGGGTGTGAAAAAATCGGACCAGTCTTAAGTTGAGACGGACGTCTCAAAG
>CAZUGQ010000027.1:0-3430 GCA_964620125.1 uncultured Hyphomicrobiales bacterium
GGGGGGGGAGGGGGGGGGGGGGGGGGGGGGGGGGGGGGGGGGGGGTGGGGGGGGCGGGGGGGGTTGGAGGGGAGAAGACGCTGGGGCAAATCCGTTTTGGGATACTTACCGGGAGTGCTATTGTCCCGGTACCAATAGTTGCATTTCGGATCCGAATACCCGAATATTGTGCAACCACATTCTCGTCCTGCGCATGATTCTCAGTAAAAGCTGCATCTATGGCATACAGGCAGCAATCGCCGTTGCGGCTATTGGAGGTACTGATTACGTGCCTATCCATAAGATTGCGGAGCGTCTGGAGATCTCCTTTCACTTTCTCACGAAAGTTCTGCAGCAGTTCACAGCTGTTGGTATTCTCAATTCTTATCGCGGACCTAAAGGTGGTGTTGCACTGGCACGGCCAGCATCCACAGTTACGCTCCTTGATCTGATCTCCGCTATTGACGGTACCAGCGTCTTTACAGAGTGCATGCTCGGTCTGCCGGGTTGCGGTGTTGCTCCACCATGTCCAGCTCACGAACATTACACAAGCCTCCGACAGCAGTTTGCCAACCTCGCAAAGACGCTGACCCTTGAATCCTTGGCTTCCAGAGCGAATGAGCTGAACGTTCGACTTGGAAAGAACATAGACGTTCGTCAGTTCCTAGCTGCCTCCGATTAGGGTTTGTGCTTGTTTCGAAGACGAGTAAACCACAAAGCTTGCCTGGCCATTTCATGAGATGAAACCAGAACCACTCATACAGCTTGCAAAGTGCGGTCACTGCGGTGCTGATGTTCCACCCGGAAGAATGCATACCAACGTGGACACCCTGTACTTCTGCTGTGCTGGGTGCCAGAGTGTGTATGAACTCTTGCGAGATCACAAACTGTGCGACTACTATGATGTTGCAGATCTCGAAGGTATCAGACCTACCGTAAATACTGCCACATCAGATGACTTTGCACTCCTTGATACCGAAGAGATACTGGAGCGATTTATCGAATGGAAACACGATAGATACATTCGGTTGCGATTTCACGTTCCAAATATGCACTGTGCAAGTTGTGTGTGGCTTTTGGATCAGCTCCATCGGTTCGATGATGGAATAACCGCATCAACGGTTGACTTTCTTAGAAAAACCGTTGTTGTTGATTTCGATAGATCAGTCATCGCACCGTCGAAAGTGGCGGTATTGCTTGCACGCCTTGGTTATTCGCCATTGCTTAATGCTGAACAAGGCGAAAAAATCCGCGAGACAGTTAGGAAGCAGGAGCTTCAAGGCCTCTATAGGCGAATCGGGGTTGCAGGATTTGCCTTCGGCAACGTAATGATGATATCCATTGCAACGTATGCTGCCGGAGGATTCGAAGGGTTACCGAGTGAGCTGCGAACTCTGTTTCCGCTAACGAGTCTGCTCCTTTCGTTACCAGTGCTCCTGTACAGCGCACAGCCTTGGTTTCGGGGGGCATGGTTTAGTCTTCGACACTTGCCAGAGAGTGGCCTCAGTGCGCTCAATCTAGACGTTCCCGTGGCACTTGGTATGACGGCGTTGTTTGTTCGAAGTGTGGTTGATGTTGCTACTGGATCGAGTGAAGGATTCTTTGATTCATTCTCCGGACTGGTGTTCTTCTTGTTGATCGGCAGACTTGTCCTGTATAAAGCTTACGAATCCATTTCATTCGAACGCACATATCGGTCGTTTTTCCCTCTCAGCGTTCGCACACTCAGTGATAAACAGGAACGGGTAATTCCCGTCGAGCACATACAACCAGGAGATGTACTTCTGGTACGAAATTCTGAGGTGATCCCTGCTGACAGCGAATTGCTTGATCCGGTTGGCTACATCGATTATGCGTTCGTTACGGGGGAGAGCCGTCCAGTCGAGTGTCTGCAAGGACAAGTCATACATGCTGGTGGTCGGGTGATTGGAAAGGGGCTTCGGTTCCGCGCAACCACTAGTGTTTCACAAAGTCATTTGGCGGCTTTATGGGAGCGAAGCGGGCACAGTAAACCTCGCCGTCGCTATCAAGCGTTAAGCGATCGGTTCGGCAAGTGGTTTACCGTGGGTACGATGCTTGTTGCCTTTGCGGCTTTTGTATTCTGGCTTCCAAACCTTCCAACTGCCCTTACTGTGTTCACCTCGGTTCTCATTATTGCGTGTCCTTGTGCTCTCACGATTGCAGCACCAGTAACGTTTGGCACCGCGATGGCAAGACTTGGTCTGCACGGCATGTACCTTAAGTCGCCTGACGTGATTAGTGAACTACTTGACGTTGATGTTATCGCATTCGATAAAACGGGAACATTAACGCAGCCCAGTGGAATGCTGGACACGTCACAACTGGAGCTACATCCAGGCGAACGTGAATTGATATACGCCACTGTACGTTACAGCACACATCCAGTGGCGCGCGCATTGGCGGAAACACTCAGAAGTTCCATCGAGGCGGAACCCCCGCAGCTAAGCAAACTCGCTGAGTCATTTAAGCCAGCTCACAGTGATAGCAGCCTCTTACCTGTTCACGATACTGAAATAGCGACCGACGTCTTGGTTACGGAATTGGAAGAATTGCCAGGTAAGGGGGTGCGAGCGGTTGTGAATGGTGTGCTAGTCCAGGTGGGATCGTCGGAGTACGTTGGCTGCCAGCCAAACGGAGCAACACATGTGAACATCAACGGCAGATACGCCGGCAGTGTAAGGCTTAATCCGAAGTTGCGCGAAGAAGTAGAGGCGCTCAATCATACAAAGAAGAAAGTTCTTATCAGTGGTGATAGCTCACACGATGCAGAACTTTTTCGGCCGATGTTTGGCGATGAAATGTGGTTCGACCAGAGTCCAACCGATAAGGTAGATCGGATCTCGGCATTGCAGGCCGAACACGGGCGCGTACTCATGGTTGGTGACGGTCTAAATGACGCTTCGGCGTTTGCTACTGCAGACGTTTCCATAGCAGTGACTGACCAAACAGCAACAATTGCTCCTGCGAGCGACATTCTCATGAAGGCAGACAATGTTCGCCGAATCCCCGAGCTACTTCGGTATGCGAACCGTATGCGAACCACTGTGTGGATCAGTGCGTGGTTCACTGGTGCCTATAATGCTGTGGGCCTAGCGCTCGCCGTAAGCGGGATGCTCACTCCTCTCCTCACAGCCATTCTTATGCCCATCAGTTCACTTGTTGTCATTGGCATCAGTGTAGGTGGTGCACACTACTTCGATGGGAGAATCAAATGGGAGTAATGCCATTGCTGCTGGTATGCAGTGTACTTGTGGCCGGTAGCTTTCTGCTGGCATTTCTATGGGCAACTCGCAGAGGGCAGTACGATGATATGGCCACGCCTCCGCTTCGAGTCCTGTTCGACGATCGGCATGGCCGTGAGTATGAAGTAAAGAAAGACACATACAACGTACCAGGAGAAGGAAAGGAATTATGAACCAGCATCCAGAGG
>CAZUGQ010000027.1:3459-27550 GCA_964620125.1 uncultured Hyphomicrobiales bacterium
CACGGTAGGCGGCCGTGTTGAGACGGCCTCGTATGACAACAGCATCGTTCGGCTGTTTGCTATGGCCACAATGGTGTGGGGAATCGTTGGATTCCTCGTTGGAATCATTGTTGCTATCAAGTTCTTCTTGCCTGAGTTCTTAGGCGGTATAGACTTTTTGTCCTTTGGACGTTTACGTCCACTGCATACGAATGCGGTCATCTTTGCTTTTGCCGGCAATGCCATTTTCCTTGGTGTGTACTATTCCTTGCAGCGTTTGTGCAAAACCAGGATGTACAGTGATTTGTTGAGTACCATTCATTTCTGGGGGTGGCAGCTCATCATCGTGGGAGCTGCCTTGACGTTGCCATTGGGTATAACAACAAGCAAAGAGTACGCTGAGCTTGAATGGCCAATTGATATTGCTATCACGCTAGTGTGGGTTGTCTTCGGTTGGAACATGATTGGGACGATTCTTCGAAGAAAGGACAAGCACATTTACGTCGCAGTGTGGTTCTACCTGGCAACATTTATCACTGTAGCGTTGTTGCACGTTGTTAATTCATTCGAGATTCCGGTTAGCCTTCTAAAGAGCTACCCCATGTATGCGGGTGTGCAGGATGCACTCGTTCAATGGTGGTATGGACACAATGCTGTGGCCTTCTTTCTCACAACACCGTTCCTCGGCATCATGTATTACTTCGTGCCTAAGGCAGCGGAACGACCGGTGTTTTCCTACAGGTTGTCCATCATTCACTTCTGGGCACTGATTTTCTTGTATATCTGGGCAGGGCCTCACCACCTACTATATACCGCGCTGCCAGGCTGGGCACAATCTCTTGGTGTGGTATTCAGCTTCATGCTTATTGCACCCTCCTGGGGGGGCATGATCAATGGGTTGCTCACGCTGCGAGGTGCGTGGGATAAGGTTCGAACCGATCCGGTGCTCAAGTTTATGGTTGTTGGTGTTACAGCATACGGCATGAGCACGTTTGAAGGTCCAATGATGAGCCTGAAGAATATCAACGCACTTACTCATTATACGGACTACATTATTGGACATGTGCACCTTGGAGCTCTCTTGTGGAATGGTGGTCTAGCTTTCTCGATGTTGTACTACATCATCCCACGCATCTACCGAACAAAACTGCATAGTCTGTCTCTTGCCAACTGGCATTTCTGGCTAATGACGCTTGGCGTGTTGATCTATGTGATTCCAATGTACTGGGGCGGGATAACCCAGTCACTCATGTGGAAACAGTTCACGCCCGAAGGTACTCTGCAGTATCCAAACTTCCTCGAAACGGTTACGCAAATCATCCCGATGTACATAACCCGTGCGGTTGGTGGAACACTGTATCTGATTGGCGCGCTCTTGGGCGTCTGGAACCTGATTAAGACAGCAAAGAGTGGCAGCTTGATTGCCAACGAAGAGGTACAGGTTGTGAATCGTATGCATGAGCCAACGTTGAATGCAGGAGGAAAGAAGGAGACCTGGCATCGCATCTTGGAGGCTGCACCGGTTCGGTTTAGTGTGTACATATTCATAGCTGTTGCAATAGGAGGCATTGTAGAGTACATCCCTACTGCTCTTATTCGAAGCAACGTTCCTACAATCGCGTCGGTAAAACCGTATTCACCCCTGGAGCTTGAAGGTCGGGACATCTACGTTCGAGAAGGTTGCTATACATGCCACTCGCAGATGATAAGACCGTTTCGGAGTGAGGTGGAGCGGTATGGCCAGTACAGCATGGCGGGCGAGTTTGTTTACGACCATCCATTCCAATGGGGATCAAAACGGACCGGTCCTGATCTCCATCGCGTAGGTGGTAAGTACCCAGATGCCTGGCATTGGAAACACATGATGGAACCTCGAAGCACATCACCGGGATCCATTATGCCCGGGTATCCATGGTTGTATAACACTGAGTTAGATGTCTCCCATACACGGGGTAAGATTTTAACCATGCAGAAACTTGGTGTTCCCTACCCAGATGGGTACGCAGAACAGGCAACCAGCGATCTTGAGAGTCAGGCTACGTTGATTGCGGAGAAACTCGCAGCATCTGGAATCAAGGATGTAGAACCTAAGTCCGAAATCGTCGCTTTGATTGCCTACCTGCAGCGTCTTGGTACAGACATCAAGAATACTGATCTATCGGCTACTGGATCACAACAAGCTAACGCGCTGAGCCACACTGCCGTGTTGGCTCAAAAGAAGGGAGGCAAGTGATGTACAAGAATGTCCTCAGCGCGATTCCTGGTATCGAGAACTATCCGATTGCTGCGCTCGTGCTCTTCTTTGGGTTCTTTATCGGCCTACTGGTTTGGTACGTACGTGTAGACAAGAAGCAGCTCGAGCTGATAGCTCGGCAGCCACTTGAAGAAGATACCCAAGCCCCTTCTCATCATTCATCCACGCATCCACGGAGCTGAGACGATGGCCAACACGGAAAAAGACAAACTTCTAGATCATGATGCAGACGGCATTCAAGAGTACGATAATAGTTTGCCCCGCTGGTGGTTGAATGGTTTCTACTTCACCATCATCATGAGTGCTATCTACATGTTCTACTACCACCTGTACACGGGTCCGGATTGGAACGTACTCTGGTACAAGCAGAAAACACAAGAGGCCGAGCTCGCTGCAGAGAGTACTGAGATAGAAAAGTTGCGTTCTGCTGCGCCGAAGAAGCCTAGCTCTGCGATGGTATTACTAACGGATCCTGCTTCACTCGCCAAAGGAAAAGAAATCTTCAATAGCACTACGAGTCTTTGCATGACGTGCCATCGTGAAGATTTGGGAGGTTTAGTGGGACCGAACCTCACCGATGAGTACTGGATTCACGGCTGTACAATTCCAGAAATTGTGAAGAGCATCACTACGGGATTTCCAGACAAGGGGATGCTCCCCTACGGAAGCGGAACTCCTCTGAATGATCAGGAGCTACTGCAGGTAGCCAGTTACATCCTCTCAATGAAAGGCACCAATCCGCCTGATCCGAAGCCTATTGAAGATGGCAGAGATCTGAGGTGCGAACCACAGCAGGAGCAACCAAGCTAAATGGCAGTCATCGAACTGGACGTTATAGAGGACCATGAGCGCTTTCGAGCGGAGCTGGCCAGCATCGCTCCAGATGGCAAGAGAAAGTGGATCTATGCACGACAGCAGAAGGGTAGGTATTACCGCTGGCGTACGATTCTAAGTTGGTTCTTACTTGCCTTTCTTTTCGCTTCGCCTTTCATCACGATAGGCGGCCATCAGTTCCTGCTATTTAACATCATTGATAGAAAGTTCGTCTTTTTCGGAGTTCCATTTTGGCCTAACGACTTCTACTTGGTTGCACTCATGTTCCTGACAGGAGTGGTGACCATTGTGTTGTTCACGGCAACACTCGGTCGTTTGTGGTGTGGCTGGTTATGCCCTCAAACGATTTTCATGGAAATGGTATTCCGGAAGATTGAGTGGCTAATCGACGGCCCTCCCAAGGAAGCGGCACGGCGAGACGCTGGTCCGTGGAACTGGGATCGGGTGTGGAGATTTGCGGTTAAGGTTCTTGTTTTCTATGCGATATCGTTTGCGATTGCGAATGCTTTTCTTGCTTATGTGATCTCGAGCGACGTGCTACTGCAGTACGTGACCGACGGACCGTTCAAACACCTGGAGCTGTTTGGTGGACTGCTGTTCTTCTCGTTCGTGTTCTTCATGGTTTTCTTTCGGTTCAGGGAGCAAGCCTGCTTGATTGCATGTCCGTATGGCAGGTATATGTCGGCCCTGGTGGATAGCAACACTATTGCTGTTTCATATGATTACAAAAGGGGCGAACCACGAGCTAAATGGACGCGAGATGATACCACCGCAAAAAAGAATAACGACGGAGACTCATTTCAGCGACCCAATGGACAAGGAGACTGTGTTGACTGTCATCAATGCGTAACTGTCTGCCCAACCGGCATAGACATTCGCAACGGCATTCAGCTGGAGTGCGTTAACTGCACCGCGTGCATTGATGCGTGTGATGAGGTCATGGACAAAGTTGGCCTTAAGCGCGGTTTGGTGCGGTACAGTAGTCAGACAGCCATTGAGCAGGGAAGGAGTCATTGGTTCACCAAACGTATCGGAGCCTACTTGGCTGTTTGGTTGGTGCTGATCTGCGTATTGTGTTCACTCTTTTTGATGCGATCTGAGCTTGACGTTAAGGTCCTGCGACAAGAAGGAACAACGTGGGTGCAGACTGCCAATGGGCTTGGAAACTTCTATCGGCTGCAGATCATCAACAAGAGCAACACGGACCTTGCGTATCAGCTGGAGTTGGTAAGTCCATCCGGTGCTACGCTAACACCGATTGGACTGCCAGCGGTGGCTCGTGCACAGCAAATCGTGAAAGGTAGGTTCATCGTTGCAATTCCCGACTCGTTACGAACTGGCTCAACGATGAAGATCAGCCTGGCAGTAAGGAGTAGAGATGCCCTGATTCATACTGCAACCACATCCTTCATAGGTCCATGAGCTCAACTGGCTTCCATTGGGGTAAACGTATCGCAGTTGTGTACACGCTGTTTGCTGTAAGCACGCTGGCGTTTGTTGCCTTTGCGTTTACGGAACGCGTGGATTTGGTTCGTGAAGATTATTATCAACAGTCACTTCGGTACGATACAACTGCAATCGCCACCGCTAATGCCGCAGCTCTTGGGTCGGCTGCAGGCGTTCGTATTCGTGAAGACGGGCACATCGTGGTTCGAATACCAGACGGTAACCGTAGTGAAGGCACCATTACGTTCTATCGGCCGAGTTCACCCGAGATGGACAGCGTGATACCCTTAAAAACGAATGATGATGGTGAACAGGTGATTGCCACTAATCGTTTTGAGAGCGGCAAGTGGACTGTGATTGTGCAGTGGACGTTCGAGGGCCGACAGTATCGCCAAGAACGAAGCATCACGTTATGGAGTTCGCAGTAGCGCTCACACTAGGTTTGGCAGGCGGCTTGCACTGCGCAGGTATGTGCGGTCCAATCGCCATTACTGTTGGCCGGAGTTATACGTATCTCGTTGGCCGACTGGTGACGTATGGTATTCTAGGATTTCTACTCGGTTTGGGAGCAAACATTGCTACCCTAGGCAAATACGAGCAGGCAGTGAGCATTGTAGCAGGTATGCTAATGGTGCTTGTTGCAAGCATGCAGATCCTGGGAAAGAAGAATCTGATACCAAGTGCACCAATCCTTCGGTTAACAGAACCAATCAGGGTTGCTTTTCAAAAACTGATGAAGCAACGTACACAGCTAGCGCTGTTTGGTCTTGGAATGCTGAACGGCCTGCTTCCATGTGGTTTGGTTGTCAGTGCCTTGTTTGGTGCTGCCGGCACTACGTCTGCAACAACTGGCGCTCTGTTCATGATCGTGTTCGGTATTGGCACAATGCCGGTTATGGCTACTATGAATTTTAGCGGTGATTGGCTGTTGCGGCATTTGCCCCGAAGATTTAGCATCCTACTTCCGATTGTAGCACTTGTGTTGGGAACCATTGTAGTGGTACGGGGAATGGGCCTTGGCATACCGTACCTCTCACCCAAGCCCCCTTCGGTGGTAAATGAGATAGGGTGCGCCAATCATTCGGTGAGTCGCTGACTATTTAGGATACGATAGTCTTATATTTGTGCCTCACAAACAACAGAGGAACATCAGATGAAGGTCGCTGCTGGTTGGGTAGTTGCCTTGGCGCTAACAGTAACCGCACAGGCACAGGATGTGAAGAATGGTAAGAAGGTATATGACGAATACTGCAAGACGTGCCATCAGGCCAACGGGCAGGGTATGCCGAGGATTTACCCGCCACTGGCGAAAAGTGACTACATCAAAAACAATTCAGTTGAGACCCTGATTCGCGAGGTTGTGTTTGGCAAGAGTGGAAAGGTGAAAGTGAACGGTGTGGAGTACAATGGTGTAATGGCTCCACTGCCTGCCAAGTATAAGGACAAGGATGTAGCGGATGTGATGACCTATGTTTTCACGAGCTTTGGCAATTCCAAGGGCAAGGTAACGCCAGCTCAGGTGGCTGCAGCAAAGAAAAAGGGTAAGGTCAAGTAACGTGAATACGAGTCAGCGCATCGAATTCCTGCGCTACATGGTCATGGCACGGGAGTTCGATGCTGCCATGTTACGGCTTTACCGACAAGGCAAGGCATTTGGAGGCGTGTATAGCCAGCTTGGCAACGAAGCTGTGAGCGTCGGTTCTGCGATGGCCCTGGATCGGTCCGTTGATGTTCTGTTCCCGATGCATCGCAACGTAGGTGCGCACTTTGTGTTTGGTGCAAACATCGACCAGATGATGCAAAACCAGTTGGCGAGGAAAGGTAGCCAGATGCGCGGAACCGACGGCACAGGGCACTACGCCGATCCTGCGTTGCGCATTTATGGCAACGTAAGTCATCTCGGCGCAATGATTCCGGTTGCGAATGGATTCGTGCTAGCTGCGCGCATGCGAGGAGAAAGAACGGTAGCTCTTACTTACATAGGAGATGGCGGAGCGCAAGTAGGAGAAGTGCACGAAGCCTTGAACTTTGCAGCCGTTCAAAGGCTGCCTCTCGTTCTCATCATCGAAAACAACCAATACGCCTACTCCACCCCCAATCATCTGGAGTTTGCTGTTGATCGGTTAAGCAAACGTGCTGACGGCTACGGAATCCATGGCGAAACCATTGATGGAACCGACGTAGAGCTGGTGTATGAAACATGCACTCGTGCCGTTCAGCGCGCTCGTGCTGGTGAAGGACCCAGCATCATAGAAACGGTAACCATGCGCATGCGCGGACATGCAGAACATGACGACTTTTCGTACGTGCCCAAGCCCCTTCTCGAAGAATGGGCACTTAAGGATCCGGTAAACACCTATGGTGCTAAGCTTGTGGCCGATGGAGCACTTACCGGCGATGACGTGAAACGCATGAGAGATGAAACCTTCGGTGAAATGATTGCAGCCATAGACAGAACTCTTGAGCTTCCGTGGCCAGATGCGGCTGAAGGCTTGCGTAACGTGTTTTTGTAAATCATAGCAGTGTCATAAAGTACCAAAGTAGTCCACTGAGCATGACGTACCTCGAAGCTATTGCAGATGCCATTCGGCTGGAGATGCGTGCCGACGAACGAGTGTTCCTTATTGGCGAAGACATCGGCGTGTACGGGGGCGCCTTCAAGCTCACAAAGGGGTTTCTGGATGAGTTCGGTTCGCAGCGAGTCATCGATGCACCGATTAGTGAGGCAGCAATCATCGGTGCTGGAATAGGGGCTGCCTTGAACGGGATGCGACCAATCGTAGAAATGCAGTTCATGGACTTCGTAACCAACGGATTCAATCAGCTGGTTACAGTGGCAGCCACAACGGCATATCGATGGAGTATACCCGTTCCGATGGTCGTCCGGGGTCCGTCAGGTGGTGGTGTTGGTGCCAACCCGTTTCATAGTAGAAACAGTGAAGCATGGTTTGCTCATGCAACCGGCTTGAAAGTTGTGTGTCCTGCAACTGCATCTGACGCCAAAGGGCTGATGACGGCCGCGATTCGCGATCCTAATCCTGTTGTGTTTTTTGAGCACAAGGGATTGTACAGAAAAATCAAAGAATCTGTTCCGGAAGGAGAATATGTTGTGCCTCTCGGCAAGGCACGGGTGATTCGGGAAGGGGCTCAGGCAAGCGTGATCTGTTATGGCAGCGCTGTGCACATGGCATTGGAGGCTGCAGAAGCCCTCTCCATTGATGGAATCAACGTTGAAGTGGTTGATATTCGCACCTTGGTGCCATTCGACGAGGAAACGGTCTTGGAGTCAGTGCGCAAAACAGGTAGGGCGGTGGTTGCACACGAAGCAACCCTTACGGCCGGTTTCGGTGGTGAAATTGTAGCCCGTATAGCCGAAAAGGCCTTCACGTATCTGGATGCGCCGGTGCCTAGGGTGGCAGCATTTGATAGTCCTACGCCTTTTGCTCCGCCGCTGGAGCAGGCTGTTCTGCCAAATGCCGCTACAATCGAGGCAGCAGTGCGGGCAACTGTTGCCTTTTGATTTCCAACATCAACAAAGAATATTCTGGATTTTGATAAACTGTAAAGAACGGTAAAAATCTTGATGTTTTCTCCTCAACAGTTTGCGTAAATCCGTAGCTTTGTTGCTGTTACCTCAGCAACAAATGCACACCATGTCACGAGTCCTTTTCCGGGTTACCTACGCTATTCCTGATGGCAAACGCGCAGAATATCTTGCCCTAATCGGTAAGCTGCGCACCCATTACGCAGCAAATGCGGTTGAATACTCAGTGTTCGAAGACAACACAAAACACAATCACTTCCAGGAAGTGTACGTGTACCCATCAATGGAAGCCTATGAGGCATCCGATGATCCGGAAAACACAAAGGACGTTGCTGACATCCTTGACTCGATATACGCTATGGCCAACCACGTTTCGTATCAGGTGGCCAAGGAAGTAGGCTAACCCGCAGCATAGGCTGCCATGATACCTATCTATAGTCACGACCCTGTTGTGTTCACACCGCATGACAGGGAACGGGTGGTAAAAGCGTGTCAGGATCTCTACGGTCTCACGCGCAGTAACCCAGAGTCAGACAACCGTCTTGGAAGGCGTGTTCGACGTTGGGCCTTCAGTAAGCTTGGGGGCAGCAGGGATGATAGAACCGATGTGCAGGAAGTCCTTGCTAGCGGACGTGCTCTGCGGGTACTCGTCTTCCGGTATGACGCTATTGGGGATTACATCGTAACGTCACCGTTCATGCGCTGGCTGATCACTAATGTACCCGGGGTGGAAATCGACGTCGTAGGGTCAACGCGCAATGTAGGCATGCTCCGCCGCGATCCTTTCGTTAGTCACGTTACCGCTATTCATCCCGGACACCCTCCACATCCGTCTTGGCTTCGCGTTCGCGACCATGTTGCAAATCGACCTCCCGATGTGGTTGCCGGTTTGGTGTTCACACGGATGACGAAGGCTGCGATACTCACGTCGTTTGCAGGGCTTCGACCATTGAGGGTGACCATTGCACACGACTCGCGACGAAGCATTTATGGTCAGGTTTTCGACGTACAGGTTGACCATCTGGTGGCCAAAGAACACTGGATGGAAACGATGGCGAAGGTTGGACCAGCAGTCTTTGACAGGCAGGTACAGCAACCATCACCATACATTGTTCTCGAAGCCAAGGCCGTGCAAACTGTAGTGCGCAGGCTTTCCGAATTCGATACTGGTTATCAGTTGGTGCCGCAACCGGGCTTGGTTTGGGCAAAAGATAGTGAACCTGTGTATCCGAGCACATCCGGACGCAAATACGTTGTCTTCAATGTGAGCGCATTCTCGCCCAATCGTGTGTGGAGCATACAAAGAGCAGTGTCTACCGCGGTGGCAGTGTGTTCCGGAAGGAGCGATGTAATGTGTTTCGTTACCGGTGGCCCGGATGCCAGAACACGACTTGATATTGCTACGGGACTTCGGATGCATCCACAAGTCAAGGCTTGGCAAGGATCACTTTCGGAGCTCACTGCTCTCATTGCTGGTGCTGCGGTGGTTGTTACACCAGATACCGCAGCACTGCACATGGCTGCTACATCGGCTCGGCCCGTAGTTGCCCTGTTCGCCGAACTCATCAAGGTAGCGGAGTGGTTTCCTTTCAATACCAACTATCGTGCATTGTTAAGTCCTAACCCAGATAGCATCGATGCGATACCAGAAGAGTTGATTGCCACACATGTTCTTGAACTGCTTTCATGCTAAAGGAAGCTGAAATCGGAATGCGTCGGTACCTCACACGACTGCTTGTGCCGGACAAGCAGCCAATACTGGTAGACGATGCTAACAACCAGCTTTCCTTCAAGCATGAAGCACCACGTATCCTTCTGCTACGCCAGGATAGAATTGGGGATGTACTCGTTAGCACGCCCGTACTGCGGGCACTGCGTAGCCGATACCCGAAAGCAGAGCTACACATGCTATTAAGCACCAACAACATTGCTGTGGAGCATGCCATCGCCCCCTACGTGAATGAGACGATTCTCTATCGGAAGTCAGCACGGGGCTTGGCATCTGCTCTGCAACGTATTCGAGCAAACAGGTATGATGTGGTTGTCGATCTTATGGATAACCCTTCAACTACGTCAACGCTCTTTACGCGATTGAGCGGCGCACACGTGAAACTTGGGATCGACAAAGCGAATGCTGGAGTGTATACACACGTTGTTCCCCTGCTAGACAGGGCAACGGTTCACATCGCACGAAGATTGGCAGAGCTACTCCAACCTTTCGGCATTGCTCCCGATCTGGTTGATCTGCGGCCTTCTTATCTGGTGACAGAAGCAGAGCGACAAGCGCTGGCCTCCAGAAACCAGATCAATCTGACCCAGGATAACTTCCGACTAGGAGTAAACGCTAGCGGCAGTGGTAAGGGCAGGCAGTATCCGGTTGAAGCTACTGCTCGCATTCTGAATACCATTGCCGAGCGATATCCACAGTGTACAGTGTATCTCGTTTCCGACCATCGAAACGTTGCATGGGTTTCCGATGTGGCATCCAGAACATCAGCAAGGGCTATCAAACCGTCACCATCGTTTCATGAAGCAGCAGGTGTGTGGAGCCTGATGTCTGCAATCTGGACTCCCGATACGAGCATCGTTCACTTAGCAGCAGCCTTTAACATTCCTTCCTGTGTTATGTACGTTCATAATAATCCCAATCTGCTACCGTGGTATCCGATTGGATCGCATGTAGAGGCAGTCCATACACAAACCACCGATATCGCAGACATACCGGAATCGGACGTCGAGGGTGCCATCCTGCGGCTGTTCGCATATTGTGGCTTTCCAACGGAGTAGCATGAACTTTAAGCAGCGTACTGTTTCCTGTGGTCAGTTGCGTCCGGCTGATGCTGGAACGCACGTGATTCTTAACGGTTGGGTAAATGCACGGCGCGATTATGGCAGCATCGTCTTCATTGACCTTCGGGATCGTGAGGGCAGAACACAGTTAGTGATTGATGCTACGTCGCTTCCAGAACTTGCAGCAGCACTTAAGGACGTCCGATCGGAGTGGGTGCTATGGGCGGAAGGTACCGTCCGGCTCCGCGAGAATCCCAATACGAACATTCCCACGGGACTGGTTGAAGTTCTAGTGCATGATGCTGGTGTGATCAGCCGCAGCGATGTTCCACCATTCGAGATCGTTGATGATTTACAGACGAACGAAGAATTGCGGCTTGAGTACCGGTATCTGGATTTGCGCAGACCCGTTGTCCAGCAACGACTGCTGCTCCGGAGTAGACTGGCTCACGTAACACGCGATTTCTTTGAGAAGGAAGGTTTTGTTGAAGTAGAAACACCGGTGCTCACACGCAGTACCCCAGAGGGTGCTCGGGATTATCTCGTGCCAAGTCGGGTAAACAAGGGAAGATTTTACGCTCTTCCCCAAAGTCCGCAGTTGTTCAAGCAACTTCTCATGGTGAGCGGTTTTGACCGTTACATGCAGATCGTCAAGGTGTTTCGCGATGAAGACCTACGAGCAGACCGTCAGCCTGAATTCACGCAGATAGACGTAGAAATGAGTTTCATTGATCAACAAGACGTCATGAATCTCACCGAACGTTTTATCTCCCGCGTGTGGCGCGAACTCGCGGGTGTGGAACTCGAAACGCCCTTCCCGCGCCTTACATGGCACGAGGCCATGGATGTATACGGATCAGATAAACCAGATCTACGCTACTCCTTGCCAATTGCTGACGTGAGCGAGGTGGTTCGCGACAGTTCGTTTACACTATTCAAGGAAGCAGTTGCACGTGGCTCGGTAGTGAAGGTTCTTCGCGCTCCTGGCGCGGCCGCGTTCAGTAGAAAGCAGTTGGACGAGCTGGCTGAATTGGCAAAAACCCATGGTGCAGGTGGGCTGCCATTTCTGAAGCTTGTAGATGGTGAGGTCACGGGCTCCATTGCTAAGCAACTCGGCCAGGCAGAAATACAAGCACTCCTGCATAACGGTAGTGTTGAGGACGGAGACCTGCTGCTTTTTGCAGCAGGTGACTGGGAACGAGTCTGTACGATACTTGGAGCACTACGCATTGAAGTCGCAAAACGACTTGAGCTGGTAACCAAATCTGCAACTCCGTATAGCCTGCTGTGGGTTACTGAGTTTCCGCTCCTCGAACATGACCCTGAAGAGAACCGGTGGGTTGCTCGGCATCACCCATTTACGAGTCCGATGACGGAGGACTTATCCTTGCTCGACCACAATCCAGGTGCTGTACGGGCACGAGCTTACGATCTGGTTATCAACGGCTATGAGGCTGCTGGTGGCTCCATTCGCATTCATGATAGTGCTGTGCAGCAGCGAATGTTTGACCTTATCGGAATGACGTTGGTTGAGGCACAAAACAAATTTGGATTCCTCTTGAAAGCACTGAAGTATGGAGCACCACCACATGGCGGCATTGCTTTTGGGTTTGATAGGTTGGCAATGATCTTGAGTGGAACAAACAACTTGCGCGATGTGATTGCGTTCCCAAAAACAACGTCAGGGCTGTCCCTTATGGATGGCTGCCCAAGCGAAGTTGATGAACGACAACTGCATGAGCTTGGCATTATTCTGAGACAATGATGTGATGAAACGGAGATCCTTCATCGCAGCGAGTGTTTTTGCAGCAACCGGGCTTACAGGAAAGCTTTGGCAGATGGATGGTGGGGCGGGAGGTGGACGCAATCACGTCGTCGATGCAGACGATGCAGGTGATTCTGTTGACTCCGCTAACTCCCGCATTCTTGCCGCAATCATGAACTCGGCACAGATGGGATCGTGGAGTCAGCTTGCCATCGGCGAACGTATCATCAATGTTGCCCGGCACTTTCTTGGTGTTCCCTATGTGGGCGGAACACTCGAAGGAGAGCCCGAATCGTGCCGTATACATCTCGGCGCCCTGGATTGTGTAACGCTGTTCGAGAATGCACTTGGCATTGCGCGTATGCTGCGTGTGGGTGGACGAACAATCGAGGATCTACGAGAGCATATAACCTACACCAGATATCGAGGTGGCGTGCTGAATGGCTACCTTTCACGCTTGCACTACACATCGGAGTGGATTGCCGACAACATATCGAAAGGTGTTGTAGCTGACGTTACTCCTGAACTGGGTGGCATACCTCTGGCAGTTAATGTCCATTTCATGAGTCAGAATCCAAAGTTTTATAAGCCACTCTCCGAAGATCCCTCCTTGATTGCAGAAGTACAGGCAATTGAACACCGAATCAATGGTATTCCGAGAACATATATCCCAAAGGATAAAATACAGGATATGGAAGGGGGCTTGAAGAATGGTGATATCATAGCCATCGCAACCAACAAGGTTGGCCTCGATTATTCACACACCGGTATAGCCAACCTTGGTGATGGCAGAGCACGTTTCATGCACGCTTCGACACAGAAGAAAAAGGTGATTGTTGATGGTACGGTGAGTGACTATGTGAACAGTGTACAATCGCATATTGGCATCACTGTTGTGCGACCGCTGGAGGTAAAAGCCACCCATTAGGAGCAATACCAAGTACCGAGGTGCACCTCTGTTGCCGGTGCACGTTGTTAAAAACGCACCTCAAGTTCCTTCTGGAGTTCCAGAATGAGAGAGCCTGGAGGATACTCATTGATAACATGCTGCATGGCTTCGATGTCACCACCTTTGATTCTGTCGAAATCTTTGAATAGGGTGGGATTCTCAACCCAAGCGTCCAGAAGCTTATCAAAATCAACAGCCATGAGTGTGATGCGATTGCCGACAACGTTCTGCGCAGTGGTCGATGCGATTGTTCCATCGATGGCAACACAGACGTTTAAGCGCATGCCTCGAATGAAACTACCCATCATGTCGATAGTGCCAAGTACCTCTTCGGGGGATTGATTCGCTGTATCTGCGGCGGACTGAGATGTATCGAATTCTGGAACGTGGTTGTGAATCTTGAGCACACCATACGTATAGGAGAAGGTAACGATCTGTTTGTCAGCACTCTCTTCGTCGTCACGACCAAAAGGGTCAGATGAACCTTGAGCGTTGTTTCGGGATTCTTCCGCGTTGTGCGAGTATTCACCAGCTGTTTCGGATTCGGTGTGCTGACTGTACGATGATTCGAATTCGGCGGACTGACTGTTTTCGGGTGCAAGTTCTAGTGGAGATTCCGTCCTGTCCTTGTTGAGAGTTACCGTGTTAACGTCGGCTGCTTTGTAGGTAGCTACATACCCTCTCATTCCGTTACTGGATAATGGCTTCCATTCAGTCAGGTGAACATTGGTGCCAAAACCAAGAGCTGATGCAGCCACAGTGCTGTCATTCCATAGATCGGTAGCAGGTGGTTGCGGTGCAGAACTATCGATCTGAAGTCCAGAGTCGTCCATGCTTCCTAGCATCGCAAGAAACCTGGGGGAAAACAACATCGTGTCGACGATTGTAGCTGTGCCGTCGCGATGAACAGTGAGGGTTGTAAACGAGCGAAGACAGCCACTCAGAGTTGTTCCGAAGAGAACTACAGCCGCTACGAGGAGAACGCGCACACTGACTCCGTAAATGTTCGCTGATAGCATCTTGACCTCCCACGTCGTTTGTGAAGACTAAACGACGTTCCCGTCCACAGGGTAGCGATGCAAAGGTAAAGACGGGTGCCGGTTAAAAACTTCCTGCACGGCATTCGCAACATCGCCAGGTGATACGATTCTGTGAGTCAGTTCGGAAAGAGATACGCTTGTTCTTTCAAGCGCTTTGCGAAAACTCAGCCGACGTTCATCCGGGATGTTCACGACTTGGGATAGGTTCAGATGAGCTGGTCCGCAGAGAATGGAACCATGTTGCAGAACCAGACCATCTATCACTCGCTGAGCACTTCCTACAATCTTGCGTCCACCCGACATGATTTCAGTTCGTGCACTCGAAGCAAAGCACGCTTGACCTAGGTCACTGCCGGAAGCGTAGTGGATGCGAAAATCTGTACCTACTGTGCTGTACTGCAACAGGTATGCCTCTGATCCAAGAACAGCACTCAACGCGCGATGCAGCAGCTGATGAACTGTTTCATACACCTCGTTGGGTTTACCACGGGCAACCACACAATACGTAAGCTCTTCAGCATGGAGTACCGCTCTACCTCCCGTTGGCCGGTGCACGACATCAAAGCCGAGGTTTGAAGCGGCCTGTACATCGATGGAGTCCATGGATTGATGTTTTCCGAGAGAGACGGCCCAAGGATCCCATGTGTATAGCCGCCACAACCAATTCAACGACGTTGAGTTCAGGTGCCCAATCATCTCAAGGTCCTTGGCCATGTTTACCGAACCACTAGCGGATTCCATTCTGCCTTGTCTGCCTTCCTTGTAAAGCACAGAGATGAATCATGTATGCTAGTCAGCTACCAGGAAGGATCCGAACGAACTTGAGTTTTCCGACGCGCAGCACGCGAGGCGTTGTGACGTCGATCATGCAGTTCATATCGCTCACTCTTTCACCATCTATCTGCACTCCGCCCTGGCCTATCAGGCGTCGGGCTTCGCTATTCGATGAAGCTGATCCGGTAAGACTCATGAGAGGAACGATTCCGATTTCGGTTAGGCCCGGCTCTACAGTGAACGACGGCATGTTGTCTGGCAGATCTTTCTTCACGAACACACGTTCAAACTCATCGAAAGCAAGGTTGGCAGCTTCTGGTCCGTGGTATCGTGAAACAATTCTCTTTGCCAGATCAACCTTTACACCGCGCGGATGCAGAGCCCCACTGGCAAGCCCCTTTCCAACCTCGCTTACTTCTTCAGGTTCGGCAAAGGCAGCATATTGTAGCCAGCGTGTGATTAATGCATCAGGGATACTCATGGTTTTGCCGAACATGTTGCCAGGCGAGTCTGTTAGAGCAATGTAGTTGTCGAGCGACTTGCTCATTTTTTCCACTCCATCAGTGCCTTCGAGAATTGGAGTAGTAAGAATGCACTGAGGCTCAAGACCGTATGCACGCATCACTTCTCGACCAACAAGCAGATTAAACTTCTGGTCGGTACCCCCTAGCTCGATATCGGCCTTCACGGCTACACTATCGTATGCCTGCGACAGTGGGTAGAGAAATTCGTGAAGACTGATTGGCTCCCCAACACGATAGCGTTTAGTAAAGTCGTCGCGTTCCAGCAGCTGCGCAACTGTGTATTTGGCCGCGAGCGCGATCACATCACGAAACGATAGTGGATCCAGCCACTGGCTGTTGTAGAGAACCTCGAGTCGGTCGCGATCGAGAATGCGGGTAGCTTGATCAACATAGGTGCGCCCATTGGCACGCGTTTCTTCGAGTGTAAGAGCAGGGCGGGTCTTACTCTTTCCTGTTGGGTCGCCGATCATAGCTGTGAAATCGCCGATGATAAGCACAACCGTATGGCCTAGGTCCTGAAACTGGCGCAGCTTTGATAGGACAACGGCATGACCTAGATGAATGTCAGGGCGGCTAGGATCGAGTCCCAGTTTTACGCGAAGGGGCTTTCCACTATCAAGGCTGCGAGTGAGTTTGTTGAGGAGTTCATCCTCTGGCAAGACGTCAACAGCGTGGCGTTTGATGATGTTGAGTTGTTCTCTTGGAGACATGGTCTCAAGTTATGGTTAGCAATGTGTACGGATGAAGGTGTCGACTCAGGCTCGTAGGTTCTGAATGTGCACCTTGGCAGCGCAGTCAGCCGGTAGTGATGCCATCAACGCTACTCTCTGCGGTCAGCTTGTTCGATTCGCATCCTACGTCCTTCTTCTCTTGTCTTGATTGCCTGACGTTTGTCGTAGAGTTTTTTGCCACGAGCAACTCCAAGCTCAATCTTTATGAACGGACCGGAGAAGTATAAGGCCAGTGGAACGATTGTGAGTCCCTTTTCCTCGATGGCCGTTCGCAAGCGTGTGAGTTCATGGTCGTGAAGCAGGAGCTTACGTGGCCGCATTGGCTCATGGTTTTCGCGGTTTCCAAAGTCGTACGGATTGATGTGAAGGTTAAGCAGGAGCAGTTCGTTGCTGGACCGGGAAGGAAAGGCTGCGTAGGCCTCGGCCAGACTCACTTTACCTGCTCGAACGCTTTTCACTTCGGTGCCTGTTAGTTGTATACCGGCTTCGAAGCGTTGCAGGATCTCGTACTCGTGCAGAGCTTTTCTGTTGGTAACGATTGGTCGTATGGTACGGTCGGTTGACATTGCAGACGCGCGTGTCATTGAAGTGCGCGGTCGGGGGCAGTATAACAGCGAAGGGGCGATGGGGGCTTGGAGTGTACACCCCTATGCCCCGTCGCCCCAACGTCGAGAATCATTGAATTGGCGGAGGAGGAGGGATTCGAACCCTCGATAGAGCTTTACAACCCTATGACGGTTTAGCAAACCGTTGCCTTCAGCCACTCGGCCACCCCTCCGGGATCAGGGGCGGCAAAATACGATAGTTCAGTGGAATGGGCGATGCAGATATGACCGGGAGAATAGCGATCCCGGTACTTGCACCGGAATTGCTATTCTCCCGGTCACTCTTTGGTCCGCGTCCCATTCGTAATATTCCAACCCATGCCAACCAAGGAAACCCCTCTCACCCGCCAATACCGCCAGATCAAGGCGAAGCACCCGGATACGGTCCTCCTCTTCCGCCTGGGAGATTTCTACGAAACCTTCGGTGATGATGCCATCATCACCGCTCAAGCCTGTGGCATCACACTTACCAAACGCAACAACGGGTCCGATGGAGATACGCCGCTCGCCGGCTTTCCTCACCACCAACTCGATAACTACCTCCCCAAACTTGTTCGTGCGGGGCACCGTGTAGCAGTCTGCGAACAACTCGAAGATCCCAAACAAGCGAATGGAATTGTTCGCCGTGGGGTGGTCGAAGTGGTTACTCCAGGGGTGATCCTGTACGACAAATTGCTCGACACCAAATCGCACACCTTCCTGTGCGCTCTTACCTACCAACCTGGTCAAGGCAATCCAGGAATTGGCAATAGAAGGGAAGGGGCTTGGGGTGTGGCGTTTGCCGATGTCTCAACTGGAACATTCCTGGCTGCCTCGATCCCTGAATCCCAGATCGCAAGTGTTCTGGAAAGCTACCAACCTTCCGAAATTCTTGTGAACAAAGACGAGAAAGAAAAATGGGAACCACTGCTGAAACGATCGGCTCCGGTAGCAGCAGTGACTCGACAAGAACCATGGTTCTTCGATGTTGAGTTTGCAACAACGAACACTCTTCGGCATTTCAACACAACTTCCCTTAAAGGTTTCGGCATCGTGAATGGTAGTCCGGCCGCAATTGCTGCAGGAGCCATCATTCATTACGTTGGAGAAACGCAGCGGAATTCATTACCGCAATTGCGTTCGTTACGGCTTCTGAATGTTTCCGATGCGATGTTGCTCGACCAGGCAACACGCAGAAACCTAGAGATTCATACCGCAGCACATGCCGGTGAGAGTTCAGGTGCTTTGATTGCTATTCTCGACAGAACATGTTCACCCATGGGTGGACGACTCCTGCGCCGATGGCTGCAAGTACCGTTGGTTAACCTAGAAAAGATCAACGCTCGCCATGCTGCCATCCGCGCATTCCTGTTGCCACGGCAGTCAACAAGCACAGTCCCGGCATCTGCAAGTATTCAATCAGATCCATTGGCACTACGAACGGAACTGTCTCAACTCGGCGACCTTGAGCGATTGATTACCAAGGTGGTCACGGATAGAGCTACGGCGCGAGACCTTATTGCTTTGAAGAACGGCTTGCTGCAGGTACCTGCTATCCTGCGAATGCTAAGCCCCCTTCCAGCACTTCATGAGTTTGTTCACGGACTCGACGAACACGCCGAGGTTGTGCACATGATTGCCGGCGCCTTACAGGAAGAGGCGCCAGTTCAAGTGGGAACGGGCAAGATGTTCCGCCACGGGTACAACCAAGAGTTGGACGAGGTTCGAAGTGCACTGACCAACGGACAAGATTGGATTCGACAGTATCAGGAACGTGAACGTGATGCCACAGGCATTGCCTCACTAAAGGTTGCCTTCAACAACGTGTTCGGATACTACATAGAAGTCAGTCGAGCGCAACTAGCTCACGTGCCAACGCGGTACGAGAGAAAGCAAACGCTTGCCAACGCCGAGCGGTACACCACTCCAGATCTTAAACAGCTCGAGCAAACGTTACTTACGGCTGAAGCCCGCGTGAGTGAGCTGGAAGCACAATTACTGGCTGATCTTAAGCGAAGGGTTGGTGAACATTGTACGCACATTCAGCAGAGTGCCATGCGATTGGCCGAACTTGACTGCTTGCGAGCCTTCGCAGAAGTAGCTCGTGACTTAGAGTACGTAGAGCCGGAAATGCATGATGGTACCGACATGCATGTTATTGGTGCACGTCACCCTATCATCGAACGCCACCTGCCAGCAGGCCAGCAGTACGTGCCAAATGATGTGAAGCTCGATACTGAGCAAGAACAGATTTTGGTGATCACCGGTCCGAACATGAGCGGAAAGAGCAGCTTTCTGAGACAAGCGGGACTCATCGTTTTTCTCGCACATGTTGGATGTTATGTGCCCGCTACTCACGCACGTATCCCACTTACCGACAGAATCTTTACACGCGTTGGTGCCAAAGACAACATCATGGCTGGTGAAAGTACCTTCTTGGTTGAAATGCAGGAAGCAGCGAACATCATTCATAATGCCACATCTCGCAGCTTGATCCTGCTCGACGAAGTCGGCCGCGGAACTGCAACGTTCGATGGTATCAGCATAGCGTGGGCTATAGCTGAATACCTGCACGAAGTTGTCGGTGCAAAAACGCTGTTTGCAACACACTACCATGAACTCACGGCCCTTGCAGATCGGTTCGAACGTATTCACAATGTGAAAGTAGAAGTACAGGAAGTGGAAGGGGGCTTGGTATTTACTCATCGCGTGGTCCCCGGCTCGGCTGATCACAGCTTTGGCATTCACGTTGCACGAATGGCCGGTATGCCGCCATCCATCCTACATACTGCTGCAACCATTCTCGAACAGCTCGAGCACGGAACCCACGATCCGTCGCGAGCAGCACGCACAAGTGCCGTTGATCGTCATAGGCTCGAAGCCAGTGGACAACTCACCATGTTCGAAGTTCGTGATGATGAGTTGCGCTCACGCGTTAAGGAGATTGATGTTGACGCACTAACGCCGTTACAGGCGTTACAAACACTGGCAGAGTTGAAGGAAACGCTGAAAGATTGAGTGAAACCAGCATGAGTGATAACATTGATGACGTGAGAAAAAAGTGGCTTGAACGGGATCGTGTTGTTAAGGCCATTACGAAGGACGGCATGTTTCGAGCAGCCGCAGTTCACAATAGCGTGGCCGTAGCCTCCGCTCAGGACAGACACCACCTGGAACCGCTGCGTGCTTTGATGCTGGCACGCGCTATCACGGGTGCCACTCTAATGGCTTCATTTCTAAAGGGTGAAGAGCGCGTTGTTGTCACCTTCGAAGGTGATGGTCAGATAAAAACGGTGTATGCCGAGGCGATGCAGGTAGGTGAGGTACGAGGATACTGCCATTTGCACAAGGATCCGAACGAGGATCGCAAGAGCCCCTTGGGCCAGGGACTGATTAAGGTGCAGCGTGTGTTGTACGGCAAGCGAGAACCAGTGACTGGTATTGTGGAGCTTCGCAGGGGCGATGTTACTACAGACCTCGGGCACTACCTTACACAGAGTGAGCAGATTCCTTCGGCGTTTGTTATCGACAGTGCATTCGACGCTGATGATCATCTGCGACAGAATGTGGGTCTCCTGGTCCAGGCTATGCCTGGTGCCAGGCCTGAAGACATCTTTCGCGTTTACGACGTGTTAGACATGCTCGAACGGCCCACAGAATTCATCGACCGCGGGTATAGTCCGGAGGATTTACTACGGCAGGTTCTACCTGGTGAAATCGAAGTACTGGGATCTTCACCCGTGGATTTTTTCTGTCGGTGTTCGGCAGATCGCTTCAAGAGCGTGCTTCTCACGCTTGGATACGAGGAAATCACCGGAATGGAACAGCAAGGCCATAACGAGCTCATTTGCCAGTATTGCAACGAGCGATACCTTCTCACCGACTCGGATTTTACGGAGCTAAAGGAGCTGTTGCTGGCAAAGAGGAACTAGGTTGAAATGATCATGGGCATTCACCCCATGAACGGACGATACTTGAGCTTTCGTTGTTCTTCTCCGTGCTCATCACTATGGCAATACATGCTGCCATCACGATGTCGTGAACTGAACAACCGCGTGACAGGTCCACGAATGGTTTTGCTAAGCCTTGTACAATTGGACCGTATGCGTGCGCACCACCAAGACGTTCCGTGAGTTTGTAGGCGATGTTTCCAGAGTTGAGATCTGGGAAAATCAAAACGTTGGCCATACCCGCTACGGGACTGAGTGGTGCTTTACGATGGGCCACCATGGGTACGATGGCAGCGTCGGCTTGCAACTCGCCGTCAGCTATCACTTCGGGGTGGGCTGAATGAAAGATGGTATAGGCCCGCCGCACCTTGTCGGTACTCTGATGAACTGCCGACCCTTTTGTTGAAAAGCTTAGGAAGGCCACACGTGCTTCAGTTTGTGTGAGCAGTATGTGGTTCCGACTAGCTGACCAGGCAATGTCTGCAAGCTGCTCGGATGTGGGGTCGGGTACCACTCCGCAGTCAGCGTATGTCCATACTGATCCATTCGGAAAACTCATTAGAAAGAAACTGCTCACCACTGATGTGCTGGGCTCCGGGCCGATCGTCCAAATGCCAGCTCGGAGCACGTCGCTAGTTGTTGAGAGCGATCCGGCCACACCAACTGTTGCCTTCCCGCTCCGAACAAGCCAAGCAGCCTTGTACAGTGGATCGCAGCTAAGCTCCTCAGCTCGCTCCTTCGTAAGCCCCTTGCTGCCTCGCTGCGTTAGCAAGTGGTCAATGAGCGCTTGGGAATCTACCGATGTTGAAGCATCAACAAGAACGGGAGTGGCCAACTGTTCAGATGAAAGAATTGTGGCAGCTTCGATAACTCTTGGATCTGAACTGTCAGGCAAGACAACAGTAGCCTTCAGCAGGGATGCCTGTTGTTTGATGCGATCCTCGATCATGGTTATGGAGCAAGCCCGAGAACAGCGTTCACAGAATCAGGTAGGCTTACAGATCCAATCTTGTTCTCTGCGTATTCATCGAACACGTCAACGTCGCGTCCGCCATTGCGAACACATAACACTCGAGCACGTGACGCATCGTAAGCAACGGCACTATACGCATCAAACTGAATTGCAGCCGCTCGCCGAGGTGACCGTGTTGACGCTTGCAGAAGTCCGTTTTGGACAGGAACAAAACAGTATCCGTTAGCATTGATCGCCAAGCCCATTGGTATCTGCTGTGGCCCCTCGGAGTCGCGCGCGGTAAGTGGAACGGTTGCCGTTATTCTGCGAGTAAGCACATCAATTGACGTTAGCGTTGGTGACGTCTTCGGCTCAACACTTCCCGAGTCCTTGCCTGCCCCCTTTGCAACAACGCAGAACACACTGCTTGGACCATCACCCCCAACGAGAATCGGTGCATCGGTGGGTAGAACAACTGTGCCCTCTACTGTGTTCGTGCGCGAATCAATGACCTTGGCTTCGCGGGTTTCGGGTAACAAGACGCAGATCTGATTGCCTACGGCTGTAATGTCGGACGTCGTGTGTCCAATTTGAATTGTGCTCACCAATTGGTCAACGGTAAGGTCGACTATTCCAACGTTCATCGAGCTAGGTAGCGAAACATAGGCCGTCGTTGCATTGGCGAATGCTATTCCTCCAGCAGCACCGTTTGCTCCAAGGTCTATCGTGGCTCGAACGGCGAATGTTGATCTATCCAGCACAACGATCTGTGGGTCACGCATGAGCAAAAAGATCTCATCTCGAAACTCCACAATTCGGGAAACGGGGTAGGGGGCTGTGGCTGACGTGGGAGTCCATGCTGGCCCTTGCCAAACTCCCTCCGGCATGGCTACGGTGAACAAACCGGCAGGTCCACTTGCCAGAAGTCGCCACTTGCCGTCGAAGTTGTTTATCAGCGGTTCTTCAGGCTGGCAGGCTGTGATTCCTAAGATTGCCAGTATCACAATTGCCAATCGAGAAATCACTTTTCGAATGATTTGGGTCATTACGGGTTCTGCCTTTTTGGCAGCAGCAATTACGTCGTCGAGCGTCACCGGCTGTAGTGAATCTGGAAAACATTCGTCCGTGATGATGCTCAGGCCAAGCACCTCCATGTTCATGTGTCGGGCTACGATGGTTTCTGGAACCGTGCTCATTCCAACAACGTCTGCTCCAATGGTACGGAGGAACCTGTACTCAGCGCGTGTTTCAAGATTCGGACCGGCAACGGCAACATAGACACCTCTGTGCACTTTGTGTTGCAGTTCCAAAGCCGCCTGTTCAGCAAATGATATGAGGCGCTGGCTATATGGTTCGCTCATGTCTGGAAACCGCGGTCCAAGTCTATCATCATTAGGACCTATAAGGGGGCTATCGCCAAGAAGATTGATGTGATCATCGATTATCATGATGTCGCCACGCCGATACAGTGGATTCATGCCACCGCAGGCATTGGTTACGATAAGCGTTCGCACCCCAAGGCCACGGAGAACACGAATGGGGAACGTAACGTCCTGGAGCGTGTAGCCTTCGTATCGATGAAAGCGGCCTTGAAGCACAGCCACAGAACACCCATCCAAGCTTCCAAAAACAAGTCTACCGCTGTGCGACTCCACGGTACTCACGGGGAAGTATGGCAGCTCCGTATAGTCGAATTCTTGCTTGCCTGCCAAAGCTGCAGTTAACCCGCCTAGACCGGTTCCAAGAACTACTCCTATTGTTGGGAGTGGCACAGTAGTTCGTGCACGCACGAACTCGGAGCTTTCTTGAATCATGTCATACAGTGTCATACTCATCTGAGCAATGTAATGGTAGGCGTGTGGCAGTTGTTCATGACGGTGTTCTGTTGTGGAACTTCTTTCCAGCCTGACTGTTTAGTCATCAGGTTTGTTTTGTCAGTGTTGCTGGTGACGTCTTGTCAGGGCTATTTTACTTG
>CAZUGQ010000028.1:0-24794 GCA_964620125.1 uncultured Hyphomicrobiales bacterium
ACGTAGCTTTAGGTTTATTCTCAACCCTGATTCAGGTTCTTGGTACGGTATGCCAGAACAGGTGGGTTACGTTGGGGCGCAGCTCCGTGCATCCTGCTGCATGTCCATAAGTTCGCTGTGTGCAATTCATGGCAACCACCAACCCAACCATCGTCTTCATGGGCACGCCAGACTTTGCCGTGCCTGCACTCGAAGCACTCCACAGGGCGTTTGGAGTTCGCGCCGTTGTTACCGTGCCCGATAAACCGCGTGGACGAGGCCTAGAACTGCAGCCTTCGGCCATTAAGGTGGAGGCCGCGCGGCTTGGCATCGAAACCATCGTGCAACCAAGTTCGCTCAAACAGCCCGAGTTCGTATCAACACTTTTGGAACTTCAACCCGATATCATCTGCGTGATTGCCTTTCGGATTCTGCCACGCGAGGTTTACTCTCTTGCCAGCATCGGAAGCTTTAATGTGCACGCTTCTCTGTTACCCAAGTACCGCGGAGCGGCACCCATCAATCATGCAATCATGAATGGTGACTCTGTGTCTGGTGTAACTAGCTTCCTGCTCAACGATGTTGTAGACACGGGCACCATCCTACACCAGATAGAATGTCCGATTGCCGACGGTACAACAGCCGGTGAACTGTACGAAGCATTGAAACCCCTGGCTGCACAATGCGCGGTCATGACTACTACATCCCTTCTGAATGGCACGGCCGTACCAAAACAACAAGACGATTCGCTTGCATCTGCTGCCCCAAAGGTGTTCCGCGAAACATCTGGTATCAACTGGCATCAGCCCGCAGCAACGGTTCGCAATTTCATCCATGGCCTAAGTCCAACACCATGTGCATGGACACAGTGGAATGGCTCCGTGCTTAAGGTATATCGAGCTGCGCATACCCAAGCCCCCTGCCAACCAGGAACATGGATGATCGATGGCCTTGAGCTTATTGCAGGCTGTGCGGACGGATCACTACGTCTTACCGAGATTCAACTACCGGGTAAGAGACGCATCCCCACCGCCGACGTGTTGCGGGGTTATCGTGGCCCGACTTCCGGTAGCTTTGTTCTGAAATGATTCCCTTAGCTGAGTTTGTTCGCACCACCCCGTTCTTTGTGATTGCCCACAGAGGAGCATCGGGCGTGGCCCCCGAAAACACTCTTCTTGCAATACGCAAGGCATTGGAAGGGGGCGCTGCCATGGTGGAGATAGACGTGCAGGCAACATCGGACAAGCACCTTGTTGTATTCCACGATCACGTGCTTGGCCGAACCACGAATGGACACGGTCACATTCGCAATACTACACTTGCAGCTATTCGCGAGTTGGATGCTGGAGCCTGGTTCGATGGGAGCACTGTCGGCGAGCGTGTTCCCCTACTCGACGAGGCTCTCGATATGATAGACCATCGGGCATATCTGAATGTTGAGATCAAACCGCGAAACGCTGATCCGCATGCACAGGACATTGCTCGCGCACTTGTTGATGTATTCCGGTTGCGCGAGCTATTGCCATACGCGGTGTTCAGCTCGTTTGATCATCAGCTTCTAGCAGACCTCAAGACCATGGATGCCTCCGTGCATACATGCGCGTTGAATGTTCCGGATGACCATCGTTTGCCGTCCAAGATTCTATCGGCATGTGGTGCCGATGCCTTTGGGTGCTCACTCCGAGAGCTTACACACGCACGTGCACGGGATTGTGCATCACATCAGATTCCCTGGGGTGTGTACACTGTGAACACTCCAGACCAACTTGCCCATGCTCGAAGCTTCGGTGTGCAGGCCGTGGTTTCCAACTTCCCATCATCACTTGTGCAGTAGCCCACCCACTACATACCTCATGGACGTTACTTGGATTGGACTTCTTGCCGGCACCTGCACCACATTTGCCATGGCTCCCCAGGCATGGAAGGTGTACCGCACTGGCCAGGTTTCACAGTTGAGTTTGCGCATGCTTCTCATGATGTTTGCAGGCATCATACTGTGGCTTGTGTATGGTGGACTCAAGCTGGATGTTAGTATCCTATGGGCCAACGTGGTGGCACTCTTTTTTGTATCGTACATGCTTGCCGTCAAGATCCGCAGCGTCCGCACACTCCCCAAGAACAAGGAGAGCTCTGAGTAATTTTGACGTTGTCAAAACACAGGGATCATTCATGGCTCGTGTTGGTGTACTACTTAGCGGATGTGGAGTCTACGATGGATCGGAAATCCACGAGGCAGTATTTACCCTTTATGAACTAGCGGTGCATGGGTTCGAGGTGATATGCCTTGCTCCTGATGCTCCACAAGCACACGTAATCAATCACGTGACTGGCGAGGTGATGCCGGAAACGCGCAACATGTTGGTGGAGTCGGCACGAATTGCACGCGGCGCCATCACGTCACTTGCACATGTAAACGCATCATCACTGGATGCACTCGTTATGCCAGGGGGCTTTGGCACGGCAAAGAATCACACACGCTGGGCCTTCGATGGACCCGACGGTTCCATCCGCGACGACGTGCGTGATCTTATCAGAACAATGGTGGAAGCTGGTAAGCCGGTTGTGGGCCTATGCATGGCACCAACCACTATCGCAAAGGCCTTGCATGGAACAGCCCGAACTCCGCATATAACCGTTGGAACCACGAAAGAGCAATCGCCATACAACATTGCAGAGATCGCCCAAGGCATTGAAGAACTTGGTGCACGACACCATGAGAGCTCTATTCGGGAAATCACCATCGACGCGTCCAATCACCTTATCACGGCACCTGCATATATGATGGAGGCGGATATCCGTCAGGTTCGTGAAAACGTAGCACAGGCAATTGAAGCACTTGCTACGATGATTGCCGCGGAGTAGGTATGGATGAACTGGTTGCACTACCCACGCTCATGTTCCCCGCTATTGCTGCTCGTATTGAAACCACAGATACAGGGCTAAAGATATACGATACCGTACGTGGCAAATACGTGTCGCTCACTCCTGAAGAATGGGTTCGGCAACATTGCCTTCACTGGCTTGGCACTCGAGGCTACCCACTGGGTAGGTGCAGTATCGAACGGTCCGTTGGACCCAGCGGGATGCGATACGACATGTTATGGGTTGATGCACATCTCAATCCCTTCCTCCTTGTAGAATGCAAGGCTCCAAGCGTTGCAGTCAGTGCCGATGCTCTACGTCAGTCCGCCTGGTACAACCTTACTCTCAAGGCCCCGTACGTGCTTCTCACGAACGGACGTCAAGCATTCTGTGTTCATGTTCATGCTGACGGTGTTGTAGATGTACTTGAGGATGTTCCCGCATACCCTGCTCCACAGTAACGTGATTCAATTGAAAACGCTTACCCTGAAATCTCCTCTCGACATGCATGTGCACTTCCGTCAGGATGCCATGTTGCGGTCCGTGGCTCCGCTTACTGCTGCCTCGTTTGCTGGAGCAGTGGTGATGCCCAACCTTCTTCCTCCGGTGAACACCGTAGAGCGCCTCTTGTCCTATACGCAGGAGGTGAAACATGCCACAGCAGAGTATGCCTTTCAGCCATACATGACGTTGTTCTTCCGTGACTATACCGAACTGGAACTTGCTTCTGCGCGCGAACACATGATTGGCATCAAACTCTATCCCGCCGGTGCCACTACCAACAGCGACGCAGGGGTACACCAGATCTCGTCAATGCACCATGTGTTTGCACTGATGCAGGACATGGACATCCCACTGCTCGTGCATGGCGAAACACATGGTTTTGTGATGGATCGCGAGCGTGAATTCACGGAGGTGTACCGGCATCTTGCCGCAACATTCCCACGGCTGCGAATCATCATGGAACACATCACCACGCGTGAAGCTGTTGCTTTACTCGACGAATTCGAGAACCTGTACGCCACGGTTACGGTGCACCACCTGCTTATTACACTTGATGATGTTGTTGGTGGGCTCATGAATCCCCACCTTTTCTGCAAGCCGATCGCCAAGCGCCCGGAAGATAGAGACGCTCTGCTCGAAGCATGTTTGCATGCTCACCCCAAGATCATGTTTGGTTCCGACAGTGCCCCCCACCCTGTACATGCCAAGGAATGTCCCGGATGTGCTGCTGGTGTGTTCACAGCACCAATCGCTCTGCCACTCCTTGCCTCGCTCTTTCACCAGCACGGTGCCCTAGAGAACCTTCAGGCATTTGTAAGCGATCATGCACGTAGCATCTATCGTCTGTCTCCACCAGAAACGTTTGTGCATGTGCGCAACGAACCTATGACTATTTGCGCCTCCTATGGCCCTGTTGTTCCGATGTGGGCCGGACGTACGATTGATTGGTCAGTACATTAGCAACTTCTCGTTAGTAACTACTCGTTAGTAACTACTCGTTAGTAACTACTTTTTAGTTCTGCGATAGAGGAGTATCTTTGATATCATCACTAGAAATGAACCGCATATATGCTCGGTCCTTTCCCAATCAATGGATACCGTGGTATAGACAGCTTCTGCAATCGCAACGCCGAGCTTGAGAGACTTACCTTAAACGCTGCTGGCCACGTCAATACCACGTTGGTCTCATACCGGCGTATGGGCAAGACGGCTCTTCTCTTCCGGTTTTTCGATAGCCTTTCACGGCGTTCTTACATGCCCGTATTTGCGGATGTTGAAGCCACGCACACCATGACGCAGTTCAACAATGCATTGGCCTCGGCCATCGCACGTGCAATGCAGTCACCTAGGGGCACTATGGGAAAAACCGTTACCGATCTCATGCAGAGGTTACGGGCCAACATATCCGTTGATCCCATAACCATGCAGCCAAGTGTGCAGTTCTCTTTCGGAACTGGCTCTCCGCCAGCAGAGAGAGGGTTGGATGAGTTGCTGAAGATACTCGAAGAGCAGCCAAAGCGGGTAGTTCTTGCTATTGACGAGTTCCAACAGGTATCTCAGTACACAGAGGGGTCCGTGGAGAGTTTACTGCGATCTCGTTTTCAGCACCTCAAGAATGTGAGTTTCGTGTTCTCGGGTAGCAACAAGCAGATGATGTCGGCCATGTTTGCTGATGCAAAGCGTCCCTTTTATCATAGCACTTCGATGTTGGGATTGCGTGAGATTGCCGATGACCACTGGCGCGCATACATCAGTCAGCAGTTTAGTTCCACTGGCAGAAGGATCAGCGATGCGGTGATTACCTCTATCCTTGAGGTTACCTACCGCCACACGTTCTACGTGCAACTACTGTGCAACCGGTTATGGAGCACAGGTGAGAAGCGACTAACTGATACCTCGCTAGTTGACGCAAGCCTTGCAGCAATGACACGCGAGACGGAAGTTGAGTTTTTCAGTTACCGCCAACTTCTTGGCACGGTGCAGTGGAACGTACTAACGGCCATCGGAAGAGAAGGTATCGTTACCGAACCAACATCAGCCGGCTTCATTCAACGCAACAGGCTAACGTCATCAGCAGCTATCACAAAGGCTCTGCACACACTCATTAACAAAGAGCTTGTACTCCGCAACGACGATGGAAGTTATCGCGTGTACAATCCATTCTTTGCCTGGTGGGCCAAGCACCGAATTCCTGTTTAGTCAATGCTGATCACTGCATGGTTTTCCAGAGTTCCTTCATACTTCCCAGCGATCCCATCACTCCACTTGCTTCGTAAGGCATAAACACAACCTTGTTGCCACCAGCTGCCATCTCCTTGATAGCATCCACATATCGCATGGCAATGAGGTAGGCAGTAGGATCGCCCTTCAGGTCAGCCACGGCCTTTGCTACCCTACGTATTGCTTCAGCCTCTGCTTCTGCAACTGCCACACGTGCTTCTGCCTGACCCTGTGCATAGAGGATCTGCGACTGTTTATCACCTTCGGCCTTATTGATCTGTGATTCACGCATTCCCTCTGATTCCAATATTGCGCTCCGCTTTTCGGCCTCGGCATTCAGGATAGTTGCACGCCTGTCGCGTTCCGCGCGCATCTGCTTCTCCATCGCATCCTGTATGTCACGCGGTGGGATAATGTCCTGAAGCTCCACCCGATTCACCTTCACTCCCCACTTATGTGATGCTTCGTCCAGAATCACGCGAAGTTTGGCGTTGATCGTATCGCGCGAGGTTAGCGTTTCGTCCAGGTCCAGCTCTCCAATAACGTTGCGTAGCGTTGTTTGTGTGAGTTTCTGAACAGCATCGGGCAGGTTGGAGATCTCATATACAACCTTCATGGGGTCCGACACCTGGAAATACAACAGTGCGTTGATCTCGATTGTCACGTTGTCTCGAGTGATCACGCCCTGCCGCGGAAAGTCATATACCGCTTCCCGCAGATCTATGCGTTTGGTTGTGGTATGGATGAACACGTTCTGTCCACGCGGATCCGTTCGCACGAAGCGCCAGTCGATTGCTCGAGGTCGGTCGATGATGGGCACTACAACGTGGATGCCACTATCCAACGTTCGGTGGTATCGGCCAAGGCGTTCAATGATCATTACTTCTGCCTGGCGAACTACGATCATCCCTTTCAGTAGAAGGATGACAACAAACAGGATAACGAGAAACAGAAGAAAGACAACGACTTCCGACATGGCATCACCCGCTGTGGCTATTGAAAAAATCTAACTTCATGAAAGGGGCTCGACAAACAGTGTCGAAGAGTCAACCCGCACAATTCGTATCAAAGCCCCCTTCTCGATGGCTTCTTTGCGTGCAGAGAGTGCACGCCAACTGTCGCCATCCACTTGAACTCTTCCCGGCAATAGACCACCAGGGATGGCCTCTGTAACGATTGCCTCGCGTCCTACAAGGGCCTGTACACCTGTTGCTACGTGTGACGTTCGAATCGTTCTGCTCAGCAGCGGTCGAACAGTTACGAAGGACACAAGGCAAACAACCACGAAGGTGATCGTTTGACCAATCAGGTCGGCACCAAGCCATGCGGCAACAGCTGCACCAATGGCTGCAACGCCAAAGTTGGCAAGAACAAAACCTGGTGTAACAATCTCCAGGATGAACAGAACAATAGCTGCGATGAGCCAGAGTTGGGCCTCGGACATAGAGTTACCTGTAGGCTACGTATGCTTCGATGTTTAGACCTTGACGGCGAAGAAACTCTGCGAACAGACGCTTGTAGTTCTGAACATCCGGTGCCATGTTCATGGCATTCGAGTACGCACGGTGCGCATCGTACGTTAATCCCATCTCCTCGAATGCCGAAGCCAATATCAACTGTCCGATTGCTTCCTGTTCTGGATCCAGATCGCCTGCAATCTGACTGATAACGCTTTCAGTACTCGATCGTTCGTCGCCAGCCAGTGGGTAGAGTGCGTATTCGTCCGTTCTGTACGAGGCATCGGAAGCGCTCTCCACATGCCAGTAGTACACGGAGCCAGGCATCAGCTTCAGCGTTGCCAGATCACGAATCAGCATGGTGTCTGCGATGGTTTCAAAGAACACCACTTGGTCACGCGCATCAACGATCACCACTTTATATGAGTTGGCTTTTGGTGATTGGTGCCAAACAAACGCAACCGTATCACCTATCAAGCGCGTGTGGCGCGGCATGATCACAGAGAATAGCGAGCCACTCTGCACTGCACTTGTTTGCACCACGGCCAATGCCTGCAGCTCACCGGGTCCGCCAACGATTGCTAACACACTATCCCACACTTGCACATCGTTGCCGGCGGCTCTATCCACAGCACCTGTAGTTTTCATCTGCGACCTGCGGTCATCAGTGAATGAAACCGGTTCCTTTACTTCCGTGAGCTCGCTCAGCACGTAGGCAGCAAACTTGTCGGTGGCCGACCCGGTCTTTTTCGACGCGGCTTTGTCGAGGTCTGCAACACTAAAGGTGCCGGCCTTGCGCAGTTCCATCGTTCGGCCATTCACATGAGCAAGGCTTACGTAGCCGCTCGATGGAACCACAACCTTGTCGGAAGTCTTGAGCTGTTGCCCGAGTGTAACGGCCTTTGATCCCACCATCACCTTTCCTCTCACGGCCAACACCTTAAACCGTGCTTGAGCACCGGCTTCCGTAACAGTCGCCAACGCCAGCAGCAGGAGCAGTACATGCCAGTGATTACGATTCATTCTTACCTCCCTGATATTCAGTCGCGGCCCCCGTACGATCGGAGTTGCGCGAAGATGCGGACCAGCGGCGTTCCCGCCATCGCCGTGCACCCTCCATGATGAGCTTCTTGAGAGAATCCTGGTAGAGATCATGCATCGTTCCTACCAGAAACACTCCGAACAGGGCAGGGGTAAACGCTAGCTTGTACAGGTAACGGTCAAAAACGAAAACGATGAGGAACAAGAGTGTTACTGACTCCACAAGCTGCACAGTTACGGCCAGCACGTCGTACCAGTTCTCATATCGTTTGTATAGATACGTGAACAGCGCAACGTTGAAGTACAGAACAAACAAGCCAAATGCAATGGATGCCCAGAACGGCATTGCCTCAATGTAATCTCCGCGTAAAATCATCCCCAATGTGTTTGCATGCACCACTACTCCATGCATGTCTGGAAACGACCGCCCAACATAATGTTCGTTCATGGGCGTGAAAAAGATATCCTCCAGCGACTTGCTGCCAAAGTTGGCTCCCATGTACCCAAGCAGTACAATCTTGTTCTTCACAATGGATAGATCTACCTCTGGATCAAGAGCCTGATTCACATCAATGTGATAGAAGGCATTCACATTGCCGTGGTAGTTGATGACCTCTTTCTGAATTGGTCGTCGACGTGCCCGTGCCGCTGCTTCGGGCGAAACAACCTGAGCAACCATCAGTGCAAACGAGGGTTCCTCCCTGCCTGCGCAGGAATCTCGAAGCACTGCTTCCCTGCACATCATAAAGGTGTTGTTGTCTATAACCAGATTGGCAAAGCCTGTCCGAGCCCCCTGCATAAACATAGGATGACTGGTTATCAACGTGTCGAACTGCTCATTGAGGTCTGCAGAATCATTACGGAAGGCTACTCTGCTCACCATCACAAGGTTCTTCGTGCTCTGCAATGCCTGTACAAGCCGCACATCATCAAACTCGTCCTTGGGCTGGTTGAAGAACACATCCATGCCTACAACTGCCGGATCGTGCTGGTTAATCCTCTCAAGGATGTATGCAATCTCACCTCGCGTTGCATGCCCGATGTTCACGAGAACAATCGTGGTATCTACCATGCTCTGAGCATCAGATCTAAACTGCGAGAACACCATGTCCGTTAGGTCCACATCACCCAGAGCCTGGCCAACGGGATCAAGGAAATCCAGGTTCTTCGGAATCACGTAAAGCAGCCCGATCATCACGATGGTGGAAAGCGTGATCATCAGGTTGTCGAACGAAAACACGATACGAAGAAGATGCAGGGTTGACTTGGAGTCGGTCATGACGGCAAAATTGCACGATGCAAACTGGTCCGCAACGATCGGTTGTTTCCTTGCCAGTCACCGTGGCTCCATCCTTTTGGTAGGGGGCTTGGGTTTGTAGTTTCACGTCTTCATGCGAACCACACGAATGCACGGTCGGCTGGTGTTCGACCCCGAGGTTGTTAGGTTGTCCAACGGGCTCCTTGTTGCCATGGATCATGTTCCTTCCGTTGACTCCTGTGCCCTTGGTATCTGGGTACACGCTGGCACACGCGACGAACCGCGAGGACAAGCAGGTGTTGCACACCTGGTTGAGCACACATCCTTTCGGCGCACCCGCAGCCGGACAAATCACCGCATTGCACGGGATTTCGAGGATGTGGGTGCTTATGCGAATGCTTACACCACAAAGGAAGAAACGTGCTTTTATGTTCGCACACTCACGGATCATGCTCATCGCGTACTTCCAACACTTGTGGATGTAGTCCTCGAACCGATGTTTCTGGAGCGCGATGTTGAAAAGGAGCGATCCATCATCATCGAGGAGATTCGCTCCTACGAAGATGAAGCAGAGGAGTACGTGCTCGACCTTGCCGAACAACAACTGTTCGGCAATCACCCGATTGGTTTGCCGATTGTAGGTACGGTGAGCAGCGTACAACGGATCACCGCAGAACATGTGCGATCCTTCCATGCCGACCGGTATCATGCAGGATCGATCATCGTGACGGTGTCCGGTAATCTCGATCGCGACTGGCTGATCAACGAGCTAGAACATCTGTTTCAAGCGGTACCTTCGAAACGTCGGAAACAGCCACGGCGCTTGCCAAGCCCCCTTCCTGCCAGCGAAAAGCGTCTGCAACGGCCCATCCAGCAGGCACATGTGGTGTGGCATGTGAGAACACCGGGACATCACTCCGAACACAGAGCCGCACTGAATCTTCTCAACGTTATTCTCGGCGATGGGATGAGCAGTCGGCTTCACGTACGGTTGCGAGAAAGCAGTGGGCTGGCGTACAACATCACATCACAACTACAACTGTTCACCGATGTTGGGATGTTTGCCGTATATGCCGGAACCGACGCACGGCGCGAAGCTCGTGTGGCAATGCTTATTGAGCGTGAATTACGTGCATTGGCACGTGAGGGCGTAAAGCCTTCAGAGCTTAGTCGCGCAAAGGAGCAGGCTCGAGCGTCGAGAATCATGTCGCTTGAGTCATTATCCTCACGTATGGGCATGCTGGGCAAAGGACTGCTTGACGATGGCGAACCGGAGAATCCCTACCGCGCCATCGAAGAAATGCAGGCCGTTACAAAGGAGCAGCTCGACGCACTTGCCACGTCAGTTTGCAACCCCGACGCCTGGCATCGCCTTGCGCTGCTTCCCACAACCTGATCAATCAACGCCCCATGGCTCGGTATGCACTTAACGAGGCTCAGCAACAGGCGCTGCAAACCGGCAAGCACCTCGTTGTTCGCGCCAATGCTGGAAGCGGCAAGACCTCCGTGCTCACTATGCGGTATATATGGCTTGTGGTGGAACATGCCATTCCAATGGAACGCATCGTTGCCATAACGTTCACCACAAAGGCAGCAGCCGAAATGCGGCAGCGGATACGGCAAACGATTGATGACATGCAGTCCAGCGAAAACGCGGCTGGCATCCTTGCATTTACCGCTGATCACGATGTTGTTTGCGAACGCCTACGCGCACTGCAGCGCAACGTTGGCAGTGGACGCATCAGCACATTTCATGCCTTTGCCTCTGGCATCGTTCGAACGTACGGTGCACAGCTTGGTGTTGACCCCGAAGCGCGAGAGCTGGACGACCGTGAGCGTGCAGAGTTACTCACCTCGGCTGTTCGATCTGTGATCCGAACTCATACTGGTGATCATTCGTTGTTACAGCTCTTCGACCTGCTTGGCATCCAGCCCACAGAAGATGTTCTCGTTAACCTTGTTTCCTCTGGCGAATCGTTGGCAGCCCAACTAGCCTGGTTTCAGCGAGCGTTTACCAACCCACCGCCAGATGCTGAGTATCCATTACCCAGTGCGGTTGGTGAACACCTTGTTCGCCTAGGGTACAACGCCCTGCATCAGCTACGAGCAGGTGGTGCATTTACCACCGCGACGGCCCGCACGAACGGCAATCAACTCCACGAGAGCCTTGAACGCCTTGCATCCGACCTTACCAATGCCGCCGCTGCCCGGAATGTTGTTTCGGCACTCACAACGATGTACACCAATGCAGGTACCGCACGGAAGTCGTTAAAGTGCGACCCTGAACCAGATCCTCTCCCTTCCACATGGAAGACACTTCTGCAATGGGCCGCCGCATCCAGCGTGGATGCAGATACCACGCAGCGTGCTGTTGCTACCGCCTTGCTTGGCCTGGCTGATGAGGCTCGAGCAGTATTCGAGGATGAAAAACGACGGCTGGGTGTGATTGACTACGACGATATGATGCAACTCAGCGTGCGCCTGCTTGAGGAACATCCGCGATTTCGTGCGTCGCTGTTCCATTGATCATCTGATGGTTGATGAGTTTCAGGACACCAACCCTCTGCAATACAAACTGCTTCAGCTGCTGGTTCCAGACTTGCAAGCGGACGGAGATCGGGGTCCAATTCTCTTTGTTGTAGGCGATGACAAACAGAGCATCTATGGCTTTCGAGATGCCGATGTACGATTGTTTCGTGAGGTGGAGCTGGCAGCTCACAGAGCGAATCAGAGAATGGGCGTGAGTGACACGAGCATAAGCCTTCAGCGTTCCTACCGCATGGCGCCGCGCCTTGCCACCTCCATCAACACGGTATGTTCACACCTGTTCGTCGAAGAGTCTGAGTACGATGTGCCCTATACCCAACTCGACAGCGGAAGAGCCGATCATCCTCGGCACCGAATTGGTACGATGCGATTGTTGCACCTGTGCGTGCCAGAAGCTGACAACGGAGACGCTGAAGGTGAGGAGACCTCTGATGAGCTTACGTGGGTTGTGCGCCATGTAGTAGCCATGTTGAACGGCACTGACGATATCGTGATCGAACAGCGTATCAACGGTGAATCGCTCTTCGTAAAACCTGAACCTAGGCACATCGGCATACTCGTGCGGAAGCGAGACACCGTTACTCACCTTGCGCGAATGATGCAAACATTGGGCATCCCAGTGCAAGTGCATGGGGGGCGGGCATTTTTCTCCCGACCGGAAGTAACGGATGTTCGCAACCTTCTGCGTGTACTTAGTTCACAGCGAGACACCCTGGCACTTACAGCCCTCCTTCGGTCACCGTTGTTCCGCCTCACCGATGATGATCTGCTCGAAGTGGCATCGCACGGCACGGACCAAAAGATCAGTTGGAAAGCCTTTGCTGCTGCTGCCATGGCCCATGCTAATACCTCCATTGCTGCAGCATGGTCGGTCATGCAGGAGTTCCTACAACGTGTACATACGATGCCGTTGGACGCATTCGTACTCCACGCACTTGATCGCTGCAAATGGTTTGGCACGCTTCGCTCTGATATACGCCGAAACCAGGCAATCGACAATGTGTACAAGCTTCTCGACTTGATTCATGAAGCTCAGCAGACCGATGGCGCTACGCTGCTGGATGTGATTCGCGCCATTAGCATTCCCGAAGGTCCTGATAACGAAGCCGAAGTAGCCGCACCACATGGGAATGCCGTACAGATCATGACGTTGCATGCGGCAAAGGGGCTAGAGTTTCCCATTGTTGTTCTGTGCGGCATCAGCAGTAAGCCACCAGCAGACTCGGCAGCATTTAGTGAAGGTCTCGGGCCAACCTACTCGCTTCCTGACCAGCGTTTTGAACTTTCGCAACCAACCAAGCCCACCAAGGTTGGTACCTCTGGCAGACATCTTCTCAACAAACTGGTAGAGAAGTTCCGTCAACGTGCCGAGACAAGACGTTTACTCTACGTTGCACTCACCCGTGCTCAGGATCATGTGTTTGTAGTGATTAAAACACAACCACTAAAGGATGGTGGAACATCAACCAGTAATCCTATGGTCACGATGTTACACGACGTTCTTCATCTGTTCGAATCTCCCCCCCCGTTGACGTCCGATGTACCTACTTGGCAGTCAGAAGTACCGGTGAGCGCACTACTGGACTTCTCGCAGACCATCCCTTCATCCACGATGCCATTGGTAGTGAACATCAGCAGCCTTGTCTCCACCGGCGAGTTGCATACTGGTGATGCAACTGGCGAAGCTCGTGAATATGGCGTCATGATACATGCCGCGATTGCAGCAATCATTGGCGGTAAGGGGCTTGAGGCCTTCGAAGAAGACGAGGTTCTTACACGGTTTATTCAGGCACGGTCATCATGGGGTGTTATCCCGCACGATGCCTGGATTGAAAGCGAGTGGGTTGGGCTGCTCGATCAAACAATGATGGTTGGTAGGCCGGACGTTGTGTTCTCTGCTAACCCATCTACGATAATGATTTGGGACTGGAAGGTGATTCATGCACCAACCGCAGCAGATCAGCGTGCGTTACTCAAGCAGTATCACGTGCAGCTTGCCGGGTATGCATGGCTTCTCCTAACGGCCATGCCGGAAGTTGACACTGTGGAAGCCCGATTGTTATTCGTACCACACGCTTCGGCTATGTTGGATGAGTGGTCTATAGCCGTATCGTTCTCAAGAGCTGATCTTGTGCGTTTGGAGGGTCAGCTGCGCTCGGCAATTGCTTCTGCGGCAGCTACTGCCGAAGACCAAGCCCACTGAAAGTTGTAGCCACCCAACCAACCTGTCACGTCAACAACCTCACCGATGAAGTAGAGGCCTGGTACTGTGGTTGCCTCCATGGTTCTTGAGGAGAGGTAACGCGTGTCGACCCCACCTCTGGTTACTTCAGCCTTCGCAAACCCTTCTGTTCCTGCAACAACCACCTGCCAGCTGCGAAGAGCGTGTATTACGTCCGTGTATGTGCGTTCTGCCAGGGCTGCACGAGGCTCCGACGTGCGAACGTCTGGCCATACTGCTGTGAACCTCGAGGGTAATACGGTGCTCAGGATGTTTCGTATCAATCGTTTGTCGCTTTGTTGAGTCATGATCTGCTTGGGAACTCCATCTGGTAATACGTCAAGCATGATGTGATCACCTTGCCGCACGTACGATGATACTTGAAGAATTGCAGGACCGCTCAGCCCTCTGTGAGTGAACAGCAGGTTCTCCCGAAAGGCTACAGTGGCAGCACTGGCACGCACGTTCATGCTCACACCTGCTAAACCAGAAAAGGTGCTCACAAAGGCATCGTCGCAGACGATGGGAACAAGCGCCGGTTCGGGTGTAATCACAGGTATGGCAAACCACTCTGCGATGCGATACCCAAGCCCCGTGGCACCCATCGCCGGAATGGATAGTCCGCCGGTAGCTACCACCACCGCCTTACAGGCGTGAGTACCGGATGAAGTATAGACAACGAAGTGATCGTGTTTCTCAACCTTCGTAATACGTACTCCGGTTTGCAGCAGTACTCCCGAGGCTTTGCATTCTGCAAGCAGCATGTCGATGATTTGCTGAGCTGACCCGTCGCAGAACAACTGGCCAAGCGTCTTCTCATGCCAGCGGATCCCATAGTCACTAACGAGACTAATGAACTGCTCTGGCGTGTATCGAGCGAGTGCAGATCGACTGAAGTGCGGATTGTTGGACAAGAAGTTCTCCGGTCCTACCTGCAGGTTGGTAAAGTTGCATCGCCCTCCGCCGCTGATCCGGATTTTCTTTCCAGGGGTTGCTGTATGCTCAAGCAGCAGCACAGATGCTCCGCGTTTTCCTGCCTCGGCTGCACACATCATCCCTGCGGCGCCTGCACCTAGCACCACAACGTCAGTCATCGAACAATCACAAACGGCAAGGTCTGTGCAAAGACTCCAGCATCGATACGGATGAGGTACAATCCTGCACTTAGCTCGGATGTGTTGAACTTCACCGCATACTCACCGCCGTGTAATGTTGCCGTACGATCAAGCAAGGAACGCACCTCCACGCCACTGGCGTCAATAATGCGTAGCTGCACCGGCACAGTTTCTCGCATACGGAACACCACCGTTGCATCATCTATAACAGGGTTAGGATGGATGGCAATGCGGGGAGCGCCCTGCGTACTGAACTGCACCACGGTAATGTCGCACTTTCCGGATGTTATGAAGGGGGCTGTGTTTTCAATTGGCACAACATCCAGGAATTGCAGCGAATCCGAAACAAAACCTTGTACGCTTGCACGCACACTGGTCTGTGTGAGCTCGGGAACGGTAACCAGGAAGCGGAATCGCGCAATGACTCCACCAGCCAGTGAGTCCATGTTGGCACAGTTGATAGTAACGGTGCCGGGCTGTTGGTAATCAACAAGCATGGCGTTGGGCTTGGCTAGGTACGTGGTTTCCAGATACTTCAATGAACGCGGATTATAGTCTACTTTGAACTGTGCTGATAGACCGTTCATCCAGTACGTAACTCCGCTGTAGGTGGCAGACACGTCAACATCCATCTGCAGGGGGATCTCTATCGTATCGCCAATGGTTCCGCCCAGGGTATCCACAACGAAGTGAACGTTTGCAGGAGCTACAGCAACGTTGAGTTCAGGAGCATAACCATAACCGGTAACGGCAGTCGTGTCACGTGTGTCGCATGGTGAAAGGCTTACACCAACTACGTTGGTGTCGATTGAGCGCTCTTCACGAGGACAGAACCGCAACGTGATAACGGCCGAATCACCAGGTTGAATACTGTCGCCAAGTGGGGGTATACTTCCTACCAGCGTAGTGTACTGAGGCAGGTCCAGCAATTGATCGACGGTGTTGGCAACGTCGCCTACGTTGTGAACAACAAGGGTACGTTCAGCGCAATCCAAGATGCGCACACTATCGAACGCTGTTGGCTGATGGATGGCTATCTCAGACTTATAGGCAAGAATGGTACCCCTGTCTCCAACACCGATGAGTTTGTACAGGATCACATCTTCTGTATCGAAGTTTATACTGTCAACCGACACCGGACTATCAACTCTGTTGTTTGCAACGGTTACGAACCGCAAGTATGCAAACACATTCAGGGAGTCGATGCCACAGAAGTTCTTGAGCGTTACCGAGTCACCACCGAATGGTGATGGAGATATGTTCACCGTGGGTGTGAACTGTATGCCGCCTGTTTTTGAAGTACAGGTTCGCGACAGTAATGGTGACTGAACGTCAAGCAATCGAACCTGCGTGCTGTCGTAGTCCACGCGCATATACACGTCAACAACCGATGCATCAATAACGATCGATGAGTACAGCGGAATCTCCAACGTATCGCAACTCACCATGGCAAAAGTGTCGGGCTCCGAACGTGCTGGGTCGAAACTGAATGTGACTCCTCTGGGTTGTGCGAATCCTTCGCCCCTTACAAGCACTGTTGTGTCCTGTCCACGGCATGGTTTGCTATAGTGGATTACCATCCGCGCCCGATAAATACGGGGTGCACGTGGCCGCTGCCGTACTTGTATGGTGAGATTATCGCCTGGTTCAAGGATGACTGGGAACGTTGCGGGCTGCGTTACGAAGAACACCCTATCCTCAGGCAGAAAGGTGATAGAGTCGATGACCACTGTGTCCTGCGACGGATTCACGTTGAAACTTGGGATTGTTAGCTGCACGGTGCGTGCAAGCGGACTCAGTACATCGATCACACCCGATGGGAACTGGATGGACAACGGATAGGGTGCAAATGTGAGCGAGCGTTTACCAATGAGAAACGTTTCAAGCTCGCGTGACCACTGGGAGCCATGAGCAAGAACATGGAAGGCGGCACGCACTTCTGTATTGGTGCTGTCGGCTGGAACGTTCGGGCAGAACTCGATCGTCACCGTGTCTCGTTCGCCTGGCGGGATGTTGTACGGCACTGTTCCCGTTGGGGAATACTTCGAGGTCCACGTAAAGAACTGCGGACGTCCGCCAGGCACACCAGCCGTATCCACCCACACCGAGTCAACAGTCATGTTAAACACTTGCGAACCATTTAACAGCTCGATGGTTCTCCGAACACAATCGCACGGACGCACGTAACCGAAGTTCACAAGGCTCAGTGCACTTTCCAGCTCCATGATGATGCCGCGTCCGTTCAAGTCACCTTCGCCAGTAACCATACACGGTGTACTCGAATGCGCTGTGAGTTTTGCGTTGTAGGTGGCGTTAGCTGTTGGCCTAAACTCAACAACTACCGAGATAGAGTCCCGGGGCTGTAAAAGCAGCGGCACAGGTCTGCTCGTGCTTACGATAGTGAAACCTGCACCGATGGTTAGGCTGTCCAACATCACTGGCAGTGATGATGTGTTCTCTACCACCAGGGTTGCCTGCCGAACATCTCCAGCCTCCACTGTGCCAAAGGCTGTGAACTGTGTAACGAAGATCTTTGGTGTTGCCGACGTACCAATCATCTGAAGGGTCCACGCCGAGTCGGCATCATCGGTGAATCGGATATAGGCACGGTCAGCTCGGTCGCCAGTTACATCGGCTGGTGTGTACTCCACTACAAAGCAGATACTGTCGCCGTTGTTCAGCGAATAGCTTGGAGACAGTGATACTGGATCCACCAGCCGATACTTGCCAGAAGGATTGTCGAACTGAAGGTTCGTGAGCTGTTGTGTACTTCCGCTAATGTTCACGATGCACACGGTGTCTAATCCACTAGCACAGGCCACAACATTTTGAGTTTCCATGACCAGTGGCTGGAACCGGAACTTCTCAAGTATGCCTTTGCCTGTTATGTCAACACAGTCAACAGTGTAGCAACGCGTTTCAAACAGACACAATCGGTCGTTATAACGGAGTGAATCCGTCGGTCTGAAGGTAACGGGAATCTGCACGGTGCCGTTGGGGTCGATGCGCCGACTGGTGCCTGCCAGAAGTACAAAGCCATCGCCCCTTTCAACATAGAGGGAAACCGTGAGAGCATCATTCGGCGAGAGGTTACGTGCGGTAACGTTGATGGTACGGCTTTGCCCTACGATCACGTTGCCAAAGTCCACGCTGTCCACCGTCCACTCCACGCGATTGTCAAGCCCCCTACCATTCACACGAATCACTCGTTCGATTGTACAGTTACCAAGCTTGGTACGGATGATGATACTATCCGGCTTTGCTCCAGGCGATCGCGGCCGAAAGCGCACGGCAATAGGGTCGTAACCGGTTGCGGGCTGAACTACGAAGGGCAATCCAACGCGATAGTGCGTGTAGTCTGGCGGAACCACGATATCATCAATGGTGAGCGGTGTAAGCGTTAGGTTCGACCACACGTAGTACTGGGGGGGGGATAGCTGACCAGGGCACGTTGGTGGAAAGTTCATCTGGTCAATTCGTCGGTTGCCACCGGGATTGCGAATGGCGATCACTTCCTGCGTTCGGCCGATCAGAACAATTTCTGCAGGCCTTCCTTGACAGCGGTCATTGCTGATGATGCGGAGTGTGTCTATGTAGTCGTTCGTAGTGTCGCGAACAAGGCAGCGAACAACGATGGTTGTGCATGCGCCGGGAGCTAGCTGCAATGGGAAGCTAACGCCCACTGCCTGATACCCCTGAGGTTCACGTGCGGATATGCCACTGATGGTCACCGTGCGGGGCTGGCCCAATTTGTCGCTGGTATTGCAGATGGTAACGGTGGAGTCGATGTAGGTCTGCTCTTTACATCCAACGAGTAGCGTGTCGAAGGTAATGGACGTACGACTGTAGTTAAGCTCCGTGACTCTGGTAAGATTGAGTCGGATGAATCGTGTTGTTCCACAGCGGTCGGTGCCGCTCACCTGCAGAGTATCGAGGAATGCACCTACATTGGTTCCGCGGAAGGTTACAGTCACGTTTTGAGGTACGTCTTTCACCAGATCCAACCGCGTGGGGGTAACGGTAAAGGAACCTGCTTCCGGACCGCGCATGCGAAGGGTTACGGAACTCCCACATACGGAGGTGTCAACAACGGTAAAGGTCCACGTGCGCACACTATCGCAAAAGATCTCCTCCGTTATCTGGTTTGGTGTAACCAGCACCGTTTGCGGCACCACGCGGTCGCTGTTCTTGTTGGTGGCCTGAGCACGAAGCGCACCCCAGTGATTGTTGCCTGTTGCATCACAGATATCGTTCAGATTGTTCACCAGCTCATTGGCACGGTGATAGGCCTCGAGGCCATTTTCATTCCCGTTCAACGACCGGTTCATCTGGCAGAGAATTTCCTGTGCAGAGAGTGCACGGCGCCAGATGCGCATCTCGTCCATCTGCCCGAGCATTGTTCTGTACAATGCTTCGTTGTCGGCCATGGCATTACACCGTGCATATTGTGTTTGCAGGCCGGGGTTCTCGAGTGGCTTGAGATATGTGGTTGGGTAGGTTGGATTTGTAACAGGTCCGGCTGCCAGGGCACCATTGATGTACAGGGCCACGGACGCACTACTACCATCGAACACAGCCGCCACGTGCGTCCATGTGCCGTAGTACGATGAAAAGCCAGCCTGGACCTTCGTGTTGTCTGCATCCTGCAGGCGTGTAGCTTCGGGACTTACCTCGAAGGTAAGTTGATCAGCCTCGCTGATGTAGAGCACCCACACATCGTTGTAATCCTTATTGGGCCCCCATAGTCCACCGAGAGGAACCCTGAACCCTGCCTGCCGAGTAACCTTCACCCACATCTCCACAGTGAGTGCGGTTTGGCGGGGTTTGCTCACTTCGCCTGCAAGTTCTATGTACTGTGCATTGCGGCCAGTGGTAATCGTAAACTCGATAGCACGAGCCACACAGTTCTTGCGGCTATCGCACTGTGCGGGATACTGCGCCTTCACGGCTGTGCCTGCAGCAAGCACCACGAGAGCGGCTGCCATGGCAACTGAAAGAACGCGCACTCCAGCGTTCATGAAGGTCCTATGGGAAGCTGGTCGAGATATGCAGTAACCTTGGTGAGGTCTACCGGTTACAGCATGAGGTTCGACCGTAATTTACGGTACGATGTTTATCTGACTGTTCAGCTGAGAAGCCATGCACCTCCATATACGTCTTGCAAACGCGGTACTCTTCTTCCTCTTCACAATATCACTGCATGCACAGCAGCCAAGAGACTTTGCTGTGCGCGTTACCGCGTCTGTGGCCGAAACCCCAGCCCCCTCCATCACCTTGAAGTGGGATGCGCACAAGGATCAGAAGGTGGTGTACATTCATCGAAAGCTCAAGACTGCGAGCAGCTTTCCCGAGCCTCCGGTTGCAACGCTGGATAGTGCTGCCACGATGTGGACGGATACGATGGTGAGCATCGGTGTTTCGTACGAGTATCGTTTGATACGCGACATTGTGCAGCCCGCTGGAACAGACAGCATTACAGGCCAGCCCCTGTACCGGCGCTGGTGGGGGTTTGGCTACATCAACAGTGGCATGAAGGTGGCACCCGAACCTCGTGGGCGGGTGCTGGTGCTGGTTGACACAACTTTGCAGGGGGCTTTGGCAAGTGAGATTAGCCAGTATGTTGACGATGTTGAAGCCGAAGGCTGGACTGCGATCGTTCGATATGTGCCACGAGCAGAAACGTTCAACGCCACTGCTGTAACCACCGTTCGGAGCATCATCACCGAACTCACCAAGGGAACAACCGATACGAAGGCAATCTTCCTTGTAGGCAGGGTGCCCGTGCCCTATTCTGGATTGATTGCTCCAGACGGACATCAGGACCATGGCGGTGCATGGCCTGCAGATGGAATCTATGGTGATTTGAATGGTACGTATACAGATGCCACTGTGAATTATCCCAACACACAGCGATCAGCGCAGAACAACGTTCCTGCCGACGGCAAGTATGATCAAAGTGTGTATGCAAGCCCTATCGAAGTGCCTGTTGGGCGCGTGGACTTCTACAATCTGCCAGAATTCACAACCAGTGAAGTTGACCTGCTGAAGGCCTACTTTGCCAAGAACCACTCCTTCCGAACAGGTATGGTACCGGTGGTGCTTGGTGGAATCATTGATGACAACTTCGGTTCGTACGGCGAAGGATTTGCTGCTGCAGCGTGGCGCAGCTTTCCGTTGTTTGGATCGGACTCAACAGTAAAAGCTGCCGACTGGTTTGAATCACTGGCTGGCCCGCAAACCTATCTCTGGGCGTATGGGTGTGGTGGTGGAACGGATGTGAGCTGTGGTGGTGTGTGCAACACCTCGCAACTTGCTACCAAGCCTGTTCATGCCATACACACGCAACTGTTCGGCAGTTACTTTGGCGATTGGAATACCCGAAACAACCTACTACGATCGGCATTGGCAACGTCGCCATCAGCTCTCACGTGTGGTTGGGTTGCAAGGCCGGCATGGTACACACACCACATGGCTCTTGGCGAAACGATTGGGTATAGTTTTCGATTAAGCCAGAACAACAGCTCGAACGTTGGGGGTCAGTTGGGTCCGTATGCACCAAACGTTGTGTACTCAGCTCAGGGTGCTGGCATTGCCTCGATTGGTGAACGCGGCGTGCACATGGCCTTGCTCGGCGATCCCACCTTACGGGCGATCATGAAGCCGGTGCCTACCGTGCCCTCTGCAACTGCCACAACACAGTATCCCAACAAGATTACCGTTACATGGCAACCGGCCACTGATGCCGATGCATACATGGTGATGCGAAGTCGGAATGGCAACACATGGACAACCCTCACACCTCAGCCAATAGATTCGTTGCGCCTCATTGATTCGATTTCTAACGAAGGCACACTCTGGTATCGTGTGCACGCTTGTGGGCTTCGAACAACGGCAAGTGGAACGTATTACGATGTTGGTGCCCCTACACAGACATCCGTGCTTACCACAAGCGTTTCCAGTACCGAAGCATGGTCCGGAGTGCGAGTTCACATACTTCCACAACCGGCAACAACTACCGCCACGCTCAGGGTGCACACCTCCTTCCTGCTCGAAGGAGCAACGGTAAGCATTACCGACATGTCTGGTGCCGTGGTCTGGACGTCTGCACTACCCAGCACCATCGCCGATCAAACGCAGATGCAGTTGCCCGTAGCGGAACTTGCCAGCGGATCGTATATGGTGAGTGTAAGGGGCTCTGGCAACGTGATCACTACCCAGTTGCACGTTGTGCGTTAACGGTTCGCCATACGTAGTACACCGGCACACCAAGTGCAACGATGATCAATCCAGGCCAGGTATAGTTGGGCTTGTGTTGCAACAATGCACCACAGATACCCATGGCCAGGATTACGTACACACCTGGTAGTATCGGATAGCCAAACGCTTTTACAGGTCTGGGTACGTCGGGTCTTGTTCTTCGCAACCGAAAAACGGCGAGTACACTTAATACGTAAAAGATCAGAACGGCAAAGACCACATAATCAAGCAGGTCACCATAACTACCACTCAGGCACAATGCACATGCCCACACAGCCTGAATCCAGAGCCCCTTTGATGGAACTTGCCTTGAGGTAAGTTCACCAGCGCCAGCAAAGAACACCTTGTCCTTTGCCATTGCCCAGTACGCACGTGCACCGGCAAGAATGAGACCGTTGTTGCAGCCGAAGGTGCTCACCATGATGAGCACAGCCATCACGACGGCGCCGGTGGAGCCAAGGAGCACGTGCATTGCCGCGGTGCCCACTCGCTCGGACGGTGCGTGCATGATACTCAGTGACTCTTCGTTCGACGCCGGGTTTGATCCGAATGGCAGCAGATTCAGGTAAGCAACGTTGGCACTCAGGTAGAGTGCTGTTACGAGAACAACGCCATAGAGCAAGCCACGTGGAATAGTCCGTTCCGGTTGCCGCACCTCCCCAGCAATGAAGGTGATGTTATTCCAGGCATCGCTGGAAAAGATGGAACCCACCATTGCAACAGCAATCAATGGCAGCAGCGTTGTCCATTGTATGGTGGGAAGGGGCTGAACCATGTTGGTTTGCAGTTGAGTACCAAACAGCAGTCCAACGATGATGAGCAGCACCAGTGCCAGCACCTTCGTAACGGTGAACGTGTTCTGCACCAGTCTGCCAGTTTGCACTCCACGAGTGTTTAGCCACGTAAGAAAGAGTATGCTGCCAATGGCCACCAATTGGGCAGCACTAATGCTCCAACCTGGCGATGAGCTCGTGCTACTGGCCTCAGCAGATCGAAACAGCCCGGTGCTTACCACAATCGTTGATTCTCCCAGCGTGGGAAAGAGTACTGCGGTAAATTTTGCGAAGGCCATTGCCACGGCGGCAATGGTGCCCGTTTGAATCACGGCGAAGAGCGTCCAGCCATATAAGAACCCCGCTAGCGGACCGAATGCTTCGCGGAGGTAAACATACTGTCCGCCTGCTTGCGGCATCATCCCTGCGAGTTCGCCATAGGTGAGAGCGGCGATAAGGGTGAGGACGCCGGTTACTGCCCACACCAACAGCATGAGCACCGGATGATTGGTTTCGCGAGCAATGTCGTGACTTACGATGAAGATGCCGGAGCCGATCATCGACCCTGCCACCACCATCGTTGCATCCAGTGTACCTAATGTGCGCTTGAAGTCGGTCACTGATTACCAGCCGCCTGTTTGCGAATCCTGCTGTGCTTGATTGAGTAGGCAAAGTAGATCACGATACCTACAAGCAGCCAGCCACCGAAACGCAGCATGTGCTCCTTGCCATGCAGAGGATCAAGGAATAGCGACACCAGGAGCGTTCCACACGAAAGAATTCCCAGGATAGGGATCAGAGGCACCCATGGTGTTTTGAACGGACGTTCACGCTTCGGGTCGGCGCGGCGCAGGATAAGTACTGCTGCGCATACCACGATGAATGCAAAGAGGGTACCAACGGACGTCATTTCGCCCACCAAGGAGATTGGCATAAAGCCTGCAAGCAGGCTCACCCCAACGCAGAACAAGATGTTGCTCTTCCAGGGTGTTTTAAATCGGGGGTGTGTTTCGCTGAAGATGCGAGGCAGCAAACCGTCGCGGCTCATGGAGTAGAACACCCTGCTTTGTCCCAGAAGCATAACCAGAATCACCGAACTGTACCCTGCGATGATTGCAATGTTGATTGCCGGTTTGAGCCATTCGTACGGAGTAACGGCAATTGCAACCGCCACAGGTGCGGCAGCACCCTTGAACTCTGTGTAGTTCACCATGCCCACCATAACGTGGGAGAACAGCACGTACAGGATTGTGCAGACGACCAACGAACCGATGATGCCAATCGGCATGTCGCGTTGAGGGTTTCGAGCTTCCTGAGCTGCCGTCGACACGGCATCGAAGCCAATGAAGGCAAAGAAAACCAGCCCAGCCCCCTTCAGGATCCCTGAAATACCGAAGTGACCAAAGTCGCCCGTGTTTTGCGGAATGTATGGCACGTAGTTATCGGCATTGATAAACATGAAGCCTACACCGATAAACACGATAACCACAGCCACCTTGAGTACCACGATGAAGGCATTGGCGCGTGCGCTTTCCTGGATGCCAACAATCAGGAGCATCG
>CAZUGQ010000029.1:0-22701 GCA_964620125.1 uncultured Hyphomicrobiales bacterium
CGACGATCTGCTCGTCGCTGAACTTGCTCTTCCTCATCAGTCCTCCTTTGAGACGCCGTCTCAACTTAAGACTGGACCGATTTTTCCACACCCATCCTGGTATGCTTGCCGGGATGGATGCAGCGTCACTAGCCCGTTACGCAGTTACCTGTACTTGGTGGAACGGATACTAGCAAACGAAGATTTTTTTTCGTTGGATTGAATCTGAGAGGATTGTACCCAATGCTCGAATCGCGGTTCTGCTAGATCGGAAATTTAATCAACAGCATTCCGCTTTCGGCCTTCGCTAGAGCGTACAACCCTCCGTTGCGAATAGTTATTGGCCAAATGCTGAATAACTTATCTTGATATGCTTTAGAGACTTGGATGATGAGTTCGTTGCGGAACGCTCCGGTATCAATGTCATATTCGATGAACACCAACGTGTCTATCATTCTCCCTTTGTTTTGATGAATGCTTTGAGGATTTGGTGCATGGTGGGAGAGGATCACCACAAATGACGAATGCATCGAGTCAATGAGCATTTGCTGGAGACTGTACGAATCAGGCCGGTTCATACTTGCACTGGGATCGAATCGAACCCTCCTAAGCCTGTTGGAAAGTTCACCGATCGGAACAATTTTCTGAAGACGTTTGCCAACCAAATCGTATGAACAGAACAGGTCGTTATCCGGTGAACATATGGCAATGCTTCGCCTATTATGTAGTGCCGTTACATAAATCGAGTTGTATGGATCGAAACTGTTGCTATCAACTTGCAGCTGCCGTACTGTCAAGCATGCATGCTCTCCCGCGGAATCGATGTACCGAACAGGAGTTATAGAATCGGGAATAGAGAATCCATATTGGCCGTACGCATACCACACAGCAGACCCTACAACGCTACCATCAAATATTTGTGGTGAGACATTTATAAGGCTATAGCGAGATGCACGCGTTCTAGCCGTCTTGGTCCTTTGAGGCTCACAACTGATAAACCTTGCTGGTCGACTCATCCACCGAATGTGTACTGTGGTATCCATCAAGCCGTCTTCTGACGCCATCATTGTTGTATCGCATCGGTATCCAGTTATCTGACCAATTGAGAAAACGGTGCACTCGGGGCTGTTTGGTTGCACCATCGCGCAGTGGGCTTGAGCAGGATTGTATCCTCCGTCAACAAGATTCTTCCATCGGGAATCATCTGCATCTGCTCTGAACTCATACCTGACTTGATCTGGAACACTAACCTCAGATTCAATGAAGTTTCTTGAAACATTTACATGGAATGCTGCATTACGTATGTAGTCGAAGATTAACAAGATAGAATCATTGACACACTGCAAATTCCGCACCGATAGAGAATCAACGCAGGACAACGATACTGTGGGAAAACCTACCTTTCGAAGATCGGCATATTGCAAGAACGTGGCATCAATCTCTTTCTTGATACTTCCAGGAGGCCTACGTTGAAGATCGTCAAATATTCGAACCATCCCACCCGGCATCTCAACTATCATGGCCGGCCATCGCAACCCTGCCACGGCAGACACCATAGATTGTTGCAGTGTATCAACAAGAGGTAGTTTCAGTTTTTCAGCCATGCTCAATGCAGACTTGCCAGATTCATCTGCAACATGTAGTCCGAACGTTACATTGTAATCGGTATACTTCGCGCGTACAAATTTGATGACGTCGCTGATTGCAACATTCCCGCACCCTATGCATGTTGCGCTGCTTGATATGAACGTAATGCGAAATGCGGCCGACTCATTCTGTTGTGCCGAAACCCTGCAAACGATGACTGTGCATACGAGAAGTATCCACATTTGCCTCATAGTGGGTGGTGCTTACACGGATTAATAGAGATCATGAACACAATCCAGATAGCTAGGAAGACTACTGTGAACTGTTAAATCTGGTCCTGTTATCATCTCGAAAGAGTACACAGGCCAGGCAATCAACAAATTGTAGCCGGCGGGGTTGCAGTATCCGGTTGAGACCGCTGGAATCCAAGCTCCATACAATTTGGGTTTGATACCGGGATCCACGCCCCCTTCACAATGGGCAGTAAAGCAGATCTCATTCACTTGCTCGTCACATTCGATAAACTTTGATTGTCCACTTGGGTTGTCGTGAACAGCAACAAACCGCCCAGGATACTGGTAAACCTCAACTACAGGAGCAGCATTTGATTTCTGCAGCAATATGACACTGCAAACCAATGAGGCAGCAACAATCCCGAGAAGCGTCCATCTTCCTTCCATTTCATGCTCCAAAACAAGTTTCTCGATAGCGATTTAGTGAGATGGGCTAAGCGAGCCCAACACGGTCTATTGTCTTGGGCTCGCTCGGCTGATAATTCACACTACGGCTGTGAGGTTACCCAGTTCATGTAGTCCTGGAATGATGAGACAACGCACGTGTATTGAGTTTCGATCGGATCATGGCTTGTCCATGTACCGTGAGGGTCGCTCACGATCTGAATGCCTTGAATCGCAACCTTGCCGGAATTGGCGTCAGGTACCCACATACTTCTTGCACCTAAGTGGCCAGGCACAGCATTTTCACAGTGTCGTGTGTAGCAAATCGTCTGTTCGGGGAGGCAGATAATGCAGCCCTGGTCATTCGTTAGAAGATACTTTCCGGGAACGCTCTCCATATTAAGAGCACTACCAACACTCACAGCCACCATAAAAGTGACCGCCGCCGCAATGAAACGTTTCATGTATACTTCACGAAAAATGATCAAGAACTACTTAAAAAATAAAAAAAAAAAAAAAAACCGACAGATGCAAGAAGAATTTTCAGATTTCTTGGTCCCCTGAACATTCTGGCAGGAATCGCTTCACTCTACTCAGGTGCACAAGTTGTCCACCGAAATGGCCATGGTGATACTACCAACCCTTGCCATCTCCGTCTGTGTGAGCTGGTGGCGTACCTCTGGTATCGCGGCCGATCCCTCCCCCTAGTCATCGATGATGTTGAAGATCTCCCGTTTACCACTCTCCACCAATGGAACAACCTTGTTATGATACCAATCGCGCCACCCTTCATCCATCGAGGCACTGAATGCTGATTCCATGGCGCCAAGGCTCTCATAACTTGTTTCGAGTACGAAGGTGTAGAAGTTGGCTACTACGTCGGACAGCATGCGCATATCCTTTAAGCCGTCAATTCCTTCGAAGTACTGCCTTCCTTCCAGCATGGCTGACTTAAACTGTGCTGCCATCCCGAACTTTACCTGAAAGATATCCCGTACAACAATCATGATCACCTCCCTTAGTGAAGATAGTTTGTGGTAGGCGAATCTATCATGAATGGCAACGCGGCCTTGTACTGTAGTACAAGGCCGCGTTTAATGTGACGTGACTTTACACAGGGAACCTGGATCAGTGAGTGCCCTGCAAACGAAAACTGCTCTTCGAGTGCCCTTCGTTCTTGCAGGCGGAGAGGCAGAATTACCGCCCTTCGGCACGCTTCTTCTGATACTCCTTCACCATCTCCTCCTGGATGTTTCGGGGCACCTGGGCATACTTTGCGAACTCCATCGAGAATTCACCCTTGCCCTGTGTTACCGAACGGAGATCCGTTGAGTACCCAAACATTTCGGAGAGTGGAACTTCGCTTTCGATGGTAACATACCCACCATCATTTTCCGTGCCCATGATAACACCACGGCGCTGGTTGATCTGACCAATCACCGTACCCTGGAACTCCTCGGGAGCACTCACCTCAAGCTTCATGATTGGCTCGAGGATGATTGGTTTCGCCTTTTCATAGGCCTCGCGGAATGCCATCAGCGCAGCAGTCTTAAAGGCCTGCTCCGAAGAGTCCACCGGGTGTGTGGCTCCGTCATTGATGGTTGCACGAACGCCAACAACCTTCTGCCCAATAAGAGTCCCTTCCTGAATGGCCTCGCGGAATCCCTTGTCGCAAGCAGGGATGTACTCGCGCGGGATCACACCACCCACAATGTCGTCAACAAACTCATAAGTCTCCACGGCATCCAGCGGCAAGGGCTCAATAAATCCACCTACCCGACCGAACTGACCTGAGCCACCCGTTTGTTTCTTGTGGGTGTAGTTGAATTCTGCACGCTGAGAAATGGCCTCGCGGAAAGCAACTTTCGGACGTCCCACAATGACTTCCGTGTTGTACTCGCGCTTGATTCGCTCGATATAAATGTCCAGGTGCAGCTCGCCCATCCCCTTGATAATGGTTTCGCCACTTTCCTCATCACGCGTTACGCGGAACGTGGGGTCTTCCTTCGTGAAGCGATTGAGAGCCTTCGAGAAGTTCACCTGACCGCTCTTGTCCTTGGGACTTACGGCCAACTCAATCACTGGTTCGGGAACGAACATCGACGTCATCGAATACCGCACAGTACCGTCGGTGAAGGTATCGCCCGAAGCGCAGTCAACACCGAACATGGCCACAATATCTCCACAGTGTGCCTCTTCGATATCATGCATTTCATTGGAGTGCATGCGCACCAAACGCGGCACCTTGATCTTCTTTCCGTTAGCAATGTTGTGAATGAAGTCGCCCTTCTTCACCGTTCCCTGGTACACACGCATGTAGGTAAGCTGACCGTACTTGCCATCTTCCAGCTTGAATGCAAGCATGACAAGGGGCTTTGCAGGATCGCTCTCCAGTATGATCTTTTCTTCGTTGTTGTCCTGATCCAGTGCTTCGTTCTTGATATCAAATGGCGCTGGAAGGAACTCAGTAACGCCGTCCAGTAGAACCTGGACGCCCTTGTTTTTATAGGCTGACCCGCAGAACACGGGTGTCATCTGCATGGCAAGCGTTCCCTTGCGGATGGCTGCACGAAGCTGCTCAACCGAAGGCTGCTCGTCCATGAGGAAGACTTCCATCAGCTCGTCGTCGAAATCAGCAGCAACTTCAATCAAGCGATGCCGCAGTTCGTTCGCCTTATCGGTCATCCCTGCTGGGATAGGTCCGCGTTCTACGAACTCTCCATTGTCGCCACGGAAGTACACAGCCTCCATGGTTACCAGGTCGATCACACCCTCAAGCTTGTCTTCCAAACCGATGGGATAGGAAACGAAGGCTGGATTATGCTGGAGTTTCTCCTTGAGCTGGGCCATCACGCGGTCTGGGTTTGCACCGGACCGGTCGGCTTTGTTGATGAAGGCCAGACGTGGAACGCTGTAGCGCTTCATCTGCCTGTCCACGGTGATGGACTGGGACTGCACGCCTGCCACGGAACAGAGCACAAGAATGGCTCCATCGAGCACACGTAGCGCACGCTCCACTTCCACGGTAAAATCAACGTGGCCTGGCGTGTCAATCAGGTTGATGTTGTAATCGCCCCACGTTGTGTACGTGGCAGCACTTTGGATCGTGATTCCCTTTTCCTTTTCCAGCTCCATGGAGTCCATCTTGGCGCCAACGGCATCCTTACCGCGAACTTCATGGATGGCGTGAATCTTGCCGGTGTAGAAAAGGATTCGTTCCGAAAGAGTGGTTTTGCCCGAGTCGATGTGGGCACTGATGCCAATGTTTCGGACTTTCGAGAGATCAGCCATGGTGTATTGAAGTGAGAACTGGAAAAAGACAACAAAGATACCGGAAAAGATCAGGCAGGCCCAAATGAACCTCTGTTCATTTGGCACGACCGCTCAATAAGGGCCCGACTGACCCTGCAGGTGTAGCCGCCGAAGCAATGGTGCCTTCCATGCCACCCCACACACGACTACCAACGTCATCACGCCACCGAAAACCACACTTGGCACCGTTCCCAGAATACGTGCAGCAATACCACTCTCCACTGCTCCGATTTCGTTGCTGGAGGAAATGAACATGGTGTTTGCCGCCGCTACACGTCCTCGCATGTCTTCAGGAGTATGCATTTGCAGGATGGTGTGCCGAACCACGACACTTACAGCATCGAACAAACCAACAACGAAGAGCAATGCAAGGCTAAGTATGAAGTTGCTGCTCAGAGCGAAGCCTATGGTTGCTAAACCAAAACCCCCTACCGCCATGAGGAGTGTTCGACCAGTGTTGAGTACTGGCGGGTGCAGACTTAACCAAGCCATCATGACAACCGACCCAATCGATGGGGCGGCTCTGAGCAGTCCAAGTCCGGTAGCATCTACATGAAGGATGGTATCGGCAAACACCGGCAGTATGGCAACGGCTCCACCAAAGAGTACAGCCAACATGTCTAGCGTTAAGGCTCCGAGTATCACCTGATTGCCGAGAATGAATCGAATACCCTGCGTAAGATCAGCAAAAAGCTTTCCACGAATGGCGTTGACTACTGCAGGCATTGTTGGCAACCAGGCAGTACACACTACACCTGCTAGCATCATCACCAGTGTAGCAACCACTGCAGTGGCTACACCAAACTGTCCATACAGCAGGCCACCTGCTAGTGGACCCAGCACCATGGCTCCTTGCCAGGCCGTACTTGATAACGCCGTGGCCTTCGGCAGCAGTTCGGCAGTTACGACTGCGCTCAACGCCGAGAACATAGCCGGTGAGTACACTGCACGCGCAAAGCCATTACAAACAACAAAACAGAGCAGCAATGCGATGGAAAGGGGCTTGCCAACCATCACCATGGTAGCCGATTGAACCAGCACACCCGTGCACACGGCACTGCCAAGGACAAGCAAGGACGCCAGCCGGATAGCCCGACGTTTCTCCAGTTTGTCAACCACATAGCCCATTGGCAGTGCGGCACCAATAGCCGGTATGGCTTCTGCCAAACCCACCATGCCGAGCATGAGTGGATCGGAGGTGATTGACCACATGGTCCAGCTTACAACCAACACTTGCATGTGCCAACCAGTCGCCATGAAAAAGCGAAGCAACACATAGGCACGAAAGCGGGGAAGGGCAAGCGGCGTCACTCCGCAAACCTATATCTTCGCCCATCATGATCACCGCAGAAGGTCTGCCCATCAACATCGTGTTTCCTGTTGTATGGAAACGCATCGTCCTTCTGCTGGTAGTCTCCATCGGTTGTGTGCTGCTCTACTCCGAGTATGGCCACCACGTGCGAATCAACGACACGCCACTGAGCATACTGGGTACTGTGTTGGCTATTCTGATGGGTTTTCGAGTTAACAATGCCTACGACAGGTGGTGGGAAGCGCGCAAGGTGTGGGGTGCCATAGTAAATGACAGCCGCAGCCTTGCCCGGCTGATCATAGGATTTTGCAAGGGGGCTGGCCAGGATGTGCTCTCGCAATTGATTCGTCGGCAGATTGTGTTCTGCTACGCTACAGCCAACCACCTCCGTGGACTACCGCAGCACGAAACAATAGCCCCCTACCTGAACGAACACGACCTACAGCTCACCACGAACTGCTCCAACGTTCCTAACTGCATCATGCTACTGCAAACGCAGCACATGGAACACTTGCGCAGCGAGGGATTGATCACGGAGTTCCAACAGCGCCAAATGGAAGAACGAATCACTGCACTGATCGATAGTCTCGGTAAGTGTGAACGAATCAAAAAAACCGTGTTTCCGCACGATTACGCATGGTATGCATCACGTATGGTTGATGTGTTCGGCCTCCTGATTCCCTTCGTTATCGTTGACGAAGCAGGCTGGCAAACCGTCGGCTGGACGTTACTCCTCGGCTACGCCTTCTACGCAATCGATCGACTAGCCAACGTAATCGAAAAACCTTTCGCGAATCGAGTGAACGACACTCCAATGACTGCCATCAGCCGCACCATCGAAATCGACCTGTTACAGATGTTGGGCGAAAACTCAGTACCATTGCCCATGCAACCTTCAAACGGCGTCTTGATGTAAGGAAGGCACTTTGCCCGTACTCCCGTCATCCCGTACTCCCGTACTCCCGTCATCCCGTACTCCCGTAATCCCGTACTCCCGTCATCCCGTAATCCCGTAATCCCGTACTCCCGTAATCCCGTACTCCCGTAATCCCGTACTCCCGTCATCCCGTAATCCCGTAATCCCGTACTCCCGTAATCCCGTCATCCCGTAATCTCCCCCCATGAAGCTCTCCCTCACCATCCAGATCTTCCTCGGCGTCATCATCGGGGTTATCATCGGGCAGTTCTGGCCAGAGTTTGGAACGCAGATCGGATGGTTACGCGACATCTTTCTGCACCTCATCAAGGCGATCATCGCTCCACTGGTGTTTGCCACCGTTGTTGTTGGCATAGCAGGCGGGGGTAGTCTTAAAACGTTGGGTACGATTGGTGCAAAGTCGATCGTATACTTTGAGATCGTTACCACGCTTGCCCTGGCTGTTGGTCTGCTAGTTGTGAATGTGCTTCAGCCAGGCAATGGCATCGTATTAGCCGGTGACCCAGGTACGCTAGGCAGCATCGCTCAGCATCACCCCAAGGGATTTGTAGAAACGATACTGCACATTTTCCCGACGAGCATCATTGACGCCATGGCTCGGGGGGAGGTTCTGCAAATCGTTGCTTTCTCCGTGATCTTCGGCGTTGCCGCTTCGCTTGCGGGTGACGTTGCGAAGCCGGTAATCTCATGGTGTGAGGGTTTGGCACAGATCATGTTCAAGTTCACGAACATCGTCATGCTCTATGCACCCATCGGCATTGGCGCGGCGATGGCTGCAACAATCGGGCACCAGGGCCTTGGCATACTTGGTTACCTGGGCATGCTGATAGGATCCCTGTATCTGGCACTCCTCATCTTTGTTGTGGTGGTGCTTGGCGCGGTGATGCTCATTGCAAGAGTTCCACTCATACCGTTTCTCAAAGCGGTGCGTGAGCCTTTCACCTTGGCTTTCGTAACTACATCTAGCGAGAGTGCACTGCCCATGGCGATGGAACGAATGGAAAAGTTCGGCGTCCCAAAACGCATCGTTGGTTTTGTGATGCCTGCTGGCTACAGTTTTAATCTTGACGGCACCACGCTCTACCTTGCCATGGCAAGTGTGTTCGTCATGCAGGCCATAGCGAGTACACATCCTGGCTTCACGTTTGGCCTTGGCGAACAGATTGCCATGATGTTAGCCCTAATGATCACCTCGAAAGGTGTTGCAGCTGTACCACGTGCATCACTAGTGATACTGCTCGCTACATTGTCGTCATTCCTGCCTCCGGAACTCAAACACTACGGACCTATCGCTGTGGCGATGATCTTTGGCGTTGATGAGTTTATGGACATGGCCAGAACGAGCGTAAACCTGCTTGGCAACTGCCTTGCAACAGTTGTTGTGGCACGATGGGAAGGGGTATTCGATGATGCTGCCCATAAAGGCACCATTAGCGGTGCACCACAATCCTAACGGTGCCTAAAGTGCTGCGGACTGTGTAAACACCGGCTGTCCAGGTGGAGATGTTCACCAACGCAGAACCGTTCACTTGTCCCGCCCACACAAGACTACCCAGGAGATCAACGATCTGCACCTCGGCCTTGCCAGGTGCTTGGATCGTAACGTGATTCGCAGTGGGGTTGGGGAAACATGCCAAAGCCCCCTTCATCTCATCAGCCATAACTGAGGTAGGTTCATCCGGAAACCGAACGTGATATCGCTCCCAGGTATCGGAACACCAGTGTGCAACCACTTCGAACGTGTCACCGAGTGGCTTGGTAAAGAGAACATCTCCTTCCATGAGCTCCGCTGTGGTTAGCACCTCGCCAGTGCCTTCACGATTGTACGTGGCTACAGCCACGGCATCATGCGATGAGATAACTCTGTTGCCACCAACTGGTGTGGTTTTGAGTATGGAGTCTCGCACTTTCTGTGAGTTTGGCGTCCCCCCCCCAGCCCAAACCGACATTTTCGTGTACTTGCCGCACATGAGGTCAACCGTTTCCCAACACCGACATGCCGTACTGCTTTGCACATCCCCGATGGGTACTCCAAGGTAGAGCTGGGCTTTGCCGATCTCGCGACTCTGTTCGCGCCCTTCATAAATGAGGTTTCTGCCAGGAAAACACTCCGGTGATGGCCCGGGATCCTTCTCTCCCCAGTCAGTCTTGGCATGCCGGAAGTAGAAGGTGTAGGTGCCGTTGCGGATTTCTTCGAGAACCTGAGGTGGTGTGAGTCTTCCTGACCTCTGACTCTCATAGGCTCCCAAGTCAATACGCCTGCCAACGAGGCGTGGATTACCGATGGCATCGGTCTGTCGGTGGTTCACAAACCTGTCAATCACACCGTTGTCGCGGCTGATGCTGTTGCGGGAAAGGCGGAGCCCATCATCGTCGGTGCCAAAAAAGCCATCTGCGCCCGTTGGAGAGCTTTCGTCTTCGAATAGGGGATCCATTTGCCAGAAGCCGTAATCAAAGTCCTTTTCGATGTTATTGGCAACAGCACTAATGCGGTTTGTGTCTTCCGGGATTGCCGTGGGTATGTCGACTACATGTTTTGCGCCATCGGGCAAGTCACCATTCCACACGATGGAGTTCATGAGCACACCGCCATGCAATGCAAGTGTGTACGCAGAGGCAGGGCCACTGCCGGTAGCCGTGTTACGAAAGAAGGTACTGTTCACAATGTACACGAACGTATTCAGCGTGTAAACGGCACCACCATCACGAGCACTATTGCCATTGAACACGCAGGATGTAATCTGTGGCGTGGTTGGACAACTTGTTATAGACAGTGCTCCACCTTCTCCGTTGTCAACGGTGTTGTTAGAGAACTGGCACTGTGCAATAAATGGTCCGAACCCATAAGCGTCGGGTTGCACGTTGCGGATGCACACTGCGCCACCTTCCACCTGGGCTGTGTTGCGGTCGAACACGCAGTATTCGATGCGAATGCGCGTAACTCCATCGGCAAGGATGGCTGCACCAGCAGGTGCAGTATTGCTCTGCATCGTACAGTTCACAATGCGTGGAGTGCCTCCAGTTACCATAACTGCACTGCCACTGCTTTCTCGAATTACCACTCCGTCCAACCTTGTTGTTGAATCGCAGTTATTCATCACAAAGGCATGTTCCCTATCCTTTGCAACGATGATTACTGGCCTACGAAACCAGTCGCGTGCTTCGCGCACAAGTTCGTTGCCGGCGAATCCACCGTAGAAGCGAACGCCGTTTGGAATCGACCAGCCAGACGCAGGTGGAGTGTACGTGCCACGAGCGATCCACACCTCGTCACCAGCAACAGCGTGCTGAATTGCATCGTCCAGGTATCGGTAGGGAGCATTCCAGCTTTGGCCGTCGCCCCCAGGTTCTGCAATGGCGGCAACAAAGAGTGTGTCGGCAGCGTGTGCGCTACAAACGGCCGCAACAAAGCAGAAGAGCAGGATTTTCATGGGGTCAATCCAAGAGTTCTATAAGGTGTTCAAGTACACTACAACGGAAAACGGCCTTGCCGGTGACACCAGCAAGGCCGTGAGTATACCAATTCTTCCCGCTTCTTACACCATTGCTGGACGTTTCCGGGCTGGCCTGCGTGGTGCCGGTGCTTCATCTTCGTCAGCCTTGGGAATGATAGCATCCGATCCAAAGATGTTGCCAACATCCGAAGCTACAAGCATGTCCTGATACTCGCGCAGTCCCGTACCGGCAGGGATAAGCTGACCAAGGATAATGTTCTCCTTAAGCCCGAGCAATCGGTCGCTCTTTGCAGCCGACGAAGCTTCGCTCAGCACCTTCGTTGTCTCCTGGAAGGATGCAGCACTCAACCAGCTCTCGGTAGTGAGCGAGGCTTGAGTGATACCAAGGAGAAGGGGCTCGCCAATTGCAGGCTCGGCCTTTCGAGTCTTAACGAGGTTTTTCTCCTTCTTCTTGAGCTCGTCGTTTACGTCCTTCAAATCCTTGCGTGTGATGATCTGTCCAACCTTGAGCTTACTATCTCCCTTGTCGGTAACAACCAAGGCTTGCTTGAGATTGTCGTTCTCATCCGTAAAGCGGATACGATCGATTTGATCTCCTTCCAGGAAGCGCGAGTCGCCGGCGTCTGTGATACGCACTTTCTGGAGCATCTGACGAACGATCACTTCGATGTGCTTGTCGTTAATCTTCACGCCCTGCATGCGATAGACTTCCTGGATTTCATTCACCAGGTAGCCTTGCACTTCATTGATGCCCTTGATGTGAAGAATGTCGTGCGGGTTGATAGCGCCTTCGCTCAAGCGGTCACCGGCCCGAACCAGGTCACCTTCCTGAACAAGAACGTGCCTACCGATCGGCACACTGTACTCTCTGCGGAGCTCACCGTCGAGTGACGTTACAGCAATAACGCGAGATCCGCGCTTGGGCTTGTCGATGGAGATGATACCGTCAATCTCCGTAACGGCTGCAGGATTCTGTGGCGAACGTGCCTCAAAGAGTTCGGTAACACGTGGCAGACCACCGGTGATGTCGCGCAGACGTCCAAGGTCGCGTGGCATCTTCACCAGCTTGGCACCAACAGCAACAACTTCGGAATCATCAACAACGATCTGTGCACGCGTTGGAATGATGTACTGCTGGATGAGCACGCCATCTTCGTCAACGATTTCAATGGCGGGGCTCTTCGTACGATCGCGAGAGTCAATAACGATCTTGGTGGTGTGCCCTGTCTGCTCGTCGATGGCTTCTTTAAAGGTGAGGTTCGGTACAAGGTCGCGATACCGAACTCTACCAGCCTTCTCCGTGATGATCACGGAGTTGTATGGGTCCCATTCATAGAGGATAGCCCCCTTCGACACAATCTGTCCGTCGGTTACCTTTAGCTCGGCACCATATACAACGTCGTACTTGGTTACCACGCGGTTGCTGCCAGGCTCAACGATGTTGATAACACCGGCACGGGAAACGGCAATGTGCTGGTCGTCCTCGTCGCCAGGGGTTACTACTGTGCGAACGTTCTCGAACTGAACCTTGCCATCGAACTTGGCGATGGCAGTGCTCTGAGAGAGCGACAGTGAAGCGGTACCACCAGTGTGGAAGGTTCGCAGTGTGAGCTGCGTTCCAGGTTCACCAATGGACTGCGAGGCAATGGTACCAACGGCTTCGCCCTTGTCTACCATGTGGCCTGTTGCCATGTTTCGTCCGTAGCACCGGCCGCACACGCCTCTGCGGCTTTCGCATGTGAGTACCGAGCGGATGGTTACAGCTTCGATGGGTGATGCTTCGATGGCTTCGGCAATGTCCTCGGTGATCATCTCACCCGACTTTGCATACACCTGGTTGCTTATCGGGTCAACGATGTCCGTGAGGGTAACACGCCCAAGGATGCGCTCCTTGAGTGGCTCCTTCACTTCCTCGCCATCCTTCAGTGCACGCATCTCCACACCACGAATGGTGCCACAGTCTTCATCGCTGATCACAACGTCTTGTGCAACGTCGTGCAAACGGCGCGTTAGATACCCTGCGTCGGCAGTCTTGAGTGCCGTATCGGCAAGACCCTTTCGAGCGCCGTGTGTTGAAATGAAGTATTCAAGGTTGGTAAGGCCTTCCTTGAAGTTCGAGATGATGGGGTTCTCGATGAGTTCTGCACTCGATGAACCGGCCGTCTTTTGTGGCTTGGCCATCAGACCGCGCATACCTGCAAGCTGACGGATCTGCTCCTTAGAGCCCCGTGCCTGCGAGTCCATCATCATGTAGAAGGTATTGAAACCTTGCTTGTTCGAAGCAAGTTCGGTGTAGAGCTTGTCTGCAACACGGTTGGTGGCCGTAGACCATGTGTCGATGATCTTGTTGTACCGCTCGCCTTCTGTGATAACGCCACTGTGGTAATAGTCTTCAATCTTGTCAACTTCGGCTTGCGCCTTGGCGATGATCGTTTCCTTCTCGGCGGGCACAACAACATCGGCGATGGATACACTCAAACCACCGCGTGTGGCGGTTGTGAAACCAAGTTCCTTGAGTTTGTCCAAGAATTCAACCGTTTTGGCAAGGCCAGCCTTGCGGAAACATTCGGCAATCACTTGGCGCAGGCGTTTCTTACCAAGCATTTCATTCATGTAGCCCATCTCGGGTGGCACAATCTGGTTGAAGAGCACACGGCCAGTGCTGGTTTCAATCAGTTTGCCGTTAACACGCACCTTGATGTTCGCATGTAGGTTGATGGTGCCGTTGTTGTAGGCTACAATCACCTCGTCCATTGAGCCAAAGATCTTGCCTTCACCTTGCACTCCAGAACGCGACTTGGTAAGGTAGTATACGCCAAGTACCATGTCCTGAGATGGCACGGCAATAGGCTCGCCGTTTTGGGTGTGCATGATGTTGTGACTGGACAACATCAGCAGCAGAGCTTCAAGCTGCGCTTCGTGACTGAGCGGTACGTGCACAGCCATTTGGTCACCGTCGAAGTCGGCATTGAAGGCTGTTGTAACTAGTGGGTGCAACTGAATAGCCTTGCCTTCTACCAGACGTGGCTGGAAGGCTTGAATGCCCAGTCGGTGCAGCGTTGGAGCGCGGTTCAGAAGCACTGGATGTCCGTCGATTACGGTGTCCAGAATATCCCACACTTCGGTGGTCTTCTTTTCAACCTGCTTCTTCGCACTCTTTACCGTTTTGCAATGACCGCGTTCAATCAGCTTGCGGATGATGAGCGGCTTGAAGAGCTCAACGGCCATGTCCTTTGGCAAGCCGCACTCATGAAGCTTGAGCTCGGGGCCTACCACGATAACCGACCGACCCGAATAGTCAACACGCTTACCGAGAAGGTTCTGCCGGAATCGTCCTGTCTTGCCCTTGAGCGTATCTGCAAGAGACTTCAGTGCACGTTGCGACTCGCTTCGTACAGAACGGCGCGAGTTATCGAACAGTGCATCAACGGCCTCCTGCAACATGCGCTTTTCATTGCGAAGGATTACCTCGGGTGCCTTAATGTCCATCAACCGCTTGAGGCGGTTGTTGCGGATGATCACACGGCGGTACAGGTCATTGAGGTCCGACGTAGCAAATCGGCCGCCTTCAAGTGGTACGAGCGGCCGCAGGTCGGGCGGAATCACAGGGATGATGTCAAGAACCATCCATTCCGGGCGATTCGGTTCCTTATCAGGTGCAGAGCGGAATGCATCCAGGATGCGCAGGCGCTTCAGAATATCTGCCCGTTTTTGCTGGCTCATGTCTTCACGCAGTTGCTCGCGTAGGTGGAAGTAATCCTCATCCGGATCCACTCTGCGCAAGAGCTCCTTGATGGCTTCGCCACCAATCAGGGCGATGAACTTCCGCGGGTCGTCGTCATCCATGTTGCGCTCTTCTGGGCGCATGGATGCAAGCACCTCCAGGTACTGGTCCTCGGTTAGCAGGTCCTTCGGTTGCAAGCCGGTAGAGCCAGGCTGCACCACCACGTAGGATTCGTAGTACACGATGCGCTCGATATCCTTCGTTGGCATGCCAATCACACCTGCAATCTTGCTCGGTAGTGAACGCAGGAACCAGATATGGACCACAGGTACGGCAAGCATGATGTGACCCATGCGCTCGCGGCGCACGCTCTTCTGCGTGACTTCCACGCCGCAGCGGTCGCATACAATGCCCTTGTAGCGAATGCGCTTGTATTTACCACATGCGCATTCCCAATCGCGTATCGGACCAAAGATCTTCTCGCAGAACAAGCCGTCCTTTTCTGGACGGAATGACCTGTAGTTGATCGTTTCCGGCTTGGTGACTTCACCGTGTGAACGGTTCAGGATGTCATCCGGCGACGAGATGCGGATCGTAATCTGCTGATAGCCTCTCTTCGGGATGTTCTGGAATTGCATTCTGGCTCCAGTAGTCGTTTGTTCAGATCAGTTTGGTAAGGGGCTTGCCACTCGCGTTGATGATGAACTGCTTCGAGAGCTAGTCAATCTTTACGTCTAAGCACAATCCCTGTAGTTCGCGAACTAGCACGTTAAAGCTTTCGGGGATGTTCGGCACTGGAAGGTTTTCACCCTTGACCAATGCTTCGTACATCTTGGCTCTACCCTGCACGTCGTCGCTCTTCACTGTAAGCATTTCCTGCAGCGTGTGTGCTGCACCGTAGGCTTCCAATGCCCACACTTCCATTTCTCCAAGGCGCTGACCACCAAACTGGGCCTTGCCACCAAGGGGCTGTTGCGTAATAAGTGAATACGGGCCGATGGACCGGGCATGAAGCTTGTCTTCAACAAGGTGAGAAAGCTTCATCATGTAAATGATGCCTACGGTCACTTCGTTTTCAAACGGCTCACCGGTGCGTCCATCATAAAGCACAGTCTTCCCTGATGATGGCAAGCCTGCCTGCTCCAGATAGCGGCCTACTTCATCCCACGAAGCACCGTCAAAGATTGGTGTTGCAAAGTGAACGCCAAGCTTGCTGGCAGCCCACCCAAGAGCGGTTTCGTAGAGCTGACCAAGGTTCATACGGCTTGGCACACCGAGTGGGTTGAGCACGATGTCAACAGGGCGTCCATCGGGCAGGAAGGGCATGTCCTCTACGGGAACAATCTTGGAAACGATGCCCTTGTTGCCGTGGCGGCCGGCCATCTTGTCGCCTACCTGCAGTTTACGCTTCTTGGCCACATACACCTTGGCCATCTGCAGAATGCCTGGCTGCAGTTCGTCGCCTGCGGCAATCTTGTTCCGCTCGATCCGACCATCCAGCATGATCTGCTGGCGGCGCGTTTCGTAGTTCTCAAGCAGTGTTCGAAGCAGCTTCATGGTCTTTGCTTCGGCAACCCAGTCTTGCTCGATGTTCATTGCCGAAGGCACAAAGGTTCCGGCTTCGAACTTGCTCATGAACTCTTTTGCAGAGAGCTTTTGCCCAGAACGGAACACGACAGTTTCGTTGGCACTGCGAATGCCAAGACTCGTCATTCCATCCAGCAGCTCGCCAATGCGAGAAACACACTCAAGATCCAGAGAACGTAGTGCCTGCTGCTCACGCTTGGTTATTAGGTCTTGACGCTTCTTTTCTTCTAGGCGGAATTCGCTGTCGCTGGTAAGAACACGCCGAGCGAACAGCTTGGTGTTGATCACAGTGCCCTTGAGCCCTGGAGGTGCCTTCAAGCTTACGTCCTTCACATCTCCAGCCTTGTCACCAAAGATGGCTCGTAGCAGCTTCTCTTCTGGTGTTGGATCGGTTTCGCCCTTCGGTGTGATCTTACCGATCAGGATGTCGCCTTCGCGAACCTTTGCTCCAAGCCGAACGATGCCACGGTCATCAAGATCCTTGGTGGCTTCTTCACTTACGTTTGGAATTTCACGCGTGAATTCTTCTTCGCCGCGCTTTGTATCACGTACCTGCAGCGTGAACTCTTCGATGTGTACGGACGTGAACACGTCTTCGGCCACCATGCGCTCGCTGATCACGATTGCGTCTTCGAAGTTGTAGCCGCGCCATGGCATGAAGGCTACCATCACATTCCTGCCCAGAGCAAGCTCACCTTGTTCGGTAGATGCACCGTCAATAAGCGGCTGACCACGTTTTACGCGTTGGCCAGCACTAACGATTGGTCGTTGATTTACTGCTGTGTCCTGGTTGGTACGATAGAACTTCAGCAGCTCGTAGCGCACTACTCGGTCATTGTCGAATGATACCAGTCGGTCGTCCTTCGACCGCTTATCGTCGTACCGAACCTGCACGTAATCAGCGCATACGTATTCAACAACACCATCATCTTCGGCAAGAATCAATGCGCGCGAGTCGCGTGCAACACGTGCTTCCATGCCTGTGCCTACAAGTGGTGCTTGCGGACGCAGGAGAGGTACTCCCTGGCGTTGCATGTTCGAGCCCATCAAGGCCCGGTTAGCGTCGTCATGTTCCAGGAAGGGAATCAACGAAGCCGCAGGGGATGTGATCTGGTCAGTGCTCACTTCCATGAAGTGCACTTCGTTTGGCGAAACCACCTTGTAATCGCCACTCACGCGGGCCTTAACCGTTTCGCCGGCAATGCGGCCCTTGGCATCAATGTCAGTACCAGCGGGAACGATGATGAGGCCTTCTTCACGATCGGCCGACATGAATTCAACCTCGTCGGTCACAACACCATTCACCACCTTGACGTACGGTGTTTCGATGAACCCGAACTTGTTCACCCGAGCGTGAATGGCCAGCGAAGAAATCAGACCGATGTTTGGGCCTTCTGGCGTTTCGATGGGGCAAAGCCGACCGTAGTGGGTATAGTGAACGTCGCGCACTTCGAAACCTGCACGCTCACGGGTAAGACCACCGGGACCAAGAGCAGACGTACGGCGCTTGTGCGTGATCTCGCTCAGCGGGTTCGTCTGATCCATGAACTGGCTTAGCTGGTTGGTACCAAAGAACTGGTTGATTACACTGGTGATGGTTCGTGCATTAACAAGTTCGGATGGTGTAATGTTCTCACTGTCGCGCACACTCAAGCGTTCCTTGATGGTGCGAGCCATGCGCGTGAGACCAAGATTGAAGGTGCTTTCAAGTTGCTCGCCTACAGTCCGCACGCGGCGGTTAGCCAGGTGATCGATATCGTCAACCGGCATCTTGGCATCGCGAACATCGATTAGATACTTCACGATTGCCACGATGTCGTCTACGGTTAGCGTCGTTACGTCGAGTGGCACATTCATGCCAAGCTTTTCGTTGATACGGTAGCGGCCTACAACACCAAGATCGTATCGCTTGGGATTGAAGAACAGTTTTTCGAGCAGACCCCATGCTGTGTCGAGATCTGGTGGATCGCTGGAGCGAAGCTGGCGGTAGATGGTTTCCAGAGCATCTTCGCGCGTGCGAGCCGTGTCCTTTGCCAGAGTTTTCGCGATGATGGGTTCATCGTTCGGACTTTCATACCGATACAGTTTGAGGGCGTCTACCGAAGCCCCCTCCAGCATCTTGAGCATGTCCGGACTCAGGATGTTATCGCGTTGAGCAACGATTTCGCCGGTGTTCATGTCCACGACGTCGGCAGCAATGCGCCTGCCCAGGTGGTCTTCGGTGAGTTCGGAGGCGGGAACGTCTTCGGTGAGTTCGAAGAGGTTAAGCAGGTCTTCGTCGCTGCTGTAGCCCAGAGCGCGTAGGAGGGTGGTTACGGGGAACTTCTTTTTGCGGTCGATGTAGGCATACATCACGTCGTGAATGTCGGTAGTGAATTCTATCCACGAACCTTTGAACGGGATGATGCGAGCGGAGAAGATCTTTGTGCCGTTGGGGTGGATGGCTTCGTCGAAGAAACATCCGGGTGAGCGGTGCAACTGCGCCACCACCACACGTTCTGCACCGTTGATGATGAAGGTGCCGCGGGGAGTCATGGCTGGGATCTGCCCCAGATACACTTCCTGATCAATGGCTTCGATGTGATCTTCCGATGTAGGATCGGCCTTCGATGAAAGGCGCAGGCGGGCCTTGAGCGTCTTTGCATACGTGAGTTCGCGCTCGCGGCATTCCTCCTCCGTGTATTTGGGCTTCTCGATGAAATAATCGAGGAAATGCAACTCATACACACCGGAGTTGTCTTCGATGGGGAAGTTGGAAAGGAATGCACGTTGCAAACCCAATTCACGGCGTTCTTCCGGCTTTACGTCTTCCTGCAGGAAGTCGTGAAAAGAATTTATCTGAATGCCGAGAAGGTCGGGGTAGGTGTGGTGTTTGACCACGTGACCGAAGGTGACGCGCTCGCGAAGGCGCTGTAGGGGAAGAGTATAAATCGAAGCGTCCTGTGGACCTGTCATGGGTTGGTGACCCTTGTATGCTCAAAAAAAAACCGTAGAAGGTAGCCGACCAGTAAAGACAACAACGCCCGGGACGACGCTGAGGGTCGTCCCGGGTGAGTTTTCGGGATGCGCTGATTACTTGAGGGTAACCTTTGCGCCAGCTTCTTCGAGCTTCTTCTTCAGAGATTCGGCTTCGTCCTTTGGTGCAGCTTCCTTGATCATCTTGGGAGCGCCTTCCACAAGGTCCTTGGCTTCTTTGAGGCCGAGGCCTGTGATTTCGCGCACCACCTTGATCACGTTCAGCTTCTGTGCTCCGGCTTCGGTGAGTTCCACGTCGAACTCCGTTTTTTCTTCAGCAGCAGCGGCTGGGGCAGCACCTGCAGGGCCGGCGGCCATCATAACTGGAGCTGCGGCCGTAACACCGAACTTGTCTTCGAGCGCCTTCTTGAGTTCGGAGGCCTCGAGGAGGGTGAGGTTTCCGATTTTCTCAACGAGTTCTTCAACGATTGCTGACATACTGTCTCCGAGTGAATGTTTCCAATGAGTGGATCAGGCCGCCTTCTTTTTGGCGACTTCTTCAACGAGCATGACCACGTCGCGCATCACTGCGTTGATTGCTCCGTGGATACCCGAGATCGGCGCATGCAAGCTGCCGACAATATCGGCGATCATGTCTTCGCGGGTCGGTAGTTCCGATACCGCTTTGAGCTGCGAACCATCGAACACCTGACCTTCGATCAAAGCAAGTTTCAGACGAGGTTTTTCGCCCTTGTCGAAGAACTTGCGAATGACTTTGGCTGGTGCGATCGAGTCCGTCGAACCAAAGATGACCGCCGTTTGGCCGAAGAGCTTGGACTCGTCAATCGTATAACCGCCTACTTCTGCCAGAGCTCGGAGGATGAGGGTGTTTTTGGCAACCTGCATCGTTGAGTCCTTCTCACGAAGTTCTCTTCTGAACATCTGATCATCAGCAACGGTCATGCCGGTGAAGTCCACAAAGTACAGGCTCGACGCCGCACTCATCCGTTTGGTGAGTTCGGCTACGATCGCTTGTTTCTGTTCCTTCGTTACCATACGGCTCCGTTAAGATTACGCCCGGTGTTCAACCGCCGAAGCGGGTAGAAGCTGAACGTGGGGCGAGTGCGTAATAGACGTTATTAATGATCAGCGCCGATGGAGTGTTCGTCAACACGAACGCTGGGTCCCATGGTGCTGCTGAAATACAGGCTCTTTACGTATTTGCCCTTAGCCGTTGTAGGCTTGGCACGCATCACGGTGGATACGAACGTTTGAGCATTTTCTGCAAGCTTCTCCGGCGGGAAGGAACACTTCCCGATGCTGGCATGAATGTTACCTGCCTTGTCAACACGGAATTCAATCTTACCCGCTTTGACTTCTTGGACAGCCTTTGCAACATCGAATGTTACGGTACCGCTCTTGGGGTTGGGCATAAGACCTCGTGGACCGAGGATACGACCGAGCTTACCGACTTCGCCCATCACATCTGGCGTGGCGATGATGATGTCCACGTCGGCCCATCCACCTTGCAGTTTTTCGAGGTAGTCTGAAAAGCCTGCGAAGTCAGCGCCGGCGTCTAGGGCTTCCTTGTCCTTCGGTGTTTTGGCAATGACCAGAACACGAACGGACTTACCGGTACCATGCGGGAGGGCAACGGTGCCGCGCACTAGTTGATCGGCTTTCCGTGGGTCTACGCCCAGGTTCATGGACACTTCAAAGGATTCATCGAACTTGGCGGTAGCATTCTTCTTCACGAGCTCCACAGCGGCCTTAAAGTCAAAGACCTGCTTGCGATCATAGCTCTTTGCGATTTTTTCGTAGCGCTTATTGGTTGCCATACTGTTACCCTTCCACCGTAAGGCCCATCGAACGGGCGGTTCCTGCAATCATGGCCACGGCGTGGTCAAGGTCGTTGGCATTCAGATCGTTCATCTTCAGTTGTGCAATCTCCTCCAACTGAGCGCGGGTAACCTTGCCAACCTTGGTCTTGTTGGGTTCAGCGGACCCCTTGGGGATACCTGCTGCCTTGATGAGCAGCACGGCGGCTGGTGGCGACTTGACCTCGAACGTGAAGCTCTTGTCACTATAGAACGTTACCACCACGGGCAAAATCGTGCCTTGTTGTTTAGCAGTCTTGGCATTGAATTGTTTTACGAATTCCATGCCGGCCAGACCCCGCTGGCCAAATGCTGGGCCAACAGGAGGTGCCATCGTGGCTTCGGCACCCTTGATTTGGAGCTTAAAGCTCCCCATGACTTTCTTGGCCATGTTCTCCTTTTGTGGTCAGCGGCACCAGCTCACGCTGGCACCTCCCACGATGAATTAATGATTTTCGATCTCTACCTGATGGAAGTCCAACTCGATCGGAGTTTTCCGGCCGAGTATTCCAACTTCCACCTTGAGTTTTTGCTTTTCCTGGTTTACTTCCTTCACCGTGCCATTAAAGTTGGCGAACGGTCCGTCGATCACTTTCACAGGGTCGCCTTCGCGGAAGGCCGTAACGGCGGTGGCAACATCCTTGCGTTCTTCCACCCTTCCCAGGATTCTATCAACCTCGTCCTTCTGCAGAGCTTGCGGCTCCGTTTTGGTACCGACAAAGCTTACGATCGATGGTAAGGAGAGGATAACTTCCTTCAGGCGCTTATCTAGAGTGCATTCAATGAGGATGTATCCGGGCAGGAAATTCCGCACCTTGGTGCGCCGTTTGCCGTTGCGTACTTCGTAGACCGTTTCTTGGGGGATGACAATGTTTTTGACGCGATTCTCCAATCCAAGGCGCACCATTTCCTGCTCAATGGCAAGCTTAACCTTCGACTCATGGCCGGTGAAGGTTCGGATGGCGAACCACTTGGGTTCGAGAGCCTGGACGGGTTGGTGAATGTCTGTGAGCATTGTAATCCGTTAGAACAGGAAGTTCATGACCTGTGTCATGGCCTGGTCAATGATGAACACGATGGCCGTGATGATCAGCGTGGTAACAATCACCACCAGCGTACTCTCGCGGAGCTGTTCACGCGTTGGCCAGGAGACCTTTTTCATCTCCTTGTTTACGTCCAACAGAAACTGGCGGGTTTGTGCAATCATGATTCTTCTTTCGTGTGTTCTGCAGGGGCGGCAGGACTCGAACCCGCGGCCTGCGGTTTTGGAGACCGCTGCTCTACCAGCTGAGCTACACC
>CAZUGQ010000030.1:0-21565 GCA_964620125.1 uncultured Hyphomicrobiales bacterium
AGAAAAGGACTTCAACCCGGACAGGCTACGGAGCGGTGGAAGGGGGCTCCGGATTCGATGGTTACCGTTACCGACACACTACAGTTCTACGCACCTTCGGGTCTGCTCACCTCGCCGACCATCGGTCCGGCTCGCTTCTGGGACGCACTGCAGTTTGACCACGACAGTGCGGGTATCTTAGCGACGGTTTATGGGCGTACTGTATCTGGAGATGAGTTCTTGCTGGGCAGTGTACCACCAGGACAGAGGCTTTGGAACCCGAACGCTCCACCCGGTACGTCTCACCTCCGAATCGAATGGTCCCTTGAGCAAACTGCAAGTCGGCAGTCAAGCCATGTACGAGGTGTTCGGGCTCACTACATTCCTGCTGCCGAAGTGGTACTGGAGCCGCAGCAGTTTTTACTGTCTGGTGCCGAGGCTTTACGTGGCGACACAATATCTATTCAGGGAGTGGTTCGGAATGCAGATCGACGGTGGCCAGTTTACAACGTAACCATCCCCATTGCACACGACAGCACGTCGGCTGCTGTTGTCGCTACGTTCGACACACTTGATGCTGATGCTTCAGGCACCTTTGCCGTAAAACTCAGCACTGCACCATGGCCAAGCGCAGGTAGCGTGGTTGCACTCGCAACAGTACCGGAAAACACACCCGAGTTCTACCGATTTAACAACCGTGCCGCAAGCCCCCTAACGATAACCGAAGATGCCATACCACCATCGCTGGCCAGCTATGCAGACCAGAAAGTAGTCGTCAGTGGCGATTATGTTCAAACGCACCCACTCATCGAAGTACGATTGTTTGACAACAGCAAGCTGCCGATCACTGATGTTACGCGCCTCGTTGTGTTCATGAACGGGCTGCGTATTCGTGAAGGTGTCGTGGAGAACTTTGAGTTTTTACCGACAGACAGTTGCCGCAGTATTTCAACCGACAGTACGTTACGGGCCATCATGCGATTCCGGTTTCCGATGGAACCTGGTCAGAACAACCTGTTGGTACGAGCGCAGGACGCAACAGGCAACTCCGTTGAACAGGAGACTTCATTGTTCCTCGCAACGGAGAATGGCATAAGCTCTGTTACACCTGCACCAAACCCAACAACAGGGCCAACCACGTTCTACGTATACATTCGAACGCCAGGCAGTGCTGCCGATAGCAGACTACGTATTTCGGACATGCAGGGGCGTACGGTAACAATCTTGGAAACCACAGTTCCTGTGGCCCAGGGAACTTTGCATTGGAACGGCCTTTCCAGCGAGGGAGCATCTGTTGCTCCTGGTACGTATGTGTGGAGGCTGGAGCTACCGGGCGCTGACGGCACATGGAGCGTTGGAAACACCGGTGTGTTGCAGGTGCTCCGATAACGACCTTGAAAAGTAGCGTCAAAAAGAGGCCTTTCATCTCTCCGTGAAGCCCCGAAAAATCGTACCTTTGCATACCTTTTCACGGCGCCTGGCATACGCTGGCGCCGTGCTGTTTACGTACCGCGACAAGGGGCTATGGCACTGCAAAATGAACGCATCCTACCCGTCCTCATGGAGGACGAGATGCGCGACTCGTACCTTGATTATTCCATGTCTGTTATCGTCGCCCGGGCACTCCCGGACGTACGCGACGGACTCAAACCCGTACATCGGCGCATACTCTATGCCATGTACGAACTTGGCATGACGCCCAATCGGGCTTACAAGAAAAGTGCAAGAATTGTTGGCGAAGTGCTTGGTAAATACCATCCGCATGGTGATAGTGCCGTGTACGACGCCATGGTTCGGATGGCGCAACCATGGAGTATGCGCTACGAACTTGTTGACGGCCAAGGAAACTTTGGCTCTGTTGATGGAGACAGTCCAGCAGCCATGCGGTATACGGAAGCCCGTATGGATCATCTGGCGATGGAGGTCATGCGGGACATCGACAAGAATACCGTTGACTTCCGGTCGAACTTCGACGACTCTCTCCAGGAACCCACTGTGTTGCCAACCGTTGTACCGGCACTGCTGGTTAACGGTGCCAACGGCATCGCTGTGGGCATGGCAACCAACATCCCTCCGCATAACCTTCGAGAAATCGTAAGTGGGATCAAGGCACTGATTGCCGACCCCAACATCACGAATGAAGAGCTGCTCCAGCATGTAACAGCGCCAGACTTTCCAACTGGTGGCATCATCTACGGATACGAAGGTGTTCGCAGTGCCTATACAACAGGTCGAGGAAAGATCCTTGTACGGGCAAAGGCCAGCATCGAGGCTAATAAGCAAGGCAAGGAGAGCATCGTTATCACAGAGCTCCCATACCAGGTAAGCAAGGCAGGTTTGATAGAGAAGATTGCGGGCCTTGTTCGCGCGAAGACGCTTGAAGACATCTCCGACATTCGCGATGAAAGTGATCGTGAAGGCCTGCGTGTAGTTATCGAACTCAAGCGTGATGCTGTGCCGATGGTTGTGCTGAACAACCTGTACAAACACACGCAGATGCAGGTAACCTTTGGTGTGATTATGCTGGCACTTGTAAAGGGACGGCCGCGCATCCTCACGCTCAAGGAAATGATGCATGAGTTTGTACAACACCGCAACGAGGTGGTTGTACGCCGCACACAGTTCGATCTGGAAGCAGCCGAGAAGCGTGCTCACATTTTGGAAGGCTTCATCATTGCTCTCGACAACATTGATGAAGTTATTGCCACCATCAAGGCCAGTGCTGATGTTCCAAGCGCCAGCAATGCACTGCAAACAAAATTTGGGCTGTCTGAGATTCAAGCCAAGGCAATCCTCGACATGCGTTTGCAACGGCTCACCGGCCTCGAACGAGAAAAAATCCAGCAAGAGTATCGAGAGCTTATCGAAACCATCGAACGGTTGCGAGCCATACTTGCCAGCAAGGAGTTACAACTAAACATTATCGGTGACGAGCTTACCGAACTCGCGCTGAAACACGGCGATGAACGGCGCACAACCGTTGTGCACGATGCCCGCGACTTTACGCTTGAAGACATGATCGCAAACGAAGAAGTGATCGTGTCCATCACACACAACGGCTACATCAAACGCACCCCAGTAACCACCTACCGCAGGCAAAACAAAGGTGGTCGTGGCGTGAGCGGTGCAGGGATGTATGAGGATGATTATGTGGAGTTTGTATTCCGTGCCTCGACACATCACTACCTGATGTTCTTCACGGATCGCGGCAGAGTGTATCGCGTAAAGGTGTACGACATACCAGAAGGGTCGCGCAATGCAAAGGGACGCAGCATTGCCAATGTAATCCAGAAGCAGACTGATGAAAAGGTTACGACCTACCTGCCAGTAACCGACATCGAACAGGAGAACGCCTACATCTTCTTTGCTACAAAGAACGGCACCGTGAAGAAAACTGCACTAACGGATTATGCCAATGTTCGAAGCAACGGCATTATTGCCATTAACCTTGCCGACGACGACCGTCTTGTTGGAGCACGTCTAACCGATGGAACCATGGAAATCCTCCTCGGTGCAAGTAGTGGACTTGCTTGTCGCTTCCATGAACAGGACGTACGCCCCATGGGGCGTGCCGCCGCCGGCGTTCGCGGCATCGACCTTTCGGAAGGCGCAGAAGTCATTTCACTCACAGCCGTGCGGCACAGTGATGCCCAAGTGATTGTTGTTGGTGAAAGGGGCTATGGCAAGCGCACGAAGGTTGACGATTTCCGTCGCACAAAGCGCGGTGCCAAAGGAGTGATTGCCATGAACATCACGGAGAAGACCGGACCCATTTGCGCAATCCTTGAAGTTGCCGACACAGAGGATCTTGTTGTGATGACCACCAATGGCATTCTGATTCGCCAGCATGTGGATGAGGTGCGGCTCATTGGACGCAACACACAGGGCGTGAAGCTGATTCGATTAGAAGAAGGCGACAGTATTGCAGCCATCACTACCGTGACCAGAGAGGAAGACGAAGAAGAGGAAGAAACCGCTGCTTCGTGATGAAGCGATTGTTCTTATTTCTTGGTGCATTTGTTGCGCTATTCGGCGCTACTCTCCCCGCACAGTCATATGTACTCCAGCTATCGAAGCTCGGCATCCGTGCCGAGCTTCGCGTTGCTGCAGATACCGTCAAAGACATACCACAAACGGATCTGCCTCCGGCTTCCGACTCCTCAACCAGGGCAACGTCGCCAACCGCACCGTTCTTCACTCCTGCCAGTCCGAGCGATTCAGACCACGTTGCTGTAGAACGTAGCAGCACCCCTATCCCGGACCTACCCTGGTATGGATCACTTGCATGGGTTGAATCGGACACGCTTCTGGATATCACTAAGGCCGACCGACGCGCTATTCAATACCACACCATGGGCGAGGTGTTCATACGTGGCACGATGTTTCAGCCACTCTCGCAAGGGGGCTTTGGCCAGCACGACGCAGTAAGCATAGCAGGAGGAACAAATCGTAATCAGGGCATCACCTTCAACGGCCGACCGATGGCTAGCAGTTACAGCGGACAGTATCTGCTGTCAACAGTAGCACCAGAGGGAATGGACCGTGCCGAGGTTCTTACCGGTTCTAGTGCGTTGGGGCTTAGTGCTACGCTTACCCAAACAGCCATCAACTTTATGGAAGTGCGGTATCAGACGCCCACTCCCTACACGGCACTCTGGTATAGCCAAGGTGGAGGCGAAACTGTTGCTGCCGATGCCGTCTTTGCACAGAATGTTGCTCCCGGCTTGAACCTCAATGCAGGAGTTCGGCGCATCGGTGCCGACGGACGCTACTCACGAACTCGATTCGACAGTTGGAACGCCCGCCTTGGTCTGCGGTGGGCTGTGGATTCCAGTACAACCCTAGGGATCGCGTATCACCTAACGTCGCATAACACCGACCAGTGGGGGGGAGTGCGTACCGTCATCGACTTGGATGAACTCACCGAACGTACTGCACCACCCGTATTTGACGATGTTCGAGACCACACTCGTCGACATGACGTAACCCTTGGCTTCGAGCACCTGCTTACCTCTGATAGTCTGCATGCAGTGACTGCCACGCTGTACTACACTCTTGATGGCATGATGCGCATTCGAGATACGACGTTGATACCCTACACGGCCGACACCAGTAAACATGTCCACTACATGGGTCATACAGGGGGCTTTGTTGTGCGCTCTCGTCATCAGCTCGGTACACTGCTCATCCGTCCAGGTATTGCTCTCGACTACACGAGCAACCAGGAAGCAGCATATACCCTTCAAGCCGAGTTACTTCAACCCCATGCATTTGTTCTGGCGAACATGATGTTGTCATCATCCCTCGGTGTGCAGGTTGGAGCACATGCCACGTATGCCAACCGCAGCATTCTTGGTGGAATAGGGGGGGGGATGTATGCTGTTTCGGGTTTCACCAAGTTCAAGGCAGACGTAAGCATTGCAGACAGGGCACCAACGAACAACGAAAGGATAGAGTTGAAGCCAGAAAGAACGTTTCTGGCACTGTTGGAAGGTCGGTACGACGCCAGTGACCTTTCCATCATTGGCCAACTGTTTTACAGATCTACCAGCAATGCAATCACGGCCGATGCCGTGAGGGACAGCAACCAGCGAGTACTCTATGTAACATCCTACAATGCTTTGGATGATCATCGACTGTTTGGAATCGCAGCCTCTGCACAATACCGCCATCAATGGTTTGAGATTGCCCCAACGGTCCGACTGCATGCTATCGACGTGCGCCAAAGCCCCTTACCGCCGTTCAGTGCCGACGTATCGGCTGCTTTTGTATACCGAGCTGGAGGAAACAGTGTGCGTATCGGTGGAAAGGCGAGTGTAACGGCACCCATGGCCTCGCAGCAATTTGTTCCAACCGCATGGCAGTTCGTGCAGCCAATTGTGGCGGATCAAGGTTGGGTAGGTAATGGACTAGATGCGTTTCTGCATGCGACGCTTGGAAATGCATCCATACGCTTGTCGTACGAAAACATCCTTGCCGAGCGATGGTACACCACTGCGTTGAATCCTATGATTATTCGCGACCTGCGGTTGTCCGTGACCTGGAGCTTTCTTGATTAGCCTCAGGTGGCAAAGGAAGAGCGCCTGGATTCATCGCATCCATGGGTTGGACCAATCGCGACATTCCGTGTGTATTTTCTGTCCATGGTAGCCAGCACGATACCGCGCATGTTCCTTGATGTGTGCGACCGGTTTGCCAACAGAGCGGATAAGGTTGCGTATGCACGCAAGCGGAGTGGCGTATGGGAACGAGTAACGCACGACCAGCTCCGTGAAGAAGTTGAATGTTTGGCTGCGGGACTCGTCCATCTCGGCCTCCGGCCTGGTGAGCGGGTTGGCATTGTTAGTGAAAACAGAGTTGAGTGGGCACAGGCAGATTTCGCGATTTCTGCCATCGGTGCAGTCGACGTTCCTGTGTTTCACACGCTGACGGATCAGCAGTTAGCCTACATTTTTCGCGATTGTGAAGCTAGTGTTGTTTTCGTTTCGAACGCACTTCAGGCCTCCAAGATAGTGGCCGTTAGGGATCAGATACCATCGCTTCGGTTTATCGTAACAATGAACACCGACGTGGAGATCACAGAAGGCCTCATTCGGTTCAGTGATGTGATCGATCTTGGCCGCAGGCTGTATTCCGCCGACGATAGGCGGAAGAATTTTCAGGCCATGGCTGAACGTGCACAACCAAACGACTTGCTTACCCTGATTTACACGAGCGGAACAACTGGGCACCCCAAGGGCGTGATGCTTAGCCATCACAACATCCTGAGCAACATCGCCGCTGCGATGGAGGTGTTCAGCATTGGTGAGGATGATGTTTTTCTAAGCTACCTACCCATGTGCCACAGTTACGAGCGCATGAGTGGCTACTATCTGGCCTTTGCCTGTGGGTGCAGCACCTACGTTGCAGAGAGCATTGAAACCGTAGCCGAAAACATGCGAGAGGTTCACCCAACGGTGATGACTTCCGTACCACGGCTCTTCGAACGGATACGCCTGAGAATTGAAGGTACCATCCAAAAGGACACTGGGATACGTAGAACGATTGCCTTGTGGGCCTTAGGTGTAGGCAAACGGGTAGCGGAGGGGACCTGTACATGGATGGACAAGGTGATGGTAACGGTTGCTGACCGCTTAGTATTCTCTAAAATCCGAGCACGGATGGGCAACCGGTTGCGGTTCTTTATCTCTGGAGGTGCGGCTTTAAGCTATGATGACGGCATTTTCTTTAAGGCTCTAGGCATCACCATTTTGGAAGGGTATGGTCTTACTGAGACGTCACCCGTTCTTACTGTCAACCGTGAAGGCGATGAAAAACTCGGCACAGTTGGGAAGCCCCTTCCCAACGTGGAAATCAGGATAGCGGCTGATGGTGAAATCATGGCTCGAGGACCAAACGTGATGATGGGGTATTGGCGCGATGAAGCCGCAACACGCGAGGTATTGGAGCCCGACGGATGGTTTCATACTGGCGACATTGGCGAACTTGATACAGACGGACGACTGAAGATCACCGATCGTAAAAAGCACATCCTTGTTTCAAGTGGAGGTAAAAACATTGCTCCACTTCCTGTTGAGAGTGCCTTGCTGGCGAGTCGTCTGATTAGTCAGGTAATATTGATTGGTGATGGAAGAGACTACTGCACCGCCCTCGTGGTACCCGAGCGTGAGGCAGCCGAAGCATTTGCATCCGAGCGTGGCCTCACCTTTCCCACATGGGAGGCATTGGCGATGAGTTCCGATCTGTATCATGCTATTCAAGCCGACATCCAAACGCTACAAAAGGAGTTCTCTAAGTTTGAGCGTGCTCGGCGGTTTCGCGTGTTGACGGAACCATTCACCATAGAGAACGGAATGCTCACTCCCACGCTGAAGGTTCGCAGGAAAGCCGTGATTGAGCGGTATGGGGAGGTGATTGAGGAGATGTATGAGATGAAAGTACCGGGAGAATAGGTGTCCCGGTGTTGGTACCGGGACACCTATTCTCCCGGTACGTTATCTTGCCCCATGCCAAACCTCTCCCTCCTGGAGGCCATCAACCTTCGGCGGACGCATAACGGCCCCTTCGATCCCCGCCCTATAAGTCTGCACCATCAGCAATTGCTTATAAAGGTTGCTGAACGAGCTCCAAGCCACTTCAATTCACAGCCGTGGCGGTTCGTTCTCATTGATGATCCAGGAATACGAGAACGGATTGCGGACATCGGCGGACGTACCATGACGCAACTGATCTCCGAGGGTACCTTCTTCCGTCGGTATCGAAAGTACTTTCGGTTTACACGCGAAGAAATGGAAGAAAAGCGTGACGGTATCTACATAGACCAGATGCCGGCCCCGCTGCGCCCTTTCATCAAACAGGTTTTCTCCGATGCAGTACAAAAGATCCTTGCCTCACTAGGCGTACCTAAACTCCTTGGCGAGGATAATCGCAAACTCATTGCCTCAAGCCCCCTGCTTCTGGCTGTACTGCTTTCCAAGGAAGAATACAAACCCAGTGAACTGTCGGGGTTCTACTGCACTCTTTCCATGGGCATGGCGATCGAACACATCTGGCTTACATGTGCAGAGCTTGGGATGGGCATCCAGTTCGTGTCCACTCCTATGGAAGTTCCAGATGCCTGGCAGGAGATCAAGGAAATACTTCAGGTGCCCGATCACTTGGAGTTGATGGCCGTGTATCGACTCGGATATGTACCACAGGATGCAAAACGTCCACGAATTGATTGGACGAGCAGCCAGCGCAAACCGATCTCCCAACTCGCATTTCGCAATACGTGCCTAACTCCCGAATCTGACGTCGCTGCAGAGTAGGATGAACCCCTCGCGATTGCGGCAGTAACTCAGTTTTGGAGATGGTTTGCTACTCTCCGTCCAGCGAAAAGAAACAATCACAGCATTCTTGGTGTTCACCACAGTATTCTTTGAGCGAGCGAAGCACACTCTTGGTACCGAATCCGAGTATGACTGATCGGAGCTACAGCGGCGGCATACGATTGTCGGGAATTGCATCATCTGTTCCTCCACATGTTGCCGACCAGCAAACTATTCGGTCCATCGTGCGCGGATTGTTCGATGGTTCACAGCCCGACGTTGAGCGTATTCTTGCCGTGTTCGATCACGACCATATTCATTCGCGGCACTTCATACGGCATCCCTCATGGTATGCGGAGCCGCACACGTTTGCAGAAGCGAATGCTGTTGGAATACAAGCTGCACGTGAACTGGCAGCACAAGCTGCGCGAACAGCACTGGATGGCTGCATACCACATGGTGTGGTTGTGGTGAATTCTACCGTGGTAAGCACTCCAAGTCTTGACTCCTATCTAATTCAGGACCTGGGTCTGCCTCCTACAACTCGGCGTACACCCATTGTTGGTATCGGTTGTGCCGGTGGCGTAGCCGGATTGGCGCGTGCTGCAGAGCTTAGTGCTGCGAATGGTGGAGCCCCCTACTTGCTCGTGTGTGTTGAAGTATGCAGTGCAACGTTTCAGCGTAATGACATGAGCAAGAGCAACCTGGTGGGTACCAGCTTGTTTGCCGATGGTGCAGCAGCGGTGCTGGTAAGTGGGGATGGCCAAGGACCAGAGATTCTGAACTCCTACAGCACATGGTACCCAAACACTGAAGATGTTATGGGCTGGGACGTTAGAGATACCGGTTTACATGTGCGCTTTTCACGGGACATCCCGGCATTTGTGGTAGCCAACTTTCCGTTGCTGCTCTCTCAGGCATACCATTCGTGGGGTATTGATGCTGCCGACGTACAGGCGGTCATCTCGCATCCAGGAGGTGCCAAAGTACTCGAAGCACTTTCGATGGCAGGGGGCTGGCCACTCGTTTGGTTCGACGTTGCTCGCAATGTGCTTCGCAAGTTCGGCAACATGTCGTCACCATCGGTGCTGTTCGTGTTGGAAGAGATGATCAAGAGGGGACTGCCTTCTGGACATACTGTGATGTCGGCTCTTGGCCCCGGTTTTAGTGCCGAACTTGTGCTGTTGCGAAGCTGATCGTTGTCTGAGCAAACTACAGTTAGTATCGTGTTTCATTGTGCCATGCCTTTCGATCTCGATGATAGAATGTTTGTTTTCGGCACCGTTGGGTTGCTGATCCTTCAGCGAGTAACAGAGTTGCTGATTTCTGCACGGAACCTGCGATGGGCTCTATCGCAAGGCGGGGTTGAGTATGGAAAGGAGCACTACTGGATGTTTGTAGCACTACATACAGGATGGCTGGCTGGGATTACAGTTGAAGCTCATGTGCGAGGATATGTAATGCCTGATTGGTATTGGCTCCCGCTTTCTCTTGCCTTGTTTGCTCAAGTGCTTCGATACTGGGCAATTGTATCGTTGGGTCCACGGTGGAATACGCGCATCGTTGTTATTCCTGGAAAGCGTCTGGTAAACACTGGACCGTACAGGTTTATGCACCATCCGAACTACGTTGCAGTGATCATCGAACTGGCAACAATTCCGCTAATCTTCAGTGCCTACATGGTGGCCTTGATTGCCTCGGTGATGAACGGTCTATTACTGTTCTGTGTTCGAATTCCAGAAGAGAATCGGGCTTTAAAGCAATCGCAGTTGCCAAATGGGTCGCTGGGCGAGTCTTGAAAAACGTTGGCTTATGCGTCTAACCATCATTGGAATGAACATCTTCACACACGTATCCTGCATGCGCTAGAATTGCCGTACCTTAAGTACCGGAGGAGGGATTTGAACCCCCGACACACGGATTATGATTCCGTTGCTCTAACCAACTGAGCTACTCCGGCAGAACCGCGAAAATAGGAAGAAAGTATCGAGTGATCAGGCCTTACACGTTGTTGAGTTCATCACGTATTCGTGCAGCACGTTCATAATCTTCAACACGAATAGCTTCTTGGAGTTCCTGTTCCAGGCGTTCCCTTCGAGTTAGTGGCCTGCTGGGCTCGGGCTCTGACTCGGGAAGCGCTGGTGTTTCTTCCTCGGAGGCCATCTCCTCTTCACCTTGAGCTTCTGCTTCTTCTTCCTCACCATCACCATCCGGGTGGTCAATGGCAGCTTCGTTAAGAATTTCCTCCGTTACGTAGATCGGTACGCCACACCGAACAGCGATGGCTATCGCATCGCTGGGCCGTGCATCTACTTCGATGTCACTGTACTCAAATACGAGTGCAGCATAAAAGGTACCCTCCTTTAACGAATGAATTACCACCTCTTTGAGATGTCCACCAAGCGCTTCGATAACGTTGCGCAACAGGTCGTGCGTCATCGGTCTTTGCGGACGAACTCCTTCCAACTCGTTGGCTATTGCCTGAGCCTCTGGAACTCCAATGATGATAGGCATGCGGCGTGGACCATCAGCCTCCTTGAGGATCAAGGCGAAGGCCCCCTGGCTCATGCCACGGTCGGTGAGGCCGAAGATGTCCATTTGGATGCGGGGCATTTGAGGGACTAGAGGGACTGGAGGGACTAGAGGGACTGGAGGGACTAGAGGGGAAGAGGGAGGGGTTAGTTCTTGTTGACTATGGAAGCGATCTGTTGGGTGAGTTTTGGTAGGACTTCGAATACATCTCCGACGATGCCGTAGTCGGCTACCTTAAAAATAGGGGCGTCTTTGTCCTTGTTGATTGCAACGATGATCTTGCTGGTACTCATGCCGGCTAGGTGTTGTACGGCACCGCTAATACCGCAGGCAACGTACATCGTTGGACTCACTGTTTTGCCTGTTTGGCCAACCTGCTCGCGGTGCGGACGCCATCCGGCATCCACAACGGCACGAGAGGCTCCAACTGCGGCTCCTAAGGTTTTTGCCAGTTCTTCCACGAGACCAAAATGCTCGGGACCCTTCAAACCTCTGCCGCCACTCACGATAATGTCCGCTTCGGCTACATCGAGTGCACCCTGCGTGTAGGTTACGCTCTTCACGGTCGAAGAACGAACGGCGGCATCAGCTCCTACCGTCCGCTGTTCAATACTCACTGTTCCCGCCGCATCCGCACTCTTAGCTGTAAACACATTCGGACGCAGCGTAACAACCGTAACTCCCGTAACTCCCGTAACTCCCGTAACCCTCTGAAACGCTTTACCCGCAAACACCGGACGCACCGCTTCGATGGCTCCGTCACTGCCATGCAGTTCAACACAATCTGCTAGCAGAGCAGCCTGCAGTCGGATGGATACACGTGGTGCGACATCCTTACCGGTGGCATTTGCTGCGAACATCACGGTTTTGGCACCTATTTCCTGAGCCACATCGGCAACAAGCTTTGCAACAACGCTGTTTGCAAACGAGCCTACTGCAGACATATCTACGTTGATGCACTTTTCTAAGCCATACGCTGCAGCCGTTGATATCTGATCTGATGTGGCTCCAACACTAATACCCACTAAGGCTGAGCCCCCTGCCACACGTCGTGCCGCAGTGATAAGCTCGTACGAGGTTCGCTTGAGACCGTTGCCGGATGGTTCAAGGTAGAGGAGCATCAAATAACCTTTGCTTCTTCGTGAAGGAGACGGACGAGTTCGGAAATATCCGCTTCGGTGTCTGAAAAAATCTTGTTAAGACGTTTGTTGTCGGGCAAGGTCATGCCTACGACACTCACACGTGCTGTTGCATTTGATGGCGCACGTTCAACAATTGGCTTGTTCTTAGCCTTCATGATGTCTGGCAGCTTGGGATAGCGAGGATCGTTCAAACCTTTCTGCGCGCTGATCACGCACGGTAGGCTTGCGGTTACGGATTCCTTTCCACCTTCGATATCACGTTCTGCGGATACAGCAGTGCCATCGATGCTTAGCGAGCTCACCATGGTGATGCTTGGCCACTCAAGCAATTCAGCCACCATTCCCGGCACCACGAAGCCGTCATAATCAATGCTTTGCCTGCCAAAGATGATCAGGTCAGGCATCGATTCTTTTGCCAGTTCGGCAATGCTACTCGCAACGGTGAATGAGTCTGCACACACAGGGTCATTCACAAGTACGGCAGCGTCGGACCCCATGGCAAGTGCGCGCTGCAGAATTTCCTTGGCACTTGGTGGGCCTACAGTCACGGTAGTAACAACGCCACCGTGTTTCTCTTTTAGTAGCAGGCCTTCTTCGATGGCAAACTCGTCGTACGGGTTCAGGATGAATTTCACACCCTGTGGGTTCATGCTCTTGCCATCGGCACCAACCGTAATCTTGGTGGTGGTATCCGGAACAAGCGATATGCAAACCAGTATGTTCATTCGTTGGGCAGCTTAGGTTTCGAATTGGGCCGCAAAGATACGATGCCTAGATGGTGCCGGTGGCCCATAAGAGGGTAACCTCTGCTCGAGCAACATCGGCTTGTGCAGCAACGCGGCGCATGAGAGCCTCGGCAAGAAAACGTTCGCGAAGGTTCAAGGTGAGTAACGAGCTTTCGCCAGTATTAAAGCGTGTGCGTTCGGCTACTACCATTTGTCCAGCCAAGGCAACCTCTTGCTCGGCAAGATCCAGTCTTTGCAGCGCACGCTCCAATGCTATGGCTGCATTCTGAGCATCGGCAGCTACCACACGTTCAACCAGCATCCGCGACAGATCGGCACGTTGAACAGTGATTCCGGCCATCTGAGCGTTGCCCTGAGCAGTTCTAAATAACAGTGGTTGGGAAATGTTCAAGCCAATCTTGTAGTCCAATGATGTTGGACTGCTTACATCGTAAGCGGCAAGAGCTGCGTCGAGCTTCACCATCGGTCGCAGAAATTCTTGTGCTAAACTGCTATCAAGTCTGGCCATACGCTGAAGAGCGTCAATCCGCTGTATCTCCGGCCTCCGACGTAATGCCGTATCAATAGCAGAAAACCTGTCGAAGGTTGTGTTAACTGCACCTGGTAGGGGGCTTGGGTTCTGCGTGATTGTTTGTGGAAGTCGATCAGCTGACCATAGGTACACCGATGCATTCACACGTGTTTGTTCTGCCACACGTAGGGTAGAGAGCCTTTCGCCACGCCGCCTGTACAATTCTTGCACAACTTCGATGGTATCGATGGCAGCCTGCTCACCTACGTTCGTGCGCCTGCGTATCTGCGTTAGTCGCTCTTCAATGAGCCTAATCACACTGTCAGCAACGGTCACTGCAGCTTCAGCTTCTGCCCACGTCCAGTATGCAAGAGCTGCATCACGCAGCAACGAGTTTCTGTCCATGCGATACTGAGCCGAAGCAACTTCCGGACGTAGCAGCGCTTTGTTAAGCTGGTTGCGTCGGGAGTCGGTGAATATGCCCTGGAACAGTGGTAACGACACACCAATGGTGGCTTCCCCAGGCAGTGACGTAAGGGTTTGCGGATTTACCGAGCTGCCAATGCCCCTGGAATATGTGGCCTTCAGCGTTGGTCCAAACAGCATGTTGAGAGGAAGTTCGAGAGCTCCATCAATGCTGTTTAACTTGTCAGTGCCACTTTTGTCCTCGTACACACTCACCAGGGTAAGAGACGGGTCGAAGCGGCCTAGTGCCGAGGTGATTTCGGCATTTGCCAACTCAGGCTCGTATGCGGCAACAGCGATTGAGGGGTTCGATGCTTCGACCTGGGCTAGGTAAACACGAAGATCGAGCACCTGCGAGGATGCCACGGTGGACAATACAACAAGCCACACAAGTCCAAGAGCCACGCGTATCACTTGCCGTTAGCCCCTTTACCATTCGATGCATCGAGAGCCTTCGTAGTAACGGCCTTACCCTTTTGGAAGTTTTCGACCGGAAACTGTGGAGGGAACCCCATGAACTGGCGCCAAAGTTCATACCCGAGTGGTACTTCGTTGAGGAGAACCCAACCAGTTACGGCGGTTCCAGGACGCAGGTACGCCATTGAAGGCCAGTCCTTCTTTGCAGAGTCGGGTACGATGAGTACTCGAAATCTTCCCGTGCCGTCGTCCACAGCATCGATAACCTTAACGCGGCCATGAAAGATGCCCACGGCAATGTTCTGCCAGCCGGAAAACTGGAAGGCGGGAAAGCCTGAGAATTGCAATGAAACGATGCGTCCAGGCGAGATGAGTGCCGCATCCATGCTGCTTACATAAATCTCCGCAGCCTGATCCTGCGAGGTAGGCACTATGACGGCAAGTTGTTCACCTTCCTTTACGGTTTGTCCAGCCCCTACCTTGTTGATACGCACTACATACCCGTCAACTGGTGCAACCACTGTTCCTGCACCAATGCGGCCTTGTGCATTAGCAAGCTTCACGTCGGCATCCTGCATGGCAACAATTGCTTGCGAGATCACGCGCTCTTCTTCCGCTCGAAATGCATCGACATCCTGTAATGCAACATTGATTGACGCGGCAGCAGTCACACTGTCTGCCAGTGCCTTTTGCAAATTGAGCTGAGCAGTTTCCCACTCCCTTCGACTTATTAGGTCCTGTGAGAGTAACGTGTCGGCTCTTCTCTGACGGATGCGCGCTGTATTAATCTCAACGATGACGTTCTGGAACCGGGCGCGTGCCTGGTTATAGCGTTCTTCGCTCTGTTTTCTGCGCTGTGTTGCAACATTAATTGCTTGTTCTTGTGCCTCGAACGTACGGTCTCGAAGCTCCGATAACCTGCTAAGCAGATCCCGGTCCATAAAGTTTACATTGATGTCGGCAAGAACACAGATGGTGTCGCCTGCAGCTACCTGCGCACCTTCATTCACGTACCACCGAACGATGCGGCCGGAGATGGAGCTTTCCAACGTTTGTGGCCGTGCCGACGGGTCGAATGCTGTAACGGAGCCTGATCCAACAACACTCTGCTGCCAGGGCACAAATGCAAGCAGCACAATGGAAAGCAGAATGAAGCCAACGATGCCGATCGTTAGCCTGCTGTGCAGACGTGGTGTTTGAATCCGCGTAAAAACTGTTCGGCGCGTTGGATGTACGATGGCATCAAAGTCCGGCCACGATTGCGGAGGGGATGTTTTAGAAGACATCGGGAGCCTCCGGGAAGAGTGAGCAAAACTGTGGAGACTTACCCTTTGCCAACTCCATTGGTGAGCCTTGCTCTATGATGCGGCCATCAGCCAACACCAGCACATGATCTGTTCGCTTGATTACCTCGGGATCGTGCGACACGTTAATGATCGTCCACCCGGGATAGTTGAATAGGTCAGCTACGATGGCCAGTTTGGTTCCGTCTTCTATCCCTTCGAATGCTTCGTCGATAAGAAGAAGGTCAGGGCGATGCACGATCATGCGGGCAAACAGAATGCGACGGCGCAGACCAAAGGGGAGCTCCTCGCCACTACCGGTAATAGGCGTATAGAGGCCTTTGGGCATGTTGTTAATGTCTGCGTCCATGCGGAGTAGTTCAAGAGCCCAGCGCAAGTCGGAATCAGGGATGTCGCGCCCTAGGATGATGTTGTCGCGAACAGTGGCCGATATGAGCTGATCCTCCGGGAAGACCATGCCAATGCGCTGACGCAGACTGTGAAGGTCGGCAGTGCGCGTGTCCACATTATTAACGAGCACTGAGCCTGAATCCTGACGGAGAACACCGGTGATCAGGTGGAGTATGGTACTCTTACCTGCGCCACTTTTGCCCACCAAGCTTATGTGTTTGCCAGGTGATGCGGTAAAGGATACGTCCTCCAGCAACGCTCTGTTGAAGCTTATGCGTACATGCTCGAGCTTCACGGAAGCTGGTCCGATGGCTGGCACCTGCTGGTGGCCGCTTTCTTCGATAGGCTGAGCTACGACGGCTGTAAGCTTGTCGAGTGCCGCCATCATGTCGTAGTATCCATCAAACTGCAGAATCAGCTTCTCGATGGCCCCGATGATCAGAATGATCACAATCTCTGCAGCAACAAGCTGACCGAGCGACATCTGCTGCTCGATCACAAGCATGCCACCTACTGCCAGAATCCCAACGGTTGCAAAGGCTTTGAAAATGTAACTGCCAAGAATCTGGCGTGCGATTATTACAAAGTGTGCATGTTTTGCTGTTACGTAGCGACCAGTGATCTCGTCAAGCCTGTCGAAAGCAAACCCGGTAGCTCCCAATATCTTGAACCCAAGGAATGTACGCGCTATATCTTCCAACCAGGCTGCTGTTTCATACTTTTTCTTGCTCATCACCACGGCTGTTGGAACAGCACCTCGACCCAACACCCAAATGAGCACGGGTACGAAAAGCAGAAACAGAACATCATACACGATAAACACGGGATGGTAGATCGCCAACAACACCAATCCCGTAGTTAATACCAGAATGGCATTGATGCCTTCCAATAGGAACTTGCCGAGTGACTTCTGAACCGTCATGACATCAAAGAACCTATTCACCAGCTCGGGTGCGTAGGTCGATGTTGCTACCGATCGTTTGAGCAGAGGCAGGCGCCAGGCGATATCAAAAGCTGTTCGAACGAACAATCGCCGTTGAATGAGGTCAACAACATACCGTTCAAGAACAGAGAGACCGGCTAGTATCAGCAAGGCCACGAGTACTACAATACAGAGTACAACTAGCTGGCGGTTAAAAACGCCGAGTGCAACCGCATTTACGATGGCTTGTGAACTTAGTGGTACTGCCAGACCGAGTAGGCTCGACAACAGGGAGTACGCAGCCACGTACCACATGTCGCGCTTTTCCGATGTAAGGATGCGGCGTAAGTATGGCCATACCCGTACCTGCTGCCGTTGTTCGTATGGCTCGAACAACGCTTTCAGCACCGAGTCGCCAACGGATAGGCTTCGTTTACCGTCAACAACCTGAACGGATGCAACTACGCCAACAGATAACAGTGCTTCGGCTGCAACATCAAGAGCAGTGCTTTCAGACACATATCTGGAAAGCAGGTATCGGCGCACACCTTCCACCTGATCTGGAGTAAGGTCAATGCCTTCAAGGCGAGTGATGGAATCCAGAAGATGCGCTCTTACGTCGTCTTGTTTACTGTTCATAAGCGTTGGCGAGTTCGTCGTGCAGGTACTTTCCCGTCAGCGAAGTAGGAACAGTGGCAACATGTTCGGGAGTTCCTTGAGCAACAATGCGTCCTCCGCCAGAGCCCCCTCCCGGTCCCATGTCAATAATGTGATCGGCATGAGCAATCACATCCATGTTGTGCTCGATGACCACTACGGTGTTTCCTCTGTCAACCAGTTTGTCCAGCAACGAAAGCAAGATTCGTACATCGTCAAAATGCAGACCGGTGGTTGGTTCGTCGAGCAGGTATAACGTCTTTCCAGTACCAATCTTGGCAAGCTCCGTTGCGAGCTTCACACGTTGAGCTTCTCCTCCGGAAAGTGTTGGCGCCTGCTGACCGAGCCGGACGTATGTAAGGCCAACATCCCAGAGCGTTTGCAACCTGTGCTTGATGCGAGGTATGTCGGCAAAAAAGTCAAGCGCTTCCTCAACGCTCATATCCAACACGTCTGCTATGCTCTTTCCCTTAAAACGCACGCTGAGTGTTTCTGAATTGTAACGTTTGCCATTGCAGGTTTCGCAGTTCACGTATACGTCTGGCAGAAAGTTCATTTCGATTCTGCGAAGACCAGCACCTTCACAGTCCTCACATCGTCCACCAGCCACATTGAAGGAGAAGCGTCCGCTTTTGTAGCCCCGTATGCGCGCTTCGGGAAGCATGGTAAAGAAGTCGCGGATAAGCGTGAACAGACCGGTATAGGTTGCCGGGTTCGAACGTGGGGTTCGGCCGATAGGCGACTGGTCAATTTCGATGACTTTGTCGATACCATCAATTCCTTCGATGCGATCATACGGCAATGGCACGAGTTCGCTCGTACTGAAGTGCCTGGCAAGTATTGGATACAAGGTTTCGTTGATCAGCGTGCTCTTGCCACTTCCGCTCATGCCCGTTACACACACGAACGTGCCAAGTGGTAACACTAGGTCGACATTCTTCAGATTGTGCCCTGTAGCACCTTTCACGGTGATCACGCGCCCATTGCCCTGGCGCCGTTCTCGCGGTATCGCAATGCTGCGGACTCCCGTAATGTATTCGTACGTGAGGGAAGGGGCTTGTGCACTGCGAAGCATCGTGTATGAGTTACCACGACTTCCGTTGGTGGATGAACGATGATCCTTCCGAAACTCCGCAACGATGGTTCCACCATGAAGGCCTGCACCTGGGCCTATGTCAACTACATGGTCTGCTTCTTCGATCATCTCCTTGTCATGTTCAACTACAATGATCGTATTGCCAAGATCTCTCAGGTTTTTCAGCGACGAAATGAGCTTTCTGTTGTCGTGCTGATGCAAACCAATGCTAGGTTCATCGAGAACATACGTTACTCCCACGAGCTGCGAGCCAATCTGTGATGCCAGACGTATTCGCTGACTTTCTCCTCCACTCAGCGTGCGTGCACTTCGGTCAAGAGTTAGATACGACAAGCCAACTTCCTGCAGGAATCGCAGGCGTTCTCCTATCTCTTTGATGATGAGTGCGGCAATCGTTTGTTGCCTGCTGGTAAGCTTGGACATAACGGCAGCACTCCAGCCAACGGCAGACTCTACGTCCATGGCCGAGATCTGGTGGATCCCCAGATCGGCTACTCGAACGTGCAAGTGTTCTTCCTTGAGCCTAGCTCCCTGGCAGACGCGGCAGGGGATCGAGGCAAAGTACCGCTCCATCGACTTACGTACCGATGCCGTTGGTGACTGTTCATACTGGTGCCGTAAGGTTGGCAATACACCGATGAACGTGTGCTTCACTGTACGATGTCCATAGTTCACCTTTACGGAGCGATCATCACCTCCGAGTAAGAACGTGGTGAACACTTCTGCGTCCAGCTCCTCAATCGGCGTAGTAAGAGAAAGCCCCGTTTCTTGTGCATAGGCGTTCACCTGCTTCCACAAGAACGTCTCTCGCTTTTTTCCAAGTGGCCCAACGCCGCCTTCTGCAATCGATAGTGATCGAACGGGAATTACGAGCTGGATATCGAAGTCCGTGTATTCTCCAAGGCCTTCACAGGTTGTGCACGCACCAAAGGGTGAATTAAAGGAGAACATGTTTGGTGCCGGCGTTTCATGACTCCTACCGCATTGCGGACATGAGTACGAGGTGCTGTAGTAAACGTCTTTCCACGAGCCGTCGGTCTGTTCGTACAGAACGGTAACACCGCCTTCACCGAGAACCAGTGCAGTATCCACACTTTCCTTAAGACGTCGGTGATGTTTGGGATCAACTTCCAGCCTGTCAACCACCAATTCCACCACGTGGGTTTTGTATCGTGGAAGCTGCATACCTTCAAAGATTTCTTGCAGCTCACCATCCACCCGCACCCTCGTATACCCCTGCCTTCGCAACTGGTCGAACAGCTCACGATAATGTCCCTTGCGTCCCTTAACCAGTGGACTCAGTATCTGCGCCTTCATGAGCTCGCCATCTGCGCCACGCAGGTTGAGGATGGCATCCACGATCTGTTCCACAGTTTGCTGCCGCACAGGGATGTTGCAAGTAACGCAGTATTGAATACCTACCTTGGCAAACAGCAGGCGCAGGTAGTCATAAATCTCTGTTACGGTTCCTACCGTGCTGCGTGGACTATGGCCAACGCTCTTCTGTTCGATGCTGATGGCCGGCGAAAGACCTTCGATAACGTCTACATCCGGCTTTTTCATCAGTCCCAAAAACTGTCGTGCATAGGCACTCATGCACTCCACGTACCTGCGTTGCCCTTCCGCATAGATCGTGTCGAATGCGAGTGAACTTTTTCCACTTCCGCTCAAACCCGTAATCACCACCAGTTGGTCGCGAGGGATCTCCAGGTTGATGTTTTTGAGGTTGTGCTCACGAGCGCCTCGGACATTGATGGTTGTGAGTTCTTCTACCGGAAAGGCAACAGAATGGTGTATCGGTATGGAGTCCACCACGTCATTCCGCATTAAGGGGGGCTTCGGCAAGGGGAGTTATGGAGTGTGATGAGAAAGCGCAGCCCGAAAAATACGGTACAACGCAGTGTCTATCTGGCCGCTGTGGTTCTGACAGCGAGCAAGACACGGATCGTAGTGATGCATTCACGCGATAACTCCAACGCCCCTACCGTGTGCACCGCCTACCCTTTCGATTGTGGAATGTTGGTGCAATGTTCTATTGCGATAGTACAAAACACAAAACGATGTAGAACACCAGGCCTCGGTACGGCACTCAGAGATAGCCTTCCAACTCACTCTCACTCTGCAGCAGCACGGCCCTTCCCTTACTTCCATCTGGCGGACCCACTATTCCCGCACTCTCCAGCTCATCCACGATGCGGGCTGCTCGGGCATAGCCAACCTTGAGCCGTCTCTGCAGCGTGCTAACCGACGCCTGTTGCAATTGTATGAAGATGCGCGCTGCATCGCCGAACAACGCATCACGCTCACCATCTGCATTGCCAAAGCCCCCTGCCTTTTTCTCTAAGATGCTTGGTAGCATGTAGGGTTGTTTGTAGCCGCGCTGTTTGCCGATGTGCTCGCAGATGGCTTCGACTTCTTCCGTGGAGATGAAGGCGTTTTGCATGCGAAGGGGCTTGGGCGTGTTGCCGGGTGCGAAGAGCATGTCGCCGTTGCCGATGAGGTGCTCTGCGCCGCTTGTGTCAAGGATGGTGCGGGAGTCCACGCGGGCGCTTACCTGGTAGGCGATGCGCGCGGGGAAGTTGGCTTTGATGAGG
>CAZUGQ010000031.1:0-19528 GCA_964620125.1 uncultured Hyphomicrobiales bacterium
CGATTTGTTGTGTAGTTACTGGGATCTAATGCCAGAGCACGCTCGTAATACACGATAGCAGAATCCAGCACGCTATCCGCAAAGAAATTGTTGCCGATGAACAGGTTGATCTTTCCGTCCAAGGAGTCCTTGCAGTTTGCAAGCCTTGCTTTGTAAATGTTGTTGGAGGTTTCAGTTAACCCTTTCGATCCAAGCAACAAGCCAAATCGGAACATGAACATGCAGTTTTTGGGATCGCGGTTTGCAGCCTCGGTCATAATGGCGATAGCCTTTGCCGTGTCGCCACTCATCACACATGCTGTACCATAGTACCAAACATCTGTTGGCTCCCAGTGCCTGGAACCATGTTGTCCACTGTATGCATTCTGGTATGCAGCAGCAGCGGCAGCCCACTGTTTCGTTAGGACGTTGCACTTTCCTAACATCAAAGAGGCATCGGTCTTCAAAGAGTCGATGCGTGTTGCCGCTTCATTTAAGTACACCTTTGCAGAATCGCATACTTGAAGTTCAAAAAACGATTTACCAAGGTACCATGCTGCAATCGGGTTGCCTGTAGTACCAGGCCGCAATTCCCTATAACGCTGCAGAGCACCAATCGACTCCTTGTACTTCTTTGACAGATAGAAAATTTTACCTTGTTCAAACCACGCACGCGCGTTGCGTGGGTCTAACTGCCCTACCTTGTTCCATGCCAGTAGCGACCGGCGGAACAACTCATTACCAAGCTCCTTGTCGGATTCACGATTAGCCATCTTCCAATACACTTCGGCCAGTGCGAAGTGTGCAAGCACCTTGGAATCATCAAGTTCGATGGTTTTTTCAAGATTGTCCTTCGCCAATTCATACACAGGCTGAGGCTTATACTTCATGTAGAGCACGCCGAGGGCGAAATATGCGTCGGCACTATTCGGGAAGTTCTTCTTTGCCGTGGTTGCAACAAGCTCGGCAGCTGGTATACTGTCTGCCTCAACAAGAGCATTTACCAGATAGAGTGACGTTTCTACATCAGCCTCTTTCTTAGAGATCCTTCGAAGGATTGTGCAGGCAAGCTGAGGATTCCCGCCCCGGGTAAGTGCCAAGGCGTAGGATCGAACGTACTCGGGTGTATCGTCGTCTTCCTCGTACAGGCGTGCTCCAATTGCCATGGCCGTATCGAACTGCTCGAGTTCCGTATAGATCTTTACGGCCAGATTCAAAACCTTTTCTTCCTTTGGTTCCTCTGCAAGTGCCTTTCGAATGTGTGCAACTGCCTCCAAGTAATCGGAGGTTTCTACGGCCGATGCTGCCTTATCGTACGCACTCTGTGCTTGCACCTGCACCGCACCAAGCGTTAAGCATATCAACAGGCCGATTGTTTTGTACTTCATGGAGTCTATTCTTCCGTGTGAATGACAATGTTGGCATACCCCGGTTCGATACCCGCATCAAAGAAGGCACGCTGCGCCTTACCATCACGTGCCAGAAACATCATGAAGCCGCTGGCAAGATTGTGTTGATTGGCTTTGTCACGTAGTACGAAATAAATGGGCACCGGAAACGGGTACAAACCTTGAACAAGATTTCCTGCATGAATCAGACGCGGGTATTGGTACGCTCCTGTACTGTCTGTCCAACTTAGCCGCAGCATCTTCACTGCCGTGTCCTTGATGAGCTGCGAAAGGTACCCTACGCCTAGGTAACCATTGTTCGACAAGACGCCCATGCGAACGCTGTCCGTCCGTCCTAGCGACCTGACGCGGTTCTCACCCGGCTGTTTACCTTTGAGTACTACGTTGATCATGTTTCCATACACCGATGATTGCGATCCGGGTACTACGACGGTAGGGGGCTTTGAAAGTTTTGGATACGATGCAAGCGGAAACTCCCCACCCGCCAGCCAGGACGAGAGATGTGCGCTATGCATAGTGTCGTATGGAAAGGACTTAGATGCAAAGAATACGAGAGCATCTTTTGCCAGTAACGAGCGGGGGTAGCCCTCGGCACCCTTCGAGGCCTTGACGTCTTCGGCCTCTTGTGGCAGCCAATCTCTGCCGATGATGATGCCCTTTGTTTGATGGCGGAGGAGGTCGAACGTGGCCTGCTCCGCTGTTACTGCCTTCAGGGTAACGTTTGCATCCTTATGAATTGAGTCGTAGGGCACCTTTGCGCTCTGAAGAAGAGTGATGATCTCCTCGTCGCACAAAATTTCTACGGTTCCTGAAAGCGCGGTTTCTTGTGGGATTCCCGCTTGATCACTGCCACCACACGCCGATAGAACGGCAACTAGAAGAATTACTCCAATGCTATTTCTGTTCATTCATTGCTCCTTTCCCGCGTTACGAAGTACGTTATAAGTCGGTAGATACCGAACAACGCAACAACGGAACCGAATACTTCACGAAAGGGAGATGGTGTCTGCTCTGCTGGACCTATGCCGAAAGCAATGATGATTCCAACAATAATGACCAGCGAACGGAACAGCACGTTGGCAACGTGCATGACTTAACGGAGTTTGAACACGATTGGAATACGCACCCACAGCCGGACGGGCGTACCGTTCTGAATTGCAGGTGTGAACACCGTTTCGCGAACGGCAGCAGTGGCGGCAGCATTCAGTAGTTCGTTGTCGGATTCGATTACCTGCATTTTTTCTACCCTACCATCCTTGCCTACCAAAGCTGCAACGAGCACTTGACCTTCAACGCCATTACGCCTTGCAATATCTGGGTATTTTACTCTTCGCTGTAACGCCGCATAATCGAATTCTGGCTCTTTCTCTACGGCAATAAACTCATCAATGTCCGGTTCTTCTTCGCGTGTTTCAATGTTCAAGTTTCCAGCACTTTCGCCGATGTTGCTGGCAAAACCACCGAAATCTGTTCCATCACCACCAACAGCAGAGGCACGGTTGATCTCGTCAACATTGGCAAAGTCTTTCAAGTCCTCGGCAAGCATGGCGTCAGGCACAGCTACAGGCATGCCAGCACGTGCCGCTGGACCGCTTACAGGCGGAACAGCAGTAGGCGGTGGTGGGGGTGGTGCCTCCTGATTTTCTGCAGGAGGTGGCGCAAGCATGTCTAAACTCACCTTGGCCAGCCGCACCTTGACAACCTTTGGCGCTGGAAAGATTGCCTCCATGATAATCCTGTACGAAAACGAAAACAAGGCTAGCAACAAGAGAATGATCATCGTCAGGTAGAAAGCACGACGTGTGTTCTCGTTGATAGCTCTCTTGAACTCGGCTGCACCGAATTCAACCACATTCATTGGGTTGTTCACGATGGCGGTTGTCATAGCGCGTCAAGCTCCTTATGGTCATCTTCAGTGAAGGGCGACACTGTGAACTTCCGTTTACGTTCGTTGATGCCGTCACGCTTCAGACCCTCAATGATGAGAGGTTCCGCTTGGTTTAAAATGTCAAGTACTTCGACGGCTATGCCGTATGGTGCATTGTCTGCCGTCTTTAATGTGACGATGCAGCGATTCTTCAGATTGACATTCTGATCAACGACAATCTTCAGAAGGTTTTTCATCGACGCAACGGGCTCTGGCTCATCCTTGCCGGTATTGTAAAACACCTTGCCATCGTCCCGAATTCTAATCGTAAAGAGTTCGCTCTCCTTTACCTCGATGGGTACGTCAATCTCCGGAGGGACGTTCATCTCCATGGTTTGTGGAGTGATCATTGACGTGGTAAGCATGAAGAACGTGAGAAGTAGGAAGGTAATGTCCACCAGAGGCGTCATGTCCATCCGAAATCCAACACGCTTCTTACTCTTGCGCTTCCCAGACTTACCTCGTTTCTGTTTGCCGCCTCCGCCGAGTGCCTCGCCGCCGCCTGCCATGTTGTTCTCCTCTAGATCGTGGGTCTCACTATCGGGAGATGCACTCCCGGTGAATTCCGTTACACGATGGTTAGCGTTTGTCTGTGACGAAGTTGAACGTTGTTGCTCGTTTCTTGCGCATTTCGTTGATGGCTTTGTCTATCCACCAATACCGGATGCGCTTGTCTGCATCCAGCGCAAACTTTGCGTTTGGGTTAATGATGCGAGCTCGCTCCACCATCTTTCCCAGCCAGGTAGTGTCAGTAACCTTGAAAAGGGCCGTTTTTTCTTCTGCATTGGGATAATCCATTGCAATCATGGCCTTGGCGAACTCTGCAACATCAGTTTCGTTGACCATCGAAACATACCAGGCCGTATCCCGAGCCACAGAATCGATGCCAATCTTGATGAGCACCAAATCCTTTTCGGGAAGTTTTGCCGTATCGGCTTGTGTCTTCGGACGCTCTATTCTAAACTTCTGCTGATTTTCAGATTCACTGCGGAATTTGGCAGTGAACATAAAGAACGTGAGCAGAAGGAAGGTGATGTCCACCAGAGGCGTCATGTCCATCACGAAGCCAACGCGCTTCTTTTTGACTTTCGACATTGGGTGTTCCCCTGTTTATTGGAAGCGTTTAGGCCTTGGCACCAACCTTAATACCCAGAGTCTGCATGAGGTCGAGAATCGCTTCGTCCATTTGATATACAAAGTTGTCGACCATGGTGGTGAACAAGTTGTACGACACAATGGCAATGATGGCGGCGAGAAGACCGCCGGCGGTATTGTACAAGGCTTCCGAGATACCAATGGAAAGCTGCTGAGCGCTTACGGTGCCGCCAGCACCGAGTGCAGCAAAGGCACGAATCATCCCCACTGTGGTACCCAACAGACCGATCATGGTTGAGATCGAAGCAACGGTTGAGAGAATTACCAGGTTCTTCTCAAGGAGTGGCGTTTCAAGGTTCATGTTCTCATCGATCACACGCTGCACTTCTGCAAGCTTTTGTTCAGCATTCAGAGCAGAATCACCTTCTACCGTTCTGAAGCGCTCAATTGCTTCGCGAAGCACGTTGGCCAGGCTGCCGCGCTGCTCGTCACAAGCCTTAACTGCAGCATTGAAGTCACCCTTCTGCACGGCTGCTACCACAACCTTGGCAAACATTTCCATGTCTTGCTTGCCTCGTGCCTTGCCAATCGAAAGCCAGCGTTCCACTGCATAGGTAATGGCTAGCAACACACAGGCAATCAGCAGACCTACCAGCGGACCGCCGGTATAAATCATGCCCATGGCATTCTGCGGATTATGGTGGTCAACAATTCCCGTCTTCGGGTCCGTGAAGTTGCCGTCAGCACCCAGTACCAGGTAGAAGAAGGCATACGCTGCCACCAGGCAGAGGGTAATGATGAGAAGGTTGGTGAGGTTCTTCATGCGACACCCTAGGTAGAAAAAAGTTGTTGGTCAATGCTCGGAATGTTTGTTGCTCAGAGGGGTATGCAGCCCTTATCAACCACCCCTGCTTCGAACGAGGGCCGAAACTACAAAAAAGTCACGCCAAGGCCGGCCGCTCTAACTGGTTGTGTTACCACATAGTAACTCATACCCGAGTTACTACCAGAACCCTGGGGATGTCTGCAAGGTCGTGGACCACCACGCATTTCCATCCTTCACAAAAGATATCTCTTACCGCTTGTTCCTGCCCCCAACCTAGTTCCATGAAGAGAGTTCCAGTGGGTTTTAACACCGTGGTGGCAAGGCTTGCCATGCGGCGGTAGAAAGAAAGACCATCGGCATCGTCCGTTAGGGCCAGATGTGGTTCGTAATCGCGAACTCGTTCTTCCAGTCCTGCTACATCGGCTGACGGGATGTATGGTGGATTCATCGTAATCACGTCGAATTGCCCGTCTGGGATCTCAGTGAGAATGTTCGTTTGAACAAATTCACACCGGGATTCAACAGCATGTTTTTGTGCATTCGTACGAGCTACTTCCAGTGCACGCACACTCCTGTCAACACACACCCACCGCGTATTCGGTAAGTGAACTGCCGCAGCTATGGCGATGCATCCAGATCCGGTGCCTATATCCAGACATTGCTCCACACGGGGTTCATCCTGGTCAGCAAAGAGCAAACCCGATTGCTCCGCACCCCTCACCTGTTGACGTTTTATCACCTCATCAACCAGAATCTCAGTCTCTTGCCTTGGAATGAGCACGTCGGGCGTGACGTGGAATCGCAGGCTATAGAAATCAGCAATGCCAGTTACGTATTGTATTGGCTCATGATGGGCAATGCGTTGAACCAAAGAACGCAAGGCGGCAAGCTCCGATGGCAGCAGCGGACGATCAAACTCCGAGTACAGCTTGATGCGCGATGAGTCAAGCACGTGGCAGAGAAGCAACTCCATTGTGAGACGGGAACTCTCCAGGCCTTTCTCCGCAAAGTACTCTGTACCCCACCGTATCAAATCAATCACAGTCCAGATTCGTTCATGTGCAGTTGCCGACTTCATGGTGCACGTATGGTTCAGGACGCGTAATAAGCCTGTAACGCAGTGCTCGTGAAGCGTTCGCCTCGGAGCGCTCTGATGCCGTGCAAGGAAGCTTCCGCCGCAGCTAGTGTGGTAAAGAATGGCACCTTATAACGCATTGCTGTTCTGCCCATGATAGCTTCGTCGTACCGTGAGTTTTCACCGAGCGGGGTGTTTATCACAAGGTGCACTTCTCCATTCGCAATCTGGTCGATGATGCTAGGCCTGCCTTCGTAATGTTTAAGCACAGGCTGGGCCTGTACGCCGTGTTCGGCAAGGAAGGCAGCCGTCCCACCAGTGGCAAGCAGAGCAAAACCTAGTTCGGCATAGCCCCGAGCCAAGTCAACCGCACGTTGAGTTTTGTCGAATGTGCTCAGCGAGATGAACACGTTTCCTTCGAGTGGTAATGTGTTACCGGCTGAGATGTGACTCTTCACGATAGCTCGGCCAAAGCTGCTATCCATGCCCATGACCTCGCCGGTGCTACGCATTTCTGGACCTAGGAATACATTGGCATGCGGAAACTTCGTGAATGGGAACACCGACTCCTTGATGGCCACGCGGTCGGATTTGGGTTCGAAATCAGTAAGGCCCATGGTGGAAAGGGGCTCTCCAGTCATTGCACGTGTAGCAATCTGCGCAAGGCGGATACCGGTAGCCTTCGATACGAAGGGCACGGTTCGTGATGCACGCGGATTTACCTCGAGTACATACACGTTGTTCTCCTGGACCGCAAACTGAATGTTGAGCAACCCAACAACATGGATTTCTTCGGCCAGACGCCGGGCATGCGATACCATGGTTGCGAAGATTTCTTCCGAGATGTCGTATGGTGGCAACACACACGAGGAATCACCACTATGCACCCCAGCCTCTTCGATGTGCTGCATTACCCCACCAATCACGGTTGTTGTTCCATCACTTACGGCATCGACATCAAACTCATGAGCATTCTCGAGGAAATGATCGATAAGTACGGACCGAGTGGGATCCTGGGCAATCGCCATAGCCATATAGTTACGCAGACTCTCTTCGCGAAAGCAGATCTGCATGGCACGGCCACCAAGCACATACGATGGGCGTACAAGCACAGGATAACCAATGCGGTTGGCAACATCCACTGCTTCTTCAACAGTGCGTGCAGTGCCCCATGGCGGGCACCGTATGCCGAGCCTATCGAGTAGGTCGCCAAAACGTTGTCTGTCTTCTGCAAGGTCAATGCCATCAGGTAGTGTACCGATGAGTGGCACACCGGCGTCTTCCAGGCGTTGTGCCAACTTCAAGGGTGTTTGCCCTCCAAAGGTGATGATGACACCATCCGGTTGCTCAAGGTCGATAACGTGCATCACGTCTTCAAACGTGAGCGGCTCAAAGTACAGTTTGCTCGTGGTATCGTAATCCGTGGAAACCGTTTCCGGATTACAGTTGATCATGATCGCTTCGTAACCCAGTTTGCGCAGGGCAAACACTCCTTGCACACAGCAATAGTCGAATTCAATGCCCTGGCCAATACGGTTTGGACCACTACCAAGGATGATCACCTTCTTTGACGAAGAGGGGATGGCCTCGTTTTCTTCTTCGTAGGTACTGTAGTGATAGGGTGTTTCCGACTCAAACTCGGCAGCACATGTGTCAACGGTTTTATAGACGGGCAATACCCCAAGCTCTCGGCGCCGCGAAGCCACAGCCCCCTCACTCACTTCCAAAATCATGGCAAGCTGAACATCACTAAATCCAAGACGCTTCAGCCATCGCATGTGCGTGGCATCTACGTCGGCAAGTCCATTCCCGATACTGCGGAAGTACAACAAGTCCATGGCCGCCGTTACGATCTCCTTGCACTGTTCAATAAACCAGGGGTCGTAGCCCGTTAGCCGATGAATCTCGTCGGTGCCAAAACCATAGCGCAAAGCATCACACAGGTCGAAGATGCTTTCGCTATGGCGTGTGCGCAGGCGTTGGCGCAGCGGAACCAGCTCAGCCTCGTTGGGCCGACTGTTGGTGCGATACAGTGCACGATCGAACCCAAAGCCATAGCGATTCTGTTCCAGCGATCGAAGTGCCTTCTGTAATGCTTCCTTGAAGGTGCGACCAAAAGCCATGGCTTCGCCAACAGACTTCATTTGCACGCCTAGTCGATTGTCGGTTTCGCGAAACTTCTCAAAGTCCCAACGCGGAATTTTCACAACTACGTAATCAATACTCGGCTCAAAGCAGGCAGGTGTTTTCTTGGTAATGTCGTTAAGAATCTCATCGAGCGTATAGCCGACGGCTAGCTTGGCAGCAATCTTAGCAATGGGAAAACCGGTTGCCTTGGATGCCAGTGCCGAAGAGCGCGACACCCGTGGATTCATTTCAATCACTACCATCCGGCCGGAAACGGGGTCAACCGCAAACTGGATGTTGGAGCCTCCTGTTTCTACGCCGATTTCGCGAATGATGGCCAAAGCTGCATCACGCATTGACTGATACTCACGGTCGCTCAAGGTTTGGGCAGGAGCAACGGTGATGGAGTCGCCTGTGTGCACGCCCATTGGGTCCACATTCTCAATCGAGCAAACGATCACCACATTATCGTTCCGGTCGCGCATCACTTCCAGCTCATACTCTTTCCAGCCGATGATGCTTTCTTCCACAAGCACACGGTGTACCGGGCTGGCCACAAGTCCACTTCGCAGGAGTTCGCGGTATTCTTCCATGTTGTAGGCAATGCCGCCACCGGTACCGCCCAGCGTGAATGACGGACGAATGATGGCTGGGAAGCCGACTTCGTCAATCATCCGCAGGCCATCGTCTTCATTATGCACAAAGCCGCCTCGGGGCATGTCCATCCCGATGCGCTGCATGGCGCGCATGAAGAGTTCTCTATCCTCGGCCTTGTTGATTGAGGCGATTTGTGATCCTATGAGTTCAACGTTGTACTTCTCCAGGATGCCGCGCTCGTGCAGGGCAACGGCAGCATTAAGGGCAACCTGGCCGCCCATGGTTGGAAGTATGGCCTGTGGCCTCTCCTTGATGATTATTTCTTCGATGAAATCCGGTGTGATTGGCTCAACGTAGGTGGCGTGAGCAATCTCTGGATCGGTCATGATCGTTGCCGGATTGCTGTTTACCAACACCACTCGAAAGCCTTCTTCCTTGAGAACCTTGCATGCTTGTGTTCCAGAATAGTCGAACTCGCAGGCCTGACCAATGACGATAGGCCCGGAACCGATAACAAGGATGGTGTGAAGGTCAGTCCTGCGTGGCATGTTTTCCTGCGTGGGTTTGTCCGAGAATTCGTTTGAGTACAACCATTCGTACGGCTACGCCGTGTGTTACTTGCCGGTGAATGAGCACGTTGGGATGGTCAAGGAGTGATTCGTCGATCTCCACATTGGCATTAACCGGCCCGGGATGAATGGCAATCACCGAGGGATTCGCTGTCAGTCTTTCCGACGTGAGAGCATACCGTTCCCTGTATGCCTCAACGCTCGGCACTTCAATGCCTGTGATACGCTCGCGCTGAATGCGCAGCAGGCTTACAACGTTGCACCATGCCAGCGCTTCGTCGAGATGATCGAAGGATGGCAACATGCCGAGTACAGGATCATCCGGTCGAGGTCTGAATGGTGCCGGAGAACACACTGCAAACTCAGCACCGAGTCGGCCGAGTAGTTCTGCCTGAGAGCGTGCTACCCTGCTATGCTGTACGTCGCCAACGAGTACGATCCGAATACCATGCAGTGAGCCGTAACGCTCCATTACGGTGGAAGCATCCAGCAGTGCCTGCGTGGGATGGGATTGTGTTCCTTCGCCGCCATTGATGATGGTGATGTTACACCGTTTCGTTGCCTGCAGCATAACGCCATCATCGGCATGACGAAGCACGATGGCATCAAAGCACATGGCTTCGATGGTGGCAAGCGTTTCCCACAGTGATTCTCCTTTTTCGATGCTTGAGCCCTGTGGCTGAAACACTACGGCTGCTGCTCCTAACCGATGTGCTGCGGTTTCGAAGGAAATGCGCGTGCGTGTTGAGGGCTCGAAGAAGGCCAGCGCTATGTTGCGTCCAGCAAGGATTTCCGTTCGGTCGTGTCGCAGTCCGAGTGTTGGTACAATGGACCAGGCCTCAGTCAGGATCTCGTGGATCACGTGATCTGCAAGGTCTCGCGTGGTCACAAAGTGCTGCGGCATCGGCTGATAAATTACGGATTCAACATGATGAACGCGGATGGATCCGACGTACGGCCTGCATCAACCGACTAAAAAAAAAGCCCGCCGATTGGCGGGCCATTCACATACGTGAGCCGTCACTTCTTCTTCGCTGCTGCCTTCTTTGCTGGCTTCTTGCCTGCTGCTTTCTTGGCTGGTGCGGCCTTCTTTTCCCCATTAACGATGGCCTTGAGTTCAGCACCGGGAGAGAACTTGGCTACCTTGCGGGCAGCAATCTTCTGTGGCTTGCCAGTCTGCGGATTCCTACCCATGCGAGCAGCCCGCTTGCCTACCTTGAACGAACCGAAGCCAATCAGAGCAACGTCATTACCCTTGCCCATTTCCGTCTTGATAGCACCGAGCGCTGCGCTCAATGCAGCATCAGCCTGCGATTTGCTGAGGCCAGCACCATTGGCAATGGCTTCGATAAGCTCTGCCTTGTTCATGGAAACCCCATTCGACTAGTGTTGAAAAATTGTTGTGCACAACGAACATAGCCCATAACCATGCGGGTTGGCAAGGGTCATTTATCCACAATGACCCTATTCATGCGGCTTTCAGAGCAAACACGATTGCGTTTAGGCCATACTGCGCCAAGAGCAGGGTGCCTACGGTGTATCCAGCGGCAAGTACATCGTCGGCAACAACGGCCCATGCTTCATGCCGATCGTTGATGATATTGAGCGGCCATGGCTTGGCTATGTCGAAGGCCCGAAACACAAGAAAACCTGCCAACCACCAAAGCATACTGTGCTGCACGATGGCAAGTGAACATACGATGCACATGCCGGCTGCTTCGTCCATCACAACACGCTGAGGGTCAGTGCCCCACTCGTGCTGAACGTGGCCAACACTCCACCAGGCAAGTCCGCTTGCAACAACTGCTGCAATCGGATAGACCCACCACATGCCAAAGCCCCCTAACAGCGCAGGCAAACCAACGATGGCACTACACCACGTTCCGGGTGCAATAGGTAGGTATCCAATACCGCCAGTGGTTGCAATAAGCTTGGCAATCACGGAAGGGGGCTTAGGCATTCGTGCGCCGAAGGAGTGAACGATAGCGGATGAGGTAGTCAACACCAGTGATCAACGTCCACATGGTAAGCAAGAACAGTGCCCACCAAACAACCTCGGAATACAGGAGTGAGAGCAACGAGCCGCGAATTTCGAAATAGGCACTGGTAATGGTAAAGCCTGGATCGACGGTTGCAAGCCAGTATAGGAGAATCACAATGGTGATCACGATCATCTGAAGAGCTGTCTTCACCTTTGCGATACGCGAGGTACGCACACTGGTGCCCTTCTCTGTTGCAATGTTTCGCAAGGAGGTGATGCCGAAATCGCGAACAACAATGACTACTACCATCCACAATGGCATGATGCCCAAGATAGTGAAGGCAACGAAGGCAGACGTGGTAAGCACCTTGTCGGCAAGTGGATCCAAGTATGTGCCGTGCTCGGTAACCTCACCGTATCGCCGCGCAAGGTATCCATCGGCCCAGTCTGTGATGGCTGCCACGAGAAAGATGATGGCCGCAACGGTTACGGACCCGGGCGTTCCCAGCACGGCAAAAGCAAGGAATACAGGCGCCATGAAGAAGCGACTGAGCGTGAGGATGTTGGCATACGTAAGTCTCATGCCGATGCGGCGGCCCTAACGATGGCAAGGAAACTGTCGGCCTTCAGTGATGCACCACCAACGAGGGCACCATCGATGTTGGGGCAGGCAAAGAGGTCGGTAGCATTGTCGGCCGTAACGCTGCCGCCGTAAACGATCGTTGGGCTTAAACCATACGTTTCCTCGCACATGGTGCGAATCGTGAGGTGCACTTCTTCGGCTTGTTCCGGCGTGGCTGCTCTGCCGGTGCCAATGGCCCAGATTGGTTCGTAGGCAATAACTGACGCTGCAAGCGCTCCAGATCCTGCTGCATGAACAAACCGCTCTATCTGACTTGTAACGACGGAGGTGGTGCGCCCTTCCTCGCGCTGTTGAAGCGACTCTCCAACACATAGGATGGGTGTGAGTCTGTGCGTGAGCGCAGCTAAGGCCTTTTCACCGATGAGTTCGTCGTATTCATGGTGAAACGTTCTTCTCTCACTGTGTCCAACGATAACCCACGAACATCCAGCGTCGGCAAGCATTGCTGCACTAACGTCGCCGGTATACGGTCCGTTTTCGAGATGATGACAGTTCTGTGCACCGAGTGCAATTGGTGATTCAGCAATGACTGGCAGCACGGCGTGAAGTGCGGTGTACGGTGGGCACACAACGACATCAACTGCGGTGGGTGTACCGGAGCCGCTGCCGGCCAGACTTTTCTCAATGCCTCTGGTAAGATCCTCAGCGATGTTCCGTGCTTCCTCCACGGTGGCATGCATCTTCCAGTTACCAGCAACGACAAATCGTTTCACGGTTGATGAACTCCACGAACGTTAAAGATTCGATAGTCGGTTAACATCTGATCAGACACGAGGCCAACGCCGTCAATCACCTCCGTCGGTGTTGTGATGCGCACAGGCTCGCTAGTGCGAATGCGTTCTGACTTCTGGTCCCACACAAGCCGGGTAGTTTCCAGTTGCGTGTTGCTGCTGTCTGACCAGACGCGCACGTTGCCGATAGCCGTCATGTCCTTGCTGCGATCGTCAATCACCGCACTGTCAGCATCTAACCAGGCGGCTGCCTTTCCACTCTTGCGATCATGAAACACAACGTGAACATGGCTACCCAACATGGTTTCCTTGCGGTCTTCATTCACGATGGCCACCCCTGCGGTTAGAACAGCTCGGGTAAAGGAGCTATCCTGAAACCGTACGGTAATCTGATAACTGGTGTGTAAGGGGGCTGTGGCATACGGGTCAACGTTCGATCGCTGAAGCTCCTCTCGATGCTGGCAGGCAGGAACCAGAACGGCCATCGTTACAAAAACGCTGAGAAGGTTCCTCACAGGGGTGTGCGCTCCGCAGGTGAATGTTGTTGCTTGAACTGTGTGGCAGTCCAGTGACGAAGGACGTCGTCAAGGAAGGACTCAGCGTGTGATAATGGCAGTTGCGTTGCACTATCGCTCTTTGCGTTTGTAGGGTCCGGATGAGTTTCAAAGAAAAGCCCATCTATGCCAACGGCTGCTGCGGCTCGGGCAAGTGCAGGGATGAATTGCGGACGTCCCCCACTCTGTTCACCCACACTTGGCTGCTGAACGCTGTGCGTTGCGTCAAAGATCACGGGAAAGCCTGAACTGCGCATCACCACAAGCCCCCTGAAATCCACAACGAGGTCGTGATATCCGAAGCTGGTGCCACGTTCAGTAAGCCATACGTTGCTGTTTCCAGCTGCCACCACCTTCTGTGCGGCCTTTACAACGTCGTCAGGGGCCATAAACTGCCCCTTCTTGATGTTCACCGTCTTCCCGGTTGCTGCTGCTGCTTGGAGCAAGGAGGTTTGTCGGCTCAGGAATGCGGGCACCTGTAGCACATCTACAAACGAGGCGGCACGTTCTGCCTCTGCTTCGGTGTGGAAGTCGGTGAGAACGGGAATACCGAATCCTTCGCGCACGTCTGCCAGATACCGAAGGGCCAACTCATCACCAATACCTTGAAAACTATTGGCGCTTGTTCGGTTGGCCTTGCGGTACGAACTCTTGAACACCAATTGTATGGGTCGAGTGGCTGCCAACTCCACCAAGTGGTCTGCAACCCGAAAGAGAAGGTCGCGCGACTCCACCACACAGGGTCCGGCAATAACAAGCAATCGCTCTTTGCTGGGCATCATAGGAGGGCAAATTATCCATAATTTCAGGGGCAGCCAGCTTGACCTGAGGAAGTATGAAGTCCACTCCAGAACCCAGCGTTGCTCCAGCAGGACCCGACGCGGAAACGATTCGCCGTTTCCGTATCGGTGCTGTGTTGCTTGCACTGTTCGCATTACTGGTGCTAGTGGCCCTACTTACATATACATCGCGTGACGAAGCCAATGCCCAGCTAACACTGCGCGACGTTATTGGTGTGATACGAGGTGACGAAGCCCTGCGTGTTCGGTTCGAAACAACACACAACTGGTTGGGACTGTTGGGAGCCGTCATCAGTCATTGGATGTATACCTCAACAGTTGGGATATGGTCTATCTCTCTGCCAGTGCTTTTGCTCCTTGCCTCGGCCGACCTGTTTCGGTATCAGCGCATTACTCCCCTGCTACGAAAGCGAACGGTGGCTGTTGTCTGTGCTGCGATTGCTACCAGTGCACTTGTTGGCACGTTGCAGCTCGTGCCATGGATGGCAAACATTGGTGTTGTTTTTAGTGGAGCCATCGGTCAGTTCCTTGCAGCTACCGTATCACAGTTTATTGGCACCATTGGCAGTTTGCTCACGTGGTTGGTTGCACTTGGATTCATTGCCGTATTTGGCTTCGACGTACAACCAGCACACGTACAATCTTTTCTTCGGTCGATTCGATTGCCACAACGCAAGCAGCACGCGAACGACAGTGAAGAAGCTGAAAGCAGCAACAAACACATTACCGTAGAAGCAGCAACGAAGAACCTGTCTCGCCCAGCAGACGGTCCGTTGTCGGCCACGGTGAAGATCGTTCGTCCCTCTGGCACGAAACCAAGCGACCAGCCGCCAGCTTCGGCAGAGCAGCAGAAATCAACGAGTGCCTCCCACACCTCGCCAAATGTTCAGCGGTTTGACCTGGACGAAGTCAAACGTCGGCTGGTTGAATTGCATCCAAACCGCGACATCCTTCGTTCGGTTGACAAAGGTCCCGCCGAACCTGGTGATGTGCCCGAACTCCCGCTGTTTCTTGGTGATGACGATGATGCAGATGCACAGGCCGACGTTCCTTCACTTGTGCCGTCCCGTCAGCCATTGGTTGTAAATGTGGAAGAGTCGGCATCTCACGAGCCGGAAGTTCAGCTTTCGAACGTGACGCTTTACGACGAGGACATTGCCTATAAGCCCCCTACCCTGTCTCTTCTCGTGGAAGGTGTAGACGAAGTTTCGGTTGACGATGAAGAGCTTCGTGTGAATGCGCAGATTCTTCAGGACAAGTTGGAAACCTTCCGCGTGAAGATCGAAAATCTTACCGTGCAGCCCGGTCCCGTGGTAACGCAGTATGAATTTGTGCCGGCAAGTGGTATCAAGGTGTCGCAGATCGAATCGTTGGCCGACGACATTGCACTCGCACTAAAAGCACCCGCCGTGCGCGTCCAGGCGCCCGTGCCCGGCAAAGGCACCGTTGGCATAGAGATTCCCAACCACAAGCCAGCGCTTGTGCGATTCTCGAGCATCATCAAGAGTCCCAAGTATCACAACCCAGACATCAAGCTGCCCATAGCGCTTGGCAAGACCGCCGTGGGCGAAGTGTACTGCGCAGACCTCACCAAGATGCCGCACTTGCTCATCGCCGGTGCAACGGGCAAGGGCAAGAGCGTTGGCATCAACACGCTTATTGCGTCGCTCGTGTACCGCATGCATCCGCGCGACCTCAAGTTTGTGATCATTGATCCCAAACGTGTGGAGATGACGCTATACCGCGAGCTCAAGAACCACTTCTTGGCCGTGTCGCCGGATATCGACGAAACAATTATCACTGAGCCAATCAATGCTGTTGCGGTTCTAAAGAGCACGATAGAAGAAATGCAGATGCGCTATAACATTCTGGCCAACGCCGGACAGCGCAACATTGCCGACTACAATCGCAAGGTCAAAGAAGGCAAGATCAAGGACAAGGACGGCTTCCAGCACAGGCCCATGCCGTACATCGTGGTGATTATCGACGAGCTAGCCGACCTTATGATGACCGCCGGCAAAGAAGTCGAAGAGCCCATCGTGCGTCTTGCCCAACTTGCCCGCGCCGTTGGCATTCACTGCGTGGTGGCAACGCAGCGTCCGTCGGTTGACGTTGTCACCGGCCTCATCAAAGCCAACTTCCCCGCGCGCATCGCCTACCAGGTAAGCGCCCGCGTTGATTCGCGCACCATCCTGGACACAAGCGGCGCAGAGCACCTCATCGGCAACGGCGACATGCTCTTTGCCCCCGGCAACACGCCCAAGCCCCTTCGCATGCAAAACGCCTTCATCTCCACGGAAGAAGTCGAAGCCATCTGCGAGCACATCGGCAAACAGCGCGGCTACCGCACACCCTACATGTTGCCCAGCATACTGGGCAAAAAGGTAGGGGGCTTTGGCAATGTAGATGGAGACCGCGATGCGTTGTTCGGCGATGCCGCGCGCATCTTTATTCAGTTGCAACAGGCAAGCGTGAGCACGCTGCAAAGGCGGCTAAAGGTTGGATATGCAAGGGCCGCACGGATTGTAGATGAGCTAGAGAGTGCGGGGATCGTGGGTCCGCCGGATGGAAGCAAAGGAAGAGCGGTGTTGCTGCAGAGCGAGAGTGAGCTGGAGTCATACCTTTAGTAGAAGTTGTCTGAGGCTCAATCAAGGTGCTGGATGAGAAATGTTCTCCTAACTGCATCGCGGCGTCCAAAGCAGTAGAAGACAGCGAGCAAAGGTCCATTTGCTACGTCTCCAAAATTGATATTGAGCCGCTTCGCACCAGGCTCAAAATTTATCGGAAGCGAACCTAGAGTTCTTCCCTCAACATCGAATGCTTCAACGCGTGTTATATCGCAATCTACGCCAACGATCACAGCCCATTGGTTAGTGAGCTGGAGAAGTAGACCAGGTGTTCCAAGTGCGACTTCTCGCACATCATCCCATTCAACTGGTGTTAGGTTGGCACAATACAGCTTCATGAATTGGCACTTGTCTTGTTCAGACAAAGTTCGCGGGTTTCGGTTGGCATCGGTAAATGCTCGCATGATACCGGTCTTAGTTACCCCTGGGAAACAGTCGGGAATTTGATCTGTATGCAACATCCCAAGCCAATGACCAAATTCGTGCGTTACAACGTCACGCATCGAAAACACCGCAAACCCTTGTTGAAGCGCAGCACCCCCGGGTCCACTTGGGAGAACTGTTCCAGAGTAAAGAGATCGCCGGAGTAAATTCCCGCTAGCGGCTTCATTGATTCGTGTAAAATTCGAGGTGCGGTTTAGATAGATTCTAGGTCTACCTTGATTCATCTGAAGAACTCCATTTTCGCACGGCGGTCTACAGTTGTTGAGGTCTATGCGCCCTCTAAAAATTCCCAGATCGTTTGCGGCATCATCGAAGTCTGCAGGGTTGTTAGACCAAACGACCGGTATGCAACACGTATTCAAAGACGAGTTAGGCGCATTAAAACCGCACAGGCAATTCCAGACATCAACGGCATCATTGATCACGTCTTCCCAATCCGTTGGGTGGTTGACCTGAAACTCCTGATTGTTTACGTCCAACATTGTAGCACTCGTGGGATCATCATCAGTCACCACTCGCTTGGCACATGCCGGTAATCCCGGAGCTCTGTATGGCATTAATCCTGGCTCAGCGTTCGGATTATTGCTACATCGAACTATCGGCTGTCCTCCTGTTTGAATGTTGCAAAACCTATAGGGATAGGACAGGTTTGGATTGCAATTCTGCACTGATCCGCAAGGTTGAGATGTAGCAATTGGTCCGTTTACTATCGCCGACATCACCAGGAGTACGACGATGAATCTGAGTGCAGTTTTAATCATGGCACCCATTCCTTTACTTGTTGAATTCGTGCCTCGATAGATGTAACCACCTCCTGAATCACGGGATTGGGTCCCAGACCAAAGTAATTCTGTTCATCTACAATCCGACCTTCTTGAATCTCGAATAAACCACAACTAGGTCCTATACTGTAAACGGGAAAAACTGTGAAATACAAGCTTGACGAGTCTTTGCAGAGACTTGTCAGTCGCAGAAACACCAAATACTGCCGGGAAGGCTGCGGTATGATACGATCAACAATTGAGTCTGATGCTTCAAGGTTGTTCAATTCTCTATGATACTGGATCTGCTCTCGGCGTACATCGAATGATAAACATTGCGGCCCGGGTGTGGATTGTGGTGTTTGTTGCTGACCCACGCAGAACGGGAGTTTGCGTCCAAGTAATGTGTCAAGAACGTTCCCTGTAACTACAATAGCCGTTTTGGCAAACTGTGCCGATGTGTCGTCAATCGCGTTTGTATCGGTGACGTCTACGGTCACGACGTAGTCGCAGGAGGCAATAGCCAAATCCAGATTAGGGTTAGGTGAGAATTTCTTGATCGCACTAACTAGCCTGTATCGAACTTCATCAGGAAACGAAAGTCTCCATTCTGATACGGCATTGCTAATCCCAAAGACTATGAGCGGGTTTTCGTCGACAATCGTTGTCATGTATTTATGCATTGACTTGAGAGTATCGTCCCAGGCCATCCGTGCATTCATGAAAGAATCAATTTGGTGCACCTCTACGAGACGGCAAATGGAATCTAGTGCGATATGTCCAATGAGCTCATTGAAGCCCATACCACCACTGAGTGGCGGTAGGAAGGTCAATTGCTGCATTGAAGTGTAGTACGAGGGATACGAGTTCTTGCAGCTGGGCTGGGCTGAGATTGCAATGCCAGTCCATGCCAACGCTATCACTACGATGATGTGTTTCACACTACAATCTCCAAGAGTTACAGAAAGCCGATTCGGGTAAGCAAAGCTTCACTAATCGTTCACGTTTCAAACATGCAGTTTTTCTACACGCGAAATGTTTCAGCACTGCTCGGTTTGTTACAGACGCGTGTTACCAAACTGTTGCTGCAAGGAGACATCATCAGTGTAGCTATTCAAACCGTCCGCCTTGCCCAACTTGCTCGCGCCGTTGGCATTCACTGCGTGGTGGCAACGCAGCGTCCGTCGGTTGACGTTGTCACCGGCCTCATCAAAGCCAACTTCCCCGCGCGCATCGCCTACCAGGTAAGCGCCCGCGTTGATTCGCGCACCATCCTGGACACAAGCGGCGCAGAGCACCTCATCGGCAACGGCGACATGCTCTTTGCCCCCGGCAACACGCCCAAGCCCCTTCGCATGCAAAACGCCTTCATCTCCACGGAAG
>CAZUGQ010000032.1:0-19452 GCA_964620125.1 uncultured Hyphomicrobiales bacterium
AGCCTAACCACTTATTTGTAATCACAGACTGGACCGAAAAATCGACCCTTCTCAATTGCGCCCTAAACGGTTACTTATCAGACTCAGTTGGACGTTGTAGATGTGTGCCAGGCAGACACACGATTAAAACCGCCACCCACAAAACACAAAACCCCTGCATCTCTCTGAGATACAAGGGTTTGCGTTTGTTTTGGAGTAGCGGGGGCAGGACTTGAACCTACAACCTTCGGGTTATGAGCCCGACGAGCTACCAATTGCTCCACCCCGCGGTAGGGTCACAAAGATACGTTGGGAATGGGATTTGACAATACGACTGAAATCACAGGATAGACTATAGTGGGTAGTTGAGAATTATTTCAGTTAGAGGGTGATGGTGATGATAAGCCACCCGATGGCTCCAATCACTGCACCAACAATGCCAGCAGAAAGCGTATCGTAAGAATCACGAAAAGCCTCTTCAGGACGGCTGCGAATCTCATCGCCACTAGATACAGTTAACCCATACCCTACTAATACTCCGACAAGACCGAATGCTATCATGATGGCAGGAAGACCTAAAAAGACCCATGCCATGGTGGGCCCCGTTGCAATGTCCTGATACTTTGGTTGCTTCTCTGCGTCAACAACTGCCAGCAGCATCCACCGGTGCAGGGTTACCTTAGATACATCGGTATCCGTATACTGGTTGATATTGCCAATAGTGATGTTGGTGAATAGGGGTTCGTACGATCGGAGTCTCTTTCTTCCTACACCGTGATATAGGGCGTAGCACGGGAGATCCTTGGCGTTCGCTATGATGGTGTCAATTATGTCGTCTCTCTGAGTTGAATCGGCAACTACGGCTGTGGTAAACATTCGCACCACGTCGCCTTCAATGATCAATAGAGAGTCTGAATCTGTGCGAGCTGCGGCTACGATGTGTCGGCCGAGCATGCTGGTGTCAAGCTCTGTGTACGGCAATCCGACAATGGCACTTGGCTCCACGGCACGACCGTTCAAATCGCTTTCAAGATCTTGCTTAAGCCGCTGCACGTCGGTGAATTTGCATCCGATCATTGATGCGGTTAACAGAGGCAGGAAATAGAGGAGGTTGTGCCCTTGTTTCACGGTGACAGCCTTCATTGTGATGTCACAAACTTGGTGGCACGTTTTCGGCCTATTGTCAAGAGTTCGTCACCGTTGTGCCACAATTCTATCGGTCTTGCTTTCTATCGAGATGCGGTTTTTTACACAAGGCACCCCACCTGACGCCTGCCAAAGCCCCCTACAAGATTCCACCGATAACAGTTATCGGATGTATGTGGGGAGCACACTGGCCTCCGTGCATCCGTTCACGGATACACAATTCACCGAATTCAATCCAGGGATTGTGGCGCAGATGAGGAGTGCGGGTATGCCATTCCTGTTCGACGACTCCTGGTACCATTGGTTTGGGGAGGCAGGCGCCTATCAATGGTCGTACGGCGACTTTGCCTGTTATGCTGGCGGCGGAATCCTGGTACCTGTGGGCTGGGACTGGCTACAATTAGGCGCCCTTGCTGGTGGACTGTTCTTGATGGATGGCGACGACTCCATCTTCACGCCTGCAATTTCACCTCGAATCACTATTGATACCCGCTGGGCTTCGTGTTCCACGATGTTTTTATACGCAGGAGATGAGTCGGCCTTTGGCTTCACGGTCATGTTCCCTCTATGCCCCTAGGCCCTAATGGCCCCGACGCCCCTATAATGTCCTTATGCCCACACACCCCAACCGCAATGTGTCACGAATGTGTAAAACTACCTCTGCGGTTGGGAGACTGCCACAAATAACTTTGCGGTAACAAGGCAGGGTAAAACCGTACCGCATGAAGATTTCGCACGCGTGGCTTGAGGACTTCGTTGGGCTGGATCCAACGAAGTGGGCACCAGAACGGGTGGCAGAGGTGCTAACGGATTTGGGGCTGGAAGTGGAACATATCCACAATCCAGAAACAGCCTACGCTCGATTTGTGGTGGGCTATGTGCAGGCCTGTGAGCCACATCCCAAGGCGGACAAATTGTCAGTTTGCACGGTGGAGGTTGGTGAAGATCAACCGCGCACCATCGTGTGTGGTGCTTCGAATGTGCGAGCTGGGCAGTACGTTGTGGTAGCACTTGATGGTGCCGTGATTCCTGGTGCTGGGATTACCATTGGCAAGCGGATGTTGCGTGGAGTAGAGAGCAATGGGATGATCTGCTCGGCGACGGAACTTGCCCTGGGAGAAGATGGAGAGGGGATATTGGTGCTAGCGGTAGGCGATGAGGAATCCGACGGTATCACTAACGTGCCGGGTACCATAGTTCCCGGCACTCCAGGTTCGGTGCCGGGAACTATGGTACCCGGCACTCCCCTCACAACAGCTCTTGGCCTCTCCACCATCTACGACGTCGCCATCACTCCAAACAGAGCCGACTGCCTGAGCCACCTGGGCATCGCGCGCGAACTGCACGCCTACATGCGCGTTCACCACGATGGCGAACAGGTGCATTTCTCCAATGCAGAATACACTCTACCAACCGCCATCACTACACAAACACCTTCCATCCCCATCACGGTCGAAGCTCCAGCGCTGGCGCCCCTCTATGCCGTTGCTCGCATCAGCGGCGTAACCGTCGGCCCGTCTCCCGAATGGATGCAACAACGCCTGCGCGATGTTGGATTGCGACCACGCAACGTGATCGTTGATGTTACGAACTACGTAAACATGGAGCTTGGCCAGCCCCTCCATGCATTCGATGTAGCCAAGCTGCGAGATCAACGCATCGTTGTTCGAGAAGCTGGCAACACGCAGGAGTTCGTTACGCTCGACGGGAAAACACGATCACTGCAGCCAGACATGCTGATGATCTGTGATGGCGAAGGCCCGGTTGCAATTGCAGGGGTGATGGGGGGGGAGAATAGCGAGATCGATGATGCAACAACCGACGTCTGCCTGGAAGGTGCCTGGTTCGAACCTCGGTCAGTACGCCGCACAGCACGGTTGCTTGGCCTGAACACGGATGCGTCCTATCGCTTCGAACGTGGAGTTGATCCCGGTGGCGTGATTCGCGCCCTTCAACGCGCTACACACCTCATTGCGGAGCTGGCAGGGGGCTTGCCAGTAGAGCTAAATGTGGTGGACAACTGGCGAACCTCGATGGCTCCGATTTCCATGCGATACGAGAGGATGCGATCGGTGAATGGTATCTCCGTTGACGATGCCACCATTCGCTCGATGCTCGAAGCAATCGGATGCACGGTAACCGAACTATCAGATGACACGTGCGCCGTTCTTCCTCCGTCGTGGCGCGTGGACATTGCAGCCGAAATTGATCTGGCAGAAGAAGTAATGCGGCTGTATGGCGTGAACAAAGTGCCAGAATCACAAACTGCCGTGGCCCATCTTTCCGGAGAACGTTTACCCGAACATGTCCGCGCCGCCGGTGGATACGATGGAATGCGCTTGCGGCACGACGTGCGGACGATTCTTCGGTCACGAGGATATGCCGACGTTGTTACCTCTGTTCTTGGTGCGGGAGTCAGGTATGAGACAAAGGAGCTGGATGCAATTGAAGATGTGGCAACCGGCCGTGAGCACTTAACTCCAGAAGCCCTCAAGAATGGCAGCGCTCAGCAAGTAATGATCAATGACCAGGTAACGCTTAGGAATGCCTTGGGCATCGAATATTCGGTGTTGCGGTCAAGTCTGTTGCCGGGTTTGCTCAAAACAATTGCGCACAACATCAACCATGGTGCTACAACCATTAGGATTGCGGAACAGGGCAACGTGTTTCGGAGAGCCCATACATCAGAACTTGACGTACAGCAGAATGAACACCTGGCACTGGCTGCATGCGGAAACGACGACGAACACTGGAGTCATGCAGACAGGATGCTAGATCTCTACGATCTGATGAGTGATGTGGAAGCTGTTGCAGGTGAGCGGTTGATTCGTAAGCGTGTGAGTGCTGAATCAACAGGCCCGTGGAGTGTGAACTCGGTGAATCTCTTCATCGGTGAAACGAAGGTTGGCACTGCAGGTATTGTAGACTCCTCATTTGCAGCGTCCTATGGAGTAGCACAGAATGTTGTCGCCGCCGAACTGGATTTGAGGCTGATTCAAAGCACACAGGCGCGAACGAATCGGTACCATGCCGTAAGCCCCTTTCCAACTATGCGACGTGATGTTGCATTTGTTGTTGACGAACATGTTAGCGCTGCCGAGCTTCTTCAAATTGTCGGTCAATCGGCCGGACCTGCGTATCTTGGGGCTTCCGTTTTTGATGTGTTCCGAGATGAACATCAATTCGGTCCAGGGAGAAAAAGTGTGGGTATAGCGTTGCGATTTGGTGCCATGGATAGAACACTGGTAGATGCGGATGTAGAACACTCCGTGCATGCCATTGTTGCCGCTGCGTCGCAACACTTAGGTGCGAGAGTTCGGGGGGCCGATACCTGATGTCGCAGAAACCAAATCAGGAACGTCCACCATTGCGAGCAGTTCAGTCTGAACGCATGGTTGGTGCACCAGATTTTCCTGTTCCGTCGGATTCTGTGAACGAGGCCTCTGTTCAGCAGATATGGGAAATCGTGCGCAAGAGCACCGATGTGATAACGGCACTACGCGAAGAGAATGGCATCCTAAGAAGTGAACTGAGTGCACTTCGTAAGAGTGAACATGTTCTGCAAGATCGTGTTCACGATTTACTCGACCGGATCGATCAGTTGGAACAGGCGGCAGATTCATATCAGCCATCTACGAAGGCATCCATGCCGCCGCAGACGGACCGCGTAGAAGATGGACTCGAACGCAAGCGCACACGCAACTCGGGTTCTCGCTCAACTACCATCACAATCACGATACAGGATAACCCCGAGTCTGACCTGGAACGGCGGGTTTCGGATCTTGTTCATACTCTAGTTGAAGAGCTTAAGCGTGGAAGCTGATCGCCGGTCGGCTCCCATGGAGCGCGAGCAACACGAAGCCTATGGTCAGCAAGCAGGGCATGCTGATTCAAAACCTGTTGATGTAAACAGCGTTGACGATGTGTTGCGGGCGACCATGCAGCGCCTATGGGAAGCGGTGCGCTATGGCGCTGATGTTATCGTAACCCTGCGGCAAGAGAACTCGATTCTGCAAAGCCAGTTATCATCGCTCAAGCACAGCGAAAATGACCTGCAGACAAGAATTGATGAGTTGCTTGAGCGCATCGCTGCCTTAGAGAGTGCAAACGCGAATACGCCGTCAGCAGGTGTTTCGCCGCTATCAGGCCCGGGGAACATTGACCGTGTAGAAGACCTCCAGCTCACGCAGAGACTGGCAGACCTCGAGGGCGAACTCACTGAGGCGTTGGAGGCACGTTCGGATGCCGAAGAACGACTTCGTGCTGCCGAGGCAGCCCTTGCAGAGACCGCTGCCCAGCTAGCACAAAACCAAGAGATTTCGCAGCAAGTATTGCAACTCCGCTCCGAACTGGAAACTCGTAGCCTTCTGCTCAATGACGTGATCCCTAACTACTTCGACGCAACCGACACGGATGTCGCCCGTCGAGTGCATGAGCTAGAGGAGCAGCTTGAGGAAGCCAACCGCATCATCGCCCTGTATCGGGCGGCGGGTTTACGCCACCTCGAAAACCCTACATCCCGAAATCAGCTGAGCATGTTCCTTGAGGAAGCGAGCTCGGTACCGTCCATTGGCGAGGTGGCCGACCTAAACGCTGTAGCTACGCGCCTTGAAGCGATAGCCCGGCAACTCGACGAATTGGCCGGACTTTCGTAGATTTCGCAACGATTTTTGAACGAGACGAACGCCAAGCCTACGTATGTCGAAGGCGATCAGAGTAACCATCGGTGGAAAAGACCTGACTCTTCGTGGAGACGATGAGGAGTCAATTAAGAAGTCAGTCCGTGAAGTCAATCTCCAGATTCAAACCATTCAGCAAAACCTGCGCGAGCAAGGCACCAATACTGTGAGCCTGCTTGCTGCTCTCAACCTTGCTGAACGGTGCTTGAAAGCCGAGGAGGGGAGAACGTCCGATGTGACGTACATGACCTCCGAGCTTGCGAGAATGACCGATTTACTGGAACGAGCCTGGAAGCAACCGCTTACCTAGCTGCGATATCCAGAGATATCGGCTTCTACCTTACCCCTACGTGCTGCTCTATCGCTCTAACGGCCATCGGCTGGTTTGGAGGGAAGCTTGCCGCATTCCGCTGCTCGTCGCACGCTTGAAAAAGAACCATACAATTTTTTCATCCTGGGAACTAGGCTCTGGCCATCAATGACAGGCCTCACCCGATTCGGGAACAATCTGGTGGCTGTGCTGCCGGTGCACCATGAGTGCAGTTGTTCAGTGGAAGTCAGCGGTGGCAAGGATGGTACCCACAGTGCGGAAACAGCGGTTCTTTTTTTAACCGGAACGGGCTTTGCCCGTGGCAGTGGGATGCGGCTCATTTTTTACACAAAGGAGCATGCATGGACTCGACGATCGTTGGAACTCTTATCATCGCCGGAGGGCTGATACTGGGGTTCCTGGTCACATGGCTCGTTGGCCGAAAGGCCGCTGCAGCCGCCCTGGCCGAAGCCGAGGAAAAGGCTAAGGGGATTTTGGCAAGTGCTGAAAAAGAAGCCAACGCCATTAAGAAGGAGAAACTGCTCGAAGCAAAAGAAGAGATTGCTCGCGAGCGTAGAAAAGCGGAAAGCGAACGAGACTCCAAGGACGCGAAGCTGCGCAATCAAGAGAAGGAACTGCGCAGAAGAGAGGAAGCCGTTGGAGAGAAATACGAAACCATTTCTAAGAAGGAGCGGCAGCTCGCAGCTCTTGAATCGGAACTCGCCAAGAAACAAGCTGCTTCCGATAAAAAACTGAAAGAGATCGACGCACTTCTCGAAGAGCAGAACGTTCGGCTGGAACGGATTACCGGCATGAGCAAAGAGGATGCAAAGAAATTCCTCATCGACAATATGGTGAACGATGCAAAGGCCGAGGCTGCTCAACTCATAAAGGACGTGCGCGACGAAGCCAAGATCAATGCACGCAAGGAAGCACAGCGTATCATTCTGATGGCCATCCAGCGTACAGCATCGGATCACTCCGTAGAAAGCACGGTGAGTGTGGTGAACATCCCCAACGACGACATGAAGGGCCGCATCATCGGCCGCGAAGGCCGCAACATCCGGGTCTTCGAGGCGGCAACGGGGATAGACCTGCTTATCGACGACACACCGGAGGCTGTCGTAATCTCTGGATTCGATGCTTTCCGCCGCGAAGTTGCCCGCGTGTCACTTGAACGCCTCATGGGGGATGGTCGCATCCATCCAGCTCGCATCGAAGAAGTTGTTGAAAAGGTGCAGAAGGAACTCGAAGAAGAAATTGTACGTGTTGGGGAGGGGGCTTTGATGGAGTTGGGTATTCATAATATCCACCCCGAAATGGTGCGGTACATCGGCAGGATGAAGTACCGCTCCTCCTACGGTCAGAACCTCCTAGCGCACAGCATCGAAGTGGGTTTCCTTTGCGGCATCATGGCCAACGAGTTGAACCTAGACGTGAACCTTGCTAAACGGGCAGGGCTGTTGCATGACATTGGCAAAACGATTGACAGGGACCTGGAAGGACCGCACGCCTTGCTCGGCATGGAACTTACCCGCAAGTACAAGGAACATCCACTCGTGGTGAATGCTGTAGGAGCGCACCACGACGATATCGAGATGGAAAGTCCGATAGCCGTGCTGGTTCAGGCTGCCGACTCCATCAGTGGTGCGCGGCCGGGTGCACGCAGAGAGTCGCTCGAAAACTACATCAAGCGTTTGCAGCAACTCGAGGAGATTGCAACGTCATTCGAAGGCGTAACAAAGACGTACGCCATCCAGGCAGGACGCGAAATTCGAGTGATGATTGAGCCCGATCGGATTGACGACCTAAAGGCCGATCAAATCGCCAACGACATTGCCGCAAGAATCGAAGAAGAAATGGAGTACCCCGGGCAGATCCGTGTAACGGTGATCAGGGAGCGTCGGAGTGTTGCGATTGCAAAGTAGCTGCCTTCCGATCCCGAAAGATCACATCGAACAACTTGCCTCCGGCTAAGATTTCACCGATCTCTCGTATCAAACAGAAATTGAAGAGAAGAACAAAGATCCACACCTGCTTGAGCCAGAATCTGGACCAGTGGGTGTGGTTCTCTATTTCTTGAATAGCTCCAGTAAACGAGCCTGATGCAATCCATTCACGGACCAGCATTTCCAAGAATTGCACAGCGAGTGCTCCTAGCATGTACAGAGCACTTGCATAGGCGGCATTCCAGATTGCTGGCCTGTGCCTGAAAATGTTCATGAATGGCAGCATGTCAACAATCACAACCACTTTAGCGATAACTCCCGCAACGATCACAGCGGTTAAAAAAGCTTGGACGTTAATGCCGTACTCCTTGAGTGTTAGGCTGTACGTAAACGCAAGGAGTTCATTGGCGATGAGAAAGTAGACGGTAATTGGCAGCAGGTGAAGAATCTCTTTCCAAAGCTTCTGCACGAACGTTGGTTTCGAAGACATCCCCCCCCCTTGAAACGATGTTAGCGAACAATCATCGGAAACGTGAACATCCATACAAGACTAGCAAGTAGGATGATGGCACTGCCAATCACTATTGCCACCTTTGTTGGAAGCGAAGTGATATTGCTAGCAATGCCCCCGAAAAAGAGAACGGAGGCAAAAATCACCGTGAGCAATACGTAATGCTCGCTGTGTGAATTGATATTGCGAGCAGCCTGCACCTTACTGGCGTATACGGATTGTAAGCTATCGGCACGCATCTCTTCTGCTACCTTGTACTCAGGCATTATAAAAGGGTGCTTCGGAGCTGTGGGGTTGTTCAGCGGATCTGTTGCTGACCATGCATCAAATGCTTTCTTGAGGCGCGGTGGAAATCTGCTCTCGTAAAAGTCTGCCAGCACTTTTGTTCCAGTTGCATTGGCGTTTGCCCAGTTTGTAAAAAGACTCACGTCCAGCATTTTAAGCTGGGTTGTTAGTGCCCGCATTGCATACACCTCGCCCTTGGTGGCCTCGGCTTCGTGCAATTCAAACTCCTCGACCCCACCAAAAACGGTGCTCTGATATGCGCACCATGCTGTGGCAACAGTAGCCACGGACAGCAGCACGGTAGCAATGGCTTCCATGAGACTGTGGGTAATTCTTCCAGTACTTTCAAGCGACATAATGTGCAAGCTAGGTTTGTTCGTAGGCTACCGAATACCCGTCCGATCCTGTTGGCAGCATTACTCTGCCTGGCAACACCAAGGTACTACACCAGGCAACGGTAGGTTTTGTACACAAGCTGCATAGATTTTAGCTGTACAAACCAATGCACTGCTGATGTTCTGGAACGAAAAAATAAAAAAGGGGCCGTCTCCGACCCCCTTGCGAATAATTTCACGACACAGGTGAGCACTTGTCTCTTACCTGTTCTTCTTCTTGTGCCTGTTCTTGCGAAGTCTCTTTTTCCGCTTGTGAGTGGCCATCTTATGGCGCTTCCGCTTCTTTCCGCAGGGCATGATGTTCTCCGTTAATTGATTAGGTGTTGGGTTGTGTTCGAAGTTGTTGTAGGACTGCGGCTGCGTTCCGTCCGGCCTCACTGTTGGGATCTACCCGAACGCATGTCTCGAGGAAATATGCAGCAGAGTCCTTGTTGCCACTTTGTGAGTATAGATAGGCTGCGTTATACAGCGCTGTTTGATTGGAAGGCTGAGAGCCGATCACTGACCTAAGGATGCCGAGTCCCTCGGCTTCACGTCCACTTTGAAAGACCACAAATGCAAGGTCGATTCTCGCATTTACATTTTTAGGGTCAATCTTCTCCAGGAACATTCGGTAATACGTCTCCGCCTTCTGATACTGCTGCAGGTCATAGGCCATATTGGCGGCACTGATAACCAGCATGCTGTCCGTTGGTGTCTGCTTCATCCGGTCTTCGAGTTCTTGGAGCAGACCTTCCAATTTCGAAGTGCGCTCTTGTTGCGCCTTTTGCTGTTGTGCAGCTTGGGATTGAAGCTGCCGCTGCTTGTTTCGTTCTTCCGCAATCGGTCTTGCGGCGTCAGTGTTCTTGGTAACGATGTATCGCGATATCCCGAATGAGGTGCCGCTCACAAGGAGTACAATTCCTACAATGGCCGCCACCGCTCCAACGTTGCCTTGCGTGGCCAACATCATAGGCCGTTCTTGTGCTCTGCAACGTTGTTTGTACGGAGAGAGTCGTGCACCTTATCCTGGAACTCGCTCGACACCTTAAACGTGGGGATGTAGCGCTCCTCGAGAGGAACCGGGTCTCCCGTTCTTGGGTTGCGAGCCATACGTGGCTTGCGACTCTTTACAGAAAAGACGCCAAACCCGCGCAGTTCAATACGTTTGCCTTCGGCAAGCGCATCAATGATGCTCAGGAGAAGGCCGTCAACGACGGCTTTGGTTTCAAACTTCGTCAAGCCGGTTTGGCCTGCGATCTTGTCTACGATGTCGGCTTTCGTCACGTTCAACGGTGCCCTCACGAAGCAAATCACAATACGCTCCGCGACAAGCCGTACGCTAACTCACGGTGCAGTTTTCGCGGACGGCAAATGTACGAAAGCACTAGGTTTTCCACAATGTTAGGGCAACTGCACCCGGTGTCATTCACCAATGGACATAAACATCGCGTGGTATCTTTGCGGTTTGCATGAAGTACAAGGAAGTAGGGATGACGTGGGCCGAAGAAGCGGTTCCAGTGGGTGAAGAGCAGGTTCGTTCGGCGCTAACCCAGTCAGGTAAAATGCCACGGCACGTTGCCGTTATCATGGATGGTAACGGCCGCTGGGCTCAGGAACGAGGCCGACCGCGGATCGATGGTCACCGCGAAGGCATGGAAAGTGTTCGCACGGCCGTGAAGACGTGCTCGCAGCTCGGTGTGCGGTTCCTTACGCTCTATGCCTTTTCCATGGAAAACTGGAAGCGTCCGCCGACCGAGGTTCGCTTTCTGATGAGTCTGCTGGAAACCTACCTGCGGCGTGAGGTTGATGAACTCCACGCCAATCAGGTGCGGATTCGCACGATTGGCAAAACCAACGCTTTGCCGCGGAGCGTTCAGCGCATCCTTTCCAATGCCATCGAAAAAACATCAGAGAATACCGGCCTAACACTCACCCTGGCCTTGAGCTATAGTGGTCGGTGGGATATTATGCGCGCTGTTCAGATGGTAGCCCTTGATGTACGGCGCGGCAAGCTAAGTCCAGAAGACCTCACCGAAGACGTGTTTGCCGCCCACCTGCAAACCGCTTTTATGCCCGACCCCGATCTGGTTGTGCGAACGAGTGGCGAAATGCGGCTAAGCAACTTCCTCCTTTGGGAAGCCGCCTATGCGGAGATCTACGTGACGGATACACTCTGGCCAGACTTCCGCCGACAGCACCTGTATCAAGCCCTAGCTGCCTATGCCTGTAGAGAGCGCCGTTTTGGTCGTACGTCGGCACAGATTGCTGGGAACGGGGCTGAGGCAGACGCGGAATCAATACTCTTGAAAGCACTGCATGCCTTTCGGTAAGGTTGCCCTTTTGTTGGCGCTTGTTCTTTGCGTCGGCACTCTCCACGCGCAACCCAAGCCCCCTACCTACCCAGTGATTGCGGGCATAACAGTAGAAGGGCTGCAGCAAGGTGCCGACATGCAAACGGTGATCGCATACAGTGGCCTTCGCGTTGGAGGTGAGGCACGGCCTGATGATTTGGTAATGGCCATTCGGAATCTGTGGGCAAGGCACACCTTCAGTGACGTGCGCATCGAAAAGGAGCGCGAAACGGCACTGGGTGTGTTCCTGGTAATCAAGGTAACCCCGGCACCACGCCTGCGGAATTTGGTGTTCGTTGGCCTGGATGAACTAACAGAGGACGACCTGCTTAAGGTGATTGATAAACGGCGTGGCGACCTCCTTGCTCCTGTTGACACCTACAAGATTCGCAAGGCTGTCAAGGATAAGTATGCCGAAGAAGGAATGCTGTTTGCAAAGGTTGAAAGTGAGCTCACGAGTGCGGACAGTTTGAACTTCTACGATCTCACGCTCACCGTGAATGAAGGCGTGAAATACAGCGTGGCCGCAATTGAGTTTATCGGTAACGAACGATACACCGATGACGAACTCAGCGACGCATTCGACGAAACCAATACCAAAAGCTGGTTCGAATTCTGGTCTAGCAATGAGTTTGATTACGACAAGTATCGTGCCGACCTAAAAAAACTCGATGCATGGTTTGGTGAACATGGATTGATAGATGCCGAAATCCTTCACGACACCGTGATCTATGATGAAGTCACTGAAACTGTTGTTATTCGCATAACGGTGGACGAAGGTCCGCTTGTCTATGTGCGCAACATACACTTCGTAGGCAACACAGTATATCCAGAGGAAGAACTCATTCGCCGCCTTGATGTTCGCAAAGGCGACATCTACAATGCCAAGAAGATTCAGCAAAACTTAACGGTAAATGAAGCGCAGACGGATGCAACCAGCTTGTATGCCGACAATGGATACCTGGCATCCAAGTTGGAACCGGAGTTCAAGCGAGTTGCGGACGATAGTATTGACATCGAAGTGCGGGTTGTAGAAGGAGAGCGATTCACCATCCGATATGTGAACATTGCAGGCAACACGAAGACGCGTGACCGTGTTATTCGGCGCGAGCTTTTTACGAGACCGGGGGACTACTTCAATCGATCGGCCGTGATTCGTTCACTGCGCGGATTGGGTGTGTTGAACTTCTTTGCACAGGAAAAACTCCAGCCGCAGATTCAACCAGCCGATAAAACGAAGGTTGACGTAACGTACAATGTTGAAGAGCGAAGCACCGATACCTTTAATGCCTCGGTGGGGTTTGCAGGTGCCTTTGGTATTACCGGTTCGGTTGGCGTAACCTTAAACAACTTTGACATCAGCGACCCATTGCGCGGTGGTGCTGGTCAGATCCTAGCATTCCAGTGGGAGTTCGGTCAGCAAAGCCGATTGCAGACCTTTCAGCTTTCGCTTACCGAACCCTGGTTGTTTGGAGAGCCCACTACCGTTGGTTTCAACATCTTTGATACACGGCAGAACTTTGGATTTACCATTCGTAGAACGGGGGCTCAACTCAACATTGGACGAAGGTTCCGCTTCCCAGACGATTTTTTCCGAGGCGACTGGAGTATTGCCGGCGAGAGGCAGGATGTGCAGTCAGCAGGTACATTCTACCGCCAGGGTGTGAACACGGCCCTCACCTTGTCGCAAGTAATCTCGCGGACCAGCTACGACAACATGGTTTTCCCCACAACCGGGTCGCGATTCGCCATATCGTTGCGTGGCACCACAGGATTCCTTGGTTTGGGGACAACTGATTTCGGCAAGGTGGGATTCAACTTCGACATGGTGAATCCGTTACTCAATATTGACGGTCACCCACGACTCGTGATGCTTGTTGGTTCGGAACTTGGATATGTGGACGGATTATCGGCGGATACCACCATTCCACCACAGGAGCTGTTCTATATGGGTGGCAACGGCCTTGGCGGCTTTTCATTAACGCCATTGCGCGGTTATCCCGACAATTCCATTGGTCAGCTTTCCGGTGGCCGCAACGTTGGTGGCAGAATGATGGCACGATTTCTTGCGGAATTCCGCTTTGCGTTATCGCTCGATCCTTTCCCGATCTACGTCCTTACTTTTGCCGAGGCGGGGAATGTGTGGGCCAACATTCGGACCGTTGATCCATTCGGTCTGAAACGTGCTGCAGGTTTTGGCCTTCGTCTTCTCCTCAACCCTATCGGACTCATTGGGTTCGACATGGGGTATGGTTTCGACAGTAACCCCTTCAACCCCGGTCAACGATCCGGCTGGCAGTTCCACTTCCAGTTTGGCCGATGACCGGTTTCCCTATGTCATCATTTATCACCTCGGTACGTCCATGACACGCATTCTGCTCACCCTGTTTTGTGTAGGCATCATTGCCGATGTTTCGGCCCAGGCGCAATCATTCAAAGCAGCCTTTGTTAATACGGAAACCATCATCAAGGAGCTGCCTGAAGCGCAGGCTGCTTCTAAGTCCATTGACGACGTAGGACAGAAGATTCGCGACACGCTGCAGCTCATGCAGCGGGAGTTTGAAGAACGAGTGATGAACTACCGCAAGCAGGAAAGCATGATGACAGCCGAAGCGCGAGCCAAGGAGGAAGAGAGCATCAACAGTCTGCGCACTCGGTTTCTTCAATATCAGGAAGCGAAGACAGCCGAAGTTCAAGCCATGCGTGAAAGCTTTCTCAAGCCGATTCGTGAGAAGGTGCAGGCAGCCATCGATGCCATTGCAAAGGAAGAGAAGCTCAACATGGTTCTGGACAAGGTTGCTGGAATAGTGTTGTACTCCGAAGACAAGGCCGACATTACCTACAAGGTGTTGGACAGAATGAAGCGCGGAGACAAGTAATACATCAAACACAAGCTACCGCGCTTCGTGATCAAACACAGCGCATCACGACTCACGAACCAACACGTTCACCCATTGAAGCTCACTCTTTCACTCCTGCTTTTGGTAACGACTGCTGTTTGCACGCAGGCGCAAAAGATTGGCTACGTTTCAACAGATGCCATCACATCCAAGTATGAGCCATACCTGATGGCTCAGCAAAGGCTGGATCAGATGGTTGAAGAGTGGAAGGCTGAGATCGAACAGATGCAGAAGGACATCGAAGGATACGAGTTGGAGATGAAGAAGAACCGACTCATCTGGAGCGATCAGGAACGTGAGCAGCATCAGCGAGAGCTGGATGACAAGCGACGAAATCGTGAGAAGAGAGCACGCGAAGTGTTCGAACCAGGTGGGCTGTACGATCGGGAAGTAGAGTCCATGATGAAAGGAATCTGGGACAAGGTGTACCTGGGAATACAGCAGGCCGCAGCTGCCGAAGGGTATGATATCGTTTGGGACAAAAGTTCCGATCCCCTCGTGTATGTAAACCCCAAGTACGACCTTACTGTGAAGGTTATGAAGGTGTTGGGCATCAATGCAGATTCGCTCGAAAAGAAGCAGAGTGAGGTTATTGATAGTGACCCACGAAATCAGCAGAAACGTGAAACGCGTTCCCGATCTTCGCGTCGGCGCTCCACATCAAAAACGGATCCATCAACCGACCCAACATCTACACCAGCCCCCTCCAATAACCCCGGCAACCTCCCTCCGATACCATTACCCACGCCAGAGGCAGCCGATACATCCAGAACCGAAGAAGACGTACCACGGTAATGTCAGCCACACACACCATTTCCTTCAGTCTGCCAGAGCTTGCAGACTTTGTTAACGGCGAACTCATCGGTTCTGGCGGAGTGATTACCGGTGTAAACCGGATAGACATGGCCGGCAATGCGGAAGCCACCTTCCTGAGTAGCGAGCAATACCTGAAGTTCTTGCCTGTTTGCAAGGCTGGTGTTGTACTCATTAATGCATCGTTATGGAAAGGGGCTCAGGCAAGTACTTCGGACGGACCGGCGAACGGTACACATCCACCACTGATTGTAGTTCCAGACGCCTATCGGTCATTCGTGAAGGTGATGCAACGGTTTTTCCCTCCGCTCACCATGACGCCTGGCCTGCGCCACCCCTCTGCCGTTATTCATCCAGACGCACACGTGCACCCCAGTGCATGCATCGGTCCCGGCTGTACCATCGACGAAGGATGCGTGATTGGTGAACGTGTGATGGTGTATGCAAACGTGAGTCTTTATGCCAACGTTGTCGTCTGCGCCGATACCGTGATACATGCAAATGTTGTGTGCGGTGCCGGCACTCGCATCGGTGAACGATGCATCATCCAACCCGGTGCGGTGCTCGGGGCTGATGGGTTTGGTTTTTTTGAGAATCCCGACGGCTCCTTCGAGAAAATTCCCCAGGTGGGAACCGTTGTCCTTGGCAATGATGTAGAGGTTGGAGCCAACACAACCATCGACCGTGCAGCCGTTGGCCAAACAGTTATTGGCAACGGTGTTAAGCTGGACAACCTCATTCATATCGCGCACGGCGTGAAGGTGGGAGATCATACGGCCATGGCTGCACAAGCTGGAGTTAGTGGCAGCACCGTTCTTGGCAAGCGCAATCGCATTGCTGGGCAGGTAGGCGTGGTTGGCCACATCACTACTACCGACGATGTGATTGTGGAAGCACAGTCGGGCTTGTCGAAAAGTGTAACAACACCGGGTGCGTACTTTGGCTCGCCTGCTAAAGAACATCGCACAGCACTCAGGATGGAAGCGGCACTGCGGCAACTACCAGATCTGCTACGGGAGGTGAGAGAATTGCAACGAGTAGTTGCCGAACTCAAGGAACGAACAGAATGAGCAAACGTCAGCGCACGCTTGCCGGTGAAGCAACACTCTCGGGCATTGGTCTTCACACTGGCAATTCCTCTACCATGACCATCAAGCCTGGTGCAGAAAACACAGGCTACGTGTTCGTTCGCACGGACATTGAAGGCTCGCCGGAGATCCCAGCCCTTGTTGAAAATGTGATTAGCCTTGCGCGCGGAACTACCATCGCCGTGGGCGAAGCCACAGTACACACTGTTGAGCACGTACTGGCAGCTCTTGTGGGCATGGGGGTTGACAACTGCCGGATCGAACTCACGAACAACGAACCTCCCGTTGGTGATGGGTCGTCCCTGCCGTATGTACAGCTTGTTCAACAGACAGGCGTGCTGGAGCAGAATGCACTACGGCGTGAGCTGGTGATCGGCGATACACTGCGGTACGTTGACGAGCAGCGAGGTACGGAAATCGTTGCCTTACCAAACCCCGAATATCGGGTAACGGTGATGGTAGACTATAACAACCCGGCTCTGGGTAGTCAGCATACGGGTTTATTCAACCTCGAAGAAGAGTTCGTTAAGGAGTTTGCACCAGCACGAACATTCTGCTTCCTACACGAAGTTGAAATGTTGTACGAAGCGGGTCTGATCAAAGGTGGCAATCTTGAAAATGCCATCGTGATCATTGATGATGATGTTTCACCGGAAGAACTGCAAGCAAAGCTTGCGAAGTTTAATATTCAGGGGAACAGCCTGCTTGGGTCCGGCTCCACGTCGCAACACCTTCGATTCAGAAACGAACCCGCCCGCCACAAGCTGCTCGATATGATCGGCGATCTTGCTCTCGTTGGAGCACGAATACGTGGTCAGTTGCTTGCTGCTCGTCCAGGTCATGCTGCCAACATCGAATTCGCGCGCATCCTGCGCTCCGAATTGCTCAAGCAGGCGGCTAACCAGCGTTACGTGATGCCGGATACGTCGGCTACGAAGTTGAACATTCAGGACATCCTCAGGGTCATGCCTCACCGCTACCCCATGCTCATGGTAGACAGGGTAGTCGAGGTAGATAATGATGCGAAACGTATCGTGGCTTTGAAGAACATCTCCATCAACGAGCCTCAGTTCAACGGACATTTTCCAGGCCGCCCGATTTTTCCTGGAGTCCTCATTACCGAGGCGATGGCTCAAGCGGGATGTATGCTGCTGTTGTCCAATGGTATAGACGCTTCCAAAAACCTCGTGCTCTTTACTGGCATGAATAATGTGAGATTCCGCCGAGAGGTGGTGCCAGGTGATCAACTCATTCTTGATGTAACGCTAACGCGATTCCGTATGAACGTGGTACACCTTATTGCAAAGGCCTATGTTGCCGGGCATTTGGCCGCAGAAGCCGAACTGTCGGCGGCCGTCGTCAATCGCGAGGTTGCATGAGCACGTTGATTCACCCGACTGCTGTTGTTGATCCGCAGGCTCACATTGCCGATGATGTGTACATCGGACCGTTCTGCGTTGTGGATGCCGACGTAGAGATCGGTCCCAGAACACGATTGGCTTCGCACGTCATGCTGGGCCGCGGAACTCGCTTGGGTGCGGACGTACATGTGTATACAAGTGCCGTGATTGGCTCCGATCCGCAGGACCTCAAGTATGCCGGTGAAGCTACAGAGGTGCACATCGGAGATAGAACGGTTGTGCGCGAGTTCGCCACTGTTAACCGAGGAACGGTGGCATCGGGTAAAACAGTGGTTGGCAGTGATGTGCTGCTCATGTCGTACGTACACATAGCGCACGACTGCGTGATTGGCGATCGCTGTATCCTTGCCAACGCAGTTCAGCTTGGTGGTCATGTTACTATTGGCGATTGGGTTGTGATTGGCGGTGTTACTGCCGTTCATCAGTTCGTGAGCATCGGCGATCATTCAATGGTTGGTGGCGCACGGGGAGTTACCAAGGATATACCGCCCTACACGCTTGCAAGCCGGGAGCCACTCGTTGTGGAAGGTTTGAACGTGGTTGGATTGCGCAGGCGCGGATTCACCGACCAGGAGATTGACGAGCTGGATGAGTTTTACCGCATGCTCTATCGATCTGGCCTCAATATCACCGATGCCCTGGCGGCATACGAAGCAGAACACCCCACAGTAAACGGACATGCCGAAAACTGCATACGCTTCATTCGTTCAAGCAAGCGGGGCATCGTTCGTATGTACGGCTCCTGACGGGTGCATTGAGTAGCGTTGCTCCATGCTGATCGTCCCAGACTTTCTACCTCCGGTTGCAAATCCGTTCGAAGCCAGGATTGGCAGCATGTGGCAGGCCGATGATGAACGGCTTCGGCTGGACATCGGAACGGAACTCGACCTGTTGCTGATTCCCGCGGATAGTGCCGAATCAGGTTGGCGGCTTGGTGTAGACTTCATGACGTGGACTCGCCTTCGCTCCGAAGGCAACTTCAAGTTTCCGGTTGAAACCATTGACTACTGGTTTGGTCTTCACGCATGCTACATGATGGAAGGGGGCTTTGGCATGCGTGCCCGCATAGCCCACATCTCGTCGCATCTTGCTGATGGCCTTGCCGATACCGTCGGCACCATTGCACCACAGCCATTCGTGTACAGCCGAGAATTCATCGAACTTCTTGGCGGGTACTCGCTGGGGTGGTTCCGTCCGTACGCTGGCATCACCTATGTATGGTCAACAAAACCAGATAATCCCAATCCTCTCATCCCCGAAGCAGGTCTTGACGTTCGCATACCCATTAGCGGTCCATGGTGGCTTGTTGGCGGTTATGACTTTCGACTGGTGGGAGTCGACGATGTGTATGTGGGAGCCAATGCAAGTCAGCTTGGGGTTAAACTCGAAACGTGGAATGGCACCGGCTTGTTATTGAGCCTTTATGGCTATAGTGGTCGGAGCATGCACGGAATGTTCTATACAACGACCGACGCATACCTTGCCGTGGGCTTCCAGGTTGTGTGGTAGAGCTCTGCTAGGGTGATGCCAACCTACGGGCCGATGAGCACTTTGTGAACGTGTGGTACGGCTTGAATCGCTTGTGTGTGGACGATAAGGGCATATAGTCTTTGTGGCATACCACCCGTTCGGACTTCTATACG
>CAZUGQ010000033.1:0-19383 GCA_964620125.1 uncultured Hyphomicrobiales bacterium
GACTACGACTGGGTACTCACCATCGGCGAGTGGCTCGCCATGGTGACTACGACTGGGTACTCACCATCGGCGAGTGGCTCGCCATTCTTCTGAAAGAGTTGTCCTTGCAGAACGATGGTTTGTGGTGCCTGCGCCTCCATGGTTGTTGATTGTATCAGCGCGGTGGTGATGCAGACCAAAAGGAGGGAAGCCTGTGGTAGTCTGCGAATCATTGTTGCCTCCATGTATCCGTGGCTTCAGTTCTGCTCGGTACATGCAGCACTCGCATACTCTGATATGTAAAGGACACTTCTTCAAGCACGTCAGGTAAACCGTCGCCATCAACATCACCTCCGTGTGTGATCATCGATGAGATCAGAACATCTTCGAAGGTAATCGTCATATATGTCTCTACCTGACCCGTCGCACCTGGTCTGCGCAGGGTGATTATTACATCCTTGATGTGCTCACCGGTTGCAAGTGCTCTAAAGAGCAGTGGTGAGGCCTTATCAATTCTCTTACTAAACGTGACTGGCTTATGCTGTCGCCTTCCCGTTGCCAGTCCCGACGCTGCATCCCTTGGCGATAACACCCCAAAGCTGAAGGACTCCAATTCAATCGCCCCACTCAGCTCCGGATCCATGATTTCGCCGTCGATACCATTAATTCTGAGGTAAAAGTCAGCCGATTTCATGGTGGCACTACCAGCCACCAAACAAAAACACAAGACAAATAGGAACTGGATCATCCCCGTCTCCCTAAGTGTTACAGAATTGTTACGCCAACATAACTCATCAGAAGTCACATTGTTCCCTCCCCTCATTCCCTCATCCCTACCCTCCAGTCCCTCCAGTCCCTCTAGTCCTTCCAGTCCCTCCAGTCCCTCCAGTCCCTCCAGTCCCTCCAGTCCCTATCTTTGCCCCCTACGGCGTGTAGCGCAGCCCGGTAGCGCACCACTTTGGGGTAGTGGAGGTCGTGGGTTCAAATCCCGCCACGCCGACGGAAGCCCGTCTGACTCATGGAGTTAGGCGGGTTTTGTGTTTTGAGCACTAACGTTTGACTGACGTTTTGGTACCTCTTTGTTCTGGAGATTGTGAAAAATTCGGACCAGTCCTAAGTTGAGGCTTCACCCTCAAAGAGGACAGATGAGAAAGAGTCGTTTCACAGAAGGGCAGATCGTAGCCATTGTGCGCGAATCTCATGTTCATGGTGTGTCGTCAGCAGCAAAGTAACACGGAGTGTAAGAGCACACCACCGCCTTGCGGCGGAAGAAGTCTGGCGAGATGGATGCCACACAGGTCACGGAGTTCAAGCGCATGATTCAGGAGACCGCCCGGGCGAAGAAGCTGGTAATCGCTTCAAACCAAAATACTGATTCCGGGAACAGTGCCCCCCATTGCAACACTCCTACCACTTTTGAGGAAGCACCCATGAAGTATGCAACAATCACGAGCTTGTTTACTGTGATACTCGTATCAAACTTGTCTGCACAGGTGCCTGCCGAATGGGACACGGCCAGAATACAGCTAACGCAGAAGCTGATAGCTGTGAATGCAGCGATTAAGGAAAGATCTGATAACCAACATTACTGCACTGCTTTTGCAGGTAACCTAATGCTCGCAAACAGTAACCGCGGCTATGCTCTGTTTACCCCAGACACCGCGTACCCTTATCCAATTCCTGCATACCAAGATGCCTTATACAGGTCAATCGACACGATGCTGATTGCTTTCGATACGTTGGGATATACCGCTGTTGACATCACAATCCAATACCCACTCCTAGTGCACTCCTTTCCAAACTCGGAGCATTATCTGGCGTTCTTCACGAACGTATGTAATAAAGTCCGGCAGAAAGGATTCAAGATTATTATTGGTTGCCAAGCAACATTCGTAGATACAGTGTTTGGTGAAGCCAAACTTACCTCGGACGTCGTTCGGCATTACTTTGATCCTGATGGTAATCCTTCCTCACATGATACGCTTGACATGAACAGGTACAGGCAGGAAAAACTCCAGATGCTGCAAACAATTATTGATTCACTGCGTCCGGACTTCCTCACCCTTGAAATGGAGCCGCAGACGCAAGAGCACAATTTGTTCGGTCTGATTGATTACAGCATCAACAACTCGATATCCCTCATTAATTACTTTCTGCAGAATCTAACCAGCACAGTAACGCTGTTCGGTGCAGGCGCTGGGACGTGGGACAGCTATGATTACTTCAGCAGTATAGCTACTCAGACCAACGTAGACTACATCGACTATCATATCTACCCACCACATTTCAACTACATCAACGACATTGCTTTTAAGATCGATTCTGTGGCTGATGCAAACAACAAGAAGCTTGTGATTGGAGAATCATGGTGCTACAAAGCAACAAACAGTGAAATGGCCGATATCACGCAGCCTGTTGGAACAAGTCAGCTCGTGTACTCGAGAGATGTGTTCGACTATTGGGTTTCCGTTGATACACTGTTTGTAAAAGCGCTTGTAACGCTATCCCAACAGTCAAAAGTGGAGTTGGTGCAATTTCACTGGCCAAACGTCATGTTTGGACAATTAACATACGATTCAGCTATGTACCACTATTTGACGCCACAGCAGATATTACAACGTGGTGCTCAAGAAGGATATGCAAGAATGTTCAAATTGAAGCTATCACCAATTGGTCTCTACACCAAAGCGGCCATTGCTAACCTGTGCTCGGTAACTGCAGTCGAAGAACAATACTTAAGCGATCAGATTAATGTGTATCCGAATCCAACGAATTCTGTATTAAACATCGAATCCGAGCAGCCGATCAACTCATTGTCAATGTTTGACCTTAATGGCAATCAGGTACTACACTACTCCGACACCCAGGATGCGGTTACCCTGCCAGGTCACTTGGCCAAGGGCCACTACTACCTTATCATCCGTACCGCAACCCAACAGATTCCCAAGAAGATCCTACTAAAGGAGTAACCATATTCTCGATTGCTTCAGCAGAGCCTGTTCACCAAGCTAGTCAATCCCCGGATCATAAAGCGTCAACCCCGAATGTTTGGCCGCTCAGGATGCTAGCGGTGGGATCCGACCCTCGGTGAGTAAACCAGTCGCTACGCATAAGCATTACAACATCTGTTGCACGGACCACTGGCGCACCGCGGTTGCTGTCCTACCACGCGGTATTCTGTTCACAATCTGAACTCGTTCCGTAACGCCACCCTACTCACGTAGCCATTACCTGTCCCAGTTGGCAAAAAGCATCCGCGATCAATGTATCGGTGATCTACATTTACAAAAACCTTCTGGGTTTACTTAATCCTTATTTGGACTTAGTCCAAGTATGCGTTAGATTTGAGCATGGACAATGTGCATAGATTCCACTCTGCACGCCGACCCTGGGTGCTGGCAGAAAATCAGTGTGTGCGTGTGTATCGGTGCGGCGCCTGCGGAGACAATCATGTCGAGGTTGGAACCATTAGCCTCCGGTTTAATAACGAAGGCTTGGAGGGCTTCCACCACTGCCTTACATGTCTTGCTACGGCAAAGCCCCCTACCATCAATGCCAACGTACGCAGGCGTGCACATGCCTTCACATTCGCAGGATTGCCCTGTCAAATACTGCTCTCCACCAGAGAACTTCGCAGCGTTATCAATGCGCTTGATGGCGCACTTAGCACCCTGAACAAACTGAATATCGGCTGCACCTGCTACCGTAACAACTAAGCCTCGTACAGCAGGCGGTGTGACATTTTGTTTTCAAGTGCGCAATCCAATTTCTGCCAACTTTTCTCAATTCATCGTCACCTCTTCCGCCACAGCAATTGTATGTAACCGTTTTGTTTCCCAACAGTTGTAGTTTCGGTTTTATCGATTATCTACTTATCGGAACTGCAATGAAACGGTTGACACTGCTGACAGTGTTGCTTTGCTCGTTTTCGGCCATCGGATGGTCGATACCTTCACCGAACGTATTCCTGAAAAACGATGGTCGGTGGCCTGCACACGTGTTGTATATGGCCCCAACACAGGGTGGTACCATGTGGATCACAACCGAAGGGTTTACCATCGACGTGCCCACGGCTACTCACATGCCCAGTAACCGCATCTCATACAACCTTGAAGGTGCGCGAGGAATGGTCACGGTAACTGACCTAAGCCCGACCGAACGGCCAGCCGTTGGCATGGTAACACCTAAGGGCATCGTGAACTTCTCCACCGCCACCCACATTGTGGTGAACGATGTTGCTCCGGGCATCAGCCTAGAGTATCTGTGGGAGAATGAGCGTATTCGGTACAATGTGCTGGTGGCTCCAGGCACGCCGGTTCCCTCTCCAATGTTTTCCGTGAAGGGGGCTTTGGCACAACGTTCCACAATGAACGGAATCGTAACGGACTGTGGAGTAGGCTTGGTGGAGATGACCGATATCGTATCCACACAACCATCGGCCCCTTCCATTCCTACTCGGTGGAGTGTTTCGAATACCTCCATTACGTTCCACGTTGCTGATTACGACCGTAGCAAGCAACTGGTGATTGATCCGCTGGTAACCCTGCTCCGGATTGAAGGCAATATGGAAGAGTCGATTACCGGCGTGCAACGTCGGTCCGACGGTAAGTACGTCATAGCAGGATACACCACATCCGACGCGTTTAATGGTACGGTTGCCAATAATGCAGCAGGAACCAAGCAGCCAGGCGTTGAGGGTTTTGTTGCCCTGCTCAGTGCCAACCTCTCCACGGTAGAAGCATGGCTTTGGTTAGGCGGAAGTGGCGATGATTGGATCAAGGATCTCTCGCTATATGCAAACGGTACGATCTGCGTGGCCGGTCGCACAACAAGCACCAACTTCCCCACCATGGGAAGCCAGATGGGTAAAACGGCCTACGGCAACGGTGATGGCTTTGTAACCATCATTAGTGCCGACCTGAAAACCGTTACCACAAGCCTGTACATCGGCGGTCTGGGTAACGACGACATCCGCAGCGTAGTCGTGAACACCGTTGGTCAGATTGTGATGGTTGGTAGTACCACAACATCAACACGCTTTCTTGCAACCAAGTATTATGACGATACACTCCGCGGCGGTGCAGATGCATTTGTGTACGTGCTGAACGCAAGCCTATCGACGGCCGACTTCTTCTCGTACATGGGTGGCTCTCAAGAAGATGTGTTTACCAGCGTAGCCATTGGAGACAACAACTCCATCAATATCTGCGGTACGGTACGTTCAGACAACTTCAAGATCGTTCCACGCAAGACCTTGGTGTCAGGGGGCTATGACCCATACACCTATGAAGAAGTTTGGATAGAAGTTGGAGACGACCCGTACGATGCAACATTCAATGGTGGGAACACCGACGTGATTGTAGTGAAGTTCTCTGCCGCCGGCGACATCGAGTTCTCCACGTACTTCGGTGGTTCCGGCAATGATGAAGCAGTCGATGTTGTCGTAAACGCCGATAAAAGCATTATGGTGATTGGCAATACTTCCAGCGCCGACCTACCCATAGATGATGCTTCGGCAAGATTTGCTGGGGGTACTGATGTATTTGTCTGTGTACTCGCACCTGATGGAATGAAAAAGCGCAACAGCGGAGTGTTTGGTGGTTATGATGAAGACAGAGTTGGAGCAGTAGTAAAAGCGGGTGCAGACAAGGCCCTTATTGTTGGAACAACTCAGAGCACAGACCTGCCGATTACAGGAGTGGGGGCTATCGGGTACGATGCTGGGTCAGCAGGCTCGTTTCTGGCAATGCTTACGCCAAACTCTCATACGTACAGCACGCTGTTCAACCAACTGGCCAATGCAATGCCCACGGCGGTTACGCTTGATACGTATGGCGATGCCGTGTTTGCTGGAAGAATCATGCTAGACGCTCCAGAGCCAGGCAATTCATCAAACGCCTTTGTTACCAAGTGGGCGTTTGGCGCACTTACTTACAGATCTCCAGGAGCTGGCGAGGTGTTGTGCGCAGGTCAGTCCGTTACCGTCCGATGGGAAACCCAGGAGATCAGTAATCAGGAAACATTTACCATAGAATTGATGGCTGAAGGCGACGAAACCTCTACAACGATTGCCTCAGGCATTGTGGGGCGCACCTATACCTTTACTCTGCCAGAGACCTTGGATCCGAACCGGAAGTATCGCATCCGAATCATTGGCATGAGGGGTCATGTAGCCGAGTCGCCAGTAAACGGTTTGTCGGCGGCCCTGCCTATCGTTATTAACACACAGCCCATAGGAGTTGTTGCCTGTCCAAATCGCGAAGTCGTGCTCAGCGTAGATGCGGCGGGCAGCAATGCAACATTTGCTTGGCGTAAGGATGGCAGGAACATTACAGGGGCACATGGCTCCACCTACACCATATCATCGGCACAGGTATCCGACAATGGCACCTATGACGTTGTGGTTACCGGAACATGTGGCTCCGTAACCTCTTCACCAGCAGTGCTGCTGATATCAGACAAGCCAGTGATAGACAAGCAACCACAGGCAGCTTCCGTTAATGCCGGTGCAACTGCCTCAATGACCGTAGAAGCTCGTGGCGAAGGTCTTACGTACAAGTGGTTCCTGAATGGCGGGCCAGTGCGAGGTGGCCATCCAACATCAGCCACACTCACACTCGACAACGTAACAAAGGCAGACGAAGGGGACTACACGTGTGAAATCACCTCGGCCTGTGGAACTACAACCACCGAACCAGCAACACTCACTGTAACCGGCACAAGTAGCGTACGCTATGGCACGTGGGCAGATGGTACACCAATAGTACTGTACCCACAGCCAGCAACAAATGTTCTTTCGGTACCGCTTGGTACGTCTGCTGCAACTCACATCGTAGTTCGTGACATTAACGGACAAGAATTGCTCAGGAATCAGATTCCCAGTGGTTCACAGAATGCTGTGATCAATCTGGCGTCGCACCCTACTGGTATGTACATGATCGAGGTACATACCCCTGAGCTTGTGTTTACGACTACAGCCGTCCTGATTCGGTAATTCGTCAAAGCCTATACAAAGGGGCAGTGTTGCAGTGCAACACTGCCCCTTTCTTTTTCGTACCAGGCGCCCTCTTTCACACTTTACCGCATCATCATGCCACGTACAGCCGTTGTTATCGGGGCCAGCGCTGCTGGTCTTACCACAGCCATTGCATTGGAACGCCAGGGATGGGCCTGCACTATCATAGAGGCTTCGCCCGACTACTCTCTAGATTCCTCGGGTATTATTCTGCATTCCAATGCTTTGAAGGCTCTGGAGCAGTTACACATTGCACACGAGGTTGCAGCTCGAGGACGCGTGATATCCTCGATTTCCATACAATCACAGTCTGGGCGCATACTCTCCAACGTCCAAGCGAATAATCTCCGAAACCCAACCCTAGCATTACACCGAAAAGACTTGCATCGTGAGCTCCGCCGGGCCATTGGACCAACACAGATTGTTCCGAACCGCGAGGTAGTTCGTGTTTCTCAGTTGGATCATCGCCCAACGGTGTGGTTCAGCGACGGGAGCGGCCTTTCGACCGACCTTGTGGTTGTAACTGACGGTATTCATTCCACAGTACGGAAACAATTCATTTCAAATGTGGCACCACGGTATGCTGGCTACACTGCATGGCATTCCATTGCCTTCGCTCCAGAGATCAACGTGGAGGGAGCAGTTGAAACGTGGGGTAAGCAGGGACGGTTAGGAGTTGTGCCACTAGGGGGGGGACGTATCTACTGGTACGCATGTGTGAATGCAGAAGAGCACTCTGCCTGGGCAGGATCCATGACTATAGAAGATCTGCGTGAGCGTTTTCGAGCATACCAAAGCCCCCTGCCCGACATTCTCAATCACACATCACATACAGATGTGGTGTGGGGTAACGTGTACACAGCGCCACCGTTGGAGCGGTTGGTATACAACCGCGTAGTCCTCCTTGGCGATTCAGCATTCGCTACAACACCGAGCCTTGGCCAGGGAGCTAGTGTAGCAATTGAAGATGCCGTTGTATTAGCCACTGAGCTTGCACGAACGCCGAGTATCGACCATGCCTTGGCTTCATTCGATCGGCGTCGGGTTCAGGAGGCTGCACGTACAATCACTATATCACATCGAGTTGCCTGGGCCGCTCAACGCACAGATCCGATTATGAACTGGATTCGTGATTGGGCGATTCAGCGAATGCGTTTTGGGTAAGCTGCGCTGAAGCACTAGGCATCGACACCCTATCACTCAACAATCAGGCACTTCATTGACTGGCCTACCACCAATCCGTACGCTCCCCGTGGCAGAAGCGCGGTGTTGAAGGTTGCACGGCCATTCTCCATCTCGGCAGTTGTGATCGTATGCCCTAACACGTCAACAAGTCTCACAGTGAGTTGGTGCTCGATTGCTGACTGGGTTTCTACAGTCACAATGCTTGTTGCAGGATTGGGGTACACGTGCAACACAGGTGTAAGCGAAACATGATTGGCATTCGAGACGCTTGTTGCGGCAGCCACATTCTTGAAGAACTCCCAGAACATTTGCGCATATACCAGTGGATGATTGTTTCCATTGGCATAGTTGTGTTCCAGATCCTTTATCAGTGAGAATCTGTAGAATGCAGGAGGCGCTCCAGGCAGTGGAGTGGTGAACGTCCACGAAATCATCATGGCATTACTGTCCTTGCGAAACTGTGGTGACAGCCGATTTACGGCAAGGTGCCGCTGTACCATTTTGTTGCAGTACGCAAGTCCGGTATCACTGAATGGAATCTCGGTGAGCCCCATGGGTACATAGAATCTGTCGTCTTTTGTACCAACACAGTTCCACGTAGGTGTTGGTTGTTCTGGAACTAGGCTGTCAAGCTCGTGGAGTCCTGCACCGGTGGGAGCAACGGCCTTGAACAGCCCCGGCACGTCGAGCACCATTTTACCGGCCATGCATGCGCCGTTTGAAAATCCGGTCAAGAACACCATGGATGCGTTAATGGGTATCCGTGCCTTAACGGAATCAACAAGTCTTTCCAGAAATGCGACATCATCCTTTAGCTGTTGCCCTGCACATGCTTTTTGAAGTAAATCGCCGCAAACCCACTTGGTAGTCATGTGTGGTTGCGGATCCTCTTCGTCCTGCACGCACCACCGAAGGGACGAAGGAAAAACGGAAACGAAGTTCTCTACCTGGCCAAGCTCTTTCCACCGCGAAATGTTGTAGAAGCGTTCGCCATCTCCACTTGTTCCATGCAGTACGATCACTAGCGGATACCCACCAGATGGTGGACTGCTGGGTGGCAACGAAACCATGAACGAGCGTTGCTCGCCATCCACTTCAAACGAGAATGTATTTTCTTGCGAGGCAAGATGAACACTGCCTGCAATGAGAATGAAGGCAACGTGCAGATACCGTCTCATACCTCCTCCTTGCACAGGATTTCGCTTACGTCATTGTCGAGCGATGTGGAAGTTAAACATCGGTGTTTGGAAAGCTCCATAGAGTCGCACCCAAAGAGGTAGTATCATCTCTAGACCCCGTGCACAGGTGATGTCTCCAACATCGATGATATTCACCGACTGCCAACCAATCTGCTCAAGAATACCGATCGTTGTGGTCTTTGCATGAGAATCATTGCCACAAACAAACACCGAATGATTTCCCGGCACAAGTGCAGGATTTACCATGATTGCAGCCGTCATGGTATTGAGTGCCTTTACAACGTGCGTATCGGGAAAGGTTCTCTGGATCTGCTCGGCAAGTGAGTCGGTATTGCACACCGATAGGAATGGAGGGAATCCCTTCGAGAAGTCCAATGGATTACTAACGTCGATGAGAACTTTACCAACAAGGGCATTATCACCGCATGAGTGTAATACATCGATGCTCACTTGGCCCCGAGTGCAATTCACAAGCACCTCGCCATACAGTGCGGCATCGGCAAAGGTTCCAATCCGCCCTTCACCCTTCACACTCGTAGCCCATGCCTTCGCGTTTTCGCTCGTTGCGGAACGCGATCCCATCATCACCTCGAAGCCTAATTCTACCAGCTTCGTGCCAATGGCCTGCCCTACACTGCCCGTTCCAAGTACCCCTACGGTCATGGTGCCTCCACGTACATCACGGTTCGATACATTGTTGAAGAGTATTGCAACCGCAACATTACGGCGTATACACCGGTTGGCAATCGGTTCTGAGTTGGGGAAGGGGGCTGTGCTGGCAACCTTGTTTCGCTTGCAACGAGTTCGCCGGTCAGGGAGAAGATGCTGAGGACGGCAGGTTCTGCGAGTGGACGTACCCACACATCACGGTGCTCGTTGTCGAAGTGTGCCACATCATCCACTAGCCCCACAGTTATCTGCACCGGCTGCATCCAGTTCCATAGGTCATCCGACGAATTGCGATGGTCACCGTTCGCAGCGTTACCAACGGCGCGAATCCAAAACGTACCGGACGTATCGGGTGCCGTCCAGGCAAAGCTAAAGTCGGCCATCCCCCCCCCTGCTCCCTGCGGTTGTTGGTGTACGAGCTCTCGTCCGATTGCACGCAAACCGCTCGTGCTCTGTGCCGATAGCACACCTCCATTGTGAGTTCCTTGCTCCTCCGTGGCAACAGCAATATTCACACCCGCCACAACAGCAGTGGGATGCGCCACCCGAATGGTAAACGTTCTGCGCTCCCCTGGCTGCATGTGAATCACCGTGGTTTGCTCCAGGAGAGTAACCACCGTTCCTGGTGTGGCACGTGCACCGTGGCAATCACCACACCCTCCCGACGCAATCGTCGTGCGACCGGAAAAGCCGGTTGGGAGGGCTGCTGCAATAACAGATCCAAGGATCATCACAACAAGTGCAGTCGGCACACGCTGTGGAATGCGCCGCGACAGTGCATGAACAGCCAACATCAGAAAGGATGCAGCTACAAAGGCATAGCGGACGGGCACATGACTAACGATGGCAGAACAAAACAGCGGACCACTGAAGTTGCCAAGCAGTGTTGCACTGCTAGCTAGGCCCATGATTCCACCCTTACGGCCCTCTGGAGCCCGACGTGTAAGCTCGGCATACGTAAGCGGCAACAGTGCACCAACGGCTAGTCCGATCACAATCCGCAGTGGATAGATCCATCCATACCACGGCACGAATGCCTGCGCAGCCATGCCAAGAGCAATAATGCTCGTAACCATCACCATTGTCTTCTTATACCCAATACGGTCGCTGCGTTTACCCCACCACGGAGCAACAAACACTGTGCACACGCCAACAATGCTTACGGCAGCACCGGCAAGCGAGGCCAACAATTCTTGCGGGGCGCCAAGCTCTTCCAGATAGAATGGGAAGATTGGCGAAGTAAGGACCACGGCACTTTGACCGATGAACAGCATCAGTAATAGCGTTCGTAGTCCTTTGTCCCTCAGTACCAAGGCAATGTTCTTCCGAACGCGTCCGGGCTTACCAGCGTGTTTGCTTCGATCTTCCTGCACCATACGCAGTACGATGACGAAGCTAGCCAGGCATAACACGCCAACAAGAATGAATGCCCATCGGAATCCAACAGCATCGCCAAGACTGCCGCCAACAAGAGGACCGATGATGTTACCTGCGCTAAGGGATGTTTGCAGCGTGGTCATTGCATACCCAACATGATCCGTAGGCGTCTGTGCGCTTACAAAGGCATTGTTCGACGCAACGAAGCCACTTGCGGCACCTTGTAGCAAGCGGAGCACAAGCAGCACCTGGACTGTAGGAGCAAAACCCATGAGTGTTACGGTGATGCCAAGTCCAAGTACGGCCCTTAGTACCATGCTCTTCTGGCCATACCTATCGCCAAGAACACCCCACAGTGGAGTTAACATAGCTGCCATCACGAAGGGGGCTGCGGCAATGATTCCGGACCACATGGGTGCTTCGGCCTCCGGTACACCAAGTTCAATCACATACAGTGGCAAGAATGGCACTACGCCGCTCATGCCTATCATCGCAATGAACTGGGAAGCCCAAATGGCTCGAAGGTTCGTTCGCCATGCCTCAGCGGGCATTTCTACCCCGAACGTATGCCCATGCCGCAGCACCTGCTGCAAGGATGGCAGCAGCATACCACCATTGTGATAGAACGTGCTCCGGGTAAAACGCTGTGGCGAACCCAATACCGAATAGCGTTCCACCTAGGTGAGCTGCATGCCCAACGTTATCCCATTGCTCACGGGCACCTACCACCGAGTACACAATGAATGCGGCCCCGACAATCCAGGCAGGGATGGCGATAGGGACGAAGAATACATACATGCCTAAGTCCGGAAAGAGCACCGTGCTGCAGCCAATCACTGCGCAAACGCCACCACTTGCACCTACGGCACGGTAATCTGCGGCATCTCTATACAGAATCAGACTGGTAAAGGAAGCAACCATCACACCCAGGATGTACAACAGAGCGAACCGCCACGTGTGAATGGCGTGCTCCACCATGAATCCGAACGACAACAGCGAAATGACGTTGAATATCAGATGAGGCCAGTCAGCATGGATGAGGGCCGACGTGAACAATCGCCACCACTCGCCCTTACGCAGAACTGCGTCGACACTAAACATCAAGCTCTCGTACAGCTCTTCACGCTGAAAGGCCGCCACTGTAACGATAACAGTGACGGCCAGAGTAAGTAGCGTAAAGGGAGCTAGAGCAAGATCCAAGGTTAGTTCACCATCGTTATGGTGGGTTGCATGAACAGACCCAGACGCTCACGCAACGCAACAATCCTGCGCATCAGCAGCGATGCTGCCTCCTGAGTTCGTTTGTCGCCAGTGCTTGGGTACTTGTTCTGCAGGGCTTCCGCGGCTGCCAAAGCCCCCTTCAGATCTCCGGCATACTCAAGCTTGTAGATGTCCACCTCGTCAATCAAGTAGTCAAGGAGCGGGTCTGGCTGCATTGATCGAAGCTGCTTGTAGTAACTGCGCGCTCCATCCCAATTGCCAAGAATGATGCAGGCCTCGGCAGCATATCGCTCTGGAAGTGAACCTTCCTGAAACTGTGGCTCTACAGCCTTGAGTGACGGATTGCTAATGAGTGCGCGTGCGCTTTCGAGTGCCCGTGATGCCAAAGCCTTTGCCGACGCAGTATCCTTGCATACTTCCGAGAATTTTGCCATCTGAAGCTCGAACGTAACGCCCATAGGGAATCGGTCGAGCGACAACTTCTCATTCATGCGCCGCACTACCTGTGCAGCACGTGCAGTGTCCCGCAGGTCATAGAGCAGGTAGGTTGCATACTTGTAGAATACGTTGCGATAGTTGAGTACGTAGCCACGGTGCACATCGTCATAGTATGTGCTTCCCCCCCCCAGGTTTCGGAACTTGAGGCCCTGATGTGGTTCTTTGTAGTATGTATCACCCTCGATGGTATTCATCAGAGAAGCTTCCATTGCCTTCTGGTCTACACCTTCACCAATGGTAGACTGCTGCGGCACAGGGCATACGCGTAAGCACATGCCTTCCAGGCGCAGGTAGTCACCAAGGCCAACAAACTCATCGGCCCATGAAGGATCCCCAACAGAGGTACTGAAGTACACTGGACGTTCGAATCGCGTTTGCTGGATGATGTCCTTTACAAGTTTGTGTTGTACACCGATAAAGTACTCAGACCGGCCTCGTTCGTCGCGCCTGCGTTCGGAGCCTTTAAAGGTCCACCGAAACACACCGGATTTGATGAGCGTGGTGTCTGTGGTGTACTTGCTCAGTATGCTTGGGCTTACTGGTACCTCCACCACTTCTTCATATCCAAGGTCGTAACTCAAAGCACGTGGGTCGTCTTCCGGAACCGTGAGGGACTCATCGGAGAATGACAACGGAATCTTCTTAGCACCGTGTGGTGATTGGTTCTTGAGCTGCTCGATGTACCATGTAGTTTGGCCCAGCGAGAGGTTCACGATGCGAACGTCTCTGCGTACACCAGCGACATCTTGAAGATACCAAACGGGGAAGGTATCGTTGTCGCCATTGGTAAAGATGATTGCATCCTTCTCTGCACTTTGGAGGATGTTGTAAGCATAGTCGAAAGCCATGTAGTTCCCTGCCCTACTGTGCGAAGGCCAGCCCTGCAAAGCCATATTCACTGGCACAACAAGGATGATGCCTGCAAGTGCCCCCCCGATTGCCATGGAACTTTTGCGCCACCGTTCGATAAGGCCAAATGCACCAATGCCAACCCACATGGCGTACACCATGAAGGAGGCTACGTAGAAGTAATCCCGTTCACGGGGCTGAGGGTTTTGTTGATTCTGTTGCAAGGCAGCCAAGGCACCCGTCATAAGAAACAGGAGCAGGTAGATTACGGCCATTCGTTTATCGCGCTGGAAGTGAACCAGGATACCCACCAGACCCAGTATTAACGGCAGAGCCCAGAGGTTAATGGGCCATGCTTCAGGATAGCCAATCTTATGGGTCCAGTAGTTTACGGTAGACTTCGAGGTAACGAGCGGCACGTAGGCTGGAGCATCCTGTCGGTCACTCACTCTTCCCGAGAAGTTCCACAGGAAGTACCGGATGTACATGTGATTGAGTTGATAATCCCAGAGGTACTTCAGCTCACCAGCGGTATTGATTTTCGTGTTGTCGTAATCCGGTACACGCATGCGGTTGCCGTCCTTGCGTGTTACGATCTTCGTAGCAGGTTCATTCCACTTGCCAGCATCGAGATAGGCTTTACGGAATCGCTGATCTGTTTGATAGCGCCGTGGCCACATGGGAGCTTCGCCGTATTGTTCGCGACCGAGGTATGAAACAAGGTCACTGAAGCTGTCAGGCTTGTTTTCGTTCATCGGGGGGTTGCTGTTTGCACGCACGAGGATATGTGCATAGGTACTGTAGCCCAGAACCATGAGCAGTACGCTGGTGGCGCTTAACGCAACGATGTGGTGACCAGTGCGCCTACCCCACCACAGGGCATACCCAACGCTGGCCAGCAGGGCCAAGCCCAGAACCACCACAAGTGGGTTATCAGTTATCGGATACTCCCGTGCTTCCGACTTGAAGAATGGTAGCGTACCAGCAAAGAATGCCGGCAACCGCATGATGATAAAGTAGTAGATCGCCACAAAGGCTATCACCGCAACCACACCCGTTGTAATCAGACCACGCGTGCTTACCTGATACTTGCGAAGGTAGATGAGTAGTACCAGCGAGAAGATTGTAAGGATTGAAAGAAGGTGAACACCTACCGACAGACCGATCAGGTAGGCGATGAGCAGCAAATATTTTTCATGGCCTGGCTCATCGGCCTTCTCGCTCCAAATCATCATGATCCACACGATGAGCGCTACGAAGAGTGATGAAGCCGCATACACCTCACTCTCCACGGCGTTGAACCAGAATGTGTCCGTATAGGTGTAGGTGAGTGCAGCTACGAGTGCGCTACCGAACACAAGGAGAGAGTTCCCTCCCTCATTCAACGACTCAAGAAAGAAATGCCGGATAACTTTTTCTGTTATGAGATACAGAAGCAGTACCGTAAGTGCACTTGATATTACGCTCAGCATGTTCACACGCCATCCATCGTCGCCAAACGGTATCAGGTGGAACACCTTGCCCAGCATCAGGAATAGTGGGGCTCCCGGAGGGTGAGGTACCTGCTGCTGCACAGCCGCTGCAGTGAATTCACCGCAATCCCAGAATGGAACGGTTGGCTGCACCGTAAGTGTGTACGTAACAAGCGCTACAAGAAAGGCCAGTGCTGCGAACACATAGTGCAGCGTACGCGAGGAGTTCTGCATGTGAACCGAGACGATGAATGGAAGGTGCGAATTTAGGCAACTCCCAGCAGGGCAGCGCCCACTAATCCTGCATGGTCTACAAAGTGCGCTTGCAAGAGTTGAACATTGGCTGCTTGTGTTGGTAAGGGGCTCTGCCGAAGTGTTCTCGTGATGGCATCAAGAACGATTGTCGATCTGCTTACTCCACCACCAACAATTATCGTGCGGACGCCTAACACCGCCAAGACATCACAGAGTGCCCAGCCCAGTATTTCACCGGTGTCGTCGAGAACCTTACGTGCACGAGCGTCGCCAAGAGCTGCACGTTCGTCAATCTCACGTACGGTTACTTCTTCGCCGTAACGATCTATGATTCCCTGTATGCCGACCACATCTTCAAGTTTTGGTGAGCCGAATCGGTCTGCGGCGGTACGCTTATTCCTGTCCTCACACAATGCATGCTGCATCATGTGTCCGATCTCTCCAGCTTCACCATGATCACCAGTATACAATCGACCATCCAAGACAAGTCCCCCTCCGATACCGGTTCCGAGTGTAACGTACACGAAGTTCCTTCGGCCTTTACCAGCCCCCGCCCATAATTCTGCAAGAGCACCGCAGTTGGCATCGTTTTCGACGTACACCGGCAGAGTGGCAGCATTTTGCGAGTGCTCACGCAAGTATGCCGAAAGGTCGACGTTAGTCCAGCCGGGAAGATTTGGGGGGTTGCGTACAATACCAGTGCCGGGTACTATTATCCCCGGCACTCCGAGGCCGATTGATTGAATCTCTGCATTTCTACAGCCTATTTCCTCAACCAGCCCCACAATCCGTTCCAGCACGGCATCTACCCCGTCGCTTGCATGTGTGGGTATCGAGGAATGCCACAACACCGCGGCTCGAGCAGTAGCTTGGTCGTATTCAACCACTCCGTATTTGATGTACGTACCACCAACGTCTACAGCCGCAAGAAGCGGCGTTCGGCCAGATTCGGGCATGGCACAAATCTACTCGCCCTTCAAACCTTTATCTGAGTTTGAGAAAAGACCCAATATTTATCCTCACATCGCGGGTACCGTTTTCACCGGAGTTCATTTTGAAAAGCACCATGAAATCTCCGCCGGAACCGGCTGTTGAGATTGCTCCCTCTACTCTAAATATTCGATCTCCTGAATCTGTATTCAGATCACTTATTGTAGAACCCGATACATCCGATGCAACAAGCTCACCATTCGAACCATTATCGTACCGGTGATAGATGTAGGTGATCGTACCCGACGTTAACGTGAATTGAACATCCAGATTCTCATTTCCACTACTGCAATCCGCTAGCAGTAGCAAGTCAAACTCGTATTGCGTATTGGCTGCCAATCCCGTGGTGAACACTTCAAGTGTGTCGTAATCATCATCGTCTATGTTTACATCGGCAGTGTCCATCTCTTTGAAGGTAAGTGTATTTGACCCACTCGTCACAGATGACCAACCAAGCGTAACATTGCTGCCAGATACACTCGTTGCCGTCATTACCTGGTTGGTCGAAGGTAGCGTTGCGGGCAGCGTGTAGTTGATGTCTGTGGTTTGATTCCCGGGAAGCAAAATCGTTTGATGCGTGTCGTCGGCATCCCTCATGATGAGTGGTATGGTAGACGCAAGCTCAACATTCCTTGTAAAAATGGTATTGCCACTACTCACCAGCCGCAGGTGCTGATTATTGTTCGCAATCAGGCTAACGTCGAAACCAGAGGTGGAACCGAGCGATTCGGCAGCCGCGGTGGCATTACCACCAAGCAGCCACGATGGTGATACACCAGGGCTGCTGAGTATTAGCAACTCTCCACCACTGGTTGGGAACGTAAACGTCTGATTACTGCTGAGTCCGGTAGGGGGCTGAAGTAGAATGCCCGAAGTCTCACCTGGTATCGCTAGGTAAATGATACTGGCATTGGTTTGTTGAGCTCGGAGATGCCCACCTGATGCGAGCAGGACAGCAGTAATCAGAGCAAGTTTCAATTGAGACATGGTGTTTACTCCGAGCTTTATGGATTTACGATGATGTAGTTCACAATCTTCGTACTACCATTGGCAATGGCAGCATTAAGCTGAAGCGTGAAGTCAACGCCGGGATCTTTTGCGGTTACCTTCCAGTTGTAAAAGTTGGCGTCAGTGCCATCCTCGAGGGTAACCATAATCACAGAGTTGGTGGTAACCTGCGTGTTCGGTATGTCGAACGTTGTTGCTGTTCCGTTACCGGTGATGGTGGCGCGATTGGCAAAGCGGTCTGCCCCAGCCCCTTTCAGATTACCTTCCAGAGTTAAGTCCCTTGCTGCGGTGGTATGAGTTTCTAGGCTAATCGACGCAGTGGCAGCACTGTTCCCCAGTGTTAGCTCACTGGATGCGCCTGTAGTGATGGATACTGTGGTGGATGCAGAGAGCGAGGCAGTACCGCTGGCCGTGGCACTAAAGTTGCCACTGGTGAGGATAGAGTAATTACCTGTTGCGGTGAACGATGTATTGCCAGATGAAGTGAAAGACAAATTGCCAGTCATTCCAAACCCACCGGCGCCATCGTCCGATAGAGATCCATCACCGAGTGTCGATGCCGATGTCCACCGCGTTGTCTGCCCTGCTGTTCCCGATCCACTTGGAGGCACACCCGTTGTGGTATACGCACGAACGTTGTTGGAGGCATCAAGCATCAGGTAGGTGTTGCTTACTGCAACGGTATATGGATCAATGTTTACAAGCCGTAAGTCTCCGTTCACGCCTCCAGGAACTGAAATCACAACATTGGCGGGCGATGATGGAGCTGTGGCCGAAAGCGTAACGTCTGCATTTCTGGATGTGATAGACATTGCATCAGATGCTCCTAAACCGTCTCCCAGGGTAACTGACCCATCAACGGTAAGTGCTGCGTCAAGATCCGTGTTGGTTACAACATGGAGCGCAGCACCAGTAACCTCGATACCGTTGTTTGCGTTCAGTACGCCTGTTACCGTTACGTCCGTTCCATCATTCTGCAAGGCACTCGATGCAACGAACGTGCTTCCGTTGTGGTACAGAGTCTGATTTGCTGCACCGGTAGGGAGGAACGTTGCGGGATCAACCCACGAGAGAGTTCCGCCGGTTGTGCTGCTAAGCACATACCCGGTTGCAGTGGCGTTGGTTGTTGGCCACGTGTAGGGCACGTTGTTGATGCGGATGAGGTCGCCGCTGGAGTTTACGCGAAACTCTTGGTTGCTTGTACCGACAGTAAACTTTGCAAGCGGATTAGTGTGGCCTATGGCAACATTGCCTACTTCGAACGATGTTGCTACTGTGCCAAAACTTGCAGCGTAGGTTGGCGTTGTCGTAGTTCCAAAGAAGTACTGGAACTCTCCATACGTGGTATTGCCAGAGTTACGCAAGGAACCTGGACGCCACTCCAAACGAATGTTGCTCTGCGGACCAGCTCCCGGCTTGAATCCAAAGTCTACAAGGTTAGGAGCACCACCGCCGCTTTGTGTTTCGAACAACGCACCATTAGATCCGTTGCGGTGCTGAATGCGTAGGCGCGACCAGCCGAACGTATCACCGTTCTGCTCGAGCACAAGATCGTTGTTGCCAACAATAGAAGAACTCGTGCCGGCATTGAGGCGAAGGTTGCCGTTCACTGTGGGGTGGTTGGCTAAAACTAGACACGTGAGTTAGTCAATCGTAGTTGTCGAAA
>CAZUGQ010000034.1:0-18281 GCA_964620125.1 uncultured Hyphomicrobiales bacterium
TACGACCCCGCCGGTAAGGTTCTGCAGCTTGCCGTAATGTTCGAGCCGTGGCTTCGGGCCATGGAGAAGGAGGCCGGTGGTGTGGTGCAATATTTGCTGCCATGGATGACCGAGGCGATGGCCGCTCAGGTGGCGCTTGCAGGGAGCTCGGTTAGAATACAGATCAGCGACCGCATCGAGACGTGGCGGAAGAAAAGATGATGGTGAGCGAGGCAACCTAAGAGGAAATCGTTTAGTTCATATCAGATTTTTCGAACTGAACTAGCGGCTATAATAGACGATCTGAGTTGGATTTTGTCTGGCAGCCCATCAAAACGCATGAACGTTCCCCCTTCTGATGTAACAATCAGGGACGTTGGCACGGCTGCAATCATGAGTCGATCAACATAATCGGGTGGAGTGTTCTCAACGCAGGTCAGACTTGAATCATCCAGATATCGCTGCTTCTGCTTGGCCTGCCAACTGCCAACAAAGACGATAAGGATGTTGAAGCGCAATCCACTTGATTGTAGTTGCTTTAGCAAAGCAATCTCTGTACCGCATGCTGAGCATGAACTGGAAACGAAGATCACAACACTCGGGTGACCTGGCTCAATTCGTGCTGAAAGAAGTTCACTGGGAGAATCGAGAGCACGCTCAGGAGAGAGGAAGCCCTCTCCTTCCAAAATGGTAACGAGTGAATCCAATTGGTACTGCTTTATCTGTGGCGCGAAGCGACGATCCAAGATCGTTTTCGGACGTGAGTCTGATGGGACGTACCGATAGGCTATAGCGAAGAATGGATAAGACCTGTCAGCTAAACCAAGCTCCTTTAAGCCGAAAGCAGCACTCACGGCCAGTCCACATGCCAACACTGAACTGCGGTCCAACGTTGGTAATATGAGTCGAATAGGGCGGAGAAACGATGTATCACGGTTCGTAATCTTTAAGACACTCAGCTCTGCCATCGCTAGTAGCTGTCTACCAGTCCACATTGAGGCCTGAAGGTCATCCATAGGCCCTTGCTGTACAGTTCGAATTCTTACTATGCTGTCGGCGAGACCGCTTAGCAGATTGGCTGATAACATCACAGACTTCTTGGCATATCCCCTCGTATTGCTCGAAACAAGTCTACCCAGAAAGTTCATTGTGTAGATGTTCTTTCCGATCGATGCTACTTTGGATACGATGTTGACGTAATCGCTTTCACTCCAACTGCCACGGAACAACCGAACATATTGCCTTGCAAACAACGACTCGGGACGAGCAGACATGAGTGTGCCAACAAGTTGCAGCACGTCCTCCTTGTATCTCATCAGGGTCGGCCGGAATAGCAAGGTCATCAGCACCGTCGAATAGTTGCCATTGTTAAGTGGGTCGCTACCATCCTGATTACGTAACAGTGCACTTTGGAGTGAATCAAAACTTGGTCTGCTAGAAAGTAAAGAGACTGAGTAGCGAATCACTGATCGTTCATAGGTCCCATGCACAAAGTCAAGTGATCGTTCACATCGCTCCAGATCATGTGTGCTGACGATGGAATCTCTCGCAATCAGTTCAACCATTCGAAGTGTATACGCCGTCGGGTCCGTCACACTTGTGCGCTGCAACTGCTCAAGAGAGTCAAGTGAATTGACGGCCCTTAACTGATAAACATCTGGACGACGATTTTCGTGCAACGGAGTGGCAACACGCTCCATGGCCGGATCATGATGCCAGCCGAACCATGCTGAAAGTGCGACCGATGTGGTAGAACTCGGAAGAATCGTTTGGGAGGTCCTTTCAATTCCACCAATTGTAGGCAACGGAATTGAAAAACTTGTGTCTGCTCGCAGGCCTGACCTTGACAGGTGCACCAGAATTGACGCTACTGAATCTCGGTACATCTCTGGAACAACGAGGTGCACAGAATTTTTGCTGCCAGCTATATAACCAGGTTCGCCATCAACAGAAATCTTTATGTGAGGTATCACCTTGGCTTTCTTGGACAAGGATTGTGTTTCGCTGAACTCACAAGACCAACAGAAGAAACCTACCCACACAACGAGAAGCAGCAGAAAACCACGGGGGCCAATGGCAAGCCCCCGTGGCTGCTTCGGACGTAGCTGATGTTGGTTGCTAATAGTAGTACATCCCTGTGCTAGGGTTGTAGCCTGCGGGGAATCCGCTTGACCCAAACTCCACTGGTGAGAATCCAGTCGGTGGACTTGGTGGGGATACACTCAGTTCCCACCAGGTGCAATAGTCGTTTAAATGACATTCAGTTCCGCCACCTACGCACGCTCCCTGTCCCCAATCACCGTCTTCTCCCGGATACACACCCACCTCTTCCCACTTACCTTGAGCATTGGCTGGTGTGGCATCGTGTCTATCTATTCGCCAATATGCGTGGCTTGGAACAAACGCTGGCCGAGCGGCAAAAACCTCGATTGCAATCAGAAGTTGCAATGTTACCCCGACAGAAGCTCGTTTCATTTCGGCTCCCTTCTTTTAACTGTGGTAGAACAAAAACCGGTTCAGAATGGCGCTGTTCTTCCGTACGTAAAACTACCCCCCCGGTGCATTAGAACAAGTCGTTTCAAAACTTCTTATCCACATGTATTCAACAGTTTGGACTCAGTGTGGTTGCTTCAACTGAATAGTCCCGATTGCAATGCAGCTGATAGTGAGAGAATGTCCGTGAATGGTGATCTGTTTGCGTAGAGACCAAGATTGTAGTCTTTCTCTGCACCGGCAGCAGCACGGGTCCGCCGTTTCCAGCACATGCGCTGTATGCGCGTACAGTGCAATCCGAGCTACGCGGGCAGCTTCGAAAGCTCATACGGTCGGAGCGGTATGTGCTCTACGACCCCGCCGGTAAGGTTCTGCAGCTTGCCGTAATGTTCGAGCCGTGGCTTCAGGGCATGGTGAAGGAGGCCGGTGGCGTGGTGCAATACTTGCTGCCATGGATGACTGAGGCGATGGCCGCTCAGGTGGCGCTGGCAGGGAGCTCGGTTAGCATACAGATCAGCGACCGCATCGAGACGTGGCGGAGGGCGCGGTGATCCCGAAGTCGAACCATAACTTTGTCGGATGCATATTCCAATAGACCTCACAACGGCACCTAAGCTTGATGCCGAGGCGGTGCTGGGCGGACGCCAGACCAACCTTCCATCCGACCACATGGCCGTTGCCGAATACGCCAACAACGTGTGGCGCAAAGCCCGAATTCAACCCTATCGCGCGATACCTCTAGCCCCATTCAGCATCGTTCTCCACTACGCCCAGACGGTGTTTGAAGGCATGAAGGCCTACCGTGGTGTGGATGATGTGATTCGCGTGTTCCGCTGGGAGAAACACCACGAGCGCTTGCAGAAGTCGCTTGCGCGAATGTGTATGCCGGAAGTTCCAGCCGACCTCTTTTCTGCGGCTGTGCATGAGCTTGTAGCTGTCGACAATGGTTGGGTGCCGCGCGGACCGGATAGTGCCTTTTACCTGCGTCCGCTGGTGTTTGCAAGCGAAGAACACGTTGGATTAAAACCTGCTGAACAATTCATGTTCCTGGTTTTAGGCGCACCGTTCCGTCCGCTGTTCAAAAGTCGCATGAGCATCAAGGTAGAGCGCGAGTACGTGCGTGCTGCACCCGGCGGTACTGGATATGCCAAGTGCGGCGGTAACTATGCAGCGGCAATGCTTCCTACCAAACTTGCCCGCGATGCTGGCTACGACCAGGTTTTGTGGACGGACGCCCACACACACACACGTGTAGAGGAGAGTGGTGCCACCAACATTGCTTTTGTTGTGAAGGGGGCTTTGGTTACCCCCCCCTTGAGCGATACAATTCTGGATGGCGTTACGCGCGATGCAGTGCTCACACTGGCTCGTGACATGGATGTGGAAGTCGTAGAAAGGCCCGTGACCATTGACGAGCTGCTCGAAGGTATACCCTCCGGTGATGTAACCGAGGCAATGGGCATTGGTACCGCTGCTTCTGTGGCCCCAATCGGGCTCATCAACATTGATGGTGTTGACCTTGAGCTACCTGTTATCGAAGACAGCGTGGCCAATCGCATCAAGCAACGGCTTAACGCTATTCGGTATGGAGAGGCAGATGACGTGTATAAATGGATGACCAATGTCAACTTCCACTGATTGGTTTTCAGAACTACTGCAGTTTGGGGATTGGCAGCTTGAGCGGCTGGTGACAGCCTTACGTGAGAACGAGCTGCACACAGACGAGCGCGTGGTATGGCTGTTGAATCATGTTGTGAACGCACGCCAAATTTGGCTGGAACGCGCGCGTGACGGTGTGGTATCCAGTTCTATCAGCACCGAGCATCCGTTTGACGAACTGGTGAAGATCTCCAAGCAGACCACGAGCGAATGGATAAGTTGGCTGCAGGTTGGCGGCGATGACCGACTTGTAACCAGCATCCCCTATGTAGACTTTCAAGGCAACTCGTTTGTGCACGAAGTTCGGCGCATGCTCATGCATATCATCAACCACAACACCCATCATCTGGGTGAATTGGTTAGGATGTTACGCCTGAAAGGTATCCCTCCACCAAGAACTGATTACATCGTGTTTGTTCGAGATCACCAACTATAGGAGTACTATGAACCGACTTACTATCGCTACAATCGTTGTGGCCACATTCTCTCTAATGGCCTGTTCCAGCTCGAAGGAAGTAAAAACCGACCCAACGAGTGCTGCATGGCGCGTTATTCAGATTGGTGCCAAGAACCTTGAAGGTATGGATGCTAGTATGCTTCCCACCATGGCATTCGACCCTTCCAAGCTTACCGTGAGCGGATCTACAGGATGCAACAACTATACTGGCCCATACGACAATGACCTTACCGCACTGCGATTCAAGAACTTGGCGGTGACGAAGAAGGCGTGTTCTGACATGACGGTTGAAACAGCCTTTCTTGACGCACTCTCGAAGGCCGCCAAGATGAAGGTTGAAGACGATGTTCTCACCCTATTTGACGCAGCAGGCACAGAGCTGCTCAAGGCCAAGGCACAGGAGTAATTGTCTGACGCACTGCAATATCTAAAGGGCGTGGGTCCTCGGCGGGCCCACGCCCTAGCTCTTGAAGGCATCCGCACGCCGGCAGATGTGCTATCGCTTGTGCCGCGTGGCTATGTGGATCGCAGTGCTGTTGGATCGTTAGCAGCTCTCATTGATCGATTACGTAGTCCATCACTCTGGGCAACTGCATCCGTTCAGGAGATTGCAGCTATCACCAGAGAAGTATCCGTTGTGGTTACCATCCTTAGCGTGGCGGAACGCGTTGTAGGAAAGCACCGCCGGATGTTACAGGCGGTGGTCACGGACGATTCAGGCACCACGGCAAGGCTTGTATTCTGGAATGCCGTGAATTACTTCCGAACCATTGTTGTGCCTGGTGCAAAGTTCATGGTGAGTGGTGTTCCTGAGTTCGACGCGCGGTGGAATCAGCTTACGTTCACCCATCCGGAACTTGAAAAGATTGACGACGAAGACGTAGAACGAATCTCTAGTGGCATAGTCCTGGCCACATACTCGTTGTCGCAGCAACTCCGCTCAGCCGGTGTTACCATGCGATTGCTGCGGAGCATAGTAGACCAGGTTTTGGAAGGGGCTTTGGCAGGTGTGGAGGAGGTGCTACCTCCCAGCCTTTTGCAATCCCGCAAACTGTTGCCACGGCGCGAAGCCTATCGCTATTTGCATCAGCCCCCTTCCATAGGGCATGCTAACGAAGCACGCCGTAGACTGATTTACGAAGAGTTGTTCTTCTTCCAACTCAACATGGCACTGCGTCATGCGGCAAACAAACGTCCGCAGAACGGAATACGCATGCAGGCACGCAGTCCACGAGCACGTGCCTTGGTGGAACAACTGCCATTCCAGCTCACGGCTGCCCAACGAAGGGTGATTCACGAGATCGTTACGGATATGACGAGTGGTTCGGCAATGAATCGATTGCTGCAGGGAGATGTTGGCAGTGGTAAGACGATCGTTGCCTTGCTGTGCATGTTGAATGCAGTTGACAATGGCTACCAGGCCGTTATCATGGCACCAACGGAGATTCTGGCCGAGCAGCACCACCGAGGAATAATGCGATGGATGCGTGGTACGGCCGTTGTTGTCGAGCAGCTTGTTGGAGGTCAGAACAAACGTGCACGCCATGAAGCCATCGAGCGTATCAACAGTGGCGAGGCCCACATCATTGTAGGTACGCATGCACTGTTCGAGGCCAATGTGCGGTATCACAATCTGGGCCTCATCGTGATCGATGAGCAACATCGTTTTGGTGTTGCACAAAGGGCGGAGTTACAGAAGCTGGCGCGGCGCTCTCATCAAGCCGTTCAAGAGGATCAGCAGCATGCGGAAGGTGTTACGGAGGTACAGCCGCACGTGCTCGTGATGAGTGCCACGCCCATCCCTCGAACGCTTGCCATGAGCGTGTATGGCGACCTGGATGTGTCGGTGATCGACGAGTTGCCAGCAAACCGAAAACCCATTCGAACCAAGGTGGTGTTCGAGTCGAATCTTGATCAGGCATACTCGTTCATTAGGCAGCAGGTACACGAGGGTCGGCAGGCATACATCGTGTATCCCCTCGTAGAGAAGAGCGAGAAGATGGAGCTGAAGAGTGCGATAGAACATCATGAGTACCTATCACAAACTGTGTTCCCGGATCTGCGCGTTGGACTCCTTCATGGACAGATGTTGTGGTACGAGAAGGATGATGTGATGCAGGAGTTCCTACGCAAAGAGATTGATGTACTGGTTGCTACCACCGTGATTGAAGTAGGTGTGGATGTGAGCAACGCCACAGTGATGCTTATCGAGAACGCAGAACGATTTGGCCTTGCACAATTGCATCAGCTGCGCGGCCGTGTAGGTCGTGGTGAACATCAGAGCTACTGTTTGTTGGCAACCAAGGATCACTTCCAGTATGCCATGCGGGGGAGTTCAACTGCAACGGACAGAGCGGGCTCGGTTGTTCGCCTGCGAACAATGGAAGACACCAACGATGGATTCCGGATAGCACAGGTTGACCTTGAGTTGCGCGGCCCGGGTGATGTACTTGGTACACGCCAAAGCGGCTTGCCTGAGTTCACCTTTGCCAACGTTGTCACCGACGCACAACTCATGTCGGAGGCAAGAAAGGATGCCTTCAGCATGCTTGAAACAGATCCGCAGTTGCAACAGCCAGAGCACAACGTTGTGAGGCACCATATGGAAGCACTTCGGCAGTCTGGTAGTTTTGAAGTTGTTGCATGACCTCCGGCAGTCGGTGCAGTTCTGCTACATATTGGTGCTGTATCGAAAAGGATAATCAACCTCAATGAACATCAGCGAAATCTTCTACTCTGTTCAAGGCGAAGGTACTCGTGCAGGGATGCCATGCGTGTTCGTACGTCTACAGGGCTGCAAGCTCCGGTGCACATGGTGCGATACACCGTACGCACTGGATCATCGTGTTAAGGCCCTTGAGATGACGCCCGATGATATCCGCACGGCCATCGCTGCCTACGATTGCCGGTTCGTGGAATTCACCGGTGGTGAGCCACTCGAACAGCCGGACGTGTTGCCGTTGATGTCGGCACTGTGTAACGAAGGGTATCTGGTTGCCATCGAAACAGGTGGTCACATGGACATTGCACCCGTTGATCGGCGTGTGATTCGCATTCTGGATATCAAGTGCCTAGACTCACGTATGAGCACGTTAAATCGCTTGGAGAATCTCAACCACCTGCAACCGCACGACGAGGTCAAGTTCGTCATTGCATCGCGCAGTGATTATGAGTGGGCCCGCAGTTTTGTTGCCGAGCACACTCTGTACGACCGCGTTGCGGCAGTTCTCTTTTCACCGGCATTCGGCATTGTGGAGTATGTAGACCTTGTGAACTGGATCCTTGCCGATCGCTTGCCTGTACGATTTCAGATGCAAATGCATAAGCACATCTGGTCACCGGAAACTCGTGGTGTATGAAAACTTCAGCCGTTGCACTGCTCGGTTTCGTTTTGCTAACATGTAGGCCTGAGCATTGTTCAGCACAAGCCATGACCGGCACCGCCGTGTTCACTGACGGTTACGAAGTGCCTTCACCACTGCCGGCCGTTAACAGCGAAGCCAACGACTACGCACCAATATGGCAGCCTGACCGTAATCGATTACTGATTACCACTGAGCGAACCGGTGTGGCAAGCATCTGGCAAGTTCCTTATCAGCATTCAACGGATAAAGGCACCATTCAGGCATCGGCGGAACCTGTGGAAGGAACATTCAATGCACCCGGCCGGTGGCGAGCCTATGTGAGCTTTGGTTTGGGGGGTGAGGCAGTTGGCGTTGCCTTTGTGGCGCACGAGCGGCAAGCATGGCCAACCATCATCACGGTGCCAACAAACGAACTGGCATTAAATGAAGGTCATCCCATTCCAAGTATTATCCGCAACGGATTTGACTCACAGCCCACGCTCTCGCCCGATGGCACCCAGCTGGTATTTGCATCAGATAGGGAAGGGGGCTTAGGCGGACTTGACCTGTGGATCTGTGACCGCCGATCCGACCTCACATGGGGTGAACCCGTACAACTGTCCAGCAACGTGAATAGCGAAGGCGACGAGATCACACCCTTCTTCCTTTCGAATGACACGCTTCTATATGCCTCGAATGGCTATGGTGGCAAAGGCGGTTTCGACCTGTTTATCGTCGTTCTCCGCGACGGCGTCTGGCAAGAGCCCGAACCTCTTGAATGGTTCAACACCGAGTTCAACGAAAGCGACCCCACCATCCTCCCCGACGCAACCATCGTATTCGCATCCGACAGACCCGGTGGCCCCGGCCTCCTCGACCTTTGGGTTTCGCGCAAGAAGCCCTAAACCTCCCCCCCTACGCCCTACACCTTGCGCCTACAGCCTGCACTCTACGCCCTCACCCTCACCCCTCACCCTCACCCCTCACCCTCACACTCACCCTCACCCCTCACCCTCACCCTCACCCTCTAGTCCCTCTAGTCCCTCTAGTCCCTCTAGTCCCTCTAGTCCCTCTAATTCACCACCACCCTCCCCACCTCTATCACCCTCTGCACTCCATCCACGCGCATCGTTACGGCATCATGTTGCTCTTCGGCAAGACCATAGCGCGTGTACATAACCACTTGCACAGTGGTTGGGCGTGCAAGGTTTTGCTGCCGGTCGCCGTAGTAGTGCACTTGAATCCGGTATGCGCCCTTCTTCGCATTGGGTAACACAAATTCTTCTGGTCCATATCCTCCCGTAAGGTCTCTCGACATCGAGCCACCAAGGACAGTGTTTCGGTGGTTGTACTTGCACGTTTCGCCATCGGGATCGGTTACCCAGAGGTCCATATCGCAATTATCGGCATCCCACGAGAGCACAACGCGAACATCACTTTGGTAAGGAATCAGGTAACTGCTGTCAATGCTGCGCTTATCAACATAGCCACGACCCACAATGCGCGAAAGCTCTCGTGCAGCAATAATCTCCACTTCGGGAAAGCGATCGTGCCACGGATGTTCAATAACATGTAGAAACTGCTTTACAGCTTCATTGTAACGTCCACACTCCGCTAGTGCAAGTCCAAGGTCTCGATAACTCTGCGGTTCCTCGTTACGAATACGTTGAACATCCTCAAAGACCATCACGGCCAGCTGGGGTTTCTTGAGCTGCATAAGGCGGTGTGCGAGTATTCGAAGGGTGCGAGAGTCTTCACCCTGCAGTTCTGCTAGGGCCGACAAAACCCGAAGTGCTCTGTCGGGTTGTTGTGCAGCAATCAAGGCATCAGCCACGTCCAGGTAGAATCCCGTTGCATCAAAAAACTTGTGCCGAAGCTCGAGATAGGTTGCGTACACGTTTGTGGCAGGCGTGCTGTTCAGCGTCTCCGTCCAGGCATCTCTGGACACGAAGGGTATGGCTTCATCCTCCTCAGGAAGCATGATTAGAGCGTCTGCATCATCAGCAGGCACAAGAACATCACTCTCTGTTTGGTCTAACCGGCCTTTCACCATGTAGGCTCCGTTAGCACCAGAGCCAGATGATGACGTAATTAGTGGTTCCTCATCTGCAACAACGACTGCCAGAATACCCGTTTGAGACACATCCAGCGAACTTTCATACTGATGATTCCCGAATTCGGAGGATGTACTAGCGACCACGGCCTTCCCGTTGCGTTTGGGATTATCTGGAAGTGTACCGCTGTGCATGTTGATTGTATCAACAGCCAGTCGGACGAAATTGGTCTGTTGTGGCTTTAGGGTAGCCGTTGCGTACATGGTTTGATAGCCCGGCGCTTGGACGGCAAGTTGATAGGTACCCTTCGGCAATCTCTCGAAGGTGAATTCACCCCTCTCATTGCTCTGCCTGCTTATACCGAGATCTACGATTTGAACGTTTCCACCCGGTATTGGAGGCCCATCTGAAGTAACGATTGTTCCACGCAACGAGGCCAGATCATCCACGCGAGCGTTACTTGGCAATACAAGCGCATTGGGCCACAACCAGAAGTTGGCATCCTTTGTAGATGGTACTAGAGGCTGTTTCAGCCCTGCATTCTTGAGCATGGCCCGAACACGTTCGTTGTGTTCTGCCTGCTGACGCGAGCGTTCAAGTTCAACGTCTTTACGATGTTGCCTGAACTGTTGCGCAAGCTCTGGTTCTGACGAAGGGGGGGGGATGTCGAATCGGACGTAATCTTCAATTCTCTCAAGTACAATAAGTGAAGTGCCCGGAGTAACAATGCTGAACTTTCTACCAATCGCCGCGATTGAATCAGCGTTTCGCTCACGGTCAGCACTTAGCCTTTGCAGATCTTGTGATGCCCACAATCGAGGTATGGTTGTGCCCTCAATGTAGTGTTCTGATGCATTTATTGTGATGGTTTCAACGTGTGGTGCATCACCTGCGATCGAAGTGGTAATGCGCAGTGTTGCGGAAGATGACAACAGCCTACCCGTGATCGTGGTTACCTGTTCAACGGCAATAACACCAAGTGGTCTCAATTGATCCATACGACCATCAATCACATCCACGCTGCGCACAGCCATCTTGTCCGTGAGGGCGTCTGCCACAGCCCCCTGCACATCCTTTTGTGTAATGTTGATGAACTGCCCACCCGTGGCTGAACTGATGCCGCGCAGCACGGCATGATCTGCATGCGCGCTGCTTGCCAACGTTAGCACGGGAACGGTACCCAAGACTGGTTGGTGTTTCCCGAATGTTGAAATACCGTCGCTGCAGAGAATGGCCAGGTCGGCAGTTGCTTGTGCAAATGGAACAGCACCAAGCTGTGTACCGCCATCCATGGGAATCTCTCGCAACCGTTCGAGTAATGCATTGGCGTCAGCCCGGTAGATCACTTCCTTGTTCATCACCTCGTTGGAAAACACAACCAATTCAAGTGTCGTTGGTCGTGTTCGGATGATGAAGTCTTTCAGGAATTGCAACTCTTTTTCTACATCTCTCTTGAGACCGGATATGCTTGCATCCCAGAAAACCACTAGTGATCTTGGAAAGGGGCGTTGAATCTGTTTGGGCTTTAATGCTAGAAAAATGCCTGCGTATTGCTCATTGCCGAAGTTTTGTACAAGTACCTGGTGGTTGCTGAGTACTACCGGCACGCTGATCGTAAACGGCTTGTTCACGAGGATGTCCGTTTCAGCCAGAGCAACTTCGAATACTCGACCTTTTGGAGTGAACAGTACTGACTCAACCGGACCTCCTGTTAACGATGGAGTTAAGCCGAAGCCGCACACAAGAGCGTGGAAGTTGAACTCTTGAATGGTGTCTGGAAACGCAAAGGGGATGGTATAACCGAAACCATCGCTCACCGTTGCAAGCTGCTGTTCGTAAGCGATGAGCACACGTCGAGTTCCTCGAGGAGGAATCGGATAGATGCGAGTGCGGAAGCTGTTGTCTCGGGTCCACTCAAGCAGCGCTGGGTCGATTTTAGTCCGTATCACTTCCTCGAACGTTTGCCTGCCCTTGCTTTTATCAACCACCACGGCATCGCGCAGTTTGCCGTTGATATCCAAAGCAAAACGGCTAACTGTTTGCCCATCAGCAACGGGAAAGGAAAACTCGCCTTCGAGGATTCTATTATGTGGGTTCAGGACCGTCATTTCAATCGTTGTCGTTGCGATTGTACCTGTGATCTGAACTTGAACATCCAGCTTTTTGATGGCCAGTGGCTTTGGGTATCCCGAGTTGTCCGTTATGAAAACACCTGGGAAGGTAGCTTGAGGCCTTGGAGTGTTGGTTACCCCGAGTTCCAGGATTTGTGCCTTGAGCTCGGCGTCCTGCTGTGCCCTGTTCATGCGGTGCACAGAGGTTATCGGCGAAAGAGCGAAGGCCACTAGAGCAGCAGCAAAAAAATGCAGGAATAGATTCATTACGCACTCCGCGTTACCGTTCAATGAGAATTCGTTGAATGATGTGATCAAGTGTACCATCGATGCTGACAACCACTAGGTACATGCCATTTGGAAGTGCATCGAGATGGCTAATCGGCATGGTAGTGGCGCCTGAGGGCATGGGGTGCGACGTCCAGAGTGTGCGCAGTGTGCTTCCCTGTAAATCAACCAATCGAGCAGACGTTCGGCATTGTTTTGATAACAGCAGTTCCAGCGATGCAGATGTGCCGTGAACTGGATTGGGGAACACGCGGCTTGATGTGATGGATGATGCCGACGTACGCCTTTCCAGAAAACCTTGCGAAACCTGAGCCCCTTTCAGTTCCTTTCCAAGAGCCAAACGGTACACGTCCGGAATTGCTTGAAGAAAGGCTTCGGTTGGGATGTACCAGAGGATAACATCGGCGGCAGGGAACATCGCGTTGCCGGGATCTTCTACGCGGAGTTTGACTGGCACCAGGTTATTCACGCTTGTGGCTGAACTATCGAACCATGAGGCAAATGGCTTTCCATTGCGATACAGGGTCACATGCCGTGGCGTGTGTTGTACCGAACTCTCGGCAAACTCAGTAGCACTAATGCCATTGGTTTTGATAGTGATGCGGCAATCATCTTCCTGATAGATGATGGCTCCCCGATGTTGCCGAATACCAAGTTTATCCAGGCTTGTTGTTGGAAGATCCAGAGTTCGGAGAGATGAGGTATCAGGTTGCGCTGCTGTAATCGCTTGTGAGGGAACGTTGGTGAGGGCAGGCGGCGTGGGATCATCAGGCAGATCGGCCATCACTCTTTCGTTTGTGTGTTGTGTATCGTTGATATCGAAATTGTGATTGCTCACGTTGGACCGTGATGGCAGAAGCAGTGCCACGCAGATAGCCACACTTGCTACCGCTGCAACCGCTCCAATCCATCGGACAGCAGTTCTCGACACAGGTTGTTTTGCAGCGGGTGCCTCAAGTGACGACGTACGAATTACCTGAAGTATGTCGTCGTCCGAGAGAAGCGGAGGATGTGGAGACTCAACACGTTGTGAGTTGAAGGCATCTCGAAGCGTTGGTTTTGATTTCATGACCTGCTCGGCTTGATGTCAGAGAATGGGGGAGGTGAGGGTTTCGTGTGCTACATGATCCGCAAGGCCGAGGCGTTTAGCCAAGGTTTTGCGAGCCCTCATCAGTCGCACCTTAACGGCGCTAATCGAAGAGTTCTGAATTCGAGCGATTTCTGCTATTGGTAGGTCGTGAACCTCGTAGAGGAGCACTGCTTCGCGAGATTTATCTGGTAGTGAGTTGATAGCGGTGCGCACAATTGAGGCATCCACGAGATGATCCGATGGAATGGCTTCGGCATCAATCGATTCCTCATCGCCCTCGGCCATGCGGCTTTCGAGCCGACGTTGGCGAAAACGTCGTCTATTCAGGTTGCAGAGTACCGTAAAGAGGTAGGCTTTGAACGCCGTGGGGTCTCGCAGTTCTTCGAACTTCTGCCACAGTACAACGATGGCATCTTGCAGTAGGTCTCGAGCGTCATCACTACTGTCAACCAGCGACAGAGCGAACCGTTCGGCACGTGGGTAGACGGGCCGCAGCATCAGCATGAATCGTTGTTCTCGAGACGGGTCAGCAGACATAGTTCCTCCGTTGCACAAGCGATGGGAGGCATGACGTGTGGCCGAGGTTACATTGGGTGTAGGAGGTGGGGAGGGGGGGAGGAGGGGATTGGGGATGAGGAGAGGTACCGGGAGTGTTATTGTCCCGGTACCTGACCGGGAGAAAAGCACTCCCGGAATGTGACCGGGAGAAAAGCACTCCCGGAATGTGACCGGGAGAAAAGCACTCCCGGAAAGTGACCGGGAGAAAAGCACTCCCGGAAAGTGACCGGGAGAAAAGCTTTCCCGGAAAGTGACCGGGAGAAAAGCACTCCCGGAATGTGACCGGGACAATAACACTCCCGGAAAGTGACCGGGAGAAAAGCACTCCCGGAATGTGACCGGGACAATAGCACTCCCGGTACCACGGACAAGCAACTTTCTTGCTCCCTGAAACAAAAAACGGCCCCACCGCACTGCAGTGGGGCCGTTCTACCTCTTTTTCTTCTTTTGGCCTACGAGAGAACGCCCTACGAGGCCTTTACATACTTTGTTGCCTCGAACTGAATGCCAGGGATCTCGATATCCTGGTTTGCCGGTGCTCCCAACCGCAGTATTGCTGGCTTCTGATATGTTTTCACGATGCCCACGCCCTCTACAACCCAAAAATCAATCGGGATCACCAGTGGATCTACAGGAACAGTCCCAATGATTGCAGTGATGGTAAAGTTGATCTTGTAGTCCAATTTGTAATGCATTGCCTTCGTCGTTTGGCCTCCAATGGTGATGTTCTCATTTCCAACCTTGGTGCCGACGAGGTCGAAAACGGCATCAATGGTGAGCGGCAATCCCTGATATACCACACTAATGCCGCTAACGGTATCCTTTAAGCCAGTCCACGTGGAGTTGTTCTGGTCACCAATAAGAACCCACCGTGTGCCGAGTTCAAGAGGAGAAATATTGGGCAGGTTGAAGCTGAGGTCGAAGAGGCGATACAGCTTTGCACCATCTTCCGACAGATACAACGTATCGGTTGGAGCGCCAAGCTGGTGAGCCACATACAATGCTGCACTTTTGGTCATCCCTTCTGAGTCCGCAGCAGAGCTTGTGCCCGAGTACGCCGTTGAATCAGTGAAAGAAGCAGCCACGCTGTCTGCACCTGACTGGTTCATGACCAGTATCTGATTGTTATTCAGCATGTAGGTTCCCAGCTTTGTTGCTAGGTACGACACGACAGCAGCAGGGTTGGTTGATTCGGAGGTGCAACCAGCAATCACGAGGGCTACCACTCCGATTAACCCGATTGAAATTTTCATGGGATCTCCGTTGTGTGGCAAGTGCCACGATGAAACGATTGAACAATTGTGCGGAGGGCGAGGGACTCGAACCCCCACAGGCTTGCGCCCGGCGGTTTTCAAGACCGCTGCAATACCATTATGCGAGCCCTCCGGGGATTGCAAAGATAGTGCCAGAGATGGTGTTCAGCGTCCGCGCTGGTTCAGTCTTCAACCGACCGGAGTGCCCATGGACGCGGTCGGTCAAACTGGTCTGCTGAAAGGCCAAGGAATGACAGGACTGAATCCTGGAATAAGTGTTGCTTGATTGCCGGACTCAGATCCTCCATCTCCTCAATAAACTTGCCGTGCTCAAGGTCGCCCAGTGGAAACGGATAATCCGAGCCATAGACGATTCTCTCTGCACCAACCAAGGCCAACAGAAATCGCAGGGCATCGGCGTTGTGGGTGATGCTGTCTACCCAAAACTTGCCGATGTATGACTGAGGTTCCTGAATGTGATTAACGTTGCAGAGGTCTGGACGTGCATGAAATCCGTGATTGATCCGGCCAATTGTGAAGGGTAAGGAGCCGCCTGCATGAGCAAAGAGGACCTTGAGTCTTGGGAAAGCATCGAACACGCCCCCAAATATCATGGACGTGATTGCCAAGGTGGTTTCGGCTGGCATCCCAACCAGCCACTGCTGGAAGTATCTGGTAAGACGTTCGCCGCCCACCATATCCCACGGATGAACAAAGAGGCTGGCATCCATACTTTCCGCAGCTTCCCACAACGGAAAAAAAACCTTGTCGTCTAGGTTTTTCCCATTTACGTTGCTGCCAATCTGAACTCCTGGTAAACCGAGCTCGTGCTTGCAGCGCCAAAGTTCCCGAATCGCCGCATCAATATCCTGCATGGGCAGGGTACCCAGGCCAACGAATCGCTGTGGGTGTTGGGTAACTACTTTGGCAAGATGATCGTTGAGAAATCGAGACCAATCAACACCATGTTCCGGTTGTGCCCAGTAGTTGAAGAGGACTGGCACTGTGCATAGGACCATGACATCTACGTGATGTGAGTCCATGTCTCGAAGGATGGCCTCGGGCTTCCAAGTGTTTTCAGAAATATCTCTGAAGAATGTGCCGTCATCCTTCATCATCCTAGCCTTGCCCTCAGCGTAATGATCTAGTGTGATGAAGCCCCCATACCCATACTTTTCTCGCAATGACGGCCACGTTTCCGGAAGTATATGTGCGTGAGCGTCAATCTTTAGCATGCTTCTTTACAGGCGTACAACGAAAGAATGTTACGTAGGGAGTTCGGCGGCTATCGTGCAGGTGGCTGCATAATCGTTCCACACTTGGAACATGTGCGCTTGGATTCATCGCTATAGAATCGATCGAAGATTGGGGGGAGCTGAGTAACAATGTCCGTGAGTGGTAGGAACTCTTCGTAGAGTTTATTGCCGCAATTCTCGCAGAACCACATAAACGCATCCAGTTCCTTTGATTCACGCTTACGCTCTACAACAAGGCCAACGGTGTTTGCAGGGCGCTGCGGACTGTGTGGTGTGCGAGGTGGCAGTAAGAAAATATCGCCTTCACGGATCTCTATGTCACGTGGTTTTCCATCGTCGATGATCTTTACAACAATGTCGCCCTCGAGTTGGTAGAAGAATTCTTCACCTTCATTGTAGTGATAGTCCTTGCGGTTGTTCGGACCGCCAACCACCATGATGATGAACTCGGTGTCTTCATATACCTTTTGGTTGCCCACCGGTGGCTTTAATAAATGTCGATGCTCGTCAATCCACTGACGGAAATTCAATGGAGCCTGGACGGCCATGGTACACCTCGTAGCTTTGAAGTCGCAAAGTACGAAGGAGCAACGATGAACGTGGACACCACGCTAACTCTTCCACTTCAAGGTCGGTGCGCATTTGTAGGCGGTGCATCGAAAGGCATTGGCAGGGCCACTGCCGAGTTGTTGGCACAAAGAGGAGCGACCGTCATTGTATTGGCACGATCCGAAAAAACACTCGAGGCAGTGGTAGGGGGCTTGGATAGGCGGGCTGGACAAGAGCACGCCTACGTTGTGGGTGATGTTTCAAACCCCGATTCAATATTCACATGGGTGAAAAACCGTGTTAATAACATTTCGCCAATTCACATCGTTGTGAATAACAGTGGGGGCCCTCCAGGTGGATTACTTGTGGAAAGTCCCGTAGCCGAGCTGCAACAAGCCTTTCAAAATCATGTGCTGTTCAGTCATCAACTTATGCAGATTCTCGTTCCCGGAATGAGGAAAACAGGTATCGGTCGATTCATTAACATCATTTCCACAAGTGTAAAACAACCCATTGAAGGCTTGGGTGTAAGCAACACCGTACGAGGTGCCATGGCAAGCTGGGCAAAAACACTTGCCACGGAATTGGGTCCAGACGGTATTACTGTAAACAATGTATTGCCAGGTGCGACAAGTACAGACAGACTCGAAGCCATCATCCAGCGTCGGGCTGCCGAATCCGGTGCAACGGCAAACGATGTTCGGGCAGAGTTAACAGCAGAGATACCCATTGGAAGATTTGCAACTCCACAGGAGATTGCTGCTGCAGTGGCCTTCCTTGCAAGCGACGAAGCCGCATACATAACCGGAACAAGCATTCTCGTTGATGGTGGGCGCACGAGGGCCCTTTCATGACGTTTCAACAAGCATGCAACATCCGTGTTAGCTCGCGTAGTGTGAGTTCGCGCTGCTTGTCGTAAAAAAGATTTGCTGCCCGAAAGCTTTGACCGGGAGTGTTTCTGACCGGGAGTGTCCTTGACCGGGAGTGTTTCTGACCGGGAGTGTTTCTGGCCGGAAGTGTTTCTGACCGGGAGTGTTTCTGACCCGAAGTGTTTCTGACCGGGAGTGTTTCTGACCGGGAGTGTTTCTGACCGGGAGTGTTTCTGACCGGGAGTGTTTCTGACCGGGAGTGTTTCTGACCGGGAGTGTTTTTGACCGGGAGTGTTTTTGACCGGGAGTGTTTTTGACCGG
>CAZUGQ010000035.1:0-17235 GCA_964620125.1 uncultured Hyphomicrobiales bacterium
TTTTCGACAACTACGATTGACTAACTCACGTGTCTAGTTTTAGCCAACCACCCCAAACATTAGACTTATTCAAGTCGCACCCCGATCCCATGTGGGTGATGGACATCGAAACAAGAAAAATACTCGACGTTAATCAAGCAGCAATAGATAGATACGGATACAGCCGCGAGGAATTTTTGCAGTTAACAGCGGACCAGTTACGACCCAAAGAAGACTTAGAGCGGTTTCTTAAGCATCTTCAAACTCATGCGCGTACACCAACAGTTGCGTCTGGTCTATGGAGGCACATCACGAAGAACGGAACGCTGTTGTGGGCGAATGTTCGGTCGAGCTTGCTCAATTACAACGGCAGAATGGCTCGGCTTGTTGCCTCGCTCGACCTAACGCAGATGGTGGGCGACTGGACAGAGAAACGAACCGTTGATCCTGCATTGTTCAAGGTATTGCAACGGCTGAAGATCGTTGCTGAATCCATTCAGGATGGATTCCTCTTTCTTAATTCCAACCTGGAAGTCATGCAGGTGAACCCAATGGTATGCAGACGCGCCGGGGTTGAAGAACAGCAGTTGATAGGCAAACACCTGAGAGAGTTGCCAGAATGGATGGAAACCTCAGAAATCATGACGCGGATTCAAGCCATCTCTGATACCGGAACGTCTTCTTCGTTTGAATGCGTGGATAAGCGCAGCGGCGAATGGTTGCGCTTTATCATCTACCCGAATGAGGACGGTTATGCCATCTTTCTCAGAGACGTAACACTCGAAAAAGCAGCACAACACCGACTGGAACTTGAACATCAACGACTCGAAGCATTGATCAACAACACTGAGTCGCTCATCTTTACCGTCGATCTTTCTGATCGCCTCACACTCTTCAATAGTCGGTTTGCAGACGTGGTCATTGCAAGTAGACGGATCCCACCCATGGTTGGAGAACAACTGCAGGAACTCCCTTTTTCAGAGTCCTTCCTCGAACCATGGAGAAAGCATGTTGGTCTCGTACATGCGGGTGAGCAACATGCTATAGAAGTTTATGCACCGGTGATTGGTACCCGACAGCGGTACTACATTATGCGGCTGAATCCCATCCGAGAGGGCAGACTAGTTGTAGGGATTAGTGTTGTGATGCAGGACATTCATGAGTTGCGCACGTCGCTCGAGCGTGTTCGCAAATCAAATGAAGTTCTGCAGGAAGTTGCCAGAATCAGTGCACACGAATTGCGCGGACCGCTAACCTCCATCATGTCTCTTCTGCAGATGGTGGAACCGGAACAGTCCACCAATCCGCACAACGCTGAGATCCTTGTTGAACTATCGTCGATAAGCACTAACGTAGACGATATCCTTCACCGCCTTGTGGCAAAAACGCAATCTATAGATGAGTGATATCTGGGTTGTTGACGATGACAAGGTTTTCCACTTCGTCGTTAGAAAGTTCATACAAGCACTGAATCTACCTATGCGAATATCTGGCTTCCTTAGTGGTGCCGAATTCATTAAAGCCATTGAGCAGCCAGAGCAGTACGGTAAGCCAGACCTGGTGCTTCTTGACCTTAACATGCCAGAAGTTGATGGGTGGAAGGTAATTGATCATCTGGAAACCCGTTTCAATAACAATTGGACCAGCCCTATCGTTGTCGTGACCTCATCCATAGCCACGTCCGATTTACGTAGGAGCTCGATGCTCAAGCTTGTAAGCGACTACGTGCCGAAGCCCCTTACACTAACTGTTTTTGAGGGCATCGTTCAGAAACACCTGCCACCGAAGGCAGCATAGGGCAACAGAGCACCAATCACTGTGTATTTTCGCCGCATGTACACAACGCCGCATCTCGTTTTGCCCAAGATTGCCGATTTGCACAAAATCAGCGTATACCTTGCCAGTGGTGGGTATGAAGCATATCGGAAAGCCATACGCACAACACCAGACGACGTGATCAACGAGGTCAAGAAGTCAGGTCTGCGTGGCCGTGGCGGGGCATGTTTCCCAACAGGGCTTAAATGGTCATTTATGCCAAAGGGCACGGACAAGCCCAAGTACCTTGCTATTAATGGCGACGAAAGTGAACCTGGCTCCTTCAAGGACAGGCAGATCTTTGAGTACAATCCGCATCAACTCATCGAGGGAACACTGATAGCGTGTTATGCCATGGGTGTGCGAAAGGCATTCATCTACATCCGCGGTGAGTATCACAAGTGGGTTACCCTGATGCAGGCCGCTGTCGACGAAGCCTATGCTCATGGATATCTAGGCGATAGGATGCAGCAAACCTTTGGGAATGACTTCACCGTCGACATCGTTGTCCACAAAGGAGCTGGTGCCTACATCTGTGGCGAAGAAACGTCGTTGATGAATTCGCTCGAAGGTGATCGAGCATATCCCCGGTTCAAGCCGCCATTCCCTGCAAACAAGGGTCTGTGGGGAATGCCTACCACCATCAATAACGTGGAAACCATTGCCACCGTACCACCTATCATGATGTTGGGGGGGGAAGCCTATTCGCAGATTGGAGCGAAGGGACATTCCGGTACGCTGCTCTATGGTGTGAGTGGTCACGTGAATAAGCCAGGCGTCTACGAACTGGAAACAGGTGTGCTCCTATCCGAACTGATCCATACCATTTGTGGTGGAGTACCAGGCAACAAGGCTGTGAAAGCAGTCATTCCCGGTGGATCATCGATGCCACCACTGCGCGGCGATGAAATTGAAGGCGTCCGCATGGACGAAGAGAGCCTGAAAGTGATCGGCACTCACATCGGTACTGCCGGTGTGATGGTCATGGATGAGGATACCGATATTGTTGCCGTAACTCTTCGCATTGCACGCTTCTACCATCACGAAAGCTGCGGACAATGCACACCATGCCGTGAAGGGTGCGGTTGGATGGAGAAAATGCTGCATCGGTTTGAGCATCACGATGCTACGGTTGCCGACATTGACTTGCTCTACAACGTGGCCGCAAACATCGAAGGCAATACCATTTGTGCTCTTGGTGATGCTGCAGCGTGGCCTGTGAAGGGCTTCATCGAAAAATTCCGTTCTGAGTTCGAAGCCAGATGCAAACCCAGCAGGTCATTCATTAGCCTGAATGTTGTGCACGGCAGGCGTGCAACGGCCAATACCCTGCTGGTAACGGAATAGGCCAAGCACATACCATGAACAGTGCTCAGCGTTCATGAACATTGGTATCATCGGCGGTTCCTTCAACCCCATCCACATTGCACACCTGATCATTGCTGACAGGTTTGTTGACCAGATGGCGTTGGATTATTGTTACTTCGTGCCTGCCTACCGAAGTCCGTTCAAAGCTGGCGACCACCTGCTGGCACCACCTGAAGCGCGATTGGCAATGGTGCAAAGTGCCACACAGCAGCATCCAAAATTTCAGGTTTCCGATGTTGAACTGAAGCGGGGGGGGATTTCCTACACGGTGGACACGGTACGATACTTTCGCGATGCCTACTCCGACTCAGAAATCTCCTTGTTAATCGGATCAGACCAGGCTGTTGAATTCGTCCGATGGAAGGATTGGCAGGACATTTGTCGGCTTGCCCAACTCTGTATCGTTCGGCGTCCGTTTCTGCTAACGCCGGAGATGGAAGAACGCATGTCTGATCTTCTTACCGTGGATGGTCGCCCTCCAGTATGGATTGGTGCACCTCTGCTCGAGATAAGCAGTACCGACATACGAAAACGTGTGCGCGAGGGGAAGAGCATCAACTACCTTACAGTAAAAAGTGTTCGGGATTACATCGCTCAGCATGACTTGTACCGAAACCCGGTTGAACAAGGTACTTAATACCAGTAGTGGCTGGTTACCATGCCTAGACTCCACACACTCCGATCGCTAGCATCGGCAGCATCATCGTTCTTGCTCCTTGTGGTGGCAGTGGGAATGGTGTTCCCAATGGCATGGATGATTCTTGTTAGTCTGCGTCAGTCGCCGGAACAGTATGCCACGCTCGGCGAACTACTGGGTGGACCCACCACGTTCATGAATTATGCCGATGCTTGGCAGAGTGACAACTTCCTTCGGTACTTTCTAAACTCCACCCTTGTTGCCCTTCTGGTAACAGCAGGAAACGTGGTTTTTTGTTTGTGGGCAGGGTACGGCCTTGCACGCTCTTCATCTCGCTGGACCACCATCATGTTTGGCACTGTGCTTGGCGTTATGATGATACCACAGCAGGTAATCATGATACCGATGTATCGCCTCATTGCCGAGCTTGGATGGATAAACAGCTATGCTGCGTTGATTGTGCCGTGGTTGGTTACGCCCTTTGGAATATTCTTGGTACGGCAGTACGTGTTGTCTATACCACCAGACATGGAAGAGGCAGCTCGCCTTGACGGGGCGGGGAATTGGACGGTCCTCTGGCGGGTTGTACTGCCCCTATGTCGACCTGTTCTAACCGTCCTGGCCATCTACACATTTCTGAGTAACTGGAATAGTTTTCTCTTTCCTTTCCTATTCACAAACGATGAAGCTCACAGAACGTTACCAGTAGGACTAGCATTTTACCTGGGTAAACAGAGCATCGACTGGGGGCACCTGATGGCAGGAGCCAGCATCAGTGCCATACCCATTCTCGTGATCTTCTTTCTCTTTCAGCGGCGAATCATCGAGGGACTCACTGCGGGTGCATTAAAGGAGTAAGCAAGTATCTTTGCCGCATGAATAGCACCGCTACAATTACACGCAGCAGCGCCATTACAGTACCGCAGAGGCTTACTGTACTGCTTCCCTTCATTGGTGCGCTTGTAATCACGCTTACTGCACAGATTCGCATAGATCTTGGCTTCACTCCAGTGCCAATCACCGGACAGACCTTTTCGGTGGTCCTCTGGGGCTTACTGTTTGGAGCAAGGCAGGGGGCTTTGGCAGCCGCAGCCTACGTTGCAGCAGGAGCGGTTGGCATTCCCGTCTTTGCCGGATTCACGGCCTTTTTGGGCGGAAGCAATTCAGGGTATCTGTTAGGATTCATTCCTGGTGCATGGGTAGCAGGCTGGTTGGCCGAGCGTGGTTGGACACGACATTTTCTTAGTACCACCCTGAGTGGCCTCGTTGCACACATACCGATCCTTGTTGTTGGCTCCATACTCATGTCAGCAGCCGTTGGTTTGCAACAAACATGGCAGCTTGCCATAGCCCCCTTCCTTATCGGTGACGTAATCAAGAGTGTTGCTGCGGCAACCGTTGTAGCTGGAACGCAGGTGTTACGCCGTGGAACTTGACAAGTATCAGATACGGCTCCTGGCAACGTTAATAGCCAATGAAATAGAGTCTCGCCATGATGCCGAACTAGCTCCAAAATGGATCAGGGGCACTGTGGTGTTCAAGCCCAATGATCCTTCGTTGGCGCAGCATGAGCTTGCCATGGAGAAGTTCATGCACAAGGTGGTAATGATGCGTGATAACTTGCGCCTGCTGGAACAGCAGATCAATGCGAGTGACTCATTGACCGATGGGGAAAAGGTCCGCCTGCAAGGGTATATCACACGGATCTACGGTTCGATGACCTCGTTCAACTTTATGTTTGCCAATGCAGAGGATAAGTTTTCGGGATCATAGAACGTTTCTCCACACGAAGCGAATAGCAGTAGTAGTAAGCTGCTGGCTGTTTGCAGCAAGTATTGCTACGGGGCAGCTGATTGGCACTGCTGGACCAGTCCAGTTTCCGGCATCGATGCAGCCCGGAGAAGGCAAGCTTGCCATCGAGATGGCTTTGATGAAAATGCCTGAAGCCGTTGTGGAAGAAGCTGATACCTACCGGTGGCCTTCCTGGACGTTCGATGCGTGGTATGGACTTCCGGCCAATTTCATGCTTGAAGGACGCGTAACCACACAGTTCATCAACTGGCACGTTCAGGCGGGACCCAAATGGCAGTATGGCGGGTTGGAACCAGTGAACATGTACGTTGGTGCGGACGTAGCCTACTTTGTTGGGGGTATTGGAGCAGGCGCGTTTGACAATAGCAACCGCAGTTCCTTTTTCTATCCCAACGTTGCCGTGGGTTGGCGTAATGAAAATCTCGCCATTACTCTGAAAGGTGAACTCAACTACTGCCTTTCGAAGATTGATCGAGCAGGAGATATCGAGGTCTCCACAGAGGAGAGGTTCTTTAATGGCGGCACGATTGCACTCTATCTGGAACAACCATTCTGGGGAAACACTGTTTTCAACTTGGGCTTCCGGTATAGTAGTCTGCGATACATTTATCAGAACTGGCTGCTGTTCCCAACGATAGACAAGTTTTATCCTGTTCCTGAGTTCATGTTGGGAGTGCGACTGTGACGATTTTGCACTCACGTGCCTCATGGCATATCGCACGCAGTGGTATACTCCTACTCGCCTCACTACTCAGTATTGTGGCATGTGAGGAATCTCCCGTCGGACTTAAGGTTCCAGAGTTCCGAAATGGTGGATTTCTCTCGCAGACAAAGCAGCTTACCGAGAGCAGCCTTCAGCGTCTTGAGGGCGTGTGGGCTGTCGACGAGGGGCGTGGCAGGATTGGTGACAGTGTGGTTATCAAGATTTGCGGAGATCGACTAACGGTGTTTGCCCGGCCGAATGTTTTTTACATGCAGCTGGAGAGCGGTTATCTGGATAGCGTTGTGTTCCTTGAAGGGTTTTGGCGTGAACAGGCAAACAGCAATACAGGACTTGTTCGTTTGGTCGTTCCCAAGGATCAAGGCGGAGGCTTCATCGTAACCGGAGACCAGCGTCCGCCAACCATGGTGATTGTTGGTGGTTACGGGAACGGTACCGATAACAGCTCATCTAACCTTCAGCTACGATGGGCACGGCCCATCAGCCAGCATGCTCAGAGACCCTTTGCAATCATCGCGCATCGTGCCGGGGGTAGGACGGCGGACCTGATTCCGCACAGCGAAAACACCGTGGAGCTTATTCGCGTGGCTGAACGATATGGCTCAAATGCTGTGGAGATTGATGTGCGCTTGAGTGCCGATGGTGTGCCATTCTTGTATCACGACACTCAGATCAACCCGCGGCTTGTGCAACGCGGACCCCTCGTTGGTCCAACTGAAAATTATCCGATGAATGTGCTCAAGAACTTCGTCACCCTGATCAATGGTGAACGCATTCCAACGTTGTCGGAAGCACTTACCGCAATTGTGTATGAGACAAACCTGCAATACGTGTACCTAGACACCAAGACGGAAGATGCCGGTCTGGTTGCACGCATGACGCCGATGCTGATTACCGCTATGCAGGGTGCACAGGCCATACCGGGACGAAAGCCCCTTTCCATCGTGATTGGTATTCCCACACAATCCGTCTATGACGAGTTTATGGCTATGCCCGGTCATGAGAACGTACCTTCACTCGTTGAGCTATCGCTTGACCAGGCGCGTGCAGCAAAGGCGAAGGCATGGGCACCCCGCTGGACGCTCGGAACGCAGAACGATCTTGTTCGGCAAGCACAGTCGGAGGGTATGGCTGTGGTTACGTGGACCTTGGATGATGACGCCTTCATAGGTGAGTATTTGGACAAAGGCAATTTCAACGGCATCCTCACGAACTACCCAACTCTGGTGGCCTGGCACCTTTACATGCGATGAGAACGCAACTACTGCTGCTTCTTTTTGCCCTTGCAGGGGGCTTTGCTATCGCACAGGATTCGGTAGGCACGAATACAGAAATCGATCAGAAAACGTACACGCTTAGCGGACAGGTTGTGGGTGGGTACTCACGAGATTTGAGTGATTACACGGCACAACATGGACTCACCGTTAATCGCGATCAGTTCATGGCGTATGCACAGTTACGATGGCTTCCTGGCAATCTGCTAACAGGTGCTGTTGAACTTGGATACCTAAATCTATATTCCGTGAAAAGTGAGGGTGGTGGCACCAGCGTGCGGAGTGCCGTACCATTGTTCCTTGTGTTCAGCATGGAGCCCTTGCCAGGTCTTGAAACTTCGCTGGGTTATGGGATCGCATTCCTTGCATCAACCGTTTCGGGCGCTGCTGGAGAGGCCAACAGTTCTGCAGTGTCAACTGCTGTGATGGGATCGCTTGCTTATCTGTTTCCCATCGGACAGGACATGCAGCTCGGCGCAGAAGCACGCTTTACGTACATGGACTTGTACGACGATAAGCTGTTAGGCATCGGTGCCGTGTTTCGGTACCGGCTCCTCACGTACTAACTAGCGAATCATCAAATACAAACAGCAAACGCCTGGTTGATACCAGGCGTTTGTGTTGTTTGTTGTGAAGGGAGCGGGACCGACGGGACTCGAACCCGCGACCTCCGCCGTGACAGGGCGGCGCTCTAACCAAACTGAGCTACAATCCCCTTCAGCAGAGCCAGCCAGCCTTTTGAGAGAGCTTGCCAGCGTGGACCCAAGCGGGATCGAACCGCTGACCTCTTGAATGCCATTCAAGCGCTCTCCCAGCTGAGCTATGGGCCCGTTCTGATTGAACGAGTCGCAAATATACGGGTATGGCTCACTTCGGCAAAGGCAATCGTGCAATTCATGTAACGAACTGAAGGTCACACCACCGGCGGTACCGGCCGTTAGCAATGCCAAGCAACTCTTGATGGGTGCCATGTTCCACGATGCTACCACGCTCAAAAACGTAAATGCGGTTGCATTTGCGCACCGTACTTAGCCGATGAGCGATGACGATGGTAGTGCGATTCGTCATCAGGTTCTCCAACGCTTCTTGAATCAAGTGTTCGCTCTCGGCATCCAAGGAACTGGTTGCTTCGTCCAGAATCAGCAGAGGAGGATTTTTGAGCAAAGCCCGGGCAATGGCAACACGTTGCCGTTGCCCACCGCTGAGCTTCACCCCACGCTCACCAACCAGGGTTTGCATTCCTTCGGGAAACCGTTCGATGAACTCCAGGGCATTGGCCAATTGTGCCGCATTTTCAATCTCTTCGTCGGTTGCATCCAACCTTCCGTACCGGATGTTTTCTGTGATGCTGCCGCCGAAGAGTACGATGTCCTGTGGTACGATCCCTACTCTCGATCGTACATCTGCCAAAGGCAAGGCTGATGCGGGAATGCCATCGTAGAGGATTTCGCCAGCAGTTGGCTCATACAGCCGCTGTATGAGTGCAGCGGTTGTGCTCTTGCCTGCACCACTCTCGCCAACGAAAGCTACGCGTTCTCCATTCGCAATCGAGATGGATACGTTAGTGAGAACTGGAGTGTCCGTGCGATCGGCATACGCAAACGAAACTGCTCGTAGCTCCACAGCCGCGGGGTAACCAGCAATGGGTTGGCGAGCGATCATACCAGGTGTGCCGTAGGGTTCCGTGGGCTTCTCCAGAAGCTCCTTAAGCCGAACACCTGCGCCTGCCGTTTTCTGTATCTGGCCAATGAGCTCTGCAAACGACCCTAGTGCGCCACCGACGAACATCGCATACATTAAAAAAGAAAGCAGCTTGCCCATGGTAATGGTTCCAGCGGCAACCATGTTGGCACCGTAGAGGATAACGCCGGCAATCCCACCGAAGACCACGAAAATGATGAACGTTACAAAGAGTGCTCGCAGCCTAGCGCCTTTTACAGCGAGGCGAACATTCTCCTGTAATGCGCCTTGATAGCGTGAGATCTCGTAGTCTTCGCGCACAAAGGATTTCACTGCCGCAATGCTCTGCAATGTTTCTTCAACGATGGTCGCTGTGGTTGCCAGGGCGTCCTGGGTGGCGGTGCTGAGCTTGCGGATGCGGCGGCCCATCACAACGGCAATCCCCACGATGATCGGCGTTCCAATCATGATGGGGATGGTAAGGGGCAAGGATGTTGTGATGATGATCACCATCGAGCCTATCAGGAACACACCCTGCCGGAGAAGTTGAAGGATGCTGAAGGTGAAGGTTTCCTGCACCTGAGTAAGGTCGCTCGACAATCGTGATGAAAGTTCGCCAACGCGATGATGTGAAAGTGCGGAAAGAGGTAGGCGGACCAGATGGGAGAAGAGATCACTGCGAAGCTTGGCAATCACGGATTCCGTTGTTTGTGCCAGGGTAATGCTCACACCGTACCCAATCACGGCCTGCGTGAGCAGCAACCCCAGAAAAACACCTGCCAACTGCATCAGCTGCTCAGAGGAACCGCTTCTGGTAATGGTGTCTACCAAGTCGCCAGTGAGCCGCGGAAACGCAAGGCTAATGGCAGAACCGGGGATCATGAACACCAAAGCAATGCCTACCTTCCAGGCATGTGGTCGGTAGTAGTCAAAAAGAAAGCGCATCGTTGGTTAGTATGGGATGCCGCCGTACATCGGAATCACGGCACCACTGATCTGGTTGGATGGGTCTATAAGATGGGCGATGGCCATGGCTACATCATTCGGGTCTACCCATGTTCTAGCCTCTTCATTCGAACCCCATGCAAGGTTGGCCGCTGTTCGCAGTATGCTGGGTAGGATAACGTTGGCTCGGATGTTATGCTCACGACCTTCTTCGGCAACACTTTTGGTTAGACCAACGACGGCACTCTTTGCAGCGGCATACGCTGCACGGTTTGGCTGCGGATGCAGTACGTCGCGAGCACCAATTGTAACAACGTTACCTCCACCTGTCTGCTTCAACAAGGGAAGTGCGCTGTGAAGAACATTAAAGGTGCTTGCCACATTCAAAGCAAACATGGACTCCAGCTCTGCTGCCGTAGTATCTTCTAGGGGTTTGCCCGCAATAATGCCTCCGACAACGTGTACCACGGCATGCAGGGGTGATCCGATCGCCTGAAATGTTGCATCAGTGGCAGCCATATCAAGGAGGTTCACATCCTCCTTATCAAGCTCCACCACACTCCACCCATTGTTGGAGAGCGTGGTGCAAACAGCAGTTCCTAATGCTCCTCGCGCACCAGTAACAACAACTTTGCTCATAACTTCAACGAATGATGAGTGGTGTGGCAGTAACAGTCAACCCGGTGGTTACCAGGAGGTAGTGCCCGCAGGCAAGATCAGGAAGATCTACCACCACACCCTCTGTGGTTGACTGCGGAGTTCCCTCGAACACAATGGCACCCGTTGACGTTTCCAGGATTCGAATGGTGTGTGCATCAACATCGTGTATGCTGATCTTCATGCGCGAACACGTAGGGTTGGGCGTTATCCTCGGTTGTAATCGATGGTAGGGGGCTTTGCTCTCGTGCACCGATACTGCTCCGTTCGGTAGCCGTACTCCACACGGTATGTAGTCTGCGCTTCCTGAGATGAACATCACGCAGTCTCTGCATGGGTAAACGGACGTATTCTCCGTCGTTGATGCTCGAATCTGTGCAACCACCGTATCGGCCTGGTAGAGCTCGTGAGGAATCTCGAATTCATACCAGATTGAATCGAGTGCCCTGCCGATGAATACATCTGATCCATTCTGGGTAAAGACGGTCATCGAAACGGCTACAAGCCCGTTCGCAAAAATCGGGACGTACACATGCCGTGATCGGTTGGACTGCACAACGGCATGCATGCCATAGCCCGGACCGTTAGCGGTGCCTAACAATCGGGCGGCCATTGTGGCATTGGGAATGCCCCTGCCCAGTCGTTTGCCTACGCTATCGTGAACTGTGCACGATGCATACAGGGCATTCCTGATTGTGTACGATGGCACAGTAGGGTACATCTGGCGAAGCAGTGCAAGCACGCCTCCAATCTGTGGTGCTGCAACGGAAGTGCCAGCAACAGGTCGGAGTACGCCCTCTGGATTCTGCGTCATTACCTGCACGCCGAGTGCTGCAAGGTCGGGCTTCATACGTCCATCGGCTGTTGGTCCAATTGACGTTTTTGCATAGGCTGTTCGATCGGACGTTGCAGCACCAACGGTGATTACGCTATCGGCCTCGGCCGGAAGGATGATGCTTCTCTCCCGCGGCCCTTCGTTTCCTGCTGCAACCACGATGTGCATGCCCAGGTGTGTTGCACGATTGCATGCTTGCGCGGCGAAGGTTGTTCGACCATCCATCCACGCATAGTCCATTGCTTCTTCCGTGCTGTCGAATGGATAGTACCCTACCGAGGCGGAGAGTACCCAAGCCCCCTTCCGTTCAGCCCATTCAATGGCTGCACAGAAAGCGTCCTCCTCAATGCGGCGTTCGTACCGTTGATCCTCTGATTTGGCTAGGATGTACTGAGCTCGTGGTGCCATGCCGATCATCGTATCCTGTAGCCAGCCTGCTGCAACACTTAACGTCAAACTGCCATGTCCGTCCTGATTTGCAACATCACCCTCCTGATTCCACACCACACTGTCGTTTTGCACAAAGTCGTACGTATGCGCAACCTGCAGATGTTGGAGAGCCGACATCCCACTCCATCGAAAGCCATTGTCAATTAAGGCGAACGGAACATTCTGCCCCTGTATTCCAGCATCATGAAGTGGTGTCGTGTTCACGAGTTGGTGAGCCGTTGCCGATTCACCGAGTCTGGCCGGTTTGCACGAATCGTCATCGGCAAGTGTGATGTAGTTGGCTTGACGCACTAGCTGGATGCTTCTAATAAACGGAAGACGCTTGAGAGTGTCGGCGAGGACTGAGTCAATCATGACTACAACTGCGTTGCGCCATGTAAGTGTAAGGTGAGGCCGTACTCCGCGAGTTGCCAGTGTATCCAGATATGCTTGATGCACCGGTTGATCCAGCGAATCCAAGAGAGGGTCGCGTGCGTGCAGATCCCTACGCAGCAACGCAGAAGGTGAGAATTGGGCAAGGGTACGGTTGTATAGTTCCGACCCGGGAGCAAACACGTCTGGACCTTTGTCTACGAATGTGATTCGATGGAACTCCGGTTCGCCAGCTCCCATTGCTGCAGCAAGGAGAACAAGCAGAAGGCCTAGTGTTACGATCTTTGCGGATGTTATCAAGTGTTCAGAGCATGCAGGTGAATAGAACGGTGATTGATGCTGCGCGCAGCTCGGCGGCATGGAGAGACGCAGGCAAGCAGGGTGTTGTAACAGCAAGTGGTAAGGATCGGCTAGACCTGCTGCATCGCCTTACCACCAATGATCTCACACACGTGCCTGTTGGTCATGGCAAGCAAACCGTACTCCTTACCGAGAAAGCACGCATCATCGACGTGCTAACGGTGCTGCAGGACAGTGATCATGCACTTCTCCTCACGTCACCTGCCATGGCGGATGTGGTTGTGCGCTGGTTGCGAAAGTACATCATCATGGATGACGTACGAGTCCACGACAGCAGCGAACGATGGCATCGTGTTGATGTAATCGGCCCGTATTCAGCGTCGGTCGTCAGTGAGCTTTTTCACATCGATGCGTCAGCGTGGTCTCTCTGCCAGTGGGAGCGCACACCTGCCCCGAGCCCCCTTACCATTGTTCGCATTCCATCGGTAACCGAGCTTGCGTATGCAGTGATTGGTGAACAATCAGCAGTAAGCGAAGTGGTTACCACCATGCGTGAAGCGCTGCCTGAACTGCAACCAACGGATCACGAGTTCCTGAGAATCTGTGCGGGGATGCCCGCTTCCAAAAGTGAGCTTTCCGAGGAGTACAACCCACTTGAAGCCAACCTTCTGCATCTTACATCCTTTACCAAGGGTTGCTACATAGGGCAGGAAGTGGTAGCACGCCTTGATTCGTACAACAAGGTAAAACAGCGTATCGTAGGCATCACAGCTAGCTCACTTCTCTCTGGTGAATCGCTCACGGCCGATGGCGAGCGTGTGGGTTTGGTAACCAGCGTTAGTGCAGATTGTACCGGATCGGCAATGTGTGGCTTGGCATACCTTCGCACGTCCCACGCAATCCCTGGCTCTACTGTTTTCGCTACGGAAAGTGAGCAGGCTGTGTACATTCATCAGCTTCCGATGGACATACCATGTCTATAGTGTTTGTTACTGGCGGTGCCCGTAGGATAGGCAAGGGGCTTGCACTGGAGTTTGCTCGCCGTGGTTGGCACGTAGGATTTACTTATCACACCAGCGTTGAAAAAGCGCGAACAACAAAACAAGAGCTTGAAGGGTTGGGTGTGAAGGCCGCTGCCGTACAGGCAAACGTTGCAGTAGAGCATGAGCTGAACACCGCACTAAACACCTTGCTTCAGGATCTCGGCGTTCCGAACGTTATTGTGAGCAATGCTGGAATCTTTCCTCCACGGCGTGAGATCTCGGAACTCAGCTTAGCACATGTACGGGAGACCATCGAGGTAAATACCTTGCCGTTGTTAACGATTGGCAGGTGGTATGCAGCACATCCAGAAGGAAGATTGATTTCGTTGAGTTCACTTGGTGCCTTCGAAATCTGGAAGGAACGGCTTGACTACAATCTGAGCAAGGCTGCACTGTTAAACCTCACACAGACCCTTGCTCGAGCCATGGCACCTACACACACCGTGAACAGCGTTGCACCCGGTGCCATCATTGTTCCCGAAGAGAAAAGTTTGTCCGATACTGAACTGGCTTTGGTTCACAAGATTCCGATGGAACGCTACGGAACGCCGTTGGACGTCTTCGACGCCGTTTGGTTTTTTGCGACTGCAAGTCCATACATCACTGGCCAGGTTGTTATCGTTGATGGCGGTTACCATCTGGTACGGTAACGTGGGAGCAGAGCATCGGTCATTACCTCTGATCAACATTCACGCGGAAATTATGAAGTACCTACTCGCACTAACGCTGTTCGCATGTGCCGCACTGGTGCAGGCGGGAACAGTTAATCTCTTGCCAATGGAACCCACTGCCGGTGGTTCTCTGACCATTGAGTATAAGCCCGCAGAAGCCCAAAGGCACTGGATAGATGCAAGGCTACCCTTACATGCGGTGGTGATGAGCTTTGCAGAAACAGCCGATGTACCTACTGCAGAGGACGTACCACTGAAGTTCGACGGAAAGAGGTTCGTTGGTGAGTACACGGTACCCCAAGGTGTGGTGTACCTTATGATTAAAGTGGGTACTGGAAAGGAGTACGACGATAATCGAGAGCAGCTGTGGTCAGCAATCATCCATACGCCGGAAGGTAAGGCCGTTCGTGGCGGTTACATGAAGGCAGCACAAACCTACCTGGGGTCTCTGCCGCCGGAGTGTAGGAGGAAACAGGATCTGGAGGAAGCGGCAATGCTGCTGAACCAGGAAACCATGCGCCATCAGCGAAACATTGCTGCAAGGATTAACCAATTGATGTTGGAATCTAGCCTTGGCGTGATTCCTCAGGAAGATGCGCAAGCTGAACTGCGCTCGTTGCTAACACCCACGCTTCGGCCTGAAACACCGGATGATGCACTCTCGATGTCGGCTGCATACCGTTCGCTCAATCAGGAATCGGAAGCTGCGAGAGTATTGCACGAAGCTCAAAACCAGTTTCCAAATAGCAAGGTTGTTGAGCAGATCAGTTTTGAAGAACTGTCGAAGGTCAAAAATCTTGACGACTTCGTTAATCGCGCTATAGAACACTTGGCTCGGTTCCCACAGTCAACTGCTCGCGCCAGTTTGATCACAAACGTAGTAGAGGCAACCACACGGCAAGGTGCTTTCCCCGCGCTCATTCGATTTCTTGATGGCGTCCAGCATCTACCGGCTTCCACATACTATCTGGCAACTAACTACATCGGAGCTCAGGATACGCTTCGATCCGAAGCGATGCGGATGATTGAAAAAGGCCTCAAAGCTGCCGATGACCCTCTCGCACGTTACCAATTTATTGGCCAAAGTGAATGGAATGCGGAACAGGCTATTGCACGAAGCCAGATCTACTTCGTCAAGGGGGCCATTCTTCGTCACGAAGGCAAGAACACGGAAGCAATCTCGGCACTCGAGAGCAGCGTGCAGCATGGAGGTGCAGAAACGGATAAGGCCGTTTTCGACATGCTTGTGTCGCTACTTGCATCAGCGAACAACGATGCAGCCGTCATCACATACGCCGAACAGGCCATGAAGAGTGGCGCTAACACACCTAACCTCGAAGCGGCATACAGGTCTGTACTGGCTAGAAAAGGAAAGGACTCGGCACAGGTGGAATCACAGGTTGCATCCATGAAGCAATCTGGTCAGCTAGCCATGTTGGCGCGAATCAGCCGAGAGATGCTGAACCAACCATTGGTTGATGGCACGTTTACAAGTCTTACCGGGCAGCCCGTGAAGATATCAGATTGGAAGGGCAAGGTGGTGGTGCTGGATTATTGGGCTACATGGTGCGGTCCGTGCCGCAAGAGTTTTCCTTCCCTCCAGAAGTTGTACGAGAAGTACAAGGACAACCCGAATGTGCAGTTTGCAGTTGTGAACGTGTGGGAACGCGACAGCAATCGTGTGCAACTCGTGCAGGACTTTCTAGCCAAGAATCCAACACTTACGTTTCCGATGTTCTTTGATCAGAAGGACGAAGTGGTTAGCAAGTATGGCGTAACAGGTATTCCCACCAAGTTCTTCCTGGGTAAGGATGGACGTATCCAGTTTAAGGAAGTAGGACTCCTGCCCGATGAACAGTTCATCGAAGAGGCGTCAAAGAAGATTGATGTTCTGCTGACTCAGTAAACGGGTAGGCTAAACGCTAGTCTGCAAACATACAGGCGCTGCTGCCCGTCCACGACGTCATACCGGCGGTCCTTTTCCCGCTCGATGTGATCCCATAAGCAACCCTCTGCCCGTTCGAGCAAGGGTCATCACGGGTAGTGGTGCCGGTGAATCCGTTTGCCAAATAAGCATCATGCGGATTTCAACCTTGTTCGGTCCGTCCGGTGTAGGAACGCAATCGGCATACTGCACCCGTTCCTGAAGCATCCACCCATCATACTGATCGTTGGGAACGCTGGCCAGATCAGTTTCGGTGGGACCCACAACCACACCCTTCCCCGCAAACGCATACAATGGCTTGAGTACATACGAAGAGAGGTTCGGCGGTAAGCTTGGAAGCTCGGACAACAGCCAGCTTCGTGGCACCGAGGGGTGTTTGAGTGTTCGCATGTTGTTCTTGCTGATGCGGAAGTACCAGCTCGGATGCCCAGCCCACTGCACATCGAGGTCGTCATTCCAGTCAAACTCTGGCTTTACACCGAGGTCATCCAGCTCATCTATGATTGCACGATTAAAGATTCGTTCGATAATTGTGGATTTACCATTGATCGGTGCGATCAGGTTGCGTCCTTCCTTACGTACATCGCGTATGTTCACGATGTTCAGTCCAATGAACTTTTGTAATGCAAGAAAGTCGGGGAGCGTCTTCTGCTTGTATGGATCAACTTCCATAAGAACGCAGGCTGCAGGATCGGCAACAACAAAAATGGATGATCTGAGAATTGACAGAT
>CAZUGQ010000036.1:0-16261 GCA_964620125.1 uncultured Hyphomicrobiales bacterium
AGTGTTTCTGACCGGGAGTGTTTCTGACCGGGAGTGTTTTTGACCGGGAGTGTTTCTGACCGGGAGTGTTTCTGACCGGGAGTGTTTCTGACCGGGAGTGTTTTTGACCGGGAGTGTTTCTGACCGGGAGTGTTTCTGACCGGGAGTGTTTCTGACCGGGAGTGTTTCTGACCGGGAGCTCTTTTGTCCCGGTAACTATTATACGAAGCACCAATGCTCTAGAGATGTTACCTGCAAATGTTCACGCGCATTTGATTATCAAGAAGTGTATTTCCGCGAGGACTTTAGCTGATTCAGAGTTTGTTGCACAAAGGCCACGGTCAAGATGTAAAGTGATTACCAAACTCAAACTGCTTAACGTCTGTAAGAGATGAACTTCGCACTCTAGGTGGCGACCAAAGAACTGCACGATGTGAGGCAGGTTGCGATATCTCTGATCTGCTAGCACGAAGAGTTTTCCAGTCCATGTGGATAATCTGTTTCTAATCCAACAATCTCAAAGCCCCTTATCGCTTGCGTTACTACCCCGATGGATGTACCTTTGTAAAGGCTGTAAACCATTGTGCGATCATGGGATAATTCAGCCAACGAGCACGAGGTCAGCAGAAAATCATCGGTGGATGTGCGGCAGTTATCCACAAGCTGTGAATAACAGTAGTCGGTTATCCACGAGCAAAGGAAGGAAGTGAACCAATTCGGGGGCGATAGACTTGCACAGCCTGGAGAACGGAGTCGTTCATCGGGGGTGGTGGTGTCGCTTCTGGTGTTCGTGTTTGTGGGTTTTGCTGCGGTGAAGTGGCAGCAGCGGCAAGTGGTTGAGTCAATCGAGGTGAAAGGTGCAAGTCCTCTGAGCAGGTTGGCAGTTAATCAGGTGTTGCGTGGTTGCCTGCGTAAGCAAAGACAGGCGGTGGACCTAGCAGACTTGCGAGAAAACATTGAGCGGATACCGTTTGTTCGCAACGTACACGTGTACTTCGATGGGGTGAGAACCGTGGCCGCAGAGATTCGCGAGCGATATCCTGTAGGCCAGCTCGTTATGCCGGATGGATCGTTACGTTATCTGGACTCAGAAGGAAACTGTTTGCCATCAGTGGAGATTCCCATTGCTCATGACGTCCCAATCGTGCGCAGGTCTGATGGTCAACAGCTGACTGAGCGTCAGAGAGTGGTTGCGTCGCACTTATTGGAGTCTGCGCGGACAACGCTCGACCTGTATCTGTATGAGAGTATCAGTGAAGTGGAGTTGAAATCTGGGAAGGTGGCTGTACTGCGGACCTCGGATGGAGAGTGGTACGTTATGGCGGAATCCGATGCCGGACACGCAGGACTTGTGAGCCATAAGGCTGCCTTTGAAAATCTAAACATGTTTCGCCGTCAACTCGGGCAATCGTCGGTTGTAGGCACCAATCTTGACCTGCGCTGGAGCAGGCACGTTATCGTAACGCGTCCAACGTGACAGGTAGAGTACCATATGTAGGACTCGACATCGGCACAACCAAGGTTGCCGCAGTTGTTGCTGCACCTGATCCAGTTACAAGGCGGGTTGACGTGATAGGCGCTGGAATTGCTGATTGTGATGGACTGAAGAAGGGCGTTGTAACCAACATTGGCAAGACAGCCGATGCCATTCGTGCGGCTGTGGATCAAGCGGAGGCCAAGAGCGGTGTAGCCATCCGCCGTGTGGTGGTTGGCATTAGTGGCGACCACGTGGCAACATCTAGCACGAAAGCTATCGTCACGGTTTCGTCGGCAGAAATTTCCATAACTGACGTTCGCCGACTCCATCATGAGCTGGCCCAGGTGCGTATTACACCAGATAGACGCATACTGCATGTGATCCCCCAAGATTATGTGATTGATGACCAGGATGGAATTACTGATCCGCTGGGAATGAGTGGTAAGCGCGTGGAAGCTAATGGTCTGGTAATCACTGCTTCGTCTGGAGCCGTAGAGAACATCTACCGGTGCGCCGAACGTGCGGGCCTTGAAGTACATGCCTTGGTTCTTCAGCCACTGGCTAGTGCCTATGCGGTGCTTGAAGACGCTGAAAAAGAAGTTGGCGTTGCTCTCGTAGACATTGGGGGGGGGACGACCGATGTTGCCGTTTTCAAAGGCAACGTACTGCGTTATGCTGGCATCGTTTCCGTGGCTGGGCAAAAGGTTACGGACGACATCGTCACCGTCCTGAGCATACGGAACGTTGATGCTGAGCAGATAAAGCGAGATCACGGCCATGCCGACGGCGAGAGTATTATGCGAGATGACGTGTTCCAGGTTCCAGGCGTGGCTGGTCGAACCCCAACGGAGCTAAGCAAGGCCGTTTTATGTCAGATCATTGAACCTAGGATGGAAGAGATCTATGAGCTCGTACTCCATCGGCTCATGGACAGTGGTTGGGCACATCAACTCAGTGCTGGCATCGTGCTAACCGGGGGCAGCAGCATGCTCCGTGGTGCGGATGCACTGGCACTACGTGTGTTCCGGATGCCGGTAGCCATCGGCATTCCACGCGCTATAAGTCTGGAAGGACTCGCCAAGGAAGTCAGTTCACCGGCATACGCCACTGCCGTTGGCCTGGCACTGTATGGCATTCGCCATGCATCGGAGATGGCTGAGCATGATCGTGCGGAAAATATCGAGTCTGAACCTGAAGTAGTAGCCAGCAGGAAGCAGCAACCTGTTGAACGGAAGGGCTTCATGGTAAAGCTCAAAGACTGGTTTGAAAATTTGTAATGTCACCGATCGGGGGGAACTATGCCGATTGAGCTCGACATGAGCAACATAGGCGGAGCAAGGCTTCGCGTGGTGGGTGTTGGCGGTGCGGGTGGTAATGCCGTCCGTACGATGATTGCCCGTGGACTAGAACATGTGGAATTCATCGCTGCCAATACTGATAGTCAGGCGCTGATTAAGAATCCGGCGCCAGTAAAAATCAAACTCGGCAGCAGCACCACACGCGGACTGGGCGCCGGAGCTAATCCCGACGTAGGACGGGCTGCCGTGGAAGAAAGCCTGGACGAAGTTCGCGATGCGCTTGATGGTGCGAACATGGTGTTCATTACCGCCGGCATGGGGGGGGGAACTGGAACAGGCGCCGCCCCTGTGATCGCACGTGAGGCACGTGCGATGGGTGCCCTTGTGGTTGCCATCGTAACCAAGCCATTCTCTTTCGAGAATCGATTGCGTATGGCGGTGGCAGAACAAGGTTTGCATGACTTACGAGACAACGTTGATGCTCTGATCGTGATTCCAAACGATCGGATTATCAGTGTAGTCGATGCAAGCGTTCCGTTCCGGCAAGCACTGGAACGAGCGGACGAGGTCTTGTATAATGCTACAAAAGGCATTGCCGACATCATCGTACATGAAGGCATCATCAACGTTGACTTTGCAGATGTTGTTACCGTGATGAAGAATCAGGGCGACGCGATGATGGGTATTGGAACAGGGTATGGTGAACGGCGGGCAATGGAAGCTGCTCATAATGCTCTGAACTCACCAATCCTTGAAGGCATGCAGATCCTGGGCGCCAAGGGCCTTCTTGTAAACATTACGGGTGGACATTCACTAACCATGCATGAAGTGAATGAAGCAATCTCTTGCGTACAGAAGGCAGCTGGCGAAGAAGCAAACCTGATTCACGGTGTGGTTATTGATGAGGCCTACGACGAGGAAATCTCAATTACTGTGGTTGCTACAGGTTTCACTCGAACCGAAGCCCCTTCCCATCCAGCACAAAGAACAAACAAACCTTCTGCTCCGACCCAGCAGACTGTTCCGCTCACTGTGCCTCAACGTCCGGAGTCCGTGGCTCCCGCAACCTCCACCACGGACTCCATACCTTCAGCACCGTTGCTCACTCCAACGACTGCAGTGAATGTTGACGACATCGAGCAGCCAGCGCTGTGGCGAAAGACCAAAAAGGTGCAAACACAAATCCCTCAATCGCAGCCTTCAGTGCACCTGCAACCGCGGGTTGTTGAACCATCAGGATCGGACGAAGTGAGCCCGGCACCGAATTCCGTCAGACAGGCTGCCGCTACTCCAGCACCACAACCGGACGCTTTTCCACGACAGCGCAGTAAACAAGCACCGCCCGATGGTGGTAGCAACCACCCTGCATTTCTACGCAGGATCATGGACTAGCGCACGCTCTTTCTTTAGGCATAATTCGTGGTATAAACACGTACGGGCACGAAGTGTTTGGGCAATACCTTTGCCCACAGGACTGTTTGGGGGTGATAAACCGATCGGGAGGGTACGTGAATACAACACTCGTGCTGACCATTGTCAGCGTCTGTATTATGATGATTGGCAGCTGTACACCAAAGCAGGAACCGGCACCCACGGTGAACGCTCTTGTAAAGGCAGTTGTAAAGAAAGTGAATTCCTCGGATTCCACGCTGCATGTGTATCAGGTAATTGGAACGAAGCAGCATCTGTACAAGCTGCGTATTGGCGACACTATCGTAATTCCAGGTGACAGCAATCAGAAGAACAAAGCAGAGATTCAGATTGGTGCCGGAGCCATCCTGTATACGCGAAGAGGGGGGGGGATCCCTGATTTACCCTACTTTGTTGGGAGTGCTCCATCCACTAAGGTTACGTTATCGATGTTGGGTAGCGGGTCGGTTACTTGTCCTGTACCTGCTGGAATTGCCGCTGTACACACAATGGGTATGATGTATAGCGCGACATTTGGAGTAACAGCATACGAGGCGATTGTCTTGTCCGCTGCGTCAACCACACCACCTAACGCCGTACAAGTACAGTGGTCATCAAGTGGACTGGGTTCACTTACAGCGCAGGATAAAGTGTGGATTGTGGCCCCATCATCTTGGAATGGTGCTCGCATCAAGCTTCCGCAATACGCACTCGTGTATCGACCTGTCCCTGATCGCCCAACGGAGTTCGAGGAGGGTATCATTCAAGCACCAATAGAGATCATGATCCCATAATGCAACACACAACGTACAGATTATTCTCGAAACAAGCGTTCAAGCAGCTATCGGCACTAGTACTGCTTGTGCCACTTCTTGTGGCAGGGTGCCAAAATGAATCCAAGAACCTTACGATGATGAACGTTACTCGCTTGGCCAAGGTGCAGCTAAGCCTTCCCTCGGGTCAGGTATTACTGATTCAGCAGTACGATGCCCAAGGCAACCGTGTGCAATACTCCTTAGGCAATGGTGCAGTTATCAGGACGTTTGTGGATCCTGGCATTCAAGATGGGAGTTCCATCGCTATTCCACCAGGAACGTTTCTTTATGCAGCGGATGCCGGTGGAGTCAACGCAGACGCTTATGCAGCGGTTACCGGAGGTGGGGGCCTGGTGCTTGGTGATGGAGATCCTCCCCCGCCCCCAGTACCAACGTCGTGTAATAGTCAGATGATGAACGCAAAGGTGGTTTCAACCATTCCCTGTAATGTTCTGGTGAACGGCAGCATTGTAACGGTGAACCAGAATGATACAGTTCAGGTTTGTGTGGATCCATCGTGGAAAACGAACCCGGCCAAGACTAAACTGGAACTCAAACCATATGGCGTGGTGTACGTGCGAGTAGACGCAGCCTCCACGTACGTTGCAGGCATTCTGCAAACGCCGGTCATCATCATCATCATCGACTAAACGCTGCAGTACGGTCAGCAGCCTGAAGAAGTCAAGGGCCAACTGTCAACGTTGGCCCTTTGTTTTTACAACGTCTTCACCGGAACGTCTTCGTTGGCCTCACCAATGCCGATCGTTGGGCCTGCTGTATTAAGCAGCACATTCACCTGTGAGCCCATGGCAATGTATGTCACTCCGCCAAGCATAACGATGTTGGTACTATCGGTTTCCAGAATGGAGTTGGGTCCGACCGGACCAACTTCGCCATCATGCCAACGAAGTGGCTTGGTTGCTTGTGCTTTGTACTTCTGAAGCATTCGCACGGATCCCCTAGAGTCGCTGAATGGAGACTGCAAAAATACAACCTCTTAGGGCGGTAACGGTTACTTATGTGCGCTACTGCTTTGGATCATTGCTTGCTCGGGCCTTACGCGCAACAGGAGTAACAGGCCAGCAACAATGAACACCACGAGAGACAACACTGCCACGCGATAGCTTCCCGTGACGTTGAGTGCAAGTCCGAAGAACAACGGCCCTAGCCACGATGTGCCCTTGTCACTAATCTCATACAAGGCAAAGTATTCAGCTTCCCTGCCACTCGGAATCATCGTACTGAATAGTGATCTGGAAAGAGCTTGTGTCCCTCCCATGACGATGGCGATCACACCAGCCAGGATGTAAAAGTGCGTTGCCGTGCTAACCACACTGTAGGCAGCTATCAGCACGCCTACCCAGCCGCAGAGTCCTACAGCAATCGCATGCTTGGTGCCTAACAATCGAGCCAACCGTTCAAAAAGAAGGGATCCGCCAATGGCTGCAAACTGAACAAGTAGAATTGCAGTGGTTAAAACGCTTAGGTCGAGGTGTAGCTCTTCCTGACCGAACACCGATGCCATCTGGATAACCGTTTGGATCGCGTCGTTGTATAGCAAGTAGGCAACAAAGAACAAGAGCGTTACCGGATACCGGCGCATGTCGGCCAGTGTGATCAGGAATTGCTTGAACGGCGAGATAGTGGAAGGGGCTATGGCGGGCGTGCGCTTTGGCAACGTCGAATACGGTATGAGTATGAACAAACCCCACCACACTCCTGCCGAGGCTAAGATTCCACGCACTGCCAACGATGTGGAACCTCCGCTCGCTTCTGCCTGCTGAAACCATATCAACTGTCCAAGCAGAAGCAAGCCCCCTCCCAAATATCCCATTGCCCACCCACGTGAGCTTAGCGCATCGCGCTCATCTGGAGCAGCCAGCACTGGCAGGAAGGCATTGCCGACCACGACGCTAGCTCCAAATGCAACGTTGGCAACGCAGAATAATCCCGCACCAAGGATGTGAGTTTGTGCTTCTGCACTTACCACAAACAAACCAACTGTGGCTAGTGCCCCAATCATCGATGTAAGAAGCAGCATCAAGCGTTTGTTCTCTGTTCGGTCAGTAAGTGTGCCAACGAGTGGCAGAACTAGTACCTGCAGCACAACGCTCAAGCTCACCGCGTAGGCAAAGAGCGATCCAGGATGGATGCCAACGCCAAACACCGACACCATACCGTCTGCATCGGAAGCATGCTTTGCAACACTCGTGAGATATGGACCCAAGAACACCGTAACCACAGTGGTTACAAAGGCACTGTTGGCCCAATCGGCCATATACCATCCGAACCTCTGCAAACGTGTGCTCTGCTGCATCCTGTGTTCCCTACGTAATATTGCGGAACCATCAACAAATTGAGCGTTACCTGAACAACAATTTTCCTACGATGACCACTACCGGAGCCAAGCGGAATTTTTTGGGTATTGATGCAGCGTACAGCGACCTGGAAAGGGCTGCAATCGCAGTTGTTCAGGCACCGTACGAACATACGGTGAGTTATGGCGGCGGCACGAGGTTAGGGCCAAAGGCTATCATTGATGCCAGCAAGTATGTGGAGTTTTATGATGACGAAACCGAGCGTGAACTCTGCTTTGATGTTGGAATTGCCACGATAAAACCCATTGAGTTCAACGACAATGTTGACCGTAAGGCCTTCACGCTGATCCAGCGTAGGGTTGCTGCCTTATTGGACCGAAACAAGTTCGTTGTAACACTTGGTGGGGAACACAGCATTAGTGCTCCCTTGATTGCTGCGCACATCAGGAAGTACCCGAATCTAAGTGTGTTGCAGTTTGATGCTCATGCCGATTTACGTCAGTCGTACGAGGGGTCGGAATTTTCTCATGCCTCTGTTATGGCGCGTGTATGTGAGTTCATGGACCCTCGGCGGCTTACACAATTGGGAATACGAGCTGTGTGCAAGGACGAAGCTCAGTTCATCCGTGAAAAGCAGGTGAACACCTTTACCATGTCTGCAATTCGACGTGGACTGCATGGCCCTGAGTGGATTAAATCCGTGGTTGCAACTCTTAGCAATACCGTGTACATCTCTTTTGATGTTGATGGGTTGGATCCTTCCATCATACCGTCAACAGGCACACCTGAGCCCGACGGCTTACTGTATCACGAAGCTATCGACGTGATCCGTGAGGTGGTTCGAAGCGGACGAAAAATCGTTGGTCTCGACGTTGTAGAGCTTGCACCGATCAAGGGGCTTCGGCATGCTGATCTCACTACTGCCCGGCTGGTGTACAAGATCCTTAACCTGGCGTTTACCAGATAAGACCCACGTTCCAGACTATCTTCGTCCATGATAGAACTTGAAGAGTTCCTTACCGCACTCGACGAAGGACGGGTTCGTGCCGCCGAGCCCTCACCCGATGGCAGTTGGAAGGTGAATCAGGATGTCAAGGCAAGAATCCTGGACGTGTTCCGAGCAGGCACGCTGGCCAACATGTCGGAAGGAAACACATTCCGTTTCTTTGATAAGCACACTCTGCCGGTAAAGGCTCTCACGCTGGAGCATGGTGTTAGGGTGGTACCTGGTGGCAGCACAATACGCAGGGGAGCGTACGTTGCCCGTGGAGTGATTTGTATGCCACCTATGTACATCAACATTGGGGCGTACGTGGATGAAGACACCATGGTAGACTCTCATGCGCTAGTGGGAACGTGTGCGCAGATTGGCAAGCGCGTTCACCTAAGTGCAGCAGCCCAGATTGGTGGTGTTCTGGAGCCCGCTGGCGCTCGGCCGGTCATCGTAGAAGACGACGTGCTCGTAGGTGGTAACTGCGGTGTTTACGAGGGCGTACTGGTTCGGCGGCGTGCGGTTCTGGGAAGTGGAGTGATTCTCAATGCATCAACTCCTGTGTTCGACCTCGTGCATCAACGCATACTTCGCAGCACAGATACCCATCCATTGGAGATTCCGGAGGGGGCTGTGGTTATCAGTGGTGGACGTGCCGTAACAACAGACTTCGGACGGGAGCATGGTCTTACCATAAGCACGCCCATCATCGTAAAGTATCGAGACGAGAAAACCGATGCACGAACCGCCCTGGAGTTAGCCTTGCGTTAGGCTGCTGCGCCACCCTCTTCCGAGTTCTGGGTTGCAGAGCGTTTCATCCAAGTTGGCTCAGCACTAGGCTGTTGCGTCGCCCTTATCTCTGTCTAGCTTCACGGCTGCGCGTACATAAGCTTCGAACAATTCTCGGTCCACCTCATTCACGTGGCGAATCGTGATGTGACGCATGGTTGGCAGTTCGCCGATGAGTCTGCCCGCGGGGTCGTCAATCTCGTTGCCCCGCCAGAAGCCAAGATTAACATGGTCAGAGAAGGCCTTGATGTACACAACCGGTCCGTTAACGGTATACACCGGTTGCGACCACATGATGGACTCCTTTGCGTCTGGTGCCTGTGACCGAACTATGCTCCGCAGTTTGGTGACTACTTCACGTTGCCATCCTCGTAGTTGGCTGATGTAGGCCTCCACGGTATTAACGTTCACAGGAGTAGCCGCAGGCTGAAAGTCATCCTCGGATGATTCCTCACGGGCCTTAGCTTCTCTCGACAGCCGACGTTGCAGCACAGAGCCTTGCGGTTCGCGTTCCTGACGCTCTCTGCGCCCATGCTTGCCAACGGGTTTCCCTAGTGGCAGGGACTTGTCGGTCTGAGAATCTGCCTTACTCTGCGTGTTTGTTGGTTCACCAACGGAATCCTCAGGGACCGATGCGTCGTGCCGACGTTTTTGATTCTTACGGCGAGACTGCCTACTGCGGTGATCGGCTGTACCCTTTGGTGTATCGGCTGAAGCTAATGTAGGCTCTGTGTCTCGGGCTTGTATCGCTGGCTTCGGGGGAGGTTCTGCTCCGGAGGCCTTGTCCTGCTGTACTGTTGAGTGTTTCTCTGCTGTTGTGTTGCCGTCTGACTTTTTCTTGCCACGTCGGCGCCGACGTTTCCGGCGCGCTTCCGCATCGCCAGTGCCCACCTCGGTCGTTTGTGGGGTAGGCGTGCCGGAGTCTTGTTCGAACATGAGATTGTGTTAGGGGTTTCGAATGTTTCGCGAATATACGGCCGGGGTTCGTGGCTAATAGCAGGGCACAGTGTTTAGGTTTGTATCACGTGGGAAAGCACAGTGTATCAATCGTCGTTTGGGTCGCACTGCTCTTATGGAGCAGTGCAGGCAGTTATGCACAGGTGCGGATTGGTGCTTATGGTCTGTTGAACAATGTTCGGGTAGCTGGAGACGCGCCGATTGGTGGGTCGTGGGCTCCAGTCTTGCGTTTTGGTGGAGGCCTAACCGCCGATTATGACCTTACGACTGACCTTGCACTCACACTTTCAGCACAGTGGGAACGCCGCACGACTGCATTGCAGTACTCACTCCCGCACCCAACGATTCCCAGACAGGACACGACGATCGACAGTGCTTTTTTCAATACCGATTACATCTCCATTCCAGTTGGAGTGCGCATCTACAGTGGTTCGCGCCATTGGTACTTTGGTACAGGATGCATTGTGCAGATCTTACAGAGTACATCACTTGATACCGCAGGACAGGAGGTCGAAATTCAAGGTGCCCTTCGCGACGTTGATGTGGCGGTGTATTTGAGCGCGGCGTATTCCTTTCACTTCGATCCGTTGTACCCATTTATTGAGCTGCGATACCAGCAGGGATTGTTCGACCTGGTAGGCAGTACGCCTACCAATGTGTTACGCGAATCGCCCGTTGTGCGCATGGGTGGCTTTCAGTTGCTTGCGGGAGTCACATGGCGTCTGTAATGATGCGTTGCAGCGCGCTCTGCCTGGTAGCGGCCATCCCTGTGCTTTCGCATAGTGATGGTCAGGCACAGCCGCTCGACACCACACGCACAGCAGTTCAGGGTCCACGTCTCGGCAAACACCTGTTCTCACCAGTTGTGCCATTGAACATGCCGCTCGTTCGAACCAACACACAGATTAGCGTGGGAGCTGGAACATCCACTGGAATCCGAATGCCTGAGATTGAGATTGGTGATCGCCTTGTCGTGGCTCCAAGTGGCAATCTCCTTGTTGCCATTGGCATAGTGCGGCACGAGCAAGCCATCAAGAATTGGTTTAGTGTCCACGGAGAGGTGGATGTTGTTGGGAGGCTGGGAACGAACGTGGTCTCATTACTGGAACAGGGTGTGAATACAGCCGTTGCATTCGAGCTTGGATGGAAGGTTCGACTCATTGAAAACGATGAGTGGGCCCTGAGCACTGGTTTGGCTTTGCGCGATGGCGTCTATTCCACGGTTGATGTGGAACGGTGGGCACGGGGTTTACTAGACAGCGGGTATGTAACCCCCGACAATCAGCTTGTTGACGCAAAGCCGGCCTTAAGCCTGAAGGTTCCGATACAAGCCGCTTGGACGGTGTCTGCTGCGGTGGGTTTGTACGGCGCAGTCGAGGTGGGCTATGCAGAATCCAGGATACGAACGGGAAGTCCAACCGGAATGGTGAATGCCTACGCCGTTCTGAGCACAGACTGGAATTACATCCTGGATGTGCCCATTGGCACAGCATTGGGACTATCCTACCTGCAGATACCTGAAGCTGGTGAAAGCGGTGACGGTGCAACCAAGAATGTTTCGTTGCGCTTCGGCTACACCGGCGACGATGCATTCTCGCTTGGTGCACAGGCAATCCTGCAGTTTGCACCTATCGCCGGTGTGGAAGACGAAGTCACGTTTGTTACGGCCGGCGTCGATATCCGGATTTATTTCTAGACTTAGGACCAAGACTGTTTCCTTTGCGGAAACCAACGCCCTGTTGCATAGCCGGATGTACTCGCGGTTCAATAACAGGAAGAGCATACGGGTGTTCCGTTATCACTTCGATGCTCTCGGCGATCAATCGCTCGATAGCGCGCACGTCGGATTCTTCTTCCGTGCTGCACAACATCACCGCAGTGCCATCAAGTCCTGCCCGCCCAGTGCGGCCAATGCGGTGAACGTAGGTTTCGGCCGACTCTGGTACATCAAAGTTGATGACTACCGGGAGCTGACGGACGTCGATTCCACGGGCAGCAATGTCTGTTGCAACGAGTACTCTTGTGCGTCCATTCTTGAAGCCGCCGAGAGCTTTTTCTCGGGCTGCCTGACTCTTGTTGCCGTGTAATGCATCAGCAGTGATGCCGCGTCCCTGCAAGTCGCGGGCAATCTTGTCTGCGCCATGTTTGGTCCGCGTAAACACAAGCACCTGTGCATCCATTTGTGTTTGCAGCAGATGAGCCAGCAGTTCCTTCTTGTTCTCCTTGGAAACGCGATAGCGTTGTTGCTTGATGGATGCCTGAGCACTGGAGGGGGGGGCAACTGCTATGTGCACGGGATCCTTCAACATGCTAGCAGCAAGCCTCTGAATCTCCTGGGGTACGGTTGCAGAGAAAAACAACGTTTGCCTTTCCTCTGGCAGCACCTTGAGGATGCGCTTGATCTGGGGTAAAAATCCCATGTCCATCATGCGATCAGCTTCGTCGAGTACAAGCGTGTGAACGTGTGCCAGAGAAACCATGCGTTGTTCGAGCAGGTCAAGGAGTCGCCCTGGTGTAGCAACTAGAACATCCACGCCTCGGCGTAGTTCATGGTGCTGACGGTTGATGGACGTTCCACCATACACTACTTGAGTACTAAGCCGAAGCCCCTTTCCATATACGCGGAAACTATCCGAGATCTGCGCTGCAAGTTCGCGCGTAGGTGCAAGAACCAAAACGGAGACCTTGCCACGTTGGGGGGGGGAGTTGAAGAGCTTCGTGAGAATCGGAAGGGCGAAGGCCGCCGTTTTCCCTGTTCCTGTTTGGGCACACCCAAACACGTCGTGTCCGGCAAGAACCACGGGGATGGCTTGCTCTTGAATAGGGGTTGGGCGTTCGTAGCCCGCAGCCTGGACGGCACGCAACACGGGCGTGGCCAGACTCATCTGGTCAAAGGTCATGATACCTTCTATGAAGTGAGGGATGTTTTCGGCAACTGCCTTCGTGGGACGTTTGTCCACGTCATGCGCCGAAGAACATCAACCAAGAGGGCTACGGGGCAGGAGAAAGAAGCTGCAGCACGTTACAAGTGCGAGAGCAAAGATACAACAAAGAGAGCCTCGCCGTTGTGTTGAACGTAAGGCAAGCGCCCACGGCATTTGTTTGATCTTTGCAGCATATCTCTCAATACTCACGAAACCTTGAACAATGGAACACTCCATACAGGCACGTTGGACGCATGACTTGTGCTTTGATGCTGAGCAACAGGAGCATGTGATAAAACTCAAGAGCAGCACCACGCCTGACGAGGTTGGGTTTAGTCCCAAGCGGCTGTTACTTACGGCACTGGCCGGCTGTAGTGGTATGGACATTGCATCATTGCTGCCGAAGATGAGAGTACCGTTCACGTCGATTGTGATATCCGTAAGGGGTACCCTTGCCGAGGATCATCCGAAATCATACACCCACATCCATGTAACGTACGAGATTGGAGCAAGTGAAGAGTATCGCGAGCAGGTAGAACGTGCTGTTGAACTGAGTGAGACCAAGTATTGTGGTGTAAGCGCGATGCTCCGGAAAGCGGCAACAATTACGCATGACATCGTTCTTGCAGGCGCGTAACACAACGCAGAACAATGTCGAGGCTGCAATGTGCTGCCTGCTATGAACAATCATCGTTGTCAGACAACATGCCATTCAGTGCTGTAACGATATCACCGCACCGTGGATTTCTGAACATCAATCACGTTGCCCGGTGAGGGAAGCAATGCGATGTTCATGCACGTTGATGCTGATTGCCGTTCTTGTTACCAATGGGACAGCGCAACGGTACTTCAGCCATGTGTTCGAAACCGTGCTGGTTGAGAGGAACATACCCTATGGAATGGCTCCGGACTATTTGGGTGTTCACACCACGTTGTTGCTCGACGTCTATCAGCCAGAAGGCGACACCGAATCACGAAGGCCTTTGGTCATCCTTGTTCATGGCGGAGGTTTTACCGGTGGAGGCAAGGCCGGAGAGAATTTTCAGACGTGGGGCAACGATCTTGCCCGACGGGGCTTCATTGTTGCTTCTATAGACTATCGGCTTGGTACAACAAGCAAGACGGAGGCTAAGCCGATGTGGGAGGCAAGTCTGCGTGCGGGTCAAGATGTTCGTGCAGCGGTCCGGTATCTGCGCAGCATGCAACAACACTTTCGAATCGATACATCGCACATTTTTCTTGTTGGCACGTCGGCAGGGGGCTTGGCAATCGTGCAGGCCAGTCATCTTGACGATGATGAGGTGCCGGATTTCGTGGATGCAAGCCTTGGTACGGTGGAAGGCAACAGCGGAACACCTGGTGAAAGCAGTCGAGTACATGCCCTTGTGGTGTGCTGGGGTGCAACCACCGATACACTTTTCATGGAACCAGGTGATCCACCGATAATTGCAATCCATGGTACTACCGACAAGACCGTGCCTTATCAGTGCGGTGCAAGTCGGTTCGGTTTTGACCTATGCGGAGCAGAGCCCTTAACTGAACGTGCAGCAACACTGGGGATAAGGAATTCTCGGTTATTGTTCAACGGTGTTGGCCATACGTTGGATGGAAATCCCATACTGCTTGATAGCTGTTATCGATTCCTTGCCAATGAACTCGCAGAACTGGTGGAGAATGATGTTGTAGCCAGCACTCCAGAACTCGATATGCTCAGGTCGTGCACCGTCTTCCCCAATCCTGCCCGTGCAGGACACGTTGTGTATCTGTCTAGCGAGGTGCGTCCATCGAACGTGACCGTTGCTGATGTTACAGGACAGGTTATTGAATGTATGTGGCATATAGAAGGTACTCACCGTGTTCGGATCCATGTACCGAACGATCTGGTTCCCGGACTTGTTCTGGTGATTATTCAAACACCGCTAACGACAAAGCGAATGTCATTGATTGTTGTGCCGCACTAACAACCCTGTTCACGACGGAGTGTGTACGACTGTGGTATTGCTATTGCATGTAATACAGCACGCACGGGCATGAATGGATGACACATTACGGTAACTTGCCTGTTCCTAAGTGAACACAATGGAGTATGAGTGGTGCATCTTGCAAAGTCCGTCAAGCCAAACCCAACCGACACTAAGGAGCTTGGACTCGTTGTAGGGTTGCAGATCCTGAAAAATGTACTCGGTACGGATTATTTGCATTATGGGTGGTGGGATGGTGGGATGGAAGTTCACTGCATCAATCTGGGCAAGGCCCAGCAGGTGTATGCTGAGTACTTGTTTGATTTGATCCCACAAGGAACACAACGCATCCTCGATGTAGGCTGTGGTTCGGGTAGGACTGCCGTGGAGCTCGTAAGTCGAGGATACAACGTTGAGTGCATCTCACCGGCACAATACCTAACAGAACATGCTCGCGCCCTACTTGCAGACTCAGCAACAGTTCACCACGGAAAGTTTGAAGATGTTGAGCCCGGTACAACCTTCGATCTCATCCTGTTTAGCGAGAGCTTCCAGTACATCGCACTCGAGCACTCACTACCGAAAGCGCGAAGACTCCTCAACCCCGGAGGGTCCATCCTTATCTGCGATTTCTTTCGGCAGGACGATGTTGAAGGACACAGTCCGATAGGTGGTGGGCACGGACTTCGTGACTTCTGGCATGCCGTTGACAGGAATGGACTCACCGTAGCATTCCAAGAGGATATAACGAAGTACGTAGCACCTACGGTTGACGTCTACAACACAGTAACCATGCAGGTTGTCCAGCCTGTGTACTATGGCTTGAGAGGCCTGTTGCAGGAACGATTCTCACTTCTTGCCAAGCTCATTTTCTGGAAGTACCGCAAGAAACTTGAGAAGATTGAAACCAAGCATTTCGCGGGCAGCCGCACCGCCGAGAACTTTGCAAAGTACAAGCGGTATTTGGCAGTGTTGTTAAAAGTCTAGGGCACAGTGTGTATTGTTATGAGCACCAGATGCATCTGGGTCCCACCGCAACGACAGAGATGCCGCTCGAAACCCGTGCAGTTTAGGTGGTTCCTTACACGACTGGAAAGGGACGTGTCATGCTCATCGACAAACAGTAGCTCGAGCTCACTGAAGGAGGAATTGGGGAACCTCAGAGGCTGCTACAATCAATCACTATCACAGTCTGACTGTCAATAAAAACTCGGGAAGACCTCAGGTAGATACCTCCTGCAGGCTCACCGCATCGCCGAGGTATCCAATCTGCGGCCTCGAGAGGACTCGAACCTCCGACCCACGCTTTAGGAAAGCGTCGCTCTATCCTGCTGAGCTACGA
>CAZUGQ010000037.1:0-3663 GCA_964620125.1 uncultured Hyphomicrobiales bacterium
CTTGCGGGACTTGTGTTAGGCTTCGGACGAGTTGTTGACGATGCGATTGTTGTGATCGAGAACACGCACCGCATTCATCACAAGGAGGGACTGGACATCAAGACGTCTGCCAAGTACGCCGCGGCAGAGGTTTTTGCGCCGGTGCTTACGGGTACCCTTACCACGCTGGCCCCATTCTTCCCTCTACTCTTCTGGCCCGGACTTGTTGGTGAGTTCATGGTGTACCTGCCCTCCGTACTCATCATCGCGTTAACTGCATCTCTGGTGGTTGCATACCTGATTAATCCCGTGTTTGCTGTTGACTTCATGGATTCGAATGCTCGCAAGCTTAGCAAGGGCAAGCGTGTGATGCTTGGAGTTGGTATTGGATTGCTCTTCCTTATTGGATTGCTATCGGGAGCAACGTGGCTTGTGGTGTTCATTATGGTGAACCTGCTCTTTGCATTGCTCAACAAGGTTTTCATCACGCCGCGACTTATCAAACCGTTCCAGGAGCAGTTGCTTCCCTGGATGATGGACCGATACCGTGCAACGCTTCGGTTCTTCACTCAAGGTTTGCGTCCGGTGCTCGTGATTCTTGGTATGGTTGCATTGTTCGTAGCAACCTTCATCATCACCATCCTGTTCGGTAAGCCACCGGTGTTTTTCCCAGAAGGGGAACCCAACTATGGCTACGTGTACATCAAAATGCCGATTGGCACCGATGCGTTGGTTACGGATAGTGTAACCAAAATCGTTGAAGGCAGGGTGCGCAAGATTATTGGCAACAACAACCCCGATGTGAGCAGCATCGTTTCGAACGTTGGCATTGGTGCAGGTGATCCGCAGAATCCCGACCGAGCAGTTACACCGCATAAGGGCAAGGTTAGTATTGCCTTTGTAGAGTATGCCAAGCGAAAAGATCCACGAACAAGCAAGTACCTCACCGAAATCCGCAAAGCAGTGGCAGATATACCAGGTGCTGAGATCATCGTGGACAAAGAATCGAACGGACCGCCAACGGGCAAGGACGTGAACATTGAAGTCGCCGGTGATGACTTTGCCGTTCTTGAGCAACTCTCCGAGCAGGTGAGAACGCTCGTGGTGGACTCACTTAACATCCAGGGAATCGAAAAGTTGAAGAGTGACCTGGAGCGGAATCTGCCCGAAGTGAAGGTTGTAGTCGACAGAGATAAGGCCAATGCCGAGGGTATTACTTCGGGGCAAATTGGTTTTGCTCTGCGAAGCGCCCTCTACGGATTAGAAGCCACGAAAATGCGCGTGGGAGAAGACGAATATCCCGTCCAAGTTCGCGTGGCGGAAAGCATGCGTTCGAACATTGATGCCATGATGAATTTGCCGATCACCTACATGGAAATGACGTCAGGCAAATTCCGCCAGGTTCCCATCGCCTCCGTGGCCAAGCTAGAGTATGTGAGTTCCTTTTCGGGAGTTAACCGCAAGAACCAGCAACGCGTGGTAACGTTAGCATCGAACGTATTACAGGGATACAACCCCACGGCAGTGAATCAGGAGATCGAGAAAGCCATTGCAGGCTTAGATGTACCAGAAGGGTACACCATCCGCCTGACGGGTGCACAGGAAGAACAGGCCGAGAGTGCCAACTTCCTGGCTATGGCCTTTGGTATTGCTGCGGGCATCATTCTCCTGATACTCGTTACTCAGTTCAACTCACTGTACAAGCCAGCACTCATCATGACCACGGTGCTCTTCAGCATCATCGGTGTCCTTCTTGGATTCGTGATCTTTCAGCTTGACTTCTCCATCGTTATCACCGGTGTAGGTGTTGTAGCCTTGGGCGGGATCGTGGTTCGGAATGGTATCGTACTGGTGGACTTTACGGATGTTCTGCGGCAACGCGGGTTGTCAGTTAGCCGGGCCGTGGTCGAAGGTGGTGCTGTGCGGTTTAACCCGGTTGTACTCACTGCTGCCGCGGCCATCCTTGGCTTGATTCCGCTTGCAGTTGGTTTGAACATTGACTTCTGGGCACTCCTCAATCTTCAGGACCCTCACATCCATATCGGGTCCGATAGTGTTGCCTTCTGGGGACCACTTGCATGGGCTATCATCTTCGGGCTCAGCTTTGCCACCTTCCTCACGCTGGTTGTCGTACCCTGCATGTACATCGCACCGGCACGCATTTCTGTTGCTTGGCGATACTTCCTGCGTCGGCGACGGCGAGGAGCTTGAGTGGTGATTACTTCACAACTGTAGGCGGTGCTGGTTCAAACTTGAGAGAAACACTGTTGATGCAGTGCCTCATCCCTGTTGGCTGAGGTCCGTCGTCAAAGATGTGACCAAGGTGGGATCCACATCTGGCACATGTAAGCTCCGTTCGGCGCATGCCATAACTGTTGTCTGGAGTCATCACGATGGCACCACTATCTACGGCATCATAAAAGCTTGGCCAGCCACAATGACTGTCATATTTGGTTTCACTCGAGTACAATGGTGCACCACATGCTCGGCACACATACATGCCGCTATCATTGGTGTGCACATACTCACCTGTCCACGCCCTTTCCGTTCCCTTTTCTCGTAAAACCCTGTATTCTTCCGGTGAAAGTTGCTTCTTCCACTCTTCTTCACTCTTGACTACCTTGTCCATGGTGGCCTCCTTTGTTGTTGAACTTGTTGCGACGGTATCTCCTGGCGTGCGTGCTGGCACAGGCTCTCTCTTCTGTGCCATGCAACCACCGGGAATTAGCAAGAACACGAGCATCAAACGGTGAACGAGCATGACCGCTTCCTTTCATGACTTTTTTCGTGGTGAAGATGTCCTGACGGACCAGTGGAGAATTTCACTTCTGGAAAACCTAAGCGCATACGAGCTACGTTTCCCACAAGAAGCCGCAACAATTCATCGATTTGCAGAGTTCGTTGCATCGGAGCCAGACTGTTTTCAACGGTCAACATCACGGGGACATATCACCGCCGCCGTATGGCTTGTGGATCCATTGCGAACATCTGTTTTGCTAACGCATCATGCCAAGCTTGACAAATGGATGCAGCTTGGTGGTCATGCTGACGGTGATGGCAACGTACAGCGTGTTGCACTCTGCGAAGCTGTCGAGGAAAGTGGCATCGAGGAGATCACTCTTTTATCCGACACAATCTTCGACATAGACATCCATGCCATTCCAGCACGCGGTGCAGACCCAGCACATCTGCACTATGATGTTCGATTTGCAGCTCTGGCACCACATCACCGATTTACGGTTAGCAAAGAATCACACGATTTGGCCTGGGTGCCGGTCACGGGGCTTTCACGGTACACACGTGAAGCCAGTATGGTGCGTATGGCTCGAAAATGGCTACTGCAGCAGCAAGAACTCTAGCGCTCCAACGCACGGATGCGAGAAGCCGCATCCGCAACTGCCGTTGCAATGTCATCCTTTGTTTGCAACCGATAACATCGTTCGATCAACTCCTCCACAACAGGTTCGATGCTTAGAAGGGCTACCGATGACGGTGCGGGATTCGACAGGTGTATCGTTTCAAGGAATGCACGCTGGAACTGAGTCTGGCGAAAGGCTGCGTCGGAGAACACCTGTGGATGTGCAGGTACACCAGCATCACTAATGCTTAGGCACAGCGCTCGCGCCTGTTCATAGTCCGTGATCCAACGTATGAACGCCTGCGCCTGTGCGGAGTGCTTGGATT
>CAZUGQ010000037.1:3673-11930 GCA_964620125.1 uncultured Hyphomicrobiales bacterium
CGGGGGCGCAGAGCACATCACCATTCAAGATGGACTTCGATGGAACGATCCTAAACGATTGTGTTCCTTGCTCCCTGGCCATGTCCAGCATCCAGGCACCAGAGTACACATATCGCACCTCTCCTCGCAGAAATCGCTGGTCCAGGCTACGCCCGTTATCAATGATGGACTGCGCATTGGCAAGCCCCCTAACAGCCCAGAGCGCATTCACTAACAGAGAGTCCATGTCGGCAGAAATTGGCAGCCGCGTGTAAAAGTGTGCGGCACCGTGCGACCATAACAGTGGTAGTGTGCGTTTGATCACGTTGTGCGCGTCGTTTGCACACAGGCCCCATTCATACGCGGGTGTATCACCCGTCCACTCAAAGAGAGCACGGACGTTTACCGTCCATAGCGCACCACGTTGTCCATACGGCACTGGTGCAGCGATTGGCGAAAGCATTCCATGTTTATCGAACTCGGCAAACCAGTCCATACCAAGATGCAGCACGTCTGGCTGCGTTCCAGCATTAAATGCGAGCTGAATTTTGGCCTTACCATCAGACCATGCGAGCGGTGTAGCAGATACAGTTACGTCGGGGTGCAGTTGTTCGTAAACAGCGATCAGTGAATCAATCGTACGGCGTTGTTGAGGTTCTGACCAGAAGTGCCAGAATGTGACGTCTTCCGAGGCACTCGAGCATCCAGCGAAGGCAGCTATCAATAGAAACCAACGCAAGTTCATCGATCTGCCACCATGAACGGTCCCTTGGGCTCTATCACAACCGTTGGCTTGATAGCCGCAGTGTCGGTAGGCGAGTTGGTGCTGTCATTCGATTGGGTAGGGGGCTTGGGTTTCTGTGGCGACTGCACGTCTTCTGGCCAACGCCCTTTCACATACAGTTCCACCATTTTCTTCGCTATTGGAGCCGCGACGGTGGAGCCGAAACCTGCATTCTCTACCATAACGCAGATGGCAATCACTGGGTTTTCCCGTGGGGCGAAACACACAAACCAGCTATGATCCTTGCCATGGGGGTTTTGCGCAGTTCCCGTCTTGCCACACATTGACACGTCAGGAATCTTCACAGAAGTTGCTGTTCCTCCCGGAATGTTAACAACCCGGTACATCCCCTCGCGAATTACTTCAATGAACTGCTGGTCCAAGCCTAGGTCGTACCGTGTGTAACCCATAACTTCTGTGCGATGCAACACATTGTTATCGATGGATCGCACAGCATGCGGTTGAATGAGGATGCCGCCGTTGGCGATTGCTGCCGCATACCTGGCCATCTGGAGTGGTGTTACTAAGATTTCTCCCTGGCCAATTCCCCAGTTGGCGGGTGAGAATGGCGACCACCCTTTCTTGCCATATCGCCGGTCCATGTATGCAACACTTGGCACCAGCCCGGGTGCTTCTTCCGTGATGTCGGCCTGAGTTTTGTGTCCAAAGCCGAATAGGTCTCCATACTTCTTCATGCCATCGGGACCCAATTTCATTCCGCATTGGGCAAAGAACACGTTGCACGATGCCTGGATAGCAGTTACCACGTTCACGTTGCCGTGAGCGCCATGGCAGGCCATGCTTTTGTTCCCGTACGTGTAGGCCCCGCCACAGTACAATGTGCTGGTGGGTGTAATCAGACCTTCGTGCAAGCAGCCAAGGGCCACCAGCATTTTCCAAGTAGACCCAGGAGGATAGTTGCTCATTGATGCACGGTTAAAGAGCAGTTTCTCCGGGTCGTTGTAAATCTTGTTGAAGTATCCTCTCGACAGCCGACCAGTGAGCTCCCGCAGATCGTAATCCGGGGCGCTGGCAAAGGCCAGGATTTCGCCGTTGTTGGGGTCAATGGCCACAGCGGCACCGCGCTTGTCCTTAAGCAGCCGCTCTGTAAGCACCTGCAGGTCAGCATCAAGTCCCAACTGCAAGTCGAAGCCTCGCCGAGCTGGAACGTCGCTCTTCCCATCGTTGAAGCTGGCGATACGCTGACCGCGGTTGTTCACGGCAACGTACTGCAGTCCTTTCTGACCGCGCACAAACACTTCGTAGGCTTTCTCGAGACCGGTCTGTCCTGTTATGTCACCTGGATCGTAGGCGTCTCCCAACTCCTTAAGCTGGGCTTCGTTTACCTCGCGCGTATACCCCAGGATGTGAGCAGCGTTCCCTTCAAAGGAGTAGGATCGTTTGGGATCAACGATTACGTCCACACCTGGCAGCATGTCCTTCTGTTCTTCAATTGCGCTCATCACTCCGAAGTCCACATCGCGGCCAACGCTGATTTTCACAGGATTAAAGCGATTGAAGCTGGCAGCGCGGCGTACGTCGGCCTGCACCAGAGAATCCGGAACACCGAGGATTGCAGCCAATCGAACTGCAGCAACATCGGTAAACTGATATGGAGTGATGGCTATGGAAAAGCCTGGAACGTTCTGCACGATCGGCCTTCCTTTGCGGTCAATCATCATGCCCCGAAACGGTTCCACCTTAATCTGCTTGATGGCTTGCGCTTCGGCTCGAAGGCGATACGCACCACCCTGAATGATCTGCAACCATCCGAGGCGCAGAATAAACACGGCCCCTACACCAAGCACGATCCAGGTGAGCAAACGTTGCCTGTGAAGAGAACCAAATTCTCCACCAAAAATCTGTTGACTCATGATTGTTGATGACTCGTGGACAGGTATGGATCGGAGTGGCCTGCTGTTTGATCAGTTGTTGTTTCCGTATCGCCATCCAAGGCTAGTTGGTGTGATATTCCAACGAGTGCAAACATTATGGCCAGCATCGAATTACCATATCGCTGATCGAAGAAACCAGCTACGGCGATGAAGCTGAATACAGCAGGTTGAAAGGCAAGCATGCTGATAGCCACGGATCGTACGATTGGTTTGGAAGTCATGCGGTTACGAACCAACATGGCTCCTTGAAAACTCCGTGCGGCAAATATGATGAGTACCGAAACAAGTAAAACACTGAGAGCCGGCCCCAACTTGTAGAGAAGTGAAAGGTAGCCGATGTGTATGAATGGTTTATGGATGTGATAGCCTACAATGGGGTCCCATGCGAGAATCTTGGCCTGGATGCCAGCACCACCCAATGGATATCGTTTGATGTCGCGCCAGGCCACGTCAGCTTCAATGACGCGAACCTCAAACGAGTAATCTCCACCCTTGAACTGCGTCGATGTGGAGAATCGCTTGCTGATGATGCGGGTTACGATGTTGGTAAGGTGAGGATTGACGGTGTATGCCGCAGCGTACATGCACCCGATTGCAAGTATGCAGGCCGCAACAAGCCGAAGGTTTTGCGTGAATGAAAGAAAGAAGCAGACGATTGCCACACATACCAAAAACGCAACCCATAATGATCGAGTGAATGATTGCAGTATTCCAGCCAGGTTTACCGCGGTGAGGGCAACAAGGAGTAGCCGACTTCTCCACGTACGAACGTGAAAGATAGCCGTGAGGGCAAGCAACGCCCCTCCAACAAAAACAGGCGCAAAAAGGCGACTCCGTGAAGCAAGTATCTGGTACGCATACAGGAGGCCTTCAGAAGAGCGAGCGTAATAGTCGTAGGCAGTGAGACCGGCCATGACCAACGTGCTCACGGCAAGTAGTACAAGGAATGAGCGAAGGTCGTGTTCAGACCTACCGAAGTACTCGCGAAGCGGGAAGTAATACAGGAGAATCAGAAACAACATCCACTCCGTTAGCCAATCAAGGAGCTTCACCTCATTAGCCAGAGCAATGATCACGTTCAGACTGGATAGTGCAATGAACCCAACAATGAACAGATCGGACCATCCACGTATCAGCTTGTATCCGGTTGACACCTTGAATATCGTCCAAATCGTCACCGACCCGATGATGAATGCACCAACGATGGCTTCACTGATTGAAAGCCCCTTACCCGAATCGAACAAGAAATACGGAAGAAGGAGTAGTACCGTGCCTAGCCAAACCTTGGGGTTGCGGAACATCGCAACAACTAGGCCTAGGGCGGCGATGATGCCAACGACAATACCGATGACGGCAAGTAAGGGCACGTTAGGCAGCCGATTGTCGGATGAAATCTTTCCAGGCCGTAAACATCATCATTCCCACAACGATGAGTAGGGCAGTGCCGAGAGCAGCACCTGCTGCAATCACGGAACGGCGCGGACGATCCTTTTTCTCGAGAGGCACCGGATCGTCAACCACGATAAGGCTGGGTGTTCGTTTGGCCTGCTCAAGTTGTGCCTGTTCCAGCGTGGGTAGTACGATAGCCTTCAGCTTTGCATGTGCTTCGAACTCAGCAAGCACACGCAGATAGCTGGCTCCAATGCCCGCAGCATCTTTGATGGCAAAGTTGCCAATAAAGCCAGGCTTAGAAGTGATGTCGTCGAACTGTGTTGACAACTGTCGGACGAGTGTGGCCTGCACCTTCGTTTGCGGGTCATCCTGTCCAAACGATCGTTCCATGATACCCAGAACCGTCTGCTGCTTAAGCAACTCTGCACGCGACTCTGCCAAGGCCTTTGCACTAGCTTCCGCCTGGTCCTGCGGTGAGAACATCAGGTAGTTGCGCGAGAAATAGCCAAGCGAGTCGGTACAAGCATCAAGCACGGAGTCAATAAGCTTAACCCGCTCGGTGAGGTAGCTGGTTGTTTTAACGGCTTCTTTGCGGTGAATCGTATTGGCAACGTAGTTCGTGTAGTCAACAAACGCCCTGCACATGTCCGCGCTGCGCAGTGGATCGGTGCTCCAGATGGTTATCTCGTAGTTACCCTCGGCTCGGAGATTGATTTCGAGGTTCGACTCAAACTCCTCACGCACAACCTCCATTGGTTTATCCTCGAGCTTATACTCCTTGATCAAGTCGAACTTCTTAATCATCGAGTCACGTATCTGACGAGAAAAGAGGATGGCCATGAACTCGTACTGCGTACCGCTAGATTTTGTGAGCTTGGTTAGACCAAAATCCTTTAAAGCGGCTCCCAAGCCCCCTGCCACATTTCCCATCAGACTTTCATCGTCCGACGCCGGCACACAGTTGATGGTGGCTTTGTAGTAGTTCGGCATCGTAAGGGTGAAGAGGTATGTGCCACCACCTACTACAACGGACACGATGAGAATCACCCATCGAAAGCGGAGGATGTGGCGTACGAGGCCAGCGGAAGTGAATGTGGACACGGGCACGGATAAACGGTTTCTAAAAGCTGCAAGATACAGCGAGTCGGCAAGGGGCGATGGTATCTTTGAAGGGTATGCAGGGGTTTGTAACGCTTTGAATTCAAGTTGATTGCGTATGACCGGCGGCAACGTTCAGTGAACATTCTTTACATCGCTCCACGCATCCCCGTCAAGCCGTTCGATGGTGGTGCATACATGGTTTTTCATCAGTTACGATGTCTTGTACGTGCAGGACACACGGTTATACTCTGTGCTCCAAACACCAGCAGGCACCCTGCAAAGCAGGGAGATGAGCTGGGGATTTGCTCTCAGCTTGTCTCCACGGACGTTGATACGTCAATCTCTATATGGGGAGCAGTGCGAGCTCTTCTGGGTTCAAAGGAACCAGCACCGACAGGTCTGCCTCGAGCGCCGTATACGCTTCAGCGTTTCTTCTCCAAGGAGCTTTTTGAAAACGTGCTTGCCGTGATAAAAAGTCAGCCTGTAGATGTGATCCTTGCAGATTACCTGCAGTCTTCTTGGTATGCATTGGCACTGCGACACACACTGGCGGATGCTTGCCCACCGGTCGTCTATCGAGCGAACAATGTTGAACACCAGATACTTGTACGACTAGCCAACGGAGATCGATCCCCACTCCATGAGCGAATGTATCGAAGGCTGTTGGTTTGGCAGACAGAACAGTTCGAACGTACTGTTGCCGCAGCGGTTGATAGCGTTGTATCAATCTCTGAGCTCGATGCCCAATGGTTCGAGCAGGTAGCGCCTAATACCGCACTGACGGTTGTACCTCCCGGGATCGACGTTCCTACACCTGTGGAGCGACACCTGCAGGCGATCCCAAGGATTGGCATGCTTGGAAGTTTGGAGTGGACGCCCAATGTAGAGGGTCTGCGATGGTTCTTGCGAGATATAGCACCGTTGATATGGAAGGAGAATCCAAACGTGGAAATCCACCTGGCTGGGCGCTCTCCCTTGCCGGAAGTGTTGGCCTGGCATGATGGGAAACGTGTGTTTGTGCACGGTGCGGTTGACTCTGCTGCCGACTTCCTGTCAACTCTTCATGTGGGCATTATACCGCTACTGAGTGGAAGTGGTGTGCGAATCAAACTTCTTGAAGGGCTGGCTCACGGTTTGCCAATGGTAACCACACATTTGGGTGCAGAGGGGATTGACGTTCAGGATACCGAGCATGTTCTGATGGCAGATAGCGCTCAAACGTTTGCCAATGCATGCCTTGCTTTACTTGCCGATCAGAAGCAGGCGCAGGAGATGGCTTTCAGAGGCCGTGACCTTGTGCGGGAGCGGTACTCGTGGGAAGATGCAATGGACAAGCTGGTACGTGTATTCGCAAGTGTGATCGAGAAAAGGGCGTCTTACGCGTCAACAGCCTGAAGCTGCTGAATCTCGTCCCGAAGCTCTGCTGCCCTTTCAAAGTCCAGGTCGCGCGCAGCCTTCTTCATTTCTTCGAACATCTGGTCTAAAAGCTCCTTGCGTTGCTCCGCCGTGAGGTAACGAGCAAGGGGTTCTGCCGCTTTCTTGAGGCGAGCGGTTTCCTGAACCTTCTGCCGCTGAGTGCGCTGTGCCTGGATGTCGGCAACTGAGGTGCTTTCAAGTATTTCTTCGAGAGACTTGTACACGGTGCGTGGGTCTATACCATGCTCCTTGTTGTATGCCTCCTGAAGGACGCGTCGGCGGTTGGTTTCATCAATAACAGACTGCATGCTATCGGTGATTGTATCTGCATAAAAAATCACCAACCCATCGGCGTTGCGCGCAGTGCGTCCGGCCGTTTGCATGAGCGACCGTTCGCTGCGGAGGAATCCTTCCTTATCTGCATCGAGGATGGCAACCAGCGATACCTCGGGCATGTCCAATCCTTCACGCAGCAGGTTCACGCCCACCAACACATCAAAATTTCCAAGCCTGAGCCCCCTGATGATGTCCACTCTTTCCAGCGTTTCCACATCACTGTGGATGTAGGCAACACGAACACGCAGGTTCTGCAGATAGTCAGTCAGGTCCTCGGCCATTCTCTTGGTGAGTGTGGTAACCAGCACCCGCTCGTTCCTGGCCACGCGCTTGCGGATTTCTGCCAGGAGATCATCAATCTGTGTCCGCACGGGCCGAACTTCGATACGTGGATCAAGGAGTCCAGTTGGTCGAATCACCTGCTCCACCACAACACCCATGCACTTCTCTAGTTCGTAGTCGCCGGGTGTTGCACTCACATAAATGGCCTGATGAACGTGCTGTTCGAATTCTTCGAAACGCAGAGGGCGGTTCTCCAATGCTGATGGTAATCGAAATCCATGTTCCACAAGCACAAGCTTGCGCTGCCTATCGCCATTGAACATTGCCCGAACCTGTGGGATGGTTACGTGGCTTTCGTCGACAACCAGGAGGAAATCATCTGGGAAATAGTCAATAAGAACGTTAGGGGGCTCGCCAGGACTTCGGCCGCTCAGGTGCATGCTGTAATTCTCGATGCCGGAACAGTAGCCCACCTCTTTCATCATTTCGATATCAAACAGGGTTCGCTGTTCAAGCCGCTGTGCCTCCAGGAGCTTGCCAACGCTGCGTAGTTCGCGCAGGCGATCGATCAACTCGTCCTTGATGTTGGTGATTGCACGCTGCAAGGACGACTGCGATGTAACGAACAATCGAGCGGGGTAGAGCAAGATGCTGTCCAGCTTTTCCAGCACCTTGGCATCACGCGAGTCAATCCATGCAATCGAATCGATCTCATCACCAAAGAGCTCAATGCGTAGGGCTCGCTTGTCCTCGCCTGCTGGCTGGATGTCAACGACGTCGCCCCGCACCCGAAACGTTCCGCGAGCAAACTCAAAGTCATTGCGGGAGTAATGAATGTCGTTGAGTTTGAAAAGGAGCTGTTGCCTGTTCATCTGCATGCCCGACTTCAGCAGGAGTAGTTGCTCCTTAAAGTCAGCTTTGGCTCCAATGCCATAGATGCAGCTTACACTTGCCACTACGATTACATCGCGCCTTCCCTCCACGAGTGCACTTGTGGCTCGGAGGCGCAGTCTGTCGATCTCATCGTTGATCGACATATCCTTCTCGATGTACAGATCCGTTGCCGGAACGT
>CAZUGQ010000037.1:11940-15741 GCA_964620125.1 uncultured Hyphomicrobiales bacterium
AGGCCTCCGGCTGGTAGTAATCGTAGTAGGATATGAAGAACTCCACGGCGTTCTCAGGAAAAAAGCTCCGGAACTCGCCGTACAGCTGCGCTGCCAAGGTTTTGTTGGGACTAATCACCAGGGTGGGGCGCTGAACAGCCGCAATCACATTCGAAATAGTGAAGGTCTTGCCCGATCCAGTTACGCCGAGTAATGTTTGGTGCTTTTCGCCACGCTGCAATCCCTCAACCAACTCAGCGATGGCTTTTGGTTGATCGCCTGATGGCGAAAACTTGGTTACGAGCTTGAATTCTGGCATACGGAAAGAGCGAAAATAGACCAGCAGGAGCATGCTGTTTTCTATACCCGACAGTCCACGAGCAACACCGAAACTCGATCGGGTAGCAACGCCATCTCCTTGATCACAAATCAGTTGACCACGCGTTCGGAACACCGTATCTTTGCGCCTTTTGTCAGCACGGTAGTGCCCCTAAACGGAGAATCCATGAAGCTGTCCGAGTTCAAGTTTGCAGTCCCCAAAAACGCCGTCGCCAAGTATCCGGCGGAACCACGTGACAGTGCAAAAATGATGGTGATTGACCGCGAGACGGGGGAGGCGGAGGACAAGCAGTTCAAGGACATCCTGAGCTACATGCAGAAGGGCGACGTGATTGTGGTGAACGACGCCAAGGTGTTCCCTGCACGGCTCTACGGCAAAAAGGAAAAGACGAATGCCAAGATCGAAGTGATGCTGCTTCGAGAGCTGAAGGCAGCAGAGCGCATCTGGGATGTGCTGGTTGAACCGGCACGCAAGGTGAGGATTGGCAACAAGATTTACTTTGACAACAACAGTTTCTACTGCGAAATCATCGACAACACAACGTCTCGTGGGCGCACAGTTCGCTTTTCGTACGACGGTGACCTTCATGATGTGATTGAGCGAATCGGACAGATGCCTTTGCCTGAGTACATGAAGCGTGAAGCAGAGGAGTCCGACAAGGAAGCATATCAGTGCGTATTCGCTCACCCCGACAAGGTGGGGTCGATTGCTCCGCCATCTGCCGGATTGCATTTCAGCGCTCGCCTACTCAAAGCAGCCGACAAGAAGGGCGTAAAGATTGCCACTGTGCGTTTGAACATCGGCCAGGGCGTATTCGAGACCATCGAAGTTGAGGACCTTACCAAGCACCGCATGTACAGCGAGTACTTCGAAATCACGAAGGACGCAGCCGATATGATTAATAAGGCGTTAAAGAGCAAGCGCAACGTGTATGCCGTTGGGTGCAGTGTTGTGCGCGCGTTGGAGAGCAGTGTGCTTACCAGCGGCATCGTGAAGCCAAACAAGGGATGGACCGACAAGTTCATCCACCCACCCTACGAATTCAAGATCGCCAACCGATTCATAACGAACTTCCATCAGCCTGCATCACCAGGATTACTCTTGGCAACGGCCTTTTTAGGCGACAAGGAGAACCTCTTTAAAGCCTACCGGCGCGCAGCTCGGTCCGGGTACCGATTCCATGCCTATGGCGATGCGATGCTGATCCTCTAGTACCATGACCAACATTGATCGTGTGATGCATACGCTGTCTGGTTTGGATAGCGCTCTTGCCATATTAGGCTGGGACCAGGAAACCTTTATGCCGCCCGGTGCGGCAGAAGCCCGTGCCGAGCAGATATCCTCGCTTGCGGGCTTGCGCCATGAACATCTGGTATCCGATAACAGCATTCGTGCTGCACAGGATGCGTTGGCAACCATTGGTGAGTTGCCACATCGCAAACAACTCGTTCTGCGCCGCTTCATCGAAGATCAGGAGCGCGAGCGCAAGTTGCCCCTTGATCATGTTCAGGAGCTGGCGCGTGTGTGTTCCCTTGGTCAGGATGCATGGAAGAAGGCGAAAGCAGCCAAGGACTTCACGCTGTTTCGTTCGTCCCTCGAGCGCATTACCGAGCTCAAGCGCCGTGAAGCAGAGCTGCTTGGCTACGAACAGCACCCATACGATGCAATGCTCAACCTATATGAGCCGGGACTTACGGTTGAGCAGTTAAACCCCGTATTCGAGGCACTCGCTTACGGTACGCGCGCATTACTCGCGAAAATCAAGCCCCTTGAAGGAACGGTTAACAACGTGGTTCTCTACCGTTCGTACGACAAGCAACAACAACTGCACTTTGCTTCACGCCTTGTTCAGCAACTTGGCTTCTCGATCTCGACTGGTCGCATCGATCTGAGCGAACATCCCTTCTGCACAAGTTTCTCCAGTACCGATGTGCGGCTTACCACACGCATCCGTGAAACCGACTTGCGTTCTTGTCTGTTCGGCCTTATCCATGAGGCCGGCCACGGCATGTACGAACAGGGAGTAAGCAGGGAGTTGGCGTATACGACAAGTGCTACCGGAGCAAGCATGGGAATCCATGAGTCGCAGTCACTGTTCTGGGAGAACGTGATTGGCAGGAGCGAAGAATTCTGGTCCTGGGCTTTCCCACAGATGCTCGACGTGTTCCCAAGCCAATTGTCCGACCAAACTCCGGAGTCCTTCTTCAAAGCCATCAATGTTATGGCACCCTCGTTGAATCGCGTGGAAAGCGATGAGCTTACGTACAACATGCACATCATCCTTCGCTTTGAAATCGAGCGCGATTTGATGACGGGTGCCTTGGCCGTGAACGACGTTCCAACGGTGTGGAATGAGAAGATGCACCATCTGCTCGGCGTGGTACCACCAAGCGACGATGAAGGGTGCCTACAGGACGTCCACTGGAGCTTTGGAGGTATCGGCTACTTCCCATCATACACGTTGGGCAAGTTGTACGCGGCCATGTTGTGGACTGCCATTCAAAACGATGTACCCGATGTTCGAGACAGGATTGCAGGCGGCGACTTTGCGCCGATTCTTAGCTGGCTGCGGCTGCACATTCACGACTTTGGCCGAACGGAATTACCAGGTGACATCATCACGCGGATCTGCCATCGCCCCCTAACACATGTAGACTTTCTTGACTACGTGAATGCAAAGGCGGCGAGGGTATATGGCCTCCAATAACCACCGTCACGAACCAACAACCGGCTTTGCCAACAGCATTGCCACCTTCCTCTGCACGGTTCAGCTCGACGTAGATCTTCCTGCGGGATTTGAAGTGCTTAATCCCTATGCCGATGCGGAGGTACGTCGCGTAGTTGTCGAGTTCTGCAAACGCTACTATTCAGGCGATCACCGACGCCAGCCTATATGGGGCATCAATCCTGGTAGGTTCGGAGGTGGAGTAACCGGGCTGTCCTTTACGGATCCTGTGTCCCTGTCTACACACCTTGGCATCGGCACAACAATCGTTGGCAGACGTGAACTCAGTGCCCAGTTTATTGAACAGGTGATTGATGCGTATGGCGGACCGCAAACCTTTTACCGCGATGTGTATCTAGGTGCCCTGTCGCCGCTTGGCTTTGTTCGTCAGGGAGTGAACATCAATTTTTATGACGACAAGGGGCTTTCGGCAGACATCGCTCCATTCATTCAGCGGTGCTTGGAAACACAGATTCGAGCGGGGCTTGTGCAAGGTCGCGCTCTGTTGCTGGGCAGTGGTGCGTTGGTCGCGTATGTTCGGCGATTCCTGCCCGCCGTTTATGCTTCAACGACCATCGTGGCACTCGACCATCCACGATATATCATGCAGTACCGGCGTAGGCACATCATGGAGTATGTGGCTCGGTATGTGGATGCCATTCACACCTTGTTAGAGTCCTGATGCCTCGTATCTTTGCCGCTCGGTTTCAAGCCAACTTAGCTCAGCTGGTAGAGCAGTTCATTCGTAATGAACAGG
>CAZUGQ010000038.1:0-14289 GCA_964620125.1 uncultured Hyphomicrobiales bacterium
CGACACATCATCATCATCTGATGGCAGCAGGAATTCATGTGTGCGAAGATAAGGCCCTGACTAGAACATACAACGTTCTGGGCGTATTCATGTCACTCAATGTGCATGTACAATGTTGAGTACACATGGTTGGAAAATGTCACGGTAACCACATACAATCCATGAGCAAGGGTTGCTGTTCCGCTGAGTTCTAGAGACACTGATTCACTCCCTAAGGGAATCGCTATTGGCTGCCAAACTCCATGACACTCTCCTGTTATGTCAAAGACGCCTACCTGTGTGGCAGCGACTTCATTCGGTTGCACACCCTGCAACACCACCATCAGCCTATCGGGACTTTGGGATACAGTAACTCGTGGCAAGTTGCTAGCGGAGTGAACAGTTACATCCCTATCAACGGTCGTAGTCGGTCTGTCAAACACACGAACCCCTCCAACAACATCGTACCCAGTAAGACCAAGCCAGAGAACGCCACTAGAGTCAAGCAAAGAAAACTCAACCGAGGTTTCTCTAAGGTGTGAAGGCATTGGTTCAGAGAACACGGTGTCTACAACAACGGTTCTATTATGAATGACAACTAGCCTCTGCTTCGGATGGTCCCAAACCACAAGAGTATCGGCGCGAGTTGCTAAGACAAGACTCGAATTCGTAAACGTACCTTGCAATAGGCTTCCGAACGGAATCAACGTAGAATCCAATCGCGCACTTTCTGGGTACCAGGTGTATTCAACAATGCGATCGACAACGTGCCGATCGTTAATCGCATCATACACTTGAATCGGTACAACGAGTTTGACCCATTCATCGGTGGAACTCAGAAATTTCTGCGACCAACGAGGCAACAGAGGAACCTTGACGACCGCATTTGCATACCCGAGTGAATCTAGATTTCGCCGGTGGAGAGAATCGCCAGTGACTACATACAGATAGTTGGCAGAGGTCACTACATCCCTAGCAACCTCTCTGCTGCCTGGCGTTCGTGTTTCACTCCAGGTCACGCCTCTGTCTGTTGACCAGTAAAAAGCCTGTGCACCCCCAGGTACAAAGTACAGTCCACTAGCTTGAGGCTTTATAGCACGAGCATCTATCTGTGCTACCGAAAAGTTCTGCACCTTCAGATATTGTTCCTGATCAGAATGTTGTATCCAGGCACCATCGTGCAATATGGCTACGGAAGATCCATCATTATTCTTGGAATAATGAAGTACACGGTTCTGTCCGCCACTTGGCAACTGAATTAGTTGTGGTTGATCTTGACTACCGACAGGAAACAACATCGACTCACCTGATTTGTCAGTCACACCTGCATACCCGATTACCGATGCGCTGGCACCAGGGCCGTGCATGATTCCGAGATAAGAACCACCACCACGGGCGCGCGGAAACGGCCCGAGTTGATTTTCTTCGCCATTTGCAAGCAATAGCTGTCGCGTACCGAATGTGCCACATGCCATCCAGTGCTCACCGACAGGAATGTGGAAGGCGCCGATTAGGTTGTTCTTGTCTGAAGGGCGCACCACTTGCACCTGGTGTTGATCCGAATTCACCTCTACAACATCTGGAACCACGAGTTTGTACATTGCTGATAATGGAGTTGCGTTAGCAATGATTGTGCTCTGACTCCCATTCCAACGCTGCCAGACTTGGGTCAAAACAATCTGTTCATTCTGGATTGTTAGTAAGGCCCAGGCCGCATCCGCAGGACTAAGTACCCTTAGAATTCTTCCTTGGTAGTTCCGGTCAACAAGAGCAAGTCCATCCCACGAGAGACCGTACATCCGTTTGGTTTCGCCATTCAATTGCAGCAGCACCCAATCGTTATGAGTTCTGCGAAAGATTGAGTAGCGGCTTCCATGATTCACGATAATAGTGTCTCTCATGGAGCCGATGCTAATAATCGGCTCAGTGAAACCTACCAATACTGCTTCTGGAGCTGCTGACAGGTCTGAGGAGGACACCTGAACTTTTTTAACCGTGTCCGACTGCACAACAAGCAATTCACTTTCGGACAGCGTAAACGGCGGGCAAACGACATCATGAAGCTCACTAGTTGTGTTGCCGGAAACGATCAGCAGTGTAGAGTCGGCACAATAGGCAATCAAGGCACTTCCAACTCTACCAATCGCTGTTACACTACACTGGCTCACAGCATCGACTCTTCCAACGTGCGCGCCCGCAAGTGTAAACTCGTCTACTATGCCGCTTTTATCCAGAGTAAAGTACTTGTCGTCAAAAACAGCGACCTCTATTGGTGAAGCGTAGTTACCTGTGTTGATGGGCTTGAATATCACTTGCGTGTAGGCTGTTGTGCTTACAGTAAGGAGCATTGAAAGGATTGCCAAGACCTTGTGCAAGGCCGTTATTATACCCGATTCTGATGTGTTGCACTTTCGCATCCTATTGTCAAGACCCGCAGACGTTGGCACAGTCACCTGGAATTACGGGATCTGTGATTGGGCAGTTTGTAGACTCAATCCATTGGCAATTGGTCAGCTCTATACGCGGCAAATCTGTGCAGGGGTCCGTTTCGGTACCAGACTTACAAGCGTAGCAGATTCGCCTGCACCAGTAATTATCCGAGCAGGAAACCAATGAAATCTGCAGATACTGATTTGGTGGTGTTCCTAGAACCTGCCTAACCTGTCTCGTGCACGACCTGTATGAATCCTCTATCTGGATTGGTGCTGTTGTTGGACAGAGAGGAAGATTTGCAATCTCCTTTGCAATAATGCTCCGACGCAGAGAATTGAAAAGCGCAGGTGTTGTCGGATTGAGACCCCAACAACTTGACTGGGTATCGTCAAGTAGTTTGACTTCTTGGATGATAATTTCAAGAGAGTTAGTTCCGAACTTCTTACAATAAGTAACCTGCAGGGAGCAACAGGTAACACCGTTGTAGTAGAGGAAAGGTTCGTTCACTACTAATGCATAACCGACAGGACATTGTGCTTGGAGAGGCGTTGCACCCGTTGCTAGCAGACCAACAAAACAAACCAGAAGCGCTGTAAGTGAGCCTACAACTTGAAGGAGCAACACAGGCGTTCGAAGATGGCTTTGACTTATTTTATCGTCTATTTTATTGGGCCTGCCGTCCTGCCCCATCCGTAGAACACCATGTAGTTGGTTAATTGCTTTGTTCTTCAATTAGGATGAAAAGAGTAATTCGTGAATTCGGCATGACAACGTAGGTATTTTTACAATGCAAGTCAAGTAGACATTCTGGTATTGTGGAAACATGGTGCCCCCTAAAACAAAAGCGCCGTTTACCTTGGGGGCAAACGGCGCTGTAGTTGGTTGCTACGTACGGTGATCCTACCGGCGCCTCGCGTCGCGACACATCATCATCATCTGATGGCAGCAGGAATTCATGTGTGCGAAGATAAGGCTTGGAGCAGGTCACTTTCCAAATCGGCCACATCTTCAAGGCCAATACTCAGCCGCACGAGGTTCATCGTAATGCCTACTGCTGCACGTGCTTCCTCGGTGAGTTTGGCGTGAGTAGAGGTGGCCGGGTGGGTCACAATACTCCGGGTATCACCAATGTTGGCGGTGATGGAGAAGCGCTTCAGTGAGTCCATGAAAGAGGTTGCAGCACTGACGCCACCTTTCAAATAGATGGTGATGAGGCCGCCGCCCGCGCTCATCTGGCGCTTGGCCAACGCATACTGGGGGTGAGATGGCAAAAAGGGATACTTCACGCGTTCAACAGCGGGTTGTGCTTCGAGGACCTTGGCCAGATGTAGCGCGCTCGCGCTGTGCCGGTCCATGCGCACATGTAAAGTTTCGAGACTTTTGCTGAGGACCCAGGCATTAAAGGGCGACATCGTGGGTCCGGTGTTGCGAGCAAAGAGGTATATCTGTTTGATCAGATCTTCGCGGCCAACTACCACCCCCCCCATGGACCTTCCCTGCCCATCGAACCACTTCGTGGCGCTGTGCCATACCAGATGAGCACCAAGATCAATAGGACGCTGCAACAGCGGCGTGGCAAATGTGTTGTCGACATTGAGCATCAAGCCACGCTCGTTGGCAAGGGCACCGAGCGCTGCCAAATCTGCCAGATCCAGACCAGGATTGGATGGCGTTTCTACCAACAACATCTTGGTTTCCGGAGTGATTGCCGCCTCCCATTGCGCCACATCATCGATGTCAACAAACGTGCTCGTGATACCCCACCGCGGCAGATAATTCACCAGCAATGCATACGTGCTGCCAAACAATGCGCGTGAACTCACGATATGATCGCCGCTCTTGAGTAGTGCCATGATACTCGCAAACCCCGCAGCCATGCCGGTTGCCGTGGCCACACCTGCCTGAGCCCCCTCCATCAAACACACACGATCTACAAACTCGGTGGTGTTTGGGTTGGTGAAGCGCGAGTAAATGTTGCCTTCTACCTCATCTGCAAACATGGCTCGCATGTGCTCGGCACTTTCGAACACAAATGAAGAGGTTGGAAAAATTGGCGAGCTGTGCTCGCGCTGCTCCGTTCGTGGTATCTGTGTTCGGATAATGTCGGACTGTTCCATGTGCCGGGTGCTTAGTGCCTGACGAAGGTACGACTCTGTTGTCCGCGTTCAGACACCCACGAGAACAGGTAAGGGGCTTTGGCAAGCGCGTGAACGCTCATGATAAGATTTCCTGTTTCGTCTGCCATGCCGGACCATACCGTTCTGCCTTGCGTATCGGCGATCATAGCCTGAGCTCTACCCGGCAGGCCCTGCACGAAGATTGCATCCGACTGAATAAGGATCTGCACAGGGCTTGCGTCATTGAGCACACTGGAGGTTTTCACGATTTCTACCAACCAATCGCTGTTCGCGCGTTTGTCTCCGTACCTATCGTGGTTGCTGGAGCAGAAGAAGATGCGTCCTTGCGGACTCTGGCAGATGGCACGTGTGCGGCCGTAGGTGTCTTTGATGATGTTGCTTTGGCCGGTAACCATCGTGCGCGCTTCGTTAAGCGGAAGATCAACGATGCTGCGATCCTTCATTCCACACAGTAACAAATGGTGTTTCCACTGTGGGAACAGGTCGCCATTGTAGTAGATGAGTTGGCCAGGTGCTATGGTTGGCGTCCATACAATTCCAATTGGTTCCTTCACGTTGCTGTCGGCGCAGAACGTCGTTTCGGTAACCTCATCGCAGAATCCTTCAACAGTCGGCCAACCATAGTTGCGTCCTCGTTCGATGATGTTGATTTCGTCATCGCTCGATGCCCCATGTTCCGAGCTGTACAACAGACCATTCGGACCAAGAGCGAGGCCTTGCGCATTACGATGTCCGATAGACCACACCTCGGAGTTCCATGGATTACCGGGTGCCGGTGCACCATCTCGTGTAAGCCGAAGCACCTTGCCATTCAGCACACCAAGTTGTTGTGCTAGCGAGCCATTGCTGGCGTCGCCTGTGGTTACGTAGAGGTAACCATCCGTGCCAAACATCAGCCGACACCCATTGTGCACACCTGCTCCATTGATGTCGGCGATGATGTCCGTTTGGTTCGAGAGTGTATCATCCTCCACGTTAAAGCGCGAGACCTTTAATCGAACATTCTGTCCAGTGCGATAGGTATAAGCAACAAACATCTCTCTCGACGTCTCGAAGTCAGGCGCAAGCGTCATACCCAGCAGTCCCGCCTCGCCGCTGTTATGTAGGTTCGGCACACGCTCCAGCAGCACCGTCTGCACCTGCTGATCCGGATCAACGCGCGAAATGCGTCCGTTGAACTCAGTCATGTAGATATTGCCATCCGGTCCCCAGACTATCTCCCACGGTGCCCGCAAGTTTGACAGTACGGTTCGCGTGGTATACTCCTGCGACCACACCTTACTGGCACATATTCCTGCGCCCAACAGCACTACGACTATGAATTTTACCATGCGTCAAACTACAACTCGCCTATGCAATCCAGTAATCCAGTAATCCCGTAATCCAGTAATCCAGTAATCCAGTAATCCAGTAATCCAGTAATCTCTCCTACATCATCTTCACCTCATTCACCAACGCCGTCATCGTCGTCTTTGCATCACCAAACAGCATAGATGTGTTTGGGCGGAAGAACAGCTCGTTCTCAATGCCAGCATACCCAGCTTTCATGGAGCGCTTCATGACGATCACGTGTTTGCTTTCTTCCACGTCGAGAACCGGCATTCCGTAGATGGGCGAGGACGGATCGGTCTTGGCTGCGGGGTTTACAACATCGTTGGCACCGACTACCAAGGCTACGTCCGTATGCTTGAATTCCGGGTTGATCTCTTCCATCTCTACAAGCTTATCGTAGCTCACATCCGCTTCGGCCAGCAGAACGTTCATGTGCCCCGGCATTCTTCCAGCTACCGGATGCACAGCATAGAGCACTTCTACGCCCTTGGCTTCGAGCTCCTGCTCCAGGGAATGGCAGGTATGTTGTGCCTGTGCAACGGCAAGACCGTATCCGGGTACGATAACAACCCGTTTTGCGTATGCCATGAGCACGGCCGCGTCGGCAGCACTGATTGATTTTACCGCGCCGTGCCCACCCGTGCCTGAGCCCCCTGCCGATCCCCCCCCAAACGCACTAAACAACACGTTTGTAAGTGAGCGGTTCATGGCCTTGCACATCACCACGGTAAGCAAGGTGCCAGCCGAACCAACTAGGATTCCGCCGATGAGCATCACCATGTTGTTGTACATGAAACCACCACATGCGGCTGCAACACCTGTAAACGAGTTAAGCAGTGAAATGACCACTGGCATATCAGCACCACCAATCGGCAGTACGAACAGCACACCATAGGCGAGAGCGATTCCAGCCAGCAGGTAGATATGTTCCATGCCAGCATGGCCGCCGTGGAGGATCACGATCACACACACTGCAGTTGCAGAGAGCAGCAACAGGTTGTTCACGATCATCTGACCGCGATATCGATAGTCGGCCAGTTTTTCTTCGAGCTTGAAGTATGCTACAATCGAGCCTGCAAAACTCACGCAGCCGATCAGCAAGCCTGCCACTACTGCCAGCAGGTGTAGGGTTCCGGGAGCGTAGGGCTGACTCCCCGATGCGAACAGACCACTATGCACAAGATGATGCAGATGCTTGTATTCCAGCACTGATATCACTGCTGCACAGGCACCGCCCATGCCATTGAAGAAGCTTACCATCTGTGGCATTGCCGTCATCTTCACGCGCATTGCCATTAGCCAGCCGATACCAGTGCCAACAGCTAGTGCTACAAGTATCCAGGGAAGGTTCCCAAGACCTCGGCCATCGGAATCTCTGTAGAGCGCGATGGTTGCGATGATGGCGATGGTCATTCCCATGGCAGCAAGCAGATTGCCAGCACGAGCAGTCTTGGGTGATCCAAGCAACTTGAGTCCACCGATGAAGGTAACCGACGCAATCAGGTAGGATATGGGAAGCAATACATCCATCAGCATCATTCCGCTTTCATGAACCGTGTGGTGATCACTTCTTTCTGAACATTTCCAGCATTCGATTTGTCACTACAAAGCCCCCTACCACATTGAGCGTACCGAGAACCACGGCAACAAAGCCAAGTACGAGTGAAAGTGTATCCTGCGCCATACCCATCACGATGATCGAGCCGATGATCACTACTCCGTGGATAGCATTAGCTCCACTCATCAGTGGTGTGTGGAGTACACTCGGAACATGTCCGATAAGCTCCACTCCAAGGAAGATCATCAGGACTATCAGATAGATGAGTGAGAGTGTAGACTGGTCCATCAGATTCGTACCACGCCATTATGAACGATCAAAGTTGATGCGATGATGTCGTTTGACAGATCGAACGTCAGCGACTCCTTGTTTGCCACTTCGTTGAAGAAGGCCAGAACGTTTTTTGCGTACAGTTCGCTGGCAGTGTTGGGAACAGACGATGCAAGCTGTGGACACCCAATGATGGTTACGCCACCAACGGTGATTTCCCTGTTGTCGACCGTGCATTCGCAGTTTCCGCCTGCATCGGCAGCAAGGTCAACGATCACCGAGCCTACCTTCATTTTCGCAACCTGTTCGCGTGTAATCAGGCGAGGGGCATTACCTCCGGCAACAAGTGCGGTAGTTATCACGAGATCTGCAGTGAAGAGAATCTTCTCGACTGCGGCTGCCTGGCGGGCCAGAACGTCGTCGGCTGCAGATGCCACGTACCCCCCAACAACGGAGACTTCGTCGAGTCCATCCACCGAGACAAAGCGGCCACCAAGCGACTCTACCTGCTCCCGCGTTTCTGGTCGGAGGTCCGTCACATGCACAACGGCACCGAGCCGTCGTGCCGTAGCCAGTGCCTGTAGTCCTGCAACACCAGCACCATAGATGAGCACGGTAGCGGGTTTCACTGTGCCTGCGGCAGTGGTCATCAGAGGGAAGATTCTACCAAGTGCGTGTGCTCCAACCACAACGGCCTTGTATCCGGCAAGGTTGTTCTGCGAGCTCAGTACGTCCATCCCCTGTGCGCGTGTGATGCGCGGCAATGCATCGAGAGCAAATGTGTTCACTCTGTGCGCGGCCAGTGCCTGGGCCAACTCCGGCTGGCGTTTGGCAAACACCATGGCAATCAGCGAAGAGCCTGGGGCAAGCTCGGTTACGCTGGTAGCTGGTGGACACAACACGCGAATGACCACGGCAGCAGTAGAGAGAACGTGCTGCCGGTCTGCAAGCGTAGCACCTGCTTCCGTGTAGGCATCATCTGGAAAACCGGCCGCTAGGCCGCAGCCTCTTTCCACAAGGACCTCGTGCTCCTGCTGGCGCAGAGTGCGCACAACGGACGGTACGAGGCCCACGCGTCTCTCTCCCGGCTGGGTCTCCTTAACGGTGCCAATGATCATGGTGCCGAACATACGAAAAGGTGCGAGCGCTTGGATGAGTGGGAGATGTGGTGTATTTTTAGGTATGCCTAATAATTATTTGAGGCTCCTAATGGTGCCGGGGATAATAGTTCCCGGCATTCTGGTTAGCTGCGTTCCAGAACCCGCCCCCGACAACACCCTCCTCGACGGCCCAATCCCAGGCCTCACCTTCGAAGAACACCGCAGACACATCGCGGGCGATGTTGCCTTTAACAACGTGGTGTTCACACCCACAACAGGACTAGGACCAACGTTCGTTGCGAGCTCCTGCGGTGCTTGTCATCCGGCCGATGGCCGGGGACACCCGAGCACTGCACTGGTGCGATTCGGACAAGGGGCTCCAGGAGTGAATCCATGGGTCGGTTTGGGTGGTCCTCAACTGCAACAACATGCCATCCCGGGATTTTTGCCGGAACAGTTGCCACAAGGCGTTCCACACTCAACTTTCCTCGCTCCAATCGTGACGGGTCTCGGTTACCTGGATGCCGTTAACGATGCTACCATCCTGGAGTGGGCAGACGAAGACGATGCTGACGGTGATGGTGTTAGTGGACGGCCCAACTGGATCGTCCCCCCCCCGTATGTGCCGATTCGCCCACAATCTGTTAGTGGACCCGATGCACAGTCTCGAATTGGAAGGTTTGGGCGGAAGGCCGCCGTGTACGGCCTCTTGCAGCAAACAGCAGGTGCCTATAACCAGGACATTGGAATCACGTCCATCTTCGAACCGATCGATGCTCACAGCAACCTTGAAGTAGATCCGGAGGTGAGCACAAAAACCATCAACGATGTGGTGTTCTACCTTCAAACACTCAAGGCACCAATGCGCCGAGACAGTGCATCGCCGAACGTGCTGAACGGTGAACGCCTCTTCACAGCCATCGGCTGCGCCGCCTGCCATCGGCCTACCATGACCACAGGCACAAGCCCCTTACCGTACCTGTCAAACCAAATCATCCATCCGTACTCAGACCTGCTCCTGCACGACATGGGACCGGAACTTGACGATGGCTATACCGAGGGCACGGCCACTACAAGCGAGTGGCGCACCACTCCGCTGTGGGGATTTGGGTTAAGCCGAGACTCGCAAGGCGGAGTGCTCTTTCTGTTGCACGATGGAAGAGCGCACTCCGTAAGCGAGGCAGTCGAATATCATGGTGGGGAGGGGGCTTCGGCACGCGCGCGGTTTCGCGCTCTACCAGCACACGAAAAAGCTGATCTTGAAGCATTCCTTGAAAGTCTGTAGGATGAAGCGCGCACCAATGAATCGTAGACGGTTTATCACATCGGTTTCTCGGATTGCCATCGGTTCCACTGTGGCTGCCCCGTTTGCACAGGTGCTTGCTGCGTGCACAAGCATACCAGAGGTTACTCTCACGCCTCGAGAAGGACTTCTGGATGTTCCTCGCAGTGCATTTCTGGTTGATGGCACTCAACTTCAGCTCGTTATCGCAAGAGTGAGCGGAGTACGGTTCCCAATCGCTGTTGTAGCAATGCCATCGCAGGAGCCTTATGCCTTGCTCATGAAGTGTACCCATAAGGACTGTCCTGTTCAGGCCGATGTAAATGGATTTGAATGTAATTGTCATGGCAGCACATTCGACATGAAGGGTGCTGTGACGATGGGTCCAGCTAAAGAGTCGCTGCTACTCTTGCCTGTGCTTGAAACTACCGATGCTTATCGCGTCGATTTGAAGGGACTTCAGTGAGTCAGATACACACATGCTCGTCTGCATGCACAAACGTTCTACGTCGGTTAGTTCTGATGGTTGGCGTTATCTCGTTGCATGGCGTGGCTGCAGTACCATTAATGGCCAGCGATTCACTTCGTACGAGTACCACGTCGCTTGCGGAGTGGAACAGCCAGTCTGCAGACACGATGATGTCACGCACTGGAGGAGAGCTGCAATCTGCAGACAGCGCAACGAACCGTTCAGCGGAGGACACGCTCATGAACATTGACGCCATCTATACACGCCCCTTCATGCAACGCAGTGCCGCAGAGATCGGGTTGGGTGGTTACCTCGAAGCCAATGTTCAAACTCTCAACGAAGGTGGTATAAACAACGGCTGGAGTTTTCAGGCTCGCAGACTTACTCTTTTTCTGTCTGCTGCCCCCGCAAACAACCTTCGTTTTCTTACGGAGATTGAGTTTGAAAACGGAACAGAAGAGATAAACATTGAGTTTGCATCGCTGGACGTAGTCTTCTCCCGCTCATTCACGGTGCGTGGTGGTATTGTGATGATCCCGATTGGTGCATTCAATCAGAATCACGATGGCCCGCGATGGAATTTCGTTGACCGTCCCACGAGCGCAACGCAACTGCTCCCGGCAACATGGAGCGCTGCCGGCTTTGGCCTGCTTGGCAAACTAGTATTTGCGAATGCCGCAATGAGCTACGAAGCCTACGTGACGAATGGTCTCGACGAATCCATCGTTAGCAACGAACGTCGCCGCACATCGCTGCCCGCAGCCAAGACCAATCCATTACGTTTCGAGGAGTCATTCAACGGTCACCCCATGGCAAGCGGTCGGCTAGCCTTCATCACCACGTTATTCGGTGAAGTAGGCATCAGTTATGCTGGTGGTATCTACAATCAAACCACAGACGACGGCCTTGACGTAGCCGATCCTCTCTGGTCGCACATCGCTGCGCTGGACTATTCGCTTGGCACCTTTGAAAGTCCGCTTTCTCTTCGTGCTGAATTCAGTTATGTGCACGTGAACCTACCTGCCGCTTCAGAACCATCGTATGCGACGAGTCAGTTAGGGGGCTATGCCGACGTGAATTGGGCCTTCTGGCGCGGCTCATGGTTAAGCTTCGACAACAGTGCTCTGTTTCTTTCGCTTCGTGGTGAGTACGTCGACTGGCATCTCCCTCAACCAACGGACAATGGTGCTAGTGGTGACGAACTCACCTCCTTCACCCTCTCACTCGCCTACCACCCCGCATCCGGCACTATCGTTCGACTCAACTACCGCACCTCCTGGCAAACCGACGTCCTCGGCAATCCCCCAATCCGCACGGTGGCCCTCCAACTCGGCCTCACCACCTATTTCTAACCCTCCCCCCCCTCAGTCACACTCATCCCCTCCTCCCCTCTCCCTCCAGTCCCTCCAGTCCCTCTAGTCCCTCCAGTCCCTCTAGTCCCTCTAGTCCCTCCAGTCACTCCAGTCCCTCCAGTCCCTCAATGACCCAAACCATCCAAGACTACCTCAAAGCCATCCTCTCCCTCAGCGAGGGGGGGGCAGCACTCACGTCCGACATTGCCGCTCGTCTTGGCGTGCGTCCGGCCAGTGTGAGCAGCATGCTCAAGAAGCTTGCTGAGCAGCATTTGGTGGTGTACGAACGTCACCATGGCGTCATGCTCACGCCTTCAGGACGTAAGATTGCCTTGGAAGTAATCCGGCATCATCGCCTTATAGAGCTCTACCTAGCCGAGGCACTCGGCTACACGTGGGATGAAGTGCATGACGAAGCTGAGAAGCTCGAGCATCACATCAGCGAGGATTTTGAGGACAGGATTGCGAAGGCTCTCGGTGACCCCAAGTACGATCCACATGGTGATCCCATCCCCACCAAGGATGGCATCGTACCGCCGATGGCATCACACCCACTTTCCGATGTAGCAGAGCAAACCACGGTAACGGTGAGAAGAGTGGCAAGTCACAACCGACCCCTGCTACGTCAGCTCGGAGATGCAGGCATCGGCCTCGGTTCGCGCCTCATCATTGTGCGCAGGAATGTTGACGACAGAACGATTACCGTACGAAAGAATCGAGCCCGAACTACACTCACGCTTTCACTTGAAGATTGCAGGCAAGTATTTGTAGACTAACCACGCCAAAGCCCCTTTTCATCCCATGCAAACGATACTCGCCTTTTTTGAACACACCGATCCAATTGTTGGTGCTCTTCTAGCAACGTGTTTCACCTGGCTGGTTACAGCAGCGGGTGCATCGTTGGTATTCTTTTTCAAGTCAATGAACCGGCCGTGGCTTGATGGCATGCTTGGTTTTACTGGTGGAGTGATGATTGCGGCCAGCTATTGGTCTCTCCTTGCGCCAAGTATCGAGATGAGTGAGTCCATGGGACTACCAAGCTGGCTTCCGCCGGCCGTTGGTTTCCTTTGTGGTGCAGGGTTCATCTATGTGCTTGACCGATACGTTCCGCACCTTCACTTGAACTTTGACCCTTCGCAAACAGAGGGGCCGAAAACGCAATGGCATCGAACCACACTGCTCATCATGGCCATAACGCTGCACAACATACCCGAAGGCCTTGCTGTTGGCGTGTTGTTTGGCGGCGTTGCGGCTGGCATTCCAGAGGCCACTATCGGAGGGGCTGTAGCCCTAGCCATTGGTATTGGCTTACAAAACTTTCCCGAGGGTATTGCCGTGGCCTTCCCACTTCGGCGGAACGGCGTTAGCCGAGCACGAAGTTTCTTTTACGGTCAGCTCAGTGCCATCGTTGAGCCTATTGCAGGTGTTCTTGGTGCCGCGGCAGTCCTCTACATGCAGCCGATACTGCCATACGCGCTTGCCTTTGCTGCCGGAGCTATGATCTATGTTGTTGTTGAAGAGGTGATCCCAGAAACTCAGCAGGATCGCTTTACTGATGTTGCAACACTTGGCTTTATCGGGGGCTTCGTGGTGATGATGGTGCTGGATGTGGCGCTAGGGTGAGGGGAGGATGGGGGGACAGAGTTACGGGATTACGGGAGTACAGAGTTACGGGATTACGGGAGTACAGAGTTACGGGATTACGGGATTACAGAGTTACGGGATTACGGGATTACAGAGTTACTGGATTACGGGATTACAGAGTTACAGGATTACGGGATTACAGAGCTACTGGATTACGGGAGTACGGGAGTACGGCAGTACGGCAGTACGAAGACAAACAATAATGCTGTCACAAAACGAAAGGTAGAGACCACAAGGAGGTGTGCAAAAAGAAGTAGACATAGACTTGCAGCGGGCAAAGGCGGGCAGTGTTCAAGAGGTGGCTGTTCTAGTTGGACGGCAGATGCGTCGGTTGTTAATGCAGCGAATGCAGTATGCGGATCTTGATCGTTCGGCACTTCGCCAACTCCTTCGATCGGCATGTTCAGTTGGAGCGAACGTTCGTGAAGCACAATACGCCGAGTCCCGCCGCGACTTCATCCACAAACTGAAAATTGCTGAGAAAGAACTCAGCGAGACCTTCTATTGGATGGGCCTCCTATGCACAGATCCAACCCCCTTTTCTGAAGACGACGTTCAACCTGTGCTAAAATCCATGCACGCATGTAAAGCTCTCCTACAAACCATCCTCAATAGCCTCCGCTCTAAGTAGATGCAACCCCGTAACCCCGTAATCCCGTAATCCCGTACTCCCGTAATCCCGTACTCCCGTAATCCCGTAATCCCGTACTCCCGTAATCCCGTACTCCCGTA
>CAZUGQ010000039.1:0-13557 GCA_964620125.1 uncultured Hyphomicrobiales bacterium
GTAGCAAGAAGTGAAGGCAAGTTGTGAAGGGCACATGGTGGATGCCTAGGCACAGAGAGGCGAGGAAGGACGCAGCAACCGGCGAAACGCCGCGGGGAGCAGGAAGCATGCATCGATCCGCGGATATCCGAATGGGGCAACCCGGCGGGAGTCATGTCCCGTCACCTGTCAAAGGGAGCCAACCCGGGGAAGTGAAACATCTCAGTACCCGGAGGAAGAGAAATCAACGGAGATTCCCGTAGTAGTGGCGAGCGAACCGGGAAGAGCCCAAACCGAGTTCACGCAAGTGAGCTTGGGGTTGTAGGACCTCCACAAAGGACCAGCAGAGATAGCCGAACGGCCTGGGAAGGCCGACCAGAGACGGTGAGAGTCCGGTAGGCGAAATTGACGCTGGCCTGGGGGCATCCTGAGTACCGCGGGACACGAGAAATCCTGTGGGAAACCGGGGGGACCACCCTCCAAGGCTAAATACTCCTCTGTGACCGATAGTGAACCAGTACCGTGAGGGAAAGGTGAAAAGAACCCTTCAGAAGGGAGTGAAAAGAACCTGAACCCATGTGCCTACAAACGGTCGGAGCGGGACTAGTCCCGTGACGGCGTGCCTTTTGCTTAATGAGCCTACGAGTTGCTCGTCGCATGCTAGGGTAAGGGTATGGATACCCGCACCCGTAGCGAAAGCGAGTCTGAACAGGGCGTTCAGTATGCGGCGGCAGACGCGAAACCGTGTGATCTATCCATGGGCAGGATGAAGCGTGGGTAACACCACGTGGAGGTCCGAACCGGTGTGGGTTGAAAACTACTCGGATGACCTGTGGATAGGGGTGAAAGGCCAATCAAACACGGTGATAGCTCGTACTCCCCGAAATGTTTTTAGGAACAGCCTCGTGTTACTGTCGCGGAGGTAGGGCTCTGATTGGGCTAGGGCTGTCACAACGGTACCGACCCCAGATAAACCGCAAATACCGACGACAGGATGCACGGGAGTGAGGCCGCGAGGGATAAGCTTCGCGGCCGAGAGGGAAACAACCCAGACCACCGGCTAAGGTCCCCAAATAACTGCTCACAGGGAAAGGATGTGCCGTTGCCCAGACAGCCAGGATGTTGGCTTAGAAGCAGCCATTCATTTAAAGAGTGCGTAATAGCTCACTGGTCGAGCGACGGTGCGCCGACAATACTCGGGACTAAGCAGTTTACCGAAGCCGTGGGCTCCGAAAGGAGCGGTAGGGGAGCATTCCATTGCCGGCGAAGCCGCATCGTGAGGTGTGGTGGAGGCCATGGAAGAGCCTATGTAGGCATGAGTAGCGACAACGGGGGTGAGAATCCCCCGCGCCGAAAGTCCAAGGTTTCCGGAGCTCCGTTCGTCGACTCCGGGTCAGGCGGCCCCTAAGGCGAGGCCGAGAGGCGTAGCTGATGGGAAGCAGGCATCATAATATTCCTGCCCCGCCGTAGCAACAACAGGTGACGCAGCCGTAAGGCGGTCAGGGTCAATGGCTATCCCTGTACCGTTGAAAGCTGCCGAGAAAAGCCAGCTACGGCGACCGTACCGTAAACCGACACAGGTGGACGGGTAGAATATACTCAGGCGCGCGAGTGAGCCGTGCTTAAGGAACTCGGCAAATTGACCCCGTAACTTCGGGAGAAGGGGTGCCATCGCAAGATGGCCGCAGAGAAATGGCCCAGGCGACTGTTTACCACAAACACAGCACTCTGCTAACACGTCAAGTGGACGTATAGGGTGTGACACCTGCCCGGTGCCGGAAGGTTAAGAGGAGAGGTCAGCTTCGGCAAAGCCTTCAATCGAAGCCCCGGTAAACGGCGGCCGTAACTATAACGGTCCTAAGGTAGCGAAATTCCTTGTCGGGTAAGTTCCGACCTGCACGAATGGTGTAACGATCTGGGCACTGTCTCAAGCACGGGCTCGGCGAAATTGTGGTACCGGTGAAGACGCCGGTTACCCGCATATGGACGGAAAGACCCTATGCACCTTTACTGCAGCTTAGTATTGGGTTTGGTTACCCCATGCGTAGGATAGGTGGGAGACGCAGAAGCAGGCCTTGCGGGGCGTGTGGAGTCAATGGTGAAATACCACCCTTGGTGTAATCGGATTCTAACCCGGCCGAGTGGATCGGCGGGGACAGTGCTAGGTGGGCAGTTTGACTGGGGCGGTCGCCTCCTAAAGAGTAACGGAGGCTTACCAAGGTTCCCTCAGCACGGTTGGTAATCGTGCGGAGCGTGCAAAGGCACAAGGGAGCTTGACTGTGAGGGAGACATCCCGAACAGGTGCGAAAGCAGGTCTTAGTGATCCGGCGGCACTGCGTGGAAGGGCCGTCGCTCAAAGGATAAAAGGTACGCTAGGGATAACAGGCTGATCTTGCCCAAGAGTCCACATCGACGGCAAGGTTTGGCACCTCGATGTCGGCTCATCGCATCCTGGGGCTGGAGAAGGTCCCAAGGGTTTGGCTGTTCGCCAATTAAAGCGGTACGTGAGCTGGGTTCAGAACGTCGTGAGACAGTTCGGTCCCTATCCTATGCGGGCGCAGGATGTTTGAGGAGACTCGTTCTTAGTACGAGAGGACCGGAATGACCGGACCGACGGTGTATCTGTTGTCACGCCAGTGGCACGGCAGAGTAGCCATGTCCGGGAAGGATAAGCGCTGAAAGCATCTCAAGCGCGAAACCCACTCCAAGATGAGACATCCCAACAAGTAAGGACCCGGGGAGATGACCCGGTGGATAGGCCTCAGGTGGACGCCTGGCAACAGGTGGAGCCGAGAGGTACTAATCGTCCGAGGACTTGCCATCACATACTCACTTCGCACTACATTCCCATGGACGCCAAAAGGCGATCCTACGTTTCTGATTCCACACACCACTCAGGCGGCATGCCCCTGCTCAAACTAGGGCGCCGCTGCTCGTAACGCCAGAACAAGGCCACGAATAGCCTACGGAAAACATTTCCTGGTGATGATTGCGCGGGGGACACACCTCTTCCCATTCCGAACAGAGTCGTTAAGCCCCGTTGCGCCAATGGTACTGCATCTGAACTGGTGTGGGAGAGTAGGTAATTGCCAGGGCCTCTTTCAAAGCCCCCTCCGTTCACTCGGTAGGGGGCTTTGCTGTTCTAAAGCACACCTATCCCTTACCGTACGAACCCACCACTGTGCCGGAGCCCCCTGCAACATGATGGGCATGGCAGTATAAAAGCGAATGATTCGTGAAGTCCATTCTGCCGACACAATAAGAGCAGTGTGATATGTAAAAATCGTTTCGTTGGTACGTAATGATCCCGTTTCAATTTCATTACGCATTAACACAGTACAATAACTCATCGGTAATGGTGGCAAGCCAACTTTTGCGTCTGCTTGAAGGGCCGTTTCGGTATACCAATTCCAATCGGGAGGGATAGGCGCATGAGAGGTTCATTACCACGTTTGCGCAGTTTGCAACATGCCTTGCAACTGCTGACCATTTTGTTGTTCCTGATTTGCAGTTCAGGGCCGGCTGCTGCTCAAAACAACGAGGTGTCAGGTACCATTCGAGACAAGGATGGCCTCACACTACGGAGCGTTACGGTAAAGGTAAAAGGCACAAAGTTTGGTACGTACACCAATGCCGAAGGTAAATATCGAATTGCGGTAAACGGGTTAGAGGATACACTCGTTGCATCCATCGTGGGCTATGAAAAGAAAGAAGTGCCAATTGGTGGGAAGACGGTTGTAGACATAACGCTCAATGAAGAGGCCCGCCAATCAAAAGAGGTGGTAGTAACGGCTCTCGGTATTGAGAAGGAAGCACGCTCGGTAGGATATGCTACACAGAGTATAGACAATGCACAGATCACAGTAGCTCGGGAAACCAACGTAGTAAATCAACTGGCAGGCAAGGTTGCCGGCGTTACTGTTGTTAGCTCACCTGCGGGTGTTGGCTCTTCTGCTCGCGTTACCATTCGAGGTGACCGGTCACTCAACATTAATGGTAACCAGCCATTGTATGTGGTTGACGGTGTGCCCATCTCTAACCAACTCACTGGTTCGTCAGGTCGCAGTTATCAGGAGGCAGACTACGGCAATGGCGCCGCTTACATCAACCCAGATGACATCGAATCTATCAACGTACTCAAGGGGCCAAGCGCTACTGCTCTCTATGGGTCTCGAGCAAACAACGGCGTTATTCTCATCACAACAAAGAACGGTCGCGGTACTCAAGGCATTGGAGTTACTATTAACTCAAACACCACCTTTGAGTCCGCCCTAGTGATTCCAGAGTACCAGAACCAGTATGGACAGGGACTGAATGGTCAATTCGAGTACGTCGATGGAAACGGCGGTGGCTTAAACGACGGCGTTGATGAGAGCTGGGGTCCGTCGTACGATCCAGGTCTTCTCATTGCACAATACGACTCACCACGGCAGTTGAACGGACAGACGATCAACTTTCGCGGTGGGGATATGAGTGCTCCTACAGGTTCCACTATCACCCCAACTCCTTGGGTAGCGCAACCTGACAATGTTCGGAACTTTTTTGAAACTGGCCGCACGCTAACAAATAGTGTTGCCGTGGCTGGATCGAATCAATACGGCGACTTTCGTCTTTCACTCACAAACCTTGATCAAACAGGCATTGTTCCGAATACCGACCTACGGCGGAACACAGTTGCCTTTGCAGGGGGATACAACTTCACTGAAAAATTCAACGCCCGTGCTGTTGTTAACTATGTGAACTCAAGTAGCAGCAATCGTCCTAATCTTAGCTACGGTACGGAAAGTATCATGTACCTGTTTAACTGCTGGTTGGGTCGTCAGGTGAATCTTGAAAGTAGTCGCGACTACTGGCAGCGAAATAGAGAGAATCTGGAGCAATTCGGATTTAACTACAATTACCATGATAACCCTTACTTCAACCTCTATGAAAACACTAACGGGATGAAGCAGGATAGGGTGTATGGGAACCTCATTTTCAAGTATCAACTTACGGATTGGCTGAACGTTCACGCGCGAACAGGGATCGACGTGAGCGGTGAAGATCGCGACCGCGTTCGTGCATTCAGTACACAAAGATTTCCATACGGTTCGTACCGGAACGAGAACATTCAGTTTACTGAGTGGAATACAGACTTTCTGTTCACGGCAAACAAAAACATTGGTGATGACTTTGCTCTCACTGTTGGATTCGGTGGAAACCACTTGGATCAACAGAACAACATCTTGGAAGTAACGGCTCCACAGTTGCTAATCCCCGACGTTTACAATCTTTCGAATACGCGCGTTGAATTACAACAGTATCAGTTCAACAGCCGGAAAGTGATTAACTCACTCTATGGAAATGCATCAATTGCATATCGCAACATGCTTTTCCTCGAGTTGACAGCCAGAAATGACTGGTCATCGACTCTTCCAACAAGCGAGAACTCATACTTCTACCCTTCAGCCAACCTGAGTGCCGTGATTTCAGACATGATCGCACTTCCTGGCGTAATCAACTTCATGAAAGCGCGTGTAGGTTTGGCACAAGTTGGTAATGACACTGATCCCTATCAGCTTGAAAGTGCTTTCAACGCACAGAATCCATTCGGCGATGATCGCACATTCGCTCAGAGTGGAACACTAGCCAACGCAGAGCTCAAACCCGAAATCTCTACCTCGTTGGAATTAGGTCTTAACATACAGTTCTTTGATAGCCGACTCGGCTTGGATCTGACCTATTACAATTCCACGTCTAGAAACCAAATCATTCCAATACCCCTGACTTCTGCATCGGGATACACGGCAAAGGTGATTAACGCTGGAGAAATTCTCAATTACGGATTTGAAGCGATCCTTAACACCGTGCCTCTCCAGTACGAGGACTTTCGCTGGAATCTGGACATCAACTGGTCCACGAACATGAGTGAGGTGATTGAACTTGCTGACGGTATCAATAGCTACGTTATCGCGGCAAAGAACAACCTCTTCATCGAGGCGCGCGTAGGCGAAAGGATGGGTGCGATGTATGCAATCGGATATGCCCGGGTTAATGATCCGAGCAGTCCGTTTCATGGGCAGGTCATCAACAATGTTCGTTCAGAAACCAGGAACGGTGAAACCGTCTATTTGGCTCGTCCGCGAGAAACGAGCAGTCGAATTGAGCTGGGCAACTACAATCCAGATTGGTTGATGGGAATCAACAACAACTTCAGCATCGGGAACTTTGTTGTTGGATTCCTCTTCGACTTCCGCGTAGGGGGCGAGGTATACTCACACACGCAAACCGTTGGTCGGGAAGGCGGACAGCTCATTGAAACGCTCGAAGGACGCGCCAATGGATACGACCTGAGCTTGGAAGGTAACGGTGTATATGCCCCTGGCGTGGTTGAAGTGTACCGTGATAAAACCACGGGTGAAGAAACCTTTATCAAGTCAAGTAATACCGAGTTCATTGGGTACCGCGAGAATAATAGTGCCAACGGCCTTGATAAAATCACTGCCAGAGAATGGCACACAGCCTTTACCAATGGTCGGCGCATCCTCGAAGGTTCAATCTTTGACGCTTCTTTTGTGAAGCTCCGTGAGCTGCGAGTTGGCTACAATTTCCCTAACTCATGGTTTGTGAATGCAGGTCTTCCATTCCGTAATGTGAACTTCACCGTGGTTGGACGCAACCTTCTGCTATTCACCGAGGTGCCACATATAGACCCTGAGACGTCGGCCTTCAATGGGGGCACTGCTATTCCAGGAATGGAAGTAATGCAGATTCCAACAGCTCGCAGTTTTGGTTTCAACATCGGACTCTCTCTCTAACCACCACAAGAATCAACGGAAAGAACCATGCGTCAACTATCCTTTGTCCTGCTACTTGCGGTTGTTGTGGTTAGCTGCACAACCGATTTTGAGGAAATCAACACCAACCCCAATGCACCAACCGTTGTAACACCGAACCTGCTGTTGCCTAACCTTATTCGCGCACAGTCGAATATGTACTTGGACTATGGTTGGTCTTACGGAAACATCGTGATTCAGCATACCGCGAAGCGCCAATTTGTTAACGAAGACCGTTACCTCTGGGGCGACGTCAGCGCACCCTGGGATGTGAGCTACAGCACCTTGCGCGACGTACGGAACATGATCAATTCAAGTCAGTCGCTTGGCTTGAAGAACTATGAGGGTATTGCGCTAGTGATGAAGTGTCTCATTGTTCAGGGGATCACGGACTTGTACGGAGAATGTCCATATACCGAGGCAACAGGCGCAACGAATGGAATTCTTCAGCCGAAGTACGATGTGCAGGAACAAATCTACAGTGGTGTGCTCGCGGAACTTGAAACTGCCAATGCAATGATCGGCAGCGGTACAGAAGCAGTTGACGGAGACATTTTGTACAACGGCGATCTAACCAAGTGGAAGAAGCTCGCAAATTCCCTGCGGATCCGTATGCTCATGCGGATTTCGAATAGGCGATCTGTTAATGCAGACCTGGCAAAAATCGTTAATGACCCAGGTACCTATCCGATTTTCACGAGCAACGATGATGAGGCCGCACTCACTTATCTGAATGCTTTTCCAAATCAGTTCCCCTTGCACACTACACGAGTTGGATCGTTCCGAGAGTATTGCCTTTCTAAAACCCTAGCCGATACGCTTCTGCATCTGGCAGATCCTCGGATTGAGGTGTTTGCACGTCCAACGGAAGACGACCCATCAAAATATGCTGGCCTGCCGAATGGTTTGAGTGATGTGGATGCACTGAACTACGGAAACAATGGCAGAGCGATATCCTATGTGGGTACTTTGTGGTACGAAGACGCAATCACTGCCCGCGGCATCAAGGTAGCAAAAGGCGTTTTCATGTCGTACGCCGAACTGCAGTTTCTGCTTGCGGAAGCAGCGCAGCGCGGCTTGATATCGGGATCGGCAAACACATTCTATGAAGAAGGTATCAAGGCCTCTTTTGCTCACTTTGATACTGAGATGCCCGCAGATTATCTCACAAAACCGGAAGTTGCACTCTCGGGAGGTGACCCTCTCACCCGCATTGGAACGCAGAAGTGGATATCACTCTTCTTTCACGGCATGGAAGCGTGGTCAGACTGGCGGCGGACGGGGATTCCAGAGCTGCTTCCTGGTGAGTCCAATCTGAATGGTGATCGCATTCCCTCCAGATTTGCCTATCCGCTCAGCGAACAGGCACTGAATGGAGATAAGCGTGCCGAGGCCGTATCCAGACAAGGCACGGATGATATCAACACGAAGCTTTGGTGGGATGTGCAATGAAACATCACATTCTAGCAATCCTGTTGGTTGTGGTAGTTAGTGCCCAGGCGCAGATACCCGAAGATCTGCGCTTGGGCAAGAAGCTGGTTGCAACGGCTATCAAGCAACCGGTTGACACTACAGTTATCCGCCGTATAGCCATGGGTTCATGCGGCTACCAGGACCTACCTCAGCCAATTCTTCACATTGCTGGTGACTGGCAGCCGGATGTTTTCTTGTTCTTGGGTGATAACATCTACGGTGACACGGAGAATATGGACACCCTGCGTGCCAAGTATAATCGGCTGGGATGGAAAGAAGAGTTCAAAAGACTAGCCAAGCGAACTACGATCCTTGCCGTTTGGGATGATCACGACTATGGGGTGAATGATGGCGGTCTGGAGTACCCGAAAAAGGAAGAGTCAAAGGAAATCTTTCTTGAATTTTGGAATGAACCTGCAGGTTCCACGAGACGCAAGCACAAAGGCATCTACCACAGCATAACCTGTGGCCCAAAGGGCAAACAAGTGCAGTTTATCATGCTTGATACACGTACGTTCAGAACTCCACTTCTGCCAGCAAGGCCTGGTATAGATCTCAATGACTACATCGTTGATAGATCGGGCAGCGGCACCATGCTTGGCGATGAACAATGGAAGTGGCTTGAAGAACGATTACGAGAACCTGCAGACATTCGAATTGTTATGACGAGCACTCAGTTCGTGTCTGAATTCAACGGCTACGAACTATGGGCCTTGAAAGCGTATGAAAAGCAGCGTTTCATTGATCTTATCACAAAAACAAAGGCAGAAGGTGTCATCTTCGTTAGTGGAGATGTCCACTTTGGCGAGCTCTCAATGCAGCAACCGGACGAGTGTTATCCTCTCTATGATCTCACTGCAAGCGGAATAACCTCGACTGACTTTCCACAACCCAATAAGTACAGACTAGCCAAAGAGATTCATGAGAATCACTTTGGAGGAATTACGATTGACTGGAACAAACCAGATCCGCAGATCACATTTACGATTACGAATGTGGTCAAGGATCATGTGTTTGAGCATACGATCCGTCTTTCTGATCTCAAGTTTCCCGATTGACCACTCTGGCAGTACGCACAATACATGAGTACCTTGCGGCGGTATGAACTGGTAGTACTAGACATGGCCGGCACTACCGTTTTCGATAATGACAACGTTGCAGCTGCGGTGATTCAATCTGGGGCTGATTATGGATACATTTTTGAGCGCGACTCTGTGAATGCTGTAATGGGCATACCAAAGCCGCTTGCAATCACTCGGCTCCTTCAGAACACGGGCGCACCAGAGGCAACTATTTCTGAGATGGTTCCAGTGCTGTTTACATCATTCCAACAGCACATGAAGGATCATTATCGCCATTCGCAATTCGTTCGACCAATTGAGGGTGTGGAAGAAACCTTAGCCTACTTGAGTGATAGGGGACTGAGTATTGCACTGGATACAGGCTTCGACAGAGAAATTGTTGATGTGATTCTAGAGAGATTGGCTTGGAGCCGAGCAACGTGGCTCAAGGCAACAGTCGCATCAGATGAAGTAGCCAATGGTAGGCCTGCACCTGATCTGATCATAGCAGCAATGGAAAAAGTTGGGGTGCAATCTTCTTCTTCTGTTGTGAAGGTTGGTGATACTCCAGCCGACATGCAGGAAGGGAATGCTGCCGGTTGTGGGATTGTAGTTGGCGTGTCCTTTGGCACACACTCGGCTGAATCACTGAAAGCAGCTGGAGCTCACGTAGTTATCGATCACATCTCAGAGCTCATTCAACTGCTTGCCGCATGACCGAGCTTCATGCTGATGTGGCAGTAATTGGTGCAGGCATTGTTGGCCTAGCTCACGCCCTAGCTGCGGCTAGGCGTGGTTTGAAAGTGGTCGTTGTGGAGCGCAACGATTTTGCAGTCGGAGCTAGTGTTCGAAACTTTGGTTTGGTGTGGCCTGTTGGACAACCGCTTGGCTTACGCCTCAATCGTGCACTGCGTACCAAAGAGATCTGGTTGGATGTGTGCAGCAGTGCTAACCTGTACCTAGCTCAAAGCGGCAGCCTGCACCTTGCACACCGAGCAGACGAAAGAGCTGTCATTGAGGAATATGCTGAACAACTACATGCTGCTGGGCACACAGTTCAGGTGATTAGTCCGGCACAGGCGATGGAGCGTAGTCCTTGCACAAAACCCGATGAGCTCATTGCAGCCTTGTGGAGTCCGATGGAATGCATGGTGGACCCACGGGAGGCAATTCGAACGATACCTCATTGGCTGTCTGCCACGTTGGATGTGCAGTTTCGGTTCGGGACAACTGCACACGAGGTGGGCGATGGCTATGTGCAAACCTCAACTGAGCGGTGGAGGGTGCAGAAGACAATCGTGTGTTCAGGTGCCGATTTCGAGCATCTGTTTCCTGAAGTGTTCAGCGAAAGTGGCTTGGTTAGAGTCAAACTTCAGATGATGAGAACACATGCTCAGCCGGATTCATGGAGGATGGGACCCGCTCTATGTGCAGGTCTAACCCTCTTGCACTATGATTCGTTTGAAGGTTGTCCGTCGAGGTCTGCTCTGCTTGAAAGAGTCTTGCATGAGATGCCTGAATATGTCAGCAACGGTATACACGTATTGGTATCGCAGACAAGGACGGGAGAAATCACCATTGGAGACTCGCACGTATATGGTCACACGCATGAACCCTTCGACGACTCCAACATCAATCGTCTCATACTGCAGGAGTTTAAACGGTTCGTCAATCTTCCACACACATCAATTGCCGAGACTTGGCACGGCATCTATCCCAAACTTGATGGTAGAACGGAATTCATCCATACGGTGAGTGATCAGGTAGTGATCGTAAATGGTCTTGGAGGTGCAGGCATGACGCTTTCGTTTGGACTAGCCGAGGAGGTATTGCAATGGCTTTGGTGATTGAAGAATCTGTGGCTTCGGCATTTGGGCTACTTGAGCTACATGGAAATGAAGACTACATCGGTGAGCAAGTATCACAGTACGAACATGCAGTTCAGACAGCTCTGCTCGCTGAGCAGGCCAACAGCGATGAAGAGGTGATACTCGCAGCGTTGTTCCATGACATTGGTCATCTTTGCGTGCATGCTGGCCACACCGCTCATATGGATGGCTATGGGATGGTTGATCATGAAGGTATTGGCGCAGATTATTTGATTCACTTGGGATTCCCAGGCAAAGTAGCAGAGCTCGTCCGCAGCCATGTTCAAGCAAAACGGTATCTAGTTTATGCGGATGCCAGATATGCAGATGGTCTGAGTGACGCTAGCATCCGAACGCTTGCATTACAGGGAGGTACAATGTCGGCTGAGGAAGCTAAACGTTTCCTTGACTGGCCATTACATCCTCAAGCCGTGCAACTTCGTCGATGGGATGATGCAGCAAAGGTTGTCGGCATGCAGCTCCCCCCACTAGATCGCTACAAGGATATGGCTCGGCGGGTACTTCAGGTAGCTGGACAATGACAAGCAGACACCGAATGTCTTGGGTGGCTGTGCACGTTACCGTTGCAGCCTTTGCAACGTATGCCTGTATGTATGCCTTTCGCAAACCCATCACTGCAGCAACATTCAGTGGTCAGGAGTTCGGTGGAATCGACCTGAAGGTGCTTGCCGTTATCGCCCAAATCATGGGGTACACAGCATCGAAGTTTATAGGTATCTCAGTCGTATCTGGAATGCCCCAACGGTACCGAGCCCTAGCAATCCTAGCGTTCATCGGCATAGCGGAATTGGGGCTCCTTGGATTTGCTCTGGCTCCTTTTCCTTACAATGTTCTGTTCATGATTCTCAACGGATTGCCTCTAGGCATGATTTGGGGATTGGTGTTCAGTTTTGTCGAAGGTCGAAGACTCACCGAACTCATCGGACTTGGACTCAGTGTAAGCTTCATTATCAGTAGTGGGCTTGTAAAGAGCATCGGTCTCTGGGTTATGGCATCATGGGGTGTATCAGAGTACTGGATGCCGTTTGTTGTTGGGCTATTGGCATTGCCTCTACTAGGAACATCAGTTTGGGCGTTAAGTAAAGTTGCTCCACCTACCGAAGAAGAACAGCGAGCCACTAGCGTTCGGAAATCAATGACAAGTGCCGACCGAGCCATAATGTTGCGTGGCATAGGGATAGGAATGGTTGTGCTGACTGCACTCTATGCGCTGCTGTCTATTTACCGCGATTTGAGAGATACATTCATGGTGGACATTCTTACGGAGTTGGGTTACGTACTTGAGCCTGCACTCCTAACGCAGACGGAACTACTGGTGGCTAGCGGCGTGCTGTGCGCACTTGCTACAGTGGTGATCGTGCGCGACCATGGTCGAGCACTGGTAATCTATCATGTGATATTCCTTGCTGCAATTACACTTATCGGTGCAAGCACACTACTTATGCGCCAGGGGGTACTTTCCCCGATTGCATGGATTGTATGCACAGGCCTGGGTGTGTATGGAGCATACGTTCCATTCAACAGCATACTGTTCGATAGAGTGCTATCAGCCTTTCGATACACTGGCACCGCAGCCTTCCTGATTTATGTTGCAGACGCATATGGATATCTAGGCAGTGCTTCGTTGTACGTGCTATCGAATACGTTGGGTGATGGTATTCGTTGGGTTGACTTGTTTATGTGGTGCAGTTCCGGAATCACAATCATTGGTCCTATTCTCGTTCTTACCTCTTTGTTCTACTTTGTTCGCAAGCATGGCGCAAGCCACGTTGTAGTTTCAGGCGTGGCCTTGTTTATTCTTCTTGGCGCACGCGCTAGTGCTCACGACGGCCATGATCCTAAACATCAAAGGGTGTTTGAATGGATACTACATCCCTCATACACCCTACCGGGTAATGCTCCCTCTATCTCGAACACGCAATATCAATTCGAAGAGCCGATCACGCCGGACATGCTACCACTCCTGCACAACGGTCGGCTACCCTCCGATCGATTACAACCTATCCAGTCCCGGATTCTGAATACGACCGAGTCATACGCAATTGAGTTGTGGACCTGTAACCACGTGAACAAACCCGTTGCAGCTAGTGCATCCCTTATTGATACCAACGATACCAGAACAATCACACTTTTGATTTCTACAGATACGCTGTTGATTCGGCTCGGCGACAAGACACATAGAGTAGTGATACCTCGTGGACATAAACGATACTGGCATCATCTTGTAGTTAGTAAGTCTGACGACGTTTGGTATGTGTATGCTGATGCAAAGCTCGTTGTAAAAGAAGTGGGGTGGTTGGCTAAAACTAGACACGTGAGTTAGTCAATCGTAGTTGTCGA
>CAZUGQ010000040.1:0-11537 GCA_964620125.1 uncultured Hyphomicrobiales bacterium
GTTTGTAAAGGTACTGACTATCTCGAGTGTCTATTTTCGTCAGACCACATCAAAGAAATGTAACCACCGCTGAGATAACTGGCGTCCAGTCCATTGATCTGACCCTCCGTTAGAATTGTAGTGAAAAATAGAAATTGTTCGGCACTCTGTCTAATCACGGGCATGAACAATACCGCAACCTCATGGTCCATTTGGAGAGTGTGAAAAAATCCTACTAATCCACATCTACCGCATCCCAATGAGAAGGGTTCGTCAATGGGATAAGTGGACATATATATTGCTCTCTTTGGATTGCTTGTTGTTCAGCACCATTCCACTTCGCAACCGCGAAGTGAATCATGAACATGCCAACGTAAAGTTGGTCAGCATCGAATAACTGGACTCTCAAACACGAGTTTGAACACTGGCGTTGACAATGGTTTCACCAAGAGCGAGTGTTGTGTGAACGACACGCGACTAAATTGTCATCCAGCATGTCAAAAACGACATTGCGCATTTTGATTTTGGTCAGCGAAACCGCCCGATTTGACATCCCGATGTTCGTTGGTATTTCAAAGGAGTCTAAGAATTGAGCAGACCATGGACTCCTGTGCCCAATTGGGAAGGGGACTGTGCTTGAGTGGGCATTCCTGTGCTTAATTGTGCTTGATTGGGCGCGATTGGGCCACAAATCGGACGAAATTTGTCGGCAAATGTCCTGTTCTGTACGCTCCAGTCCGCTCCAGTCTTGTGTAATCCGGAATTTGACGTGTTTTGTCGCCAAGTAAACCGGACTTTGCGGGTGTTGGCGGCGGTAAACGGGGCTATCGTATGTCAAGAAATCGCTCGATATCGGCTTTAGAGTACCTATTTGACCGTCCAACTTTGATTGGGATGAGCACACCTTGCGTCTGAAGATTGTGCAAAGTGGAGCGAGAGACTTTCAGGATCGCAAGAACCTGAGTTGTTGTAAGCAATTCAGGATCGGAGTGTGTTGAGAGGCTCTTGGAACGGTGTTCAATACCGGCCGCTTCCTCCTCCGTGCCGCTCTGGTGCCGCACCTGTGCCTCTTCGGTGCCACTTCTGTGCCGGTTCTGTTCCACTTCGGTATCGTTGTTTTGTGTCTGCGAGCGCGATAGAACGGCCATGCGCTGACCAAGCACCAGGCGAACAACGTAGCGGTAGTGCTCAACGGAGCGGGAAATGCTCTGCTGCAATGCCAGACGCACCTCTGCGATGGCACCTCTCTGAACAAGGGCAAGCAAAATGTCTGTGAGGCGCAAATCGAGAATACGACTTCGAATGGCAACGCATGCGCGTACCTGATCGTCGCTAAACTCGAAAAGATGTGGCTTGGTGGAGAGCATGTTGGAGAAGACACCGTAAGCCAACTCCAAGCTGCGAGTCTCCTTCTGGCTTGGTAGAAGTCTCTCTGCCTGAATGCGCTCATACTCTGCTTCAGAATTGGTGAACTCCGGCTGGCTAAGCAACAAATCAAGGCTTGGACCAAAAGCTCCGCGAACAAGTACACCGAAATCTTCATCCTCAGCCAGTACGATCCAGCCACCCCAGAACGTGAGCTGGTCCGGGTATGGGGCATTGTTGCCTGTGCTGCGCTCCAGCGCACGAAGCTGCCGGAGCGTACCTCCAAATCCAAAAGTTTCGAATCGCGAACGCATGACATCGATGTTGTACACGAAGTCCGCGCGGTTCATGGCATTGAACAGCTCCGTCCAAATCTCCGGCATGGTTACTTCTGCCTGATCTACAAGAAGTGGCAGTTGAGTTCTCAGGAATTCAAGGCGAGCTGCAGCCGACTGACCGACCTTTGCCATCTCCGCTTCTGTCTCCAAAACGTTGTTGGCATGTGACCATGCCACGGGGTGGAGGAGGAACAATTCGCGACCTGTCACATGAGGCTCCGTTTAAAATTGATCCCAGGCTTTGACTACCATGTCGCGGATGTCTTCTTCTGATAACCGGATGTAGTGCTGCTGCAACATGCCTTTGGCGCTGTGGCCTGTTACTGAAGCGATCACCGCTTCGGGCACTCCTAGCCGCAACGAAATGGTAGCAAAGCTCCTGCGTGCTACGTGCGTGGTGACCAGATCATGGCGTGGCTTAACCTCATCAACACGGCGGCCACCTTTGTACCTGGTAACGGTGAACTGTTGATTGAAACCTGCTAGCCTGGCAACCTCCTTGAGGTAGAGGTTTTGTTTGACATCCGAAGCGAACTCGAACACTTTTGACGGGTAGTTGGTTAGCAGCTTGTTCAACGGAGCAGTGATGGGAATCACACATCGTGTTCCAGTCTTCTTTGTTGTAAACCGAATAATGCCGACAGCTTCATCAAAGTGGTGCGGCAAAAGTCCAATCAAGTCACCATAACGCATTCCGGTGAAACACTGCAACAGAAAGTGGTCGCGCGTACGTTCTAGGCGTGGTTGGTCCCTGAGATCGAGGTCGCGAATTGTGCGTAGCTCGTCGGTGGAGAGTGAAATCGTATCACCAAAACGCCGGTCGCGAAAAAACTGTTCGTATGTGCGCGAGTTGTGATAACCTTTGAGCATCGCCCACTTGAGAAATGTCTTAAGAACCTTGATGTGATTGGATGCCGTTGAGTCTGTAATGCCCCGCGTCTCGGCAAGCCAGGTACAGTACGAAGTATAGAAATCAAGATCAATCGCATCGTAGGTAACGGAAGCCTTGTGCTCACTAGCCCAGAGATTAAACACGTCCAGTACGTTTTGATAGAGAGCAAGAGTGCGCGAGCTAGGCCGGATCATGGTGACCATGCCTGTGCGCGTGCGAAGCGTGTGCGTGGCAATAAACTCTGCGAAATCACCGATCAGACTCTTGGCCCCCTTGCCACCCGTATCGCCCTTAACGATAGTCCTCTCGGGGTCGATAAACTCATGGATGCGTGACTTGAACACGAGGATATCGTCTGCCGCAACAAGCTTGGCACTGTTGGCGAAGTTCATGGCATTGAACGCATCCGACACTGCATGGCTGATGGCTGCGAGGCGTTTGCGGTTGGCGTTGCGGAAAGGATCCGATGTACGGGGCTCCTGCCGGTCGCTATTCCAGTGTCTGGATTCGGTCACGATTCCCGTACCAAATCGCAATCGCTGACCGAACAGCGCTACGTTTAGCATGATCACGCTGGACTTTGCCTGTGGTTTGTCCAGATAGAAGGAGATGCGCATAACAGAAAACCGTCAGTTAGGGGTTCAAGCGATACTTCACCTGACAACCTAACTGACGGTTTTCACAAAAACAACTGAACAACGTCGCACAAGCTCGGACACCACCAGTTTTGCCAAGTACCTACAGGTCAACTGGTTATGTGTTTTTCTGTCTGTCTACGTTTGCCCTTGTTCAGATTCCGGTGCTCCCTCGGGGATTCGAACCCCGGACCCACTGATTAAGAGTCAGTTGCTCTAACCAACTGAGCTAAGGAAGCCCGCAAACTTACAGTAAGCGGATGTTTTGGCAAAAGAAAAAGGGTCGGCTACGTTATGTAGCCAACCCCTTTGACTTTCGTCTATGCAGGGCCTGAATTGGCTCTGCCTAGTAGTTACCGCACCACCTGCAACGATAGATGGTAGGATCCTGCTTCGTTCTGCACTACCACGGTGTACGCACCGGTGGCAACAGGCACACCGTCGGTGTTTACAAGGTTCCACGTGATGGTCTTGCCATTAGGGGTGATTGACTGAACCAAAGCCCCTTGTGCATCAAACACGAGGACTGATGTTGCATCCACACTTCCAGTGTTGATTGTTACCTGACCTGCGGCAGGGTTCGGGAAGATGCTCATGCCAACTTCCCGCCCGTCCGAGATTACAGACGAGGCAATCTCGCACGTACCACTGGCATTAACAGTGCTGTTACCACCAGTGCTGGACATGATAGAGAGTGTTGCCAAACGCTGGCCAACTGCTTGCGGTGAGAACTCAACACAAATCTCCTTGGTGGAACCAGCGGCAACGGTTGTTGGAAGCGCTGTAGAGATGCGGAACTCAGATGCGTTGGCACCACCTACGGTGATTTGGTCTATCACAACATCTGTTGCTGACGCATTGTTCACAGAAAAACACTTCACTCTAGTTTCTCGCAAATCAACAACGCCAAACAATACATCACCATTTACGCTGTATAGAACAACGCCATTACCGGTGATACTGGCGGTGCTGTTCCCTGCCGTGGCAGTTGATGTTACTTGCAGTGTGGCATTAGAAGCACCAACCCTGCTTGGCCTGAAGTTCACCGTTACACTGCGCGACTCACCTTTGTTTAACGTAAACGGAGTACCACCATTCACGATGGAGAAATCTGCTGCGTCGCCACCGGTAAAGCTCAGTCCTGTAACATCGAAGGGAACATTACCAGCATTCATGATCAATGCGTCGAACGTAACCTCACGATCGTAGCCGTAAGGTACATCTCCCGCATTGAGTGCTGGTTGTGCAAGGGCAATGGTGGGTATCAACGTATTCGGATCGGTTACAATAACGCGAGCAAGCTGGGAAGGGGCTCCGCCACACACATTCTCCACCAAAGCACGATAGTAACCACTGTGCTGAACTGTTGCATTGGGAATCGTTAGCGTGGTGTTGGTACCCTTTGCGATTTCCTGCTCATTGTGCAACCAGGTGATCGTCTGAGCGCCGGTGGCTTCGATGGATAACGTGATGGTTTGACCAACCTGCACGTTCTGATTTACAGGGTGCTTCGTGATCATAGGTTGGTTGAACACCGTTACCGTAGCCCCCTGACTCATGGAGCTGAAACCACAGATGCCATTAACGCGAACGGTGTATGTACCGGCTTGGCTGGTGCTTACTTTATCCAGTGCCAGCGCATAGTTGTTGCTGTTTGCGATTGGAGACCCGTTAAAGAACCATTGGTAACTAAGGTCGGCACCCTCTGCGTTTACTACGAGGCGAGTGTTCCCACCCGCGCACATGTTAACCGATGCAGGCTGTTGGGTAATGATTGGAGCATCGTACACGGAAACGTACACCCTATCCGACTTTGTTTCTGCAGGGCAGCCCGTGAGCTCTGAACCTGGAACGGTTACATGAACCCAGTAAAATCCATTGTTCTGGGCGGTGATCCCTGTGATGGTATACGTTCGCTGGTTGGCGCCTTGTATCGGTGTGTCGCCTTTGTACCACTGATATGCCAGGATCGAACCCGTAACGTTTGCCGTAAGCGATGCATTCGATCCGGGACAGAACGTGCCGCCCTGCAATGGAGTTATCCATGTGGGTTTCGTTGGAACGATAATGTTCACCTTGTTGCTGGTATCCGGCTTGCCGCACGATCCGGTTGCCACAACGTAGTATTCTCCTGCGTTCGCATCAGTAGCACTGGAGATTAGGTAACTCAGACCGTTGGCACCAGCTAGTGCGGTACCATTGCGATACCATTGATATGTGTTCTGATTACCTGACGCAGCAATCGTCATGGTATACGAGTTGCCTTCGCACACCGTAGCTCCAACAGGTTCCGTAGTGATGATGGCAGGTGTTTGGACGCTTACCGTCACATTGTTGGAGTTCACAGACAAACCGCAGGCGTCCTTCACCTTGAGGTAATACGTTCCGGCATCTGCTGGTTGAATGGAAGGGAAACTGAGAGTTGAGGTGGTCGTTGAAGATGAATACAACGAACCGTTCTTGTACCATTCCCACGAAATGAACCCAGGGTCAACCGATGTAACCGCTGTGAGATTGACTGAAGAGCCTTGGCAACCTATTGTGTTTACAGGTTGCTGGGAAATTGTAGGCGTTCTGCATCCGCGTGTAACGGTGAACGCCCCACCGGTGTAGTCGTACGGATAGTTCCGATAACAATCCGCTCCGGTAGTAATTTCGACAACTCTTCCGTAGTACTGCCCTGGTGCCACAGTCCACGGCATCGTTGCTGAGAGATACGAGTAGCCGTAGCCATATCCGTCACCATACCCATAATCATAGTGATAATACGGTAGATTGGTATACAGCGTGGTCCACGTTGAACTGCTGGTAGGCCGAATCTGGAACGCGAACTGTCCGTTCGGTGCGTAATAGAACTCAAAGTAAATGTAGAACGTTGATCCTTGGGCAATTTGCTGACCACTGTACGGGTAATAAGTAAAGACGTAATACTCACCGGTCCAGCAATCAGCGGCTTGGAGGTGCATTGGCGAAAACGCCAACGCAACCAAGGCGGAAACAGTAACCATCAACAACTTCATGTACAACTCCCGTTAAAGATTGGTTGCGAATTACAAGAGGTCTGCATCCCACTTTGGTGAACAAACAAGTGGGACTTTGCTGCAAGCTCTCTCAACACCCGATATAAACAAAGGTTACGAAAGTTCAAAAAAAACACCCAGGGGCCACCAGGATCTACCAGGTGGCCCCTGAAATTGTATGTCCGATTGTCTATCGGGCGGCTATCGTACCACCATCAGCGGAAGAGTATACACTACGTCGCTCGACGTAATACAGAGGACGTAGGTGCCACTCGGCACTGCGGTGCCGTTACTATCCAATCCATCCCACGTCATCGTGCCTGACGAAACGTCATAGCTGTTGATGACCTGACCCAAGGCGGAAACGATCTTCAAGTTCGTTGCCTGTACCTGTCCGAACTGAACGGTGACGGTTGACGACGCTGGGTTGGGATACACGACGATGCCAGCGGCATGGCCATCCATCGTGACGCTTGACGCGATTTCGCACGTACCGCTTGCACTCGAAGAAACGTCGCCACCATTGGCTGACTTGAACGTCACGTTTGCCGCATACTGTCCAACGTCAGAAGGCGAAAACTCCACGCACAGTTCTTTTGTGGAGCCGGCAGAAATCATGAGCGGCAGGGCAGAGGACAACTTGAAGGATGAAGCACCGCCACCCGCGAACATTACGTCATCAATGGCGATATCCATTGCAGATGTGTTGTTCAACTGGAAGCACTTGGTGGTGGTTGACCTCTTGTCGACCGTACCAAATGCAAGTTCACCGTCAATCGTATACCGCACAACTCCCATCCCTTCGAGTTGTATTGAATGCGGGCCGTTTGTTGCTTCGGATTCGATTGAAAGCGTGGCTTCGGCCATACCGACCTTTGTTGGCGTGAAGGTAATCTGCACGTTGGCCTTCTCACCTGGTTGCAATGTTATCGGAGCAACGGAAAGTGTTGGGGTGAATGCCGATGCATCCGCTCCCGTTACCGATGCACCTGTGAGTTCGACTGGCACAATGCCATTGTTCGTGACCACTGCTGAGAACATCTGCTGGCCTGAATACCCATACGGTACTTCACCGAAGTCGATCGTTGGTTCCTCTACACTGAGTCTCGGCTCGAGAGAAGCCGGATCTGTGACGGTTACTCGCGCTAGTCGACTGGTTGCACCACCACAGGGGTTGTGAATCAAGGCACGATACCATCCAGCATGTTCCATCATGGCAGAAGGAATAGTGAGAGTAGCACCCTCCGCGCCTTCAATTGGTTGTTCGTTGTGTAACCAGGATACCCTTTGCAGGCCGGTACCTTCTACTGTCAGCTGAATTGGTTGCCCCAATAACACATTGGCGTTCCCAGGGTGTTTGGTTACCGTTGGTTGACTGTAGACGTTAACAACTGCTGCAGTGCTTGTGGCCGAAAGTCCACACACACCAGTTACCGTTACGGTGTATGTGCCGCTCGCTGATGATGTTGCTGCCGGTATCGTGTATGAGTAGTTTGTTGCGTTAGCAATTGGGGCACCATTGCGGAACCATTGATAGGTAAGGCCTGCACCTTCGGCAACCGCATCGAGTTGAACATTCGTACCAGCGCATACTTCCATGCCTTCAGGTTGCTCACGTATAACAGGAGCTGTATGTACGTTCACGAATGCACGGTCGCTACGCACTCGCACATCACATCCGGTCGAAGATTGTACTCCTGGAATATCAATCTCACACCAGTAAAAACCATCGTGCGACGAGTTTAGCGATGCGAGTGTGAGGTTGGGACCATTGGCACCCTGAATGGGATTGTCGTTCTGATACCATTGATACGACAGATTAGGACCAGTGGCAACCAAGGACAATGTTGTTGACGAGCCGGGGCAGTACGCCCCCCCTTGTGGCTGCGTAACGAGCTCGGCCTTCGGTGGTACCTGTAACTGTACGGTGTTGGAAACTGCAGGTACACCGCACGGCGACGCAACGGTAGCATAATACATGCCGTTATCCGACTCTTTGGCAATCGTGAAGGTTAGCTTCTTTTGATTGGCTCCGGCAATTGCTTGGCCGTCCTTGTACCATTGAATTGTCAATGGTGAACCAGTAGCGTCAACACTCAATTCACCGTCGTATCCCTTGCAGATGATTGTGTTTTCTGGCTGTTTGGTGATTGCCGCTGGCGACATTACTGTAAGTGTGACCTCGTTCGTTGTCGAGGATTTTCCGCACACATCGTAGATCGTGAGTTTATACTTTCCGGCGTCACCAAGCTGTACGTTGCTGATGGTTAGGTCTGGGCCCGCTGTACTATAGTCAGATCCATTCTTGAACCATTTGTAGGTCCAGTACTGGCCTACCGGTGCTCCCACTGTGAACGTTGCTGTACTTCCAACACACGTTGTTATATCCTGTGGTTGCTGTGTGATTGGGGGATTTATGCAAGCCCGTATCACTGTATGATACGAGTAATAGTATTGAGGTCGCCAGTAACACGTAGTTGCCGACGACTGAACTAGGCGCGTAATCACGTTCGACGAAGGCGGGAACGTGGTTGGTACCGTGTATGTGAAGTAATAATAGGTATAGCTTGATGCCATCGGTATACCTGAAGCGATTGTTGTCCACGTTGACCCATAGTTGGTGGACCATTGCAGCTGGAATGTTGTGCCTGGTATCGACCAGTAAGTGTAGTAGTAACCTTGCAGGGTTTGGCCCTGGGTTAGTGTCGTATACGATCCATGGCCTGGGTAGAATGCACCCATATAGTAGGAGCCTGAAAGGCATTGTGCTCTCGAAGCACTAATGCCCGTTAGCAGTGCTGCGAGCAGCAACGTAGTGGTAACCACATGCTTCATGCGTGGTCCTCCGGTAGGTTTTGTGAACAACTCTGTTGGAACGAGACGATCTGTCAGTGGGTAGCAGCTTTCAAGGCAGAAAGCTGACCGCCAAAGTAGCAGTGAGTAACCGCGAATAAACTACGTAGAATTGACTACTTGTCAACTAAATTTCACGCTGAGTTGTCAGGCGTGTTAAATGTAGCCTACCAACAGTGAGGAATATGTGACGGTGAACGTTATCGAATCAACCAGCCTCCGGAGGCAGCGAATGCGCCTGCAAATACCAAGGAAATAATGGCCATAAGCTTAATCAATATGTTAAGAGACGGACCTGACGTGTCCTTGAACGGATCGCCGACGGTATCGCCAACAACAGCCGCCTTGTGAGTATCAGAGCCCTTACCACCATGAATGCCAGTTTCGATATACTTCTTGGCATTGTCCCAAGCACCGCCACTATTTGCCATGCTGATGGCCAGCATCACGCCAACCACGAGTGAACCAATGAGTACCCCAGCCAGCATTTGGGGGCCAAACAAGAAGCCAACCGCCAAGGGAGTAAGAATCACAAGTAGGCCAGGAGCAATCATTTCTCGGATGGATGCCTTTGTGCTGATATCAACACACTTTGCATACTCAGCTCTTGCCTTTCCTTCCATAAGACCTGGAATCGTGCGGAACTGCCGACGCACTTCTTCGATCATATCGAACGCTGCCTTACCAACACTCTTCATTGTCATGGCTGAGAATGCAAACGGCAATGAGCCACCAACAAGCAACCCAGCAAGGACGTGTGGATCAGTGATGTTCAGGTCGAGTGTCTTACCCTGTTGTGCAAGCACGCCTTGAGCGCGTGTGAGAAAGGCACTGGTGAGAGCAAGTGAAGTGAGTGCGGCTGAGCCGATGGCGAATCCTTTGCCGATGGCAGCAGTTGTATTTCCAGCTGCATCTAGGGCATCGGTACGCTTGCGGATGTCTTTGCCCATCTCGGCCATCTCGGCTATGCCGCCTGCATTGTCGGATGTTGGACCATAGGCATCAATCGTGAGTCCCACCGCTATGGTACCTAGCATACCGATTGCAGTAAGGGCAATCCCATACATACCTGCACTGATGTACCCGACCACGACACTGGCAGCAATCAGCAACATGGGTAGGACGGCACTGTTGTAACCCAGCGCAAGACCATAGATGATATTGGTTGCCGACCCTGTTTTGGAAGCATCGGCTACTTCACGGACGGGTTTATAAGCATGACTGGTAAAGAATTCTGTAATCAAGCCAATGAGTAACCCGGAAATGAGACCAGCAGCAAGTGCAGCAAAAACACCATTGGCAGTTACGCTGATCGCACCAACCATGAAGCTCTCTGAACCAAAGGCCCATTGTGTTACTGGCCACAAAGCAACTAACATGATCAGTGTGGAGATGATCAAGGCATTCTTGAGTGCAGACTCTACCTTGTTCTCCTGCTTAACGTTGATGAAGAATAGCGAGATCAAACTTGCCACGATGCCAACAACGTTCACAAGCATCGGGAAGAGCAGTATGTTCAGGTTCTGAGAAGCTTCGGGTGTTGCAGCGTAGGCAGCAGCACCGATCACCAAAGCAGCACATGTAGACTCTGCAACGGAGCCGAACAGGTCGGCGCCCATGCCAGCAATGTCGCCAACATTGTCACCAACATTGTCGGCAATAACCGCCGGGTTCCGAGGATCATCTTCCGGAATGCCAGCTTCAACCTTCCCTACAAGGTCAGCACCTACATCTGCAGCCTTTGTGTATATACCCCCGCCAACACGACCGAATAGCGCGACGCTTGAGCCCCCTAACCCAAATCCAGAAAGGATCTCCATCTGGATTTCACGAGTGATGCCCATGCCAAGTGGAAGAAGAACATCAATGCCGAGATATACGAGTACTAGGCCAAGCACAGCAAGGCCGGTTAACCCAAAGCCCATCACGGCACCACTCTCGAACGCAACTCTGAAAGCCTTTGTGATACTCTGGCGCGCTGCCGATGCAGTGCGCACGTTGCCCTTGGTGGCAATCTTCATTCCGATGTAGCCACTAGCTACGGATGTGGCAGCACCAATCAGGAATGCGACTGCTGTGTAGATGCCATGGTCAACGGTAAACCAGATCAACACAGCAAACAACGCCATGAAGATTGACAGCACGCGGTACTCCCGTCCAAGAAAGGCCATGGCACCTTCGGCAATGGCACCAGCAATCTCGTTGAGTTTGGTTACCTCTTCGGCCGAAGCTGCACCATCTTCAACACGCACAGCTACCACTCGCTGCCGAAAAATCAGCGCAACCAGAAGCGCAAGTACTCCGATGCCGATGACAAAACCAATGATCATGTCAGTGCCTATGTTGTGTGCAGTGAGTGGTTGCCGGTTCCGACCATCCGGCGTACTTTTGCGGTTCGCTTCGGACTCTTAGCTCAGTTGGTTAGAGCGCTACGTTGACATCGTAGAGGTCACAG
>CAZUGQ010000041.1:0-5439 GCA_964620125.1 uncultured Hyphomicrobiales bacterium
AGTCAGCACCAGTACCGGGACATAAGCACTCCCGGTACATCAGTCGGCACCAGTAGGCACCGGTACCGGGACATAAGCACTCCCGGTATCAGACACTCAGTTCAGTATTGTCAGCCGTGCTTACGTCATAGCCCCCTACCCATCATGCGTTACGATTTCGTACTTGATGCCATCGGGATCTTTGAAGTAGAAGGCGTAGTAGCCGGCCGGTGTGTAGTTCGGGAATTCGCTGGGAGGGCTAACGATGGTGGCACCGATGGCCTGGACCTGCAGGTGGAGTTCGTCCACATCGGCGCGGGAGGGGGCTCTGAATGCGAGGTGATGCAGTGCGCCGGGTTTGCGACGGTTGATGGTATCACCGTCGAATGCGCGCAAGGGTGAGGTAATGGCGAACGACAAGAGCGGGTGCTCGTAGGAGACTACGTGCTTTTCGTGTTCTTGGATGTATGCGCGAGTGCGATGGGCGAGATCGTAGCCGAGGAGCGGCAGGAGTTGGTCGTAGAAAGCCTGTGCGACGTCTATGTCGCGTACGGTGATCTCGATATGGTCGATGATGGGTTGCATCACGATAGAAAGTTAGCTCGCGAGTTCTCGATTTCATTGCACGGTGCGAGTTGGTAAGTTGTTGGTAGGAATCTCACATGAGCAGCACACCCATTGACATGAGCTTGCTTGAGCCAATCTGCGAACGATATGGCGTGGCATCGCTGTTTGTGTTTGGGTCAGTAGCTAAGGGCGAGGATCGGCCGGATAGTGACGTGGACATGCTGGTGTCGTTCAGAAAACCTGAGAGTTTGTTAACGTTAATTGCTCTTGAACGTGAGTTGAGTGAAGCGCTAGGGCGGAAAGTGGATTTGCTGACCGAAGAAGGGTTGAGCCCGTTGATACGCGATCATGTTATGAGGGAACGACAGGTATTGTATGGCTCATGATGACGGGCTCTATCTTGAACACATTCTACTCGCAATAGAGCAAATCGAAGAGTACATTTCAGAAATCGACGAGGAAAAATTCAAGAAAAATCGACTCATCCAGGATGGTGTAGTCAGACAGCTCGAGATCATTGGCGAGGCGGTTAAGAAGTTGTCGGAGGTGTATAGGGCTTCTAAGCCAGAGATCCCTTGGAAAGATATTGCGGGCATGCGGGACAAGCTCATTCACAGCTATTTCGGTGTCGAAATCGGATTGGTCTGGCGCGTAGCAATCGAAGATCTACCACCCCTCAAAGAAGCTATTGCAGAAGGCCTTCAGCACTAGGCACTTTTGCCGTTATCCGTGTACCAGTTCATAGAGCACGTCGGGATCAATGTCGGCACCATTTGGCCAGACAGTTGTGCCCGCTTCGAGATCAATAGAAACAAGTGCGAAAAGGCAGGATCTACTAACGGTGCAAAGACGCCGGTGAAACCTTCGAGCACTGGTGCGAGATCAATGCGGCCTGATGTGCGTTACTCATCCTCAAACGAGCTGCAGCCAGAACCAAGATTTGTCACTTTTTCATCAAACGTACTATCTGGATTTGTGCACACCCCATAGTCTAAGAGTTCGTAGTCACCGTCGATACGTACGAACCAGACACACTTCCCACACTCACCATGATCAGATTTTTCGTACCGTAGTATCCACCGTTCAGCCGTTGCAGTTGCGTGATTCATCGATAAGATGTCTTGTTCGGTCCAAACATATGTAGAGTCCAAATTGGTGTACACTTCACCGTTGACTACTTGCATCCGGTCACCTGAAGGCAGCTTGATTGACCATTGTGGTCCAGTGTCGGCCATTGTGCCTGTGAGCAGGTTTACCTGATTGGAAAGGGTCAAACGTAGTTCCGGGACTTCCCCCCATATCTCAATTGAACGGATTGAAGCGCCGTCCAAGAGTTTAATTCCTTTTTGAATGTCAGGACGAGAGTTTGTACTCCCAACTAGAACTTCTCTACCCTGTTCAATACGCCAATCCCACTCTATCATCATGTCAGCATCACTATCCTTCCAATTCGTGCCTTCCACAGTGGGGGTGTTAAAGAATAGATCTAGCAGTATGGTTGCCCCAAATCCTTGATGCGGATTGAATATCACCATCCCCACAAGCGATTGCAGGAGTAAGTAGGCTTCCTCTCTTGTGTGCGGTACCAAACTCGCTACCTCCCTCCCACATACTCCGCCAGATGTTTCCCCGTTATGGTGTGCTTCTTCTTTACTAATTCGGCCGGTGTGCCCTCGAACACCACCCTACCTCCATCGTGGCCTGCACCCGGACCCAGGTCAATAATCCAGTCGGCATGGGCCATCACGGCCTGGTGATGCTCGATTACGATGACGCTCCTGCCGTTGTCGACCAATTCGTCCAGAAGTGTGAGCAGCTGCTCGAGATCTGCCAGGTGCAGACCGGTGGTGGGCTCGTCCAACACGTAGATGCCGCCATCTTCGCTCATGTGGGTGGCAAGCTTGAGACGCTGACGTTCGCCGCCACTGAGTGTGGTCAGGGGCTGACCAAGGCGTAGGTAGCCTAGGCCGACGCTTTCGAGGTGTTTGAGAATCTCGACGGCACCAGGAATCTTGCCCTTACCGGAACTGAAAAAGGTTGTAGCATCTCGCACAGGCATATCCAACACATCTGCTATGTTGAGTCCGCCAAACATCATGTCTAACACTGCCGGCTGAAACCGTTTGCCGTTGCAGTCTTCGCAAGTGGTGCCTATGGTGCTCATGATGCCAAGGTCGGTATAGATCACGCCGTTGCCGTTGCACGTAGGGCATGCGCCTTCGCTGTTTGCACTGAACAAGGCTGGCTTTACACCGTTGGCTTTGGCAAAGGCCTTGCGGATGGGCTCAAGCAGACCTGTATAGGTTGCCGGGTTGCTTCTTCGGGAGCCGCGGATGACCGTCTGATCAACCGATACTACCCCATCACGATTGACAACGGAACCGTTGATGAGTGAACTCTTGCCACTGCCAGCAACACCGGTAACAACAACAAGCACACCAAGTGGAATCTCCACCGAAACGTTCTTCAGGTTGTTTGTTGTTGCACCTTGAATCTTGAGAACGCCCGTTTTTGTACGAACATCTGCTTTGACCTCCGCACGAGTGGATAGATGATTACCCGTAACGGTGCCACTCTTCCAAAGCCCCTTTACAGACCCTTCGTACATCACCTCACCGCCGTAACTGCCGGCGCCTGGACCAAGATCAACGATGTGATCGGCAATGGCAATCACTTCCGGCTTGTGTTCAACAACAAGCACGGTGTTGCCTTTGTCGCGCAGGCGCTGAAGCAGCGTGTTCATGCGCGCAATGTCGTGCGGATGCAAACCAATGGTTGGCTCGTCGAACACATACGTCACGTCCGTGAGGGCGGAGCCTAGGTGGCGGATCATTTTAGTGCGTTGCGATTCGCCGCCACTCAGCGTGCCGGTTGGCCTGTCGAGCGTCAAGTAGCCAAGCCCAATCTCCACGAACGAGTCAAGCAAATGCTGCAAGCCAGCTACTAACGGCGCAACAGGTTTGTCCTTGATCTCACGCACCCACTCGGCAAGATCACTGATCTGCATGCTGCACACATCGGCAATGTTCTTGCCCTTGATCTTGCTGGATCGGGCTGCCTCTGCAAGGCGCGTTCCACCGCAGTCGGGGCATGTAGTGAACGTCACCGCCCGCTCCACAAACGCCTGGATATGCGGTTGCAGCGTGTCGACATCTTTCGAAAGCATCGACTTCTGCAGGCGCGGTATCAACCCCTCGTAGGTAAGATTAATACCATTCACCTTCACCTTGCGTGGCTCGGCGTACAGAAAGTCGTGCATCTCTTTTTTGGTGAACTTCTTTATTGGCTTGCTCGGATCTAGTCCGGCGCCTTCGAACAACTGCGTCTGCCAACCATTCACCGTATACCCAGGAATTGTCAAAGCCCCCTCACCAATCGACTTATCCTCATCAAACAGTTGTGAGAGGTCTATATCGTTAATCTTCCCCATTCCCTCGCATCGCGGGCACATCCCACCAAGCCGCGTGAAGGTAGCCTTCTCCGTCTTTTTGTTGCCCCGCTCGATGGTGATAGCCCCAGCCGCTGTTACCGATGGCACATTAAAGCTGTATGCGTTTGGCGGACCGATAGGGGGCTTTGCAAGGCGCGAGAAGAGCACGCGAAGCAACGCATTAGCATCTGTAGCCGTTCCCACCGTGCTTCGCGCATTGGCACCCATCCGCTCTTGATCCACGATGATGGCTGTGGTGATCCCTTCGAGCACATCAACATCCGGCCGTGCCATCGTTGGCATGAAGCCCTGCACAAACGCGCTATACGTTTCGTTGATCAGGCGCTGCGATTCCGCAGCGATGGTGCCAAACACCAGGGAGCTTTTACCGGATCCCGAAACGCCGGTGAACACCGTGAGCTTGTGCTTTGGAATGTCGACGCTAACGTTTTTGAGGTTGTTTACGCGAGCGCCGCGGACGCGGATTGTGTTGGGCATGGGATGAGGTAGAGGGAATGGCGGGTACCGGGAGAATAGCTGTCCCGGTCACGTTACCGGGAGAAGAACTGTCCCGGTCACGTTACCGGGAGAAGAACTGTCCCGGTACATAACCAGAGGAGTGACGGATCCCGGCGTCACGATTATAAGAATGCTCCTTTGGGTATCAACATTCTGAATAAGCAAATTCAGGAATCAACACCAGACAATTCTAACCTCAGTATCAAAAGCATATCGCACCCTTAGGGACCGGACTTGCAACCCGAAGATTACCCAATTCGTGCCAATCCAGATACCCTGCCTAGGTTCTCTTTCATTCATCTGGAGGTTTCTCCAATGACGCACGAACGATATCCAGCAGGTTAATGTAAACGTGGTTCCACTCAGAGGTGGGCTCCTCCTTCAGTGGGTGCCAAAAGAACTCGAACCATTGCCCTCCATCATCCGAAGCAAAAAACAGCCACCGTTCCGGCAGCAAGCGAGACACCTTTACCTGGACTATCTCCCATTGCTTGCTACCGTATCCCGGATGGAAACAACCTAAGTATCGAACCACTTCTGCGTCATCTATTCCTGATTCTTCGGCTAGTTCTCTAAGAGCTGCTTCATAAATGTGTTCGCCAGGTTCAATTCCGCCTTTTACAAACTGCACGCCTTCCGATTCATGGCGGAAAACAAGTACCTCTTTGACATCGTAATACTCCCGAACTACGACCACACACACCTTACCTGATTTGTTTGGGTACATGGGCTGTTGCTGAATGGTGGGTTCGTTCATGATGCCTGACTGATGTTGTTCCCTTCTGATTCTACAATACGTATATCAATAGTCGTGAAAAGATAGCAGTTCTAAGCGTCCACGTATCTACTAACTAGGTTATTCAGATGGTCGTAAGCTCTCCCGGTACCGTCACCCGGTCAGAAGCTCTCCCGGTACCTCCACCCGGTCAGAAGCTCTCCCGGTA
>CAZUGQ010000041.1:5539-11078 GCA_964620125.1 uncultured Hyphomicrobiales bacterium
ACCCGGTCAGAAGCTCTCCCGGTACCTTCACCCGGTCAGAAGCTCTCCCGGTACCTCCACCCGGTCAGAAGCTCTCCCGGTACCGTCACCCGGTCAGAAGCTCTCCCGGTACCGTCACCCGGTCAGAAGCTCTCCCGGTACCTTCACCCGGTCAGAAGCTCTCCCGGTACCTCCACCCGGTCAGAAGCTCTCCCGGTACCATCCCCGCCACCTACCTATCCCTTCCCCCTTGCCAACCAAAACAAAATCCTGCAGTCCCACACTGGAATACAACCACCCATGCCCAGTCGCCCACGCGTTACACACACTCATACAACCTGCACTATTCCATCGTGCCCCGATCCCGAAGGTCATACGTGTATACCACAGCCCTATCGGCATCCTCCGTACCGCCCGATGCACGATACACACTTCGTGCAGCAGCATTTGCCTCCTCGGTAGCTACCCATGCCTCAAGACAACCACATTCCCTACCCCAATCAAGTATGGCACGCATCAGTCGCTTACCGATACCTCTGCCGCGATGGTGCGCCGATACACCCAATTCATTGATGAACAAGGACAACGGTTTATCGGGATGGACGTATGCTATCCCAGTAACCATGCCAACAACAACCCCATCCTCCATGGCTACAATCAGCACGTTGTTGGGCGTTGCAAGAAAAGCCTGCAGATACTCGGGTTTGATGGCATGATCAAAGACTTCTTCGGCTACCCGATCCATCAGCGATGACTGATGTGGCGCGATTACATGGATGGTAATGATGCCAAAAACCCTTGCCGATTGTTATTTCTGTTGCCTTCGAGATGGTGTTGTTCCAGCAGCCGCTACCATGCTCAGAAATCGCTCAACCTGCTGCTTGCCATAGATTGGCTGGCAGTACTGCGCACCTTTGTAAAAGGGTGTCCCAAACACGAAATGCGCACGCGCGAGCAACTCCTGCAGCTCTGCTAACTCGTCCTCTGTCTTTACCAGGAGCCGAACTTCCGAACCTTTCTTGTAGTTGCTAGTTCCTTCGGCCTTCCAACGTTTCTTGTCCTGCTGCCTTACATAACCGTTGCGATTGAACAGGTACACCAACTTGTGCGCAACAGACTTGGGTATGGTAGGGGGCTTTGCCATGTGTGAATATATGGGGGGGGATCATTGTACACAACGGCCTGCGATGTATATCGGTAGCACTAGCAGACGGCGATCACGGTAGCGAATCCCTAATTGCATTGTAGCAGAAACACGTGGATCCGGGTTAGGCGTACGGACGGTATACGAAGTTGGCTTTGATGATGCCGTGATCATTCGTCCCGCTTACATCATGGTCATCCTGATTTAGGTGATCATTGGCAACAGTCAAACCGTCGAAGAGCCAGCGGCGCTTCCGGCTGTGATCATAAAACTCCTGACTGAAGAGAATGTGATCCAGCGACTCTTTCATTCCTTTGTACGAGTACGTATACAGAACGTCTCGTGTGTCTCGGAATTCCTGCATCACCTGTGCGCTGTAGAGTGCAGTGTCGCTTCCACCAATCGAGTCACCAAAAAGATAGCCGGGTTGCTCTGTTAGGATGTTCTGTGTGTTACTCCCCTGGCCATCGTTGATGTCGCCAATCACGATCACTGGATCGTCAGTATTCTTCATAAGCGTCGTAATAATCACTCGAAGTGCTGCGGCTTCGGCCGTTCGCCGGATTGTAGAGATCGCCGCGCCCAAAGCTGTTGCATGCATGCTGTGTGTTTCCTTCTTGTACCAGCTTTCCTTGTACACATCGGTTGGCCCCTTCGACTTGAAGTGACACACAAAGAGATGTGCCAAAGACTCTTTCCTGTGGAGCTTGAGTCTAGCGTGAAGAACAGGTCGAGAAAAACCACGTATGTCGATTCGGATCTCGGGTGTCTGTTTGTCACTGCCTTTCGACTGAAGCACAAGCTCCGCAGGGAAGTTGTCTATCCAGTTGCAATCCTGCACGTGAATGGAGGTCCGTACGATTGCCCCGCACACAATTCTCCCGCCTTCCGTCTGTGGCGGCACCAGAAGTTTGTACTGTGATGCTAACGCGGATGCGTCTATCGCCTTCTGGATTGCCGCTGAATGCCACAACTCCTGAAATCCCACTATATCGGCGTCAAGCAATTCTAATTGCCGTGCCGTCCAACGAATCTTCCGATCGTACACTTCTTGCGACCAACCCTTGGCATTCCGATACATTGGTAGATGTGGCTCGTTGAAATTGAGCAGATTGAAATTTGCAATGCTGAACTTCTTCATACATGTATTCCAGAATCGCGATAGGTGGTACGAGGATGCTGCACTCGCTGGCTTGGCAACATCACAAACTCAATCATAGCATTCTACAACTGAAAAACTGCTCGTGTTATGTATTATTCAAGCAATCCTACTTCCGAGTTCATCATTACACTGCTGCACCCGTATCCATAGAAGCAGTGTATCCTTGGTTGAGCATCAGTACCCGGGCACTCCGATTACGTCTTCTGCTTCTTTTTTTTTGCCGCAGGGAACAACACGTTGTTCAGGATGAGGCGGTAGCCGGGACTGTTGGGATGCAGTGCTAGGTCGGTGGGTGGATCGCCAACGGCATGACGGTAGTCTTCCGGGTCATGTCCACCATACCACGTAAAGGTACCACGGCCAACGTTGCCGTGGATGTAGCGTACTTGGTTCGTGCCATCTCGTTCGCCGAGGATTGTGACGCTCTTTTTGATGTACTCCTTCCGAAAGGCTGTAGTCTGGCCTAAGAAGCCGCGTAACACATTTACATGACACTGTGTGAGCATGGTTGGTACTGGATCGTATTTGGCCGAAAAATCGAACAGCGTAAAAAAGTCAGTTCGTTCTGTGGCGAGTACCTGGTTTACATCAACGTCGATATTGCTGAACTCATATTCGAAAGGGTTAAGGCTCACACTAAAATTCTCAAACGCAAACGTTCGCGAGAAATCCAGCTTGTCGTTGGCACGCGGATCGGCCGGATCGCCATCAAAAACAGCATCGCAGATGTCCGTGTTCACCGTTGCCAATGCTATATCATACGTATCGGTGGCGCTACACATTGCAAACATGAAGCCCCCTGCCGCTACATACTCTCTGATCTTCTCAACAACAGCTCGCTTTAGTTCGCTAACCTTGGCAAATCCAAGCTTTCGTGCCATGCCTTCCAACATTGCCACCTGCTGGATGTACCACGTTTGTCCGGCTGCACTTGCATAAAACTTGCCGTACTGACCGGTGAAGTCTTCGTGATGCAAATGCAACCAGTCATATTCACTGAGCTTGCCGGCAATCACTTCTTCGTCCCAGAGCTTGTCGTACTTCACCTCGGCATACTCCATCGCAAGGGTCACGGCATCGTCCCATGGTCTGAAACCAGGAGGCGCATACACGGCTATGCGCGGAGCTTTCTCCAGCCGAACCGATTCTGTGTTGCTACCTTCTGCCTGTACCTCCGCATAAATCTGCGCTGCTTCGGCTCCATCAATGTTCTCAAAGCTTACGCCACGAACACGGCACTCGGTTTCAAGGTCCGAGGAAGCATCAAGCATAAAGCTCCCGCCCCGATAGTTGAGCAACCAGTCAACAGGCACGTCCTTCGTTAGCGCCATGAAGGCAATCCCATAGGCCTTCAGGTGGTTGTTCTGCGATAGATCCATCGGAATTAGCATCTTCTGCGCTGCTGCCGTGGTTGGCATCAGCATTGCCAACACCTGAACGGCAGCCAACAGAACACATTTCAGGTAGCTTCTTTCGCTCACATTCATGAGGCAATCTACGCATACCCCCGATGCGTATTTTGCGGCATGCTCATCAACCCACCAGACGTTGCCGCCATCGAAGCCATGCTGGGCGCGGCCACCTTGCTGGACGACCACACGTGGTTCTGGAACCTGCGAGATCAAGCCTCCAACCGAGTGATTGCCGTTACCGTTACCAACGCCGATGTTGGTGAGGGGGCTCGGGCATGTGTTGTTAGTGCTCAAACTCCTCACGGTATCGTTGAACTGCACGACGTTACTGGCTACCTGTGCATCGATCCAGACGAAGTGATGTTCATCGCCAAACACAATGACCGTTTTGACTCACTCGTTGTAGGCAGAAGTTGTACCTGTTCTCAGTTTGGGAATATCCGCGCTTCACTGCTCAGTGCCGACCTAACCAAACTTGATCCATCACTGCTGTTCGCTGCAATGCAACTGAGCTTGGCGGAGTCGGTGCTTGAGGGATTGAGGGACTAGAGGGACTAGAGGGACTGGAGGAACTGGAGGGGCTAAAGAGACTTGAGGGACTAAAGGGGAAGAGATGAAGAGGGGGTGGGTGGGTGCGGGTTGTAGCGGCAACATCCGACGGGTACGGGTGAGCGATTGCGAATTACAAGCCCCTTACGACTGTGCCTTTACAGATAGACAGTCTCCGCTTTTGGGTAGGAATCGAATAGTGTTCAGATACGTGCTTGGTTTATAAACCCTATGGTCACGCTCACCAACGCTTCTGGCAGCAGCTATCGTGGCAAAGCAACAATCATCGCCGCCGTGGAACGAGCGATGAAGGCAGAAAAGCTCATCGGGCAGATTGACGTAATCCTGGTCAACGATAGGGAGATCCGCAGACTACATCGCAAGTGGTTTAAGAAGGACACAACTACCGATGTGATAACGTTCCCAATCGAACCTGAGCCCCCTATCTTGGGAGAGGTGTATATCTCTGTGGATACTGCTAGGAAACAAGCAATCGAGTACGGTGTAACACTTACAAACGAATTATGTCGGCTTGCCGTCCACGGAACATTGCATCTCGCTGGATATTCTGACGCAACAGATGCCCAGCGCGAGCGCATGCACGTCCTCGAGAACCAGTATATTGTAAGCCGATGACCGATCGCTACACCGTAGAACGCATTATGGAGATCATTGCTTGGGTTGTGGGCAGCCACGAACCAGGCACGCCGTTGGCCAAGGTTGATGTAACGGAGCTTAGCGCTCGCGGCTACACCGACAGCGAAATCTCAGCTGCTCTTTCCTGGATTTTGGAAAGGGGCGATGGCCACGTGGATCCAGCCGAGCACGGCAGCTTCCGTGTTCTCCACTCCGTTGAGTCGGAGGTGATAACCCCCGAAGCCTGGGGCATTCTGCTCAGTTATCACAATCTTGGTTTTCTTACCAACGCCGACTTAGAGCAAATCATCGAACGTGCAATGCTCATGGCTGGCGAAGCCATCATGGATGTGCCCGAGATTCGCGCATTGGTTGCAGTGTACGTGATGCATCAAGGTCCGCAGCCACTCGATGGCAGCAGGAGTCTACTCTCTGGTACAGAAGCCGTGAACTAGTGCGCTAGTAAGGTAGAGTCAGATTTACTTTTTCACTCAAGCATACTAGCACACTAACGTACTAGCATACTGGCACTCTATTGTTCTAGCACACTAGCGTACTAGCACACCAACATACCAGGACACAAACGTACTAGCACACTAGCACTCCAGCTTACTAACCAGGCCTCGTAGCTCAGCAGGATAGAGCGACGCTTTCCTA
>CAZUGQ010000042.1:0-10540 GCA_964620125.1 uncultured Hyphomicrobiales bacterium
TAGCACTCCCGGTACCAACACCTGTTACCGGGACAGTAGCACTCCCGGTACCAACACCTGGTACCGGGACAATAGCACTCCCGGTACCAACACCTGGTACCGGGACAATACTCCCCCCACTACCTCCCCGCCCCCTACCCCCCCACCCCCCACGTCACATCCCTCCCCTTTCCCGATACTTGCACCCATGACACTCCGCCTGATACCCAACGACCAACCTGCTCAGAAACGTTCGCTGCTCGACGGACTCAATCCACAACAGGAAATGGCCGTACGAGCAACATCAGGTCCTCTGCTCATCATCGCTGGCGCAGGCAGCGGCAAAACCCGCGTCCTCACTGTCCGCCTGGCTCACCTGCTCCAACAGGGTGCTCCTCCATCTAGTATCCTGGCCCTTACCTTTACGAACAAGGCGGCCCAGGAAATGAAGGAACGCATCGGCCACCTGGTGGGCGAAACAATTGCTCGCGGCATCTGGGCGGGTACCTTCCACTCTCTCTTCGCTCGCATCCTGCGCGCCCATGCCCTACGCCTCGGGTATACGGATGCCTTCACCATCTATGATGCCGACGATCAACTGGCAGCAATCAAAGGCGCAATGTCGGTGCTCGGCGTCTCTCAGCAAGCCCTAGCCCCAGGTGCCGTCCGCGCTCGTATCTCGGGCGCAAAAAACGCGATGATGAGCTGGCAAGAGTTGGATCGACAAGCGTCGACCGTTACCGATCGGCAGGTGGCGCAGATCTATCAGGAGTACGAAAAACGGCTGCGGAGCAGTAATGCCATGGACTTTGATGACCTGCTGCTCAACATGATCCGCCTGCTTACCAATGAACCGGATGTACTGGCCCATTACCATGATCGATTCCAGCATATCATGGTGGATGAGTATCAAGACACGAATCGTGCACAGTATCGAGCCGTGAACTTACTCGCAAGCAAACACCGTAATCTCTGCGTTGTGGGCGACGATGCACAAAGCATCTATCGCTGGAGAGGTGCAGAAATCCGCAACATCCTGGACTTCGAACGGGATTACCCGGAAGCTACCGTGGTGCGACTCGAACAGAACTACCGAAGCACGAAAACAATCCTTGCTGCAGCCGATGCGGTTATTCGCAATAACAGCAGTCAGTTGAAAAAGACGCTGTGGACGGAGAATCCCGATGGCGAAAAAATCACGTTGCTCTCCTGCCGAGACGATCGCGAAGAAGCAATGGCAATCACAGATGCCATCCGCACACGACTGCGCGACAAAGGCTACCAGCACCGGGATGTGGCCGTGCTCTATCGCACAAACGCTCAGTCGCAAGCCATCGAAGATGCCATGCGCCGCAGCAACATGCCATATCACATCGTAAGCGGCGTGAGCTTCTACAAACGCAAGGAGGTTAAGGATGCTGTTGCCTACCTGCGCCTCCTGGTAAACCCAAGCGATGCGGAAAGTTTGCTACGCATCATCAACGAACCGGCACGAGGTATCGGTACCACCAGCCTGCAACGCATTCAAGAGTATGCGGCCAAACAGACCATCACGCTGTTCGACGCCATGCGCCATGTGCAACACATCGAGGGTTTGCAGAAGCGCATCGAAGGGGCTGTGACAGACTTTGTTCAACTCGTCGAAACCTTCCGCGACCAACTCAACCATCAGCCCCCTGCCAGCCTTGCCCAAGCCTTCATCGAGGCAACAGGGTTGCCCCACATGTATCAGTCGCAGAACACCGCCGAGGCCCTCGACCGATGGAACAACATCGAACGCCTGCTCTCGCACATCGCAGAACAACAAGAGCTTGATGCTGACCTTTCACTTGCGTCCTATTTGGAACAGATTGCTCTGGTAAGTGAACAGGACGATCCCGAGCTTGGTACCAATCGTGTGGCATTGATGACGATGCATGCCGCAAAGGGGCTTGAGTTTCCGCTTGTGGTGATCGCAGGAATGGAGCAAGGCCTGTTCCCACTTGCAAAGGCAGAAGCCGACCTCAACGAACAAGAAGAAGAGCGACGCCTTTTCTACGTGGGCCTCACTCGTGCACGCGAACAACTGGTGCTCTCGTACGCGGAGCGGCGATATCGTTTCGGTGAACTCAGCTTCTCTCGGCCTTCGATGTTCCTTGCCGAGATCGATCCCGAGTGTTTCGCTCCCGCTAGCAGAAGTCTGGCAGGGGGCTCTGGCATGCGCCCACAGTCAGCCCGCAACCAACCATCCACACCGGGCCATACGCCTAGCGGGCGGCACACGTCTGCGTATTCACAGATGCCGGAGTCTCACAGCTACTCGCAAATCCCCCCCCCAGACGATGTACCAGCAAGCATTCCCCGGCGCGGTGTGAGCAGCCGCCCCGGTGCTCCAGCCAATCAGTTCCGCACCGGTATGCGCGTAAAACATCCAATGTTTGGCATCGGCCAAATCGAAAGCGTGAGTGGTACCGGACAGAATGCAAAGGCAACGGTGCTCTTCTTTAATGGGCAACGCAAACAGCTCATGCTAGCCTATGCGAGACTGGAAATCGTGTAGTTAACCCGTTACCACACTAATGGCAATGCCTGCAGCGCTATCACGGTTCGATGGAGCGGGTGTGGCAGAAACCGCAGGGCATGTGACTGCATATCGAGCATTATGAACAGCAGGCGAATGAAACGGTATGCAGTGGTACATCCTGTAGGTTTCATCACCATCAACTGTGTAAGAGTGAGTATCATTGCATGTCTTACGGACAATCTTCGTCGGCCAGCTCGATCGACACCAACGGGTGTAGTTCCCAACCCGTGACGCGATTTGTTTTTGTTGGGCCCACCTTGTACGGAGCGCCGTTGTTCGTGGCTTCGTCTTCATGTTCAAAGTCATAGAACAGGTATCCCTTCACCCGAACCCACCGTCCTTGATACAATTCCTTAAGCGTGGTGGTCGAATAGTCGTTGTTCAGTGTCGTTTGCAGTGCCTTGATGCGCGGAGATACTTCGGCAAGCATGTAGCTTGACGTATCGGACGCATCATCACATTTCAGGGTAAGGTATATCCGAGTGTCAGCATACGCATCTGTGCTCTTGTTATAAGAAATCGAGCTCTTCGAGCAATTGCATCCTTCGCCCTTTGTGTTCAGGAATATTTTCACAGCATAGGCTGTGAATTCCACTGCCATCCCCTCGTACCATCCGTGAGGCATATCATGTTCGGCACCAAAAACCGTATGCCACTCCAGCGGTTGGGTGTTTCGTGGCGTACGGTATCGAGCTTTCTTAGCGTAGGCTTTTTGTCGGATCACGTCGGTGGTACTTCCTGTTGGTGCACACTCAACCTCTGTAGTCCCAACTCTCATTGTAAGAGTGCTCAGGTCTGGTTCGCCTGGCACCATGCCAGTGGTATCACTCACCATGTGCACAAGTTCTGTCACTGATCGTGCATCCAAACCACGTTTCAGGCTATCGATGTTCTCCATGCTTCGCCTGTATCCCTGTGGTTGTGCCACTTCCGAAGTACTCACTGCATGCGTTTGATGTGTTTTGGCGTCCTGTAATGTGGATGTCGGCTGTGTTGTCCCTCGTGCCGCAGCCCCTTTTCCAGAGGGATTAACCGCATCACCTTGCGATTGTGTTTGTGTAATACAGGTCCCGCACGTACCACCATTGGAGCAGTGAGCGCAGCGCGAGCAGTTTTTGCAGGCGGGGCACGGCACTGCTCCCGTACATCGTGCCGGAGCAGCACCCGCAAGCGACTGCTGTTGTGATAATGCGGTTGTTGGCATTATCCAGAAGTACGTGCAGATCATAACAACGCTTGTTATGCGAGCCACGATTGTTATCACCTTCATCTCCGGTTCCATAAGTTGCAGATGGAGTACTACCTCACCGTCAAGTTAATGAAGCGGCTTGGTGGTAATAACGGCTTTGGTGCCGCAGATTGACTCCAATCCTCGCCGAACGCCCCAATACCATTCCCAGTCTTCATGTGACGAGTCGTCATAATACACTTCCGATGTTGCCAACGTAGCTCCATATGCATTCTGTGTTCTATTCACTGTCTTTGCCGTTGCAATGATGTACAGGGATGCTGAGCTAGTCGGTTTTGAAAGTGTCGCGCTAGACGTGTTCTTTCCACCAATTGTGGGTGCAACAGTCACCTGCCAAACTCGCTTTGATATCAGACCTGTCCACGCGTCACTACTTTCAGCAGATTCTGCTTGCACCAAGCCAATGAGTGTGTCGGCCATTGTTACCGTAAGACCATGCTGAACTAGAAGTGCAGTGGCGGATCGAATCACATCAGACTTAGACCGTTCAAAGCAACCAATTGTATGCTGCTTTAGCTTCGTTGTTGAGCAGGAAATCATTGTGAAAAGGCTTGCAATCGTTACCGTGCACACGAGAGTAAACTGTTTCATGGTGTAATACCTATGATTGTGTAAAAAGGGGTGTTAATGTGCCAGATAGATGGCAACTTTTATGGTATGCCAAGGGGCTTGGGTTTCAGTTCGGTTGTACTTAACTACACGGCAGCGTACGGTGTGGCCGGAGTCTACAAGCCGTGAGGGGATATGTACAATCCAATGTGGCAAATACCCAAGCTTGGAGCCCTGTGGCGTATACAAGGCGATAGCCCATCTATCGAATGGATTATGTGGTTCACGCACCGACCGGAGTAACGTGCCGGGATTCAGAGAAATCGGATTGCCACCATTCCACCACTCAAGGTGTTGGATGCCTGCCACGTACACCTCGTAAAGCAAGGTTTCTTGCGCAGCAGGTTTTGGTGTTGTTTTTACGGGAACCGTTAAAATGGATCCAAGGCCCATAAGGGCATGTAGAAAGTGTTTCCTTTTCATGCACACGAACGTATGTTGTATCGCGACGTATGTTGTCGCGCACGATCATAGTTTGCGGTATGTCTGAATCACATCAAGTACAACGAATCGTTGAGCTGCTATCGGCACTGGGAAGTGGTCATCACCTCACTACGTCAGAGCTGGCTTTACGCGTTGAGTCTCGGGTAGAAGGCAAGGCAGTGTCGAGGCGTCAGATTCAGCGTGATCTTAGGGCCATTGAAGCGGCAGGTATCCCGTTACATGTTGAGCAGGACGGTAAAGAGTACCGGTGGTGGATTCCAGCAGCCTACCGAGCGTTGGTTCCGGTAAGTATTGGTCGGAACGAGGTATTGGCTGTGCATTTGCTTAAGGGGATGCTGCGCCAGTTTCGAGGTACTGCAATCGAGAAGCACGTTGATGCTCTTGCGAGCAAGCTTGAATCTATTGCTCCTGGGAGTGTTCTGGTTGACGCTGACCTTGTTAACGAAGTCACACCTGGAATCTTGGCAACACCAATACCCGATGATGTGTTACAGGCGGTAATTAGTGGTATTCGCGACGTAGCATGGGATCGTGTTACATATCGAGCCTTGCATGATGGTAACACTCGAACGTTCGTAGTTGCACTGTGTAGGCTCATTGCACATGCAGGCAGATTGTACGTAGCAGCATGGCACCCGAAATACGGGCATTACATAACCATGGCGGTAGACAGGGTGTTAGCCGTCGAGCGCGCAACAGATGTAGGATTGCCAATGCATGTCTTTGACGAGGCACTATACCGGCGCACCCGTTTCGGTGTGTATTCTGGCAAGGTAGTGCCGATAACGCTTCAGATCTCTCCTAAAGCGGCTGAATACTTTACATCTCGTGTATGGCATCCCACACAGCAGTTCCAACATCGGCGTGGAGGCAGCGTGGAACTTCGGTTAGATGCACCAATTAACCCCGAGCTTATTGCATGGATCGTTTCATGGGCAGATGTACTCAAGCCACTACGACCCAAGCGCCTTGTGGAGGCATGCTTGGAAAAGGTGGAGGTGATGCGTGGTTGGTAAAAAAAAACCCTACCGAGGTAGGGTAAGGCAATTTGCCTGCGGACACTCTTGTCCTTATTGTGAGTCAGGACTAGAGCAGATCTTTGAAAGCTTCACGAACTTACATTCGCCGGAACATTAAAGTCAAGGATTAACTGCATGAGTACGATTCTCGGCCTAGACATCGGGTCAAATTCAGTTGGTTGGGCACTTGTCGATACAGCCAAACAGACCATACTTGGCATGGGAGTACGAATTTTCCCAGAATCCGTAAATGAAAAAAACACAGAGCGGGAGCAATCGAAAAATGTTGAGCGAAGGTTGGCCCGTCAGCTACGGCGCCAATACGAGCGTCGACGAATGCGAACCGATGCAGTTCGAGGGATTTTGTTTAAAGCGGGTTTATTGCCAACTGACCCTTCACAGTTTTCTGCTCTATTGCATTGGGATCCTTATCAGCTGCGTGCAAAGGCCTTAACATCGCAACTAGAACCGCATGAGATCGGGAGGATCATCGACCACATAAATAGTCGGCGTGGATACCAGAGCAACCGGAAGGCCACTTCAGAAGAGGAAGAGTCAGGAGCGATTTATGATGGTACAGCAGATGGTGCGAAACCAGGTATATCGGCAACGGATAGTGCACTGAACCCCTCTTTGCGGCGATATAGAGAATACGAGCAAGTTCGCAGCCGTGTGCTTGATTCACTGCCCGACATTTCGGAAGGCTACCGAACACTAGGCGAATACCTTGCCAGCTTAGATCCTCATGAGCAGAGGCGTCGGAATCGATTTACATTACGCGACCACTATCGCATTGAGCTCGATCTTATCCTTGAAATTCAGAGTAGGTTCAACGAAAAACTTTTACCTAGGGAATTGCGGGAAAAGATCATCAACAAAGTATTCTTTCAGCGACCGCTAAAATCCGTTCGTCACTTGGTTGGCAACTGCCAATTTGTACCGGGGAAAAAACGCTGCCATAGAAGTCATCCGCTCTTTCAACGATTTCGGCTATTGCAACAAGTGAATGCTCTCAGGATCCAGTCAACCGACAGAGTTGACGACGATTCTATGAAGTTGACTGCTACAGAACGGCAGGCATTGATCCACTATGCAGAGCAGAGTGACAAGAAGAGCATACCCCTCACCAAACCAGAACATCTCAAGAAGGTTTTTGGTTGGAAAAAGAGGGATGATGCCGCCAAGACCAATCTTGAGGAGATCAATCCTCCCACAACGATGAGGAGGCTGTATGATGTTCTGGGAAGAACGTACGTCGATAATCTTTCCGATGATGAACTGCACAACTTGTGGAATGTGCTTCAATTTGCAGAAGACGTTGATTGGACAACAAACTGGGCATTGAAGAATCTAAATGTGGATGAGACAACGGCCGCAAAATTTGCTCGGATAAAATTGGAGGAGGGGTATGGAAACCTTTCATTGAGGGCAGTGAAAAAGATTTTGCCATTTCTCAAGGAAGGATACCTCTATCACGAAGCTGTCGTGGCAGCAAAGTATAAATTCAGTGGTGATGAAGAGCAGGTGACGGTTGGAGATCGCATACCTGCTCTTGCTCAGGAGGATGCACGGAACCCAATCGTGCAGCGATCCTTTGCAGAGATGCGCAGAGTAGTCAACGCCATCGTAGGAAAGTGGGGAAATCCTGATGTGATTAGAGTTGAGATGGCGCGCGAAGTGAGGTTGCCGGCAACGAAGCGGGCTGAGCTGCTTAAGGCCAATAAACGGAACAGATCGCAGAATGAGTCTGATCGGGAGAGGCTGAAGAAAGAATTTCGTTTAGACGCACCATCTCGGCATGATCTGCTCAAGCTACGACTCTGGGAGGAGCAGAGTTATGTGTGTATCTACACCGGTCGGCAGATAAGTAGGACTATGCTGTTCGATGGGTCAGTTGATGTTGACCATATCCTTCCATATAGTAGAACCTTGGATGATGGCCGTGAGAATAAGGTACTATGTCTGCGCGAGGTGAATCAGAAGAAAGGTGATCGAACCCCTGTCGAAGCAGCACAAGCTGGAATTATTGACCTTGATGAGTACCGCGAGAGAGTAGCGGCGCTGTACAAGAATCATAAGATTACCCCAGCAAAACAGCGCAAGCTTTTGATGACACCGGAGGTGTTTGCAGAGCGTTTCACCTCTGGCGCAGAGGATGGCTTTGTTGCTCGGCAGTTGAATGACACCCGATTTGCCTCACGACTTGCACTAAAATACCTTCATCATGTTGCACCACGTGTTGAGGCAACGACTGGTCAGTTAACAGCCATGCTACGGCATCATTGGGGTTTGGATGGGGTACTACCGGAACTGGCCAGTTTGGGAAGGGCGTGGATATCTCCAATCGGTGAGCCTGGCAGAAAGGACAGGCATGATCACAGGCATCACGCTATTGATGCGTTAACAGTAGCGCTAACGGATCGGTCGTTAGTTCACCGACTTGCAACCCTGAACGCACGGACTGGGAATGCGGCTGCGAACGTGCGTGATGGTAAGATCATCGTGCCGGATGCACCGATAGCGGGGCTTAGAAAACTTGCGTTGGATGCAGTGGATTCAATCATCGTTAGCCACAGAAAAACCAGACCCGGTAGAGGGGCTCTCCATGCGGAAACACTCTATGGCCTGGCACGTGATCGAAATGGGGAGCAGCTGCACAATGACAGGGGAGTACCCATGTACAAGGTCAGGAAACCTCTGTCATCATTGAGCCCTGGCGAGATGTTGAACATTGTTGATAAAACAGTACGCGACCTTGTGCTTCAACGCTTGCGTGAAGTAGGAGTTGATGTGGAGACAGACAATTTCACCATACCCAAGGATGCATTCCTCAAACCACTGTACATGCACCTGGGCAATGGTCAGCGAAGGCAGATAAAGCGCGTACGAGTATACAAACCCTCTGGCGGTATGGTGCGGTTGCGTGAAAATGGTGTGTATGTGGAACCAAGTGGAAATGATCACATACGACTGTGGAGTTCACCTGAACTTGGAAAGCCAATGTGGGAAGTCCGAACCTTATATGAAGAAGTTAGAGGCCTTCCTGAAAAAGTGACGTCACCACCTGCCGCTGACGAAACACAGTTGCGCATTGGAGACCTAGTTGACTTTCCTAACCGTGGTGTTTATAAGGTTCAGAAGATGAGTGGTGCAGGAAGAGGAGAGGTTGCATTTTACCATCATGCAGATGCATCCGGTGATGTAAAACATCTCCTTAGGCTTTCACCAAGTACCGTTTCGGGTAAAAAACTGTTTGTTGACTACATAGGTGAGATTCACGATAGATGATCAAGAGAAGCTTACTGGTGGAGTCCCGCAGCTATCTTTCATACAAAGATGGATCGTTGCATCTTGACAACAGAATCTCAGGAGAAAAGTTCCGCATACCAATTGAGGACATTGGGTATCTGGAACTGGGAACGTCGCAGATTACCATAACATCAGCAGCACTTGCCAAACTTGCCGATCAGGTGGTAACTGTGATGTATTGCGACGACACTTACCAACCGGTGGGACTTTGTTTGCCATTGGTAGGAAACACATTACATGCAGAACGGCTTCGAATTCAGATTGATTGCTCAGTTCCAAATCGTAAACGTATATGGCAGTCGATTGTGAGATGTAAGCTTCAAAATCAAGAACAGGTTGGCAGATCGCTTGGATATACTGACTTGAATCTTAAACGCTACATAAACAGCGTGTATTCGGGTGATAGAACTAATAGAGAAGCAGCTGGTGCCAAACTGTATTGGAAGGCCGTGTTGACGCCCTTTGGAGTGGGGCGAGATCCTCGTACTGGATACCCCAATAACATACTTAACTACGGCTACTCTGTATTGAGAGCCCTTACAGCTCGGTGTTTAGTTCGGTGTGGCCTTCATCCCGCAATAGGTATCCATCACTCCAATAAATACAACCACTTTGCTCTAGCGGACGACGTAATGGAGATGTATCGTCCATTTGTGGACTATCATATACTGATGCTTGTTCAAGACGAGGTGCAAACTGATCAACTAACATCAGCACAGAAAATGAAGGTTCTTGAAGTTATGGTCGCTGATGTGCATCATGAGAAAGGCCGTAGGCCTCTGTCAAATTCTGTTGAGTTGATATGTGCGCAGCTGGTACAGGCACTCGGCGGAGACGTAGGCGCTCTCGACCTACCTCAGTTCCGCGCATAAGTGAATACAGAGCTATGTGGGTAATGGTGATGTTCGACTTGCCGGTAGCAACAGCAGCCGAGCGCCGAGCATACACACGATTCCACAAAGATCTAATCAAGGATGGGTTCAATATGTGGCAGTTCAGTGTTTATCTGCGGCACTGTGCCAGTGAGGAGAATGGCGACGTGCACGTACGGCGCGTCGAGGCAAAGTTGCCCCGGTCCGGTAAGGTTTCTATCCTCACCATTACGGAGAAGCAGATGTCCAGTATAAAGACTTACTGGGGTCGCAAACGAACCGCGGCAGAAAATGCTCCGTTGCAACTTGAAATCTTCTGAAAAATGGCTCACTCACTCAGAAAGATTGAGTTGACGAGCCATTTTTTCAGACTGCTACACCTGCTATGTGCATTGTTTATATATGTGTTGGCAGATATGTGCTTTCAAAGATCTGCCCTAGTAGCCGAATCACAACCGTGCGAAAATGGTATAGCCCCAGATATCGGCTTTCAAAG
>CAZUGQ010000043.1:0-10529 GCA_964620125.1 uncultured Hyphomicrobiales bacterium
TACTCCCGTAATCCCGTACTCCCGTAATCCCGTAATCCCGTAATCCCGTAATCCCGTAATCCCGTAATCCCGTAATCCTGAAATCCCGTACTCCCGTACTCCCGTAATCCCGTAATCCTGTACTCCCGTAATCCTGTAATCCCGTACTCCCGTAATCCCGTAATCCAGTACTCCCGTAATCCCGTAATCCAGTAATCCAGTACTCCTGTAATCCCGTACTCCCGTAATCCCGTACTCCCGTAATCCCGTAATCCCGTACTCCCGTAATCCAGTAATCCTGTACTCCCGTACTCCCGTAATCCCGTAATCCCGTAACCCCGTAACCCCGTAACCCCGCACTCCCGTCCTCTCCTCACATCTCCATTGCCACCCCAATACTGCACACATACGGCACCTGTCCAACCCAATCGCTGGGGGCAAGATTTGTACCATCCATAACAACATGAAAGCTGCCTTGGAGAGCAACGCCATTCGACAGTGCAAGCGAAGCCGTGGAGCCGAAGGTGGTGTACACGCCCTCTTTACTGCCCATGTGATCCACCTTCCGCTCATAGCGGTTGTGACTTCCCATAATCACGTTTTCCAACCGAACGGAAGTGATGGAAGCAATGACGCCAGCTTCGGCGGCAATGGCAACACTGTTGGAAAGCTTGAATTCTGACGATACCACCGGCCAAGCCAACCACCATGGCTGACTATGACCGGGAGAGTCCGGGTAGAGAAGAATCGGTATCCGGGCCGTTACCCTAAAACTCTTGTCGGCTGCGGAATACAGCAGTCCACGAATCCGTACCCCACACGCCACCTCGATGGGAGAGATTCCAAAAAACGCACCAACAGTAAAGCCGTCCGTAATACCCACGGCTACTTCGGCCACACCAAGAAATGGGATGCCGCTCATCATCGATACTACCGTGGTGCCCTGAGGAATGATAAGTGTGTCTACGCCGGCCTTGACTACCTGCCCTAGCGCCACACAAACAGAAAAAACCAAACACATGCAGAACTGAGGTGCTGTATCAGCAAACCAGGAGCGGTTGGTGCGGACGATGCTGCGTTTCATGGCGATTTCCTCCGGGTGTTTGTTCTGTTTGCAAACTCCCTTTTGCCCGAACCACCCTCGTCATGGCTTCATTCTCCAATTGTCAGAGATTTGTCGTGTGGGCGTACTCCCGTACTCCAGTAATCCAGTAATTCAGTAATCCAGTACTCCCGTAATCCCGTAATCCAGTACTCCCGTACTCCCGTAATCCAGTACTCCCGTAATCCAGTACTCCCGTAATCCCCCACTCTCTTACTTTCGCCCATGCCCAGACTACACCATGTACGCGACCTTCGGGAAGAGTTACTGCACGAGCTTACTCAACAGAGGTCACCAGTCACCCTGCTGGACCTTTCGAAGAAGCTGCGCATTCGATCGGACAGCGCTGAATACGAGCACCTGAAGCAGGTGCTTGACCGACTATGTGCTGATGGTGTGGTTCAACGACATGCACGCAGGCGTTTTAGTATGGCCAAGGCGCCGGATCACGGATACACTGGACGCCTAACCTATCACCATGAAACAGCCACGGTGCAAACCACCAATGTCTTGGTTCCGGTCATTCATATCCGTCGGCAGCACCTGCACACGGCGCTTGACGGCGACGTTGTGCGCGTCCAGCCACACGCAATCATACCGGGCAAAAAGGTGCGCGGCGAAGTCTCTGAAGTTCTCGAGCGCTCAAACCATCCCATCGCCGGCACCATCGAGTATGATGGGAGCTTCCACTACCTTATCCCCGACGAGACCCGCTATCACGTGGATTTTCTTGTAGCCGAAAAAAATCTGAAGGGGGCTAAGCCAGGCGACAAGGTTGTTGGCTCGTTTGTGCGGTGGGAGCATGCCAATGCTGCTCCAGAGGCTCGGGTAGATGAGGTGCTCGGACAGAGCGGCCGAGCACCCGTTGAGTTTGCGGCGATACTCAAGGAATTCCGGTTGCCTCCCTCCTTTCCAAGCGACGTTGAGAGTGAAGCCCTGAACCACAGGCCGCCGTACGGCAAGGTACCGAAAGGTCGGCTGGACCTTCGCAAAAAACTCATCATTACCATTGACCCCGTTGACGCCAGAGATTTTGATGATGCACTCTCCCTGGAGATGCTGGACAATGGCGATGCAGAACTCGGCGTGCACATCGCCGACGTGTCGCACTACGTACCAGAGGATTCACTTGTAGACAAGGAAGCTCTCCGACGTGGCACCAGCACCTATCTGGTACATCGAGTTGTTCCCATGTTACCGGAGAATCTGAGCAACACGATATGTTCTCTCGTTCCCGGCGAAGACCGATATGCGTTCAGTGTGTTCATGCGCTTCTCCAAAATGGGTGTACTCAAGGAGTATCGCATCACGGAATCGGTGATCAATAGTAAACGGCGTTTCACCTATGAAGAAGCGCAGGAGATCATCAATCATGCGAAAGAAAGCAAACGAGGGTTAGCTCGAGACGAAACACACTTGACGGCGGGTAGTCCGCGGTCGGTAGCGATTCAGCTGAAGACCGCTAGTCTTGTGCTCGAACTTCACCGACTCGCACAGCGACTGTACAAGAAGCGCATCAAACACGGTGGTATCGACTTTGAAACACAGGAGGTGAAGTACCTTCTTGACGACCAGTTGCGACCAACAACCGCTCTGGTGAAAACTCGAACCGACGCCACCTCTCTCGTGGAAGAGTGTATGCTTGCCGCCAATCGAGTTGTTGCAGAGCACATGGAGAAGCTTCGTAAACAATGGCGCACCACTGATCTCCCCCCCCTCGTGTACCGTATCCACGAAGAGCCCGACGCCGCCAAACTCGCTGACGCAGTTTCCGTTATCAGGGCACTCGGTTTCACCGTGCCGAATGGCAAACTCACACCCGTGCAGGTGAATGCGATTCTCGCGGAAGTGCGGAACCGGCCGGAGAAACCCGTTGTGAACACTCTCCTCTTGCGTGCGATGGCCAAAGCCGTGTATAGTGAATACAATGTTGGTCACTACGGGTTGGGTTTTACCGCCTATGCACACTTTACATCTCCCATCCGACGTTACCCTGACCTGTTCGTTCACCGTGCACTCAAGGAGTATGCGAGGGGAGTTCCCGAATCGACACGGTGGCAAGAACTTTACGAGCGAGCACGTGTAGTAAGTGACCATAGTTCTGTAACTGAGCGTGCTGCCGTCGAAGCGGAACGGGCGTCACAGAAGCTTGCACAGGCAATGATGGCACGGGAGCATCTAGGAGAAACGCACAGTGGACTCGTAACGGGCGTGACAGGTTTTGGCGTTTTTGTTACCGTTGATGATCTCATGTGCGAAGGTCTGCTTCACATCCGAGATTTAGGTGACGACTATTATTACTTCGATGAAACCAGATTTAGGCTTGTAGGTCGCAAAACACGTCGTGTATTGCAGTATGGTAGCAGACTGGCTGTTCGAATTGCTCGTGTAGATATGGACAAGCGCATGATTGACCTCCACCTAGCTCCAACGGAAGATGAATAGGTGAGCGGCAGATTTGGTGTGCCTTGTTGACATTTTCAATACAACACTCACTAACACAACCCAGGTGACACATGACAAGGATCTTGCTGTTTCGTACATGCATGCTGTATACATTTCTTGCTGCAGTGTTGGTGCAGGCTCAGGATACAGTAAGCAAGGGGCCAGTAACCGTTTCGGCTACGCGCATCCCCACGCAAACTCTCAGCACTGGCAGAAGCATGCATGTGCTAACGCGTTCCGACATCGAAGCCATACCCGTTGCGTCGGTCGATGAATTATTGCGTTATGTACCAGGCTTAGAGACTCAGGCACGAGGTCCATTCGGTACTCAGGCCGACATCATCATTCGCGGGAGCACGTTTTCGCAAGTACTTGTGCTCATTGACGGCATGCGTGTAAACGACCCGCTTACCGGTCACTTCAACGGATACATGCCCGTGAGTTTGGCCGAGATAGAGCGCATTGAAGTTTTACGTGGTCCATCGGCAGCGCTTTACGGTGTAGATGCCGTGGGAGGTGTGGTACATATCATCACGAAGACCTTTGCGTATGGTGCTCCTGTGGACTCGAGTAGCATGTACACTGGCGAGCTAGGGGGGGGATCGCATGGACTTGCTGCTGCACAACTTGGTGCGGTGATATCATCCGGCAACCTGTTATTCGCTGGTGGGGTTACAACGTATGCAAGTACGGGGTACCCGCGAGTGGGAGAGCCCCCTGCCGACTTTACATTACTTACGGGCTCAGCATCGCTGCGTTCAACTATGACCGACGGGTGGAGTACGGCTCTTCGCGTTGCGACTGATGCGCGTGAGTTTGATGCACGGTATTACTATACCCGTAGCTCAGTGGATCAGAGTAGAGAGCAGGTGCAGACGTTGTGGACGCAGGCCATGCTACAGAAGGAAGACGCAGCATCCACAGTGCGCCTTGATGTCTCGTACAAACGTTTACGCGACATCTTCAACTTTAATCCAACGTTCCCCAGCATCAACACCCACACCACACAATACTTCAACACCATGCTTACCGGTCACCTATTGGTAACCGATCAATTGAGTATTGGAGCAGGCCTTCAGGCTGACTACCGAACCATAATCAGCACCGATCGAGGAGACCATGAAACAGGTCACCTAGGGCTCTATGTACTAGGCAGTTACTTCTTGGACAGACTAACAGCGAATGCCAGTTTCCGTGTTGACTACGACCAGAACTATGACTGGCAGTTTGCACCGCAGCTAAGTGCTGCATATCAAGCAGGTTTGTTAACGCTTCGTGGCTCTGTAGGCCGCAGTGTTCGTGCCGCTGATTATACCGAGCGATTTGTGAGTACCAACATACCGCCGCCTCTCACTCCAGGCAGGAACCTTGGCAACCCGAATCTAGAAGCCGAGCAGAGTTGGACGTGGGACATCGGAGCAGATGCTCGTATACACCAGTGGCTGCAGCTCAGTGGTTCGTACTTCGCACGGGACGGATCGAATCTGATTGACTATGTCATAACCAACAGTAACGATATCTGGAACAATACCAGTCTTGTTCCAGACACGACTTATTTCTATGCGCAGAACATAGCCAGTGTAACTACACAGGGATTAGAAGTTGAGGCTAGCGGTTTGCTAGACATAGCACCACTGGTGCGCCTAACGTACAGCATTGGATATCTCATGTTGGACATTGAATCAGACAGTGACCAGGTGAGTAAATACATTAGCAGCACGGCGCGGCAGCTTGGCAATGGCCGGTTAGGTCTTGATGTTGGGCGCTTCAACCTTGGCATTCAGGGTATATACAAGGTACGCGATGCGGAAGATGCCGAGGTAATCAATGCGACATTGAGTGGGAGTTACGTTGTCTTCAACGCTTCTGCGCGTTACCGGATACTGGATGCGATAGGTGCGTTTATTCAGGTAAACAACGTAGCGGATGTACGGTATGGGGATATTCTCGGGGCACAGATGCCAGGGCGGTGGGTGGTGGTGGGGGTACTTGGAGGCTTCACTGGGGTGCCGGGGACTTAAGTTCCCGGCAACAAGTGCATTTTTTGGAGTCCTTCAGCAAATACTTTTTGCTTTAACGTCCGCTTCTGAACCAACTCTTCAACAAACTGCTTGTATTGAGCAGCACTGGGGAACTGACTCTGAACAAATTCCCGATCAATCTTATAGAACTGACGTTGCCCAATCCACTCGGAATAATCACTGTACTGCCACATCTCTGCACTACGCGATATCCCAGCAACAACTGGGTTGGCATGTATGTACCTACAGACTTGCTGGAGGTACTGCTGCTTGTCTATGTGTACGCTTTGGAAACGATTCTGAAATGAAGTTCCCGATCTATGGTATCGTCTATTGATTTTTAAGGAGAAGATTTGGCATAATGCCTTAATCCATTCTTGAACATTCCCACCAGGCTCAACACGAATCAGGAAGTGGAAGTGATTCGGCATTAGACAAAATGCAACAATCGTAACTCCCAGAGCCGAAGCTTTGCTGTATGCTATTTCAAGGAACAGTCGGTAAGAATAGTCATCATAGAACAGTGGTGCTTGAAGCGCCCCCCTGTTATACAGATGATAGAATTCACCGGATACGAAAGTAGCACGGCGTCTTGGCATGTGAACCTCCAACAATCAGTGTAGTCAGAGCACTGTGTTGTCGGGGTAAGCAAACGTGACAGAGCTTGGTTGTTTGCAATAGAGCCGCCGCTGCACTGCCTCTGTGCCGGGTACATAGGTTCCCGGCACCTCATATAAATAGGTTGCTGACAAGGTGCCGGGAACCTATGTACCCGGCACTCCTAGCTGCACGGCCGTGCGCTCATCCAACCGTGCCCCTCCTATGAACCGCTTACCGTAATACGTGCTCTCCAGCGAGCTAATCGTCACACCGTACCGGCTCGATGCATGGGCAAACAGGTTGTCACCCAGGTAAATGCCCACATGACTCACGTGAACCCGTCGGCGAGTATTGAAGAACACCAGATCACCAAACTGCAGCTTCGTGCGATCCTTGATCGGTATCCCTACCATACTCTGCTCTGCTGCTGTTCGAGGTAGCTGCAGACCCGCCACAGATTCATACAACTCCTGAATGAAGGCAGAACAATCAATGCCTTGCCGACTTCGCCCACCATAGTGGTAGCGCGTGCCAAGCCATTCCATGATCATATCCATTAACCGCTGCTTCTCCACGCCTGCCTCCGTAACCTCGTGGCTACCCGCATCCACATACGCCAGCCACAAGGTTCGAAAAACATCCGGGTCAACGGCTACATCGTCCTCCGCTTCCAACTCCAGCAACTCCTGAGCGTGATCCGCCTCGTCCTCTGGACTCATGACCATCGTGGTTGCCTCAGCTCCAGAGTCACTGGCGTCGTCTACATCCTCGGCATCGTCTTTTACCATTGCTCGTATGCTGTCTGCCAATTCACCTGCGGCCACATACTCCAAGCCCGTGAGCCTACAGAGCTCCTGGCTTTGGGTACGCACCAGGTCGATTGCCTGTTGCTTACCTGCAACAGTATTGCAGTTGCGACGGGTGCGCCTACGTGATTTCCTTGCACTTCTCTTCCCTTTCCGGGAAGGGGCTTTGGCAACAGTGGTCTTGTTCGCAGTTGTCGCGCTCGCTGTTTTCGAACTCACTGCGCCGGTGGCGTCAGTGGGACCGAGAACGGTGAGAACAAACAAGACCATCAACGTTGCACAAAGAATGTTGATGAATCGATGGGTTAGCATGAACCTCCTTCCGAAATGAGTTGTTTTTGAATGATTGTGATCGAGTTACGAAGACTTCAATGACCGCTGAGAACTGATTCTAGCACGCTTGCATGACGACGGCATTCTGCTTGTAACCAGCAGTCGTCATTCGGTTGTGTTGTGTTGATCCTTGAGAATTGTTAGTCGAACGGATTCGAGTTGAAGTCTGCCAGTTGCGTCGGTATGCAAACCGAGCACGGTTGGGTGAAAAAGGCGCGTGATGACGTCATGGTACAAAAAGATCCACGGAGCTTCCTCAACCACCTCTGCCTGCATTTGATGATACAGATCAGTTCGCTGATGAAATGTCTTCCTAGGATCAAGAGCAGCCTCATACAAAGAGTCGAGGCGAGGGCTACACAGGTGGGTGGTGTTGGGTCCACCTGGCGCCCTATTGGATGAGATGAACAAGGCCAGAAAGTTTTCAGGATCGGGATAATCGCCAATCCAGGAAGTGCGCCACATCGGTAGGGCACCTGAGCGCACCTGCGAGAGGTGTTGTGGAAAATCAACTTGACGAAGTTCCACATTCACACCGATCTCCCTCCATTGCTGTTGAACGGCTTCTGCAACACTTGCCGTTCTCGGATTATGCCCTAACTGCAACAGCAACGTTGGTAAGCCACGACCATGTGGATAACCAGCTTCCGCAAGCAAATGCCGAGCACGATCCGGATCGAAACCATAGCCCCCTACATCAGGTGAGTACCCTGGCAGTGAAGGTGGAACGAAACCGTGTACACAGGGTACGCCACGTCCGTGCAACACATACGTAACGATGCGATGCCTATCAATGGCATAGTTAAGAGCCTGCCGAAGCTTGCGGTTTGTTGCAAGGGGCAACAAGCGTGCCGCTGGTTTGGAGGTGTCGAGAAGGATGCCGTAATACTCCACAGACATTGCGGGCACACGATGGATCCGCAGGTGGGAATATGGTTCCAGTAGTGTTCCACGAACATCGTAAATACTTGGAGCGAGGGCACCGTCGATCGAAGTAACGAGATCGTACTCGCCGCGAAGGAATTCGAGAAACTCACTCTTCGTATCGCGCAGGAAGGTGATTCGCACACCGTCGAGGTAAGGAAGTGTGCGGCCATATTGGTCGCGCTTGAAGTACAGCGGATTCCGCCGCAGTTCTAGCGCAACATCGGACTTCCAACTGTAGAACTCAAAGGGTCCTGTACCAACCGGGTGATGTCCAAAATCGGCACCATAGTACTCCACCGCTTCTCGGGGAATCACGTACCCGTATGGCATGGTGAGCACGGCAAGGAACGGCGCAAACGGCTTCACAAGTGTGATGCGCACGGTGCTGTCGTCTAACGCGACGATGTTTGAAATTCTATCGCGGTAAACCCACGCACCTGTGCTTTTTGCTGAGCCATCGAACACACGGCGTATGCTGTATACCACGTCGGCAGCAACCACTCTACGTCCAAGCCCCCTTCTGCCAAAACAAGGGTCTGCATGAAAAAACACATCAGGTCGAAGCCGAAATGTGTACTGCAAGCCAGATGCATCTACCTCCCACGAGGAAGCAATGCAGGGGGCTATGGCAAGCGTGGAATCCAACTCCACCAAGCCGTTGAACAAGTGCCCTGTAGCCCAGATGGCCGACTGGTAGCCAGCAACAGCAGGATCCAGACTGGCAATGCCATCGGGTTCGTTATATCGAAAAATGTTCTGGTTGGAATCGTGAACGTGCTCTTGCACACACGAAGCCAACACCAAGCAGATGCTCAGGTAGGCAAGCAGGAAGCTTGTACAATACAAGTACTTAGGCTGCTCATTGCCCCACCTGATCAATGAAAATCGAACAACACGGATTGTCAATGAACGCCGGTCCGCGCCACGCCCGAAGCTGTTGCCAAAGCACTGTCCGGTAGATGGGTGGAGCATAACCGCATGCAAAGGTCGGCATGACTGGCGGGAGGGGCAATTAATTTTTGGTCATGGGGTGGGGGTGGTACCGGGAGAATACATCTCCCGGTACCAATACCGGGGCATTACGAAAACCGGTCATTCTACGTGTTGAAGCAGAGTTTCGGTTTTAACGACGTGACAATTGCAAACCGATACAAGGAACTACAGAGCCGGAACGGTTCCCCACTATCGGATTATCCGGAACTCCCATCTAGACACTGGGAGATAAGAGTACGTGACGATGGAAGAGGGAGAAGTTCTTGATGGCAAACGATGCTCAGACTAACCCGCGCTGGGAGTAATCACGGTAAGCTGAGTCGAACCTGTACTGGTACCGGGACAGTACCACACCCGGTAACAACTCCGAAAACTCCGATACTTAGATGTTGACATGGTTTTTCACGCGTGATTCAACAAATCCTACTTCTTGAAGCTCAGATTCTCTAGGCGCGAATGCGCATGAGTATTCCAGTCTCGTCGCGTTCCTGGGGCTTATCGGTAATGCTGCTCGATTGATTGGTAAAGATTCGACCAGCCGTCCAGAGTGCCGCGAAGGAATCTAAAATGTCGTCATCTGCAACTTTCGAGTAGTCAATACCCTGCTCGTCAAAATCGCGTCTAATGTGTAGTGCTCGATTGCCAAATATCTTTTTTACTAAGCTATAACGCTCAAGAAAGCCGAACCCTCTACGCTTTGGATATTGCATTTCCACACCATTCCATATTGCAAACGTGACCTCTGGATGTACTTCAGCAACACGATCTCGGATGTTTTTGTTGGCCTTCTGCAGAAAGTCATCCACTTCTTTGATTTTGTCCAAAAGAAAGAACACTTGTTTGCTGATTTTGCTACCGGTTGCTTCCTCATTAATTCTAGATGCCTCCTCATAGGAGGTCGCTTGAATTGTTTTACGAGCCGGAGCTGGAAACACGCTCGATTTTCTCCTTTTCAGTATGGCCCGAGCAGCGTTATCACAACCACGTGAGCCATTGCTTGGTAGTCCGATAGGAATGTCGATTGCTACAACCTGAAAACGATGTATATCCTGAAAGAGCTCGTTTGCGTTGGCAAACAACTTGGCATACACCTGGCCACCTGACGGATCCATTTCTACCCGTATCCACCCAGCTGGGCAGCCATCTACTCCCGCTATCATTGGTTCATCTTTTTTGAAAATTGGGAACAGTTTCCTCTGGCTTGGCCAGCAACTTCACGACGCCCAAAGTTCTGGATTTTCCATTGGAACAATAAAAATCACGGCAATGGTACCGGGACATAAGCACTCCCGGTACATCAGTCAGCACCAGTACCGGGACATA
>CAZUGQ010000044.1:0-8250 GCA_964620125.1 uncultured Hyphomicrobiales bacterium
CAGTTTGTAAAGGTACTGACTATCTCGAGTGTCTATTTTCGTCAGACCACATCACATCCATTCGCTTGGACTCACGATCTGGCGATGTGGTCGAGTCCCCGGCTACACGTGCTGACGCTCGGTACCGGATTACTGTTCGCGGCACCTATTCCCAGTGGCCGCAGTTCACTGACTGCCATGGCGTTGATGCCGTATGGGTATACGATGTTCCCCAGGAGGAAATCGAAGCATTCCGTTGGCCCCCTTCTACGATTTTGGGACAACCGTTCGTGGAGATTCCCCACTGGGTAGGTGATTCAACTGTCTATGCATTTCCACCTCCCAATGTTGGCATTCAGCCTTTGTTCGAGATCAGTTTCCGCAAATACCTGGGTTTCAGAGTGAATGGTGAGCCCCTTGCCGCTTCACCCCTCGACAGAACACTACACCGTTACCAACACGAGCGTGCCGGCACTGGAGAACCATTTCGATTCCAGATCCTCGACTCAACGTATAACGTTGCACTCGGACGTGTTATCCCGCGCTATGAGGACAACTGCGGAGAGCTTGTCATCACGATCGAAGAAATTCTTGACAAGGACGTCAATATCTGCGACGTACAACCTGTAATCATTGATGGGCAAGTGGTTGGAATTCGCGTTGACGCTGCTGTGTTTGAGCGTGACTCCACAGTTGCCGATGGTCGACGCAATCTCCTGGTAAGTCAGGACCAGTTAGGTGTTGTTGACAACGGTCGGTTCATCTGTCCAGACTCCTTGGTCTGTGATTCAGGTCGCACAGCTCCGCTTTCCATAGGGCTGATTGTTGACGTCTCTGGCAGCATGCAAGAGCTGGTAGATTACGATGGAAGTCAATTTTCCCGGCTCGACGCAGTCAAGCGTACGCTTCACAGTTTTATGAGAACACTGCGGCAGGGTGATAGCCTGTTCCTGCTCACGTTTTCAACAACAGTTGTTGTAAGCCAAGACTGGACGGCCGACACGGCTCTGCTCGGTCGGGTGATCGATGCTCTACAGCCTATTGAGTACACTTCCCTACACGCAGCATTGATTCAGGGGCTTGAGAAGGCTGCAACCCACTCACGGGACAGGCGCGTGTTGATCGCTTTAACGGATGGCCTGAACAACCAGCATCCACTCGAAGAAGAACCAGTGATCAAGGCTATTCGTGCATCAAACGTATCCCTCTACCTTGTAGCGTTCGGTTTTGCAGACTCTGAGCTTGAAAAATCGGGTCTTGAAGCAATGAAGCGATTTGTTTCAGCAGCTCCACGTGGTCGGCTGTACGAGGTTCGAACTGGCGATGAGCTCAATGCAGTGTACGAAGAGATGGCAATATCGATTGAAACTGAGGACTGCTGCCGACTCTACTTCCACTTGCGCCCGTGCGACCTTGGTCAGCAGACTCGCACGCTCCGGTTGGTCTACGTAGACGGAGGTAAAATTATAAGTAAGGAGATCGTGGTGGCCTGCGACCTGAAGCCAACATCCGTAGCTCCCGACGTTCGACGCGAGACCACAGAGTCCATACCAATGGCGCGTCCTCTTCCGTCGAACGACATAACCTCGGTTCAATTCGATGTGGCTACTCCTTCACGAATTACTGCTACAGTGTATTCCTCTGAAGGTAGGATAGTATCTAGCATGGATCTCGGCGTTTGTGATATCGGCCTTCACGTGGTCAGTTTCGAGACTCTGACCTGGTCCCCTGGCGTGTACTTGTGCCGTGTTTGGAATGGTCTGAACTACACCACAACCAAGATACTTGTACAGCACTGATGAAAGCCAATACGATGAAATCACTGACTACCACTCTTGCACTATTGTTGCTCGCCAATGCGGCTACATCAGCACAGTGTTCCATGCCAACCGACACCTTCTTGATTACAACAACCCCAACCATCATCGAAGCAGGCCAAACATGCTACATCTCCGCTTCCGCCCCCAGCACTTGGCCCAGTGCTGTACCTGGTCGGTTCCGAGTAACGCTTGATGGCGAACCGATTCAGGTGCTATCGAACACTAGCAGTGGTCTCACTGCCCACATCCCAACAAGCAAAGAAAGTGGCACTCACAGCCTTGAAGTATGCGTTGTGGACGGCCCCTGGGCGCAGCTTTCCATCGAAGTTATCCAAGTGCTGGACACACTCGATATGGAGATCGATAGTACTGATCCGGATCCTCGTACGCAAAACGGTCCTCGGCAAGATCTCAGCTCTGGTGGTCGACGCATTACTCATCAGGATGGCCGGTCATACCCCAACGGTGGCTATGGTGGCAGCGGTAGATGTGATGAGCGACATGTTATCGACGGACAATTCACCAAGCATTCAGACCACCAGTCTGAGTGGAGTGGAATCTTACCCATGGTTGGACGATTCTCCAACCTATACCTGGATTATTGCTCCACCACCGGAGTAATGTACCTCATGAACGACTGGCTTATCGGCACCGGTTCATATCAGTCGAGCTGTTACAACTTGTTCGGGTTCACCACTGGAAACGGTCGTGAAGTGTGGCTGGTTAAGGTTACGCATGACACATTGCGGCCTGTGATCGTTGAACTGAATGGCGAGGACGTTACTAACGACTCCCTGATCGTTCTAGGCGGATCATTCAGTGTAGGTTCTTCACCTAGCGATTCCACGCCGCATACGATGTACGAGTTTGGCGTCCGTGTTTCTTCGGGCCTTTTCTTCATGCCACTTGGAGATGATCCCGTACAGTATGTACCATCTACAACCACATCACTTGAATGTGATAAGGACGGCATTGTTGGTTACGGCCTTATTCGCGAACCCTATGTACGTCTTGCTCAGTTTTCTAATGACGGCATTATCGTGCGGCAGGCCCAGCGCTACATCCCAACCAGTGGTATTGTAGGGTTAGAAACAGAGCCCAACAATATTAGCGGCGAGTTCGGTGCTGACACGATTCTTTACCGCTCCGGTAACCAGGAATCACTGCGAAATACCTGTAACGACATCATCGAAGTTGATGGCCAGTTTTCGAACAACGAGTGGACTGGTGTGATGCCAGCCAGCCGTAGATACTCCGACATGTATGCCAAATTCTGCACGGGCACTCTTCACATCCTCAACGATTGGATACATGCCACCACCATGCCAAACAACAGTACCTGCTACAACCTGTTTGAGCTTTACACTGGCAACGGGGCTGAGCATTGGGGAATCTGGGTTTGGCAGGATCCAGAGCGCCACCCAACCGTCTACCGTAACGGAATAGATGTTTCGAACGATACTACGATCGTTCACGCAGGCAAGGCGGGATGGGGGTCTTCTTCGCGCAAAGCAGAGCCCCATGCTATTTATGAGTTCACGATCTCAGCGATGGAAGGGGGCTTTGTTATGATGTTTGCGGACCCTGGCCCTTCCAGCTACTGTGGCCTACTACCGAGCAACGTCAATGAACAGGATGTTGACTTCGCTGATGTACCCAGCATCTATCCCAACCCAGTGTTCGATGCTGCCTTTTACGTGAACGGCTTGATCATCGGTGATCGCGTTCTCGTGTACGATCTCATGGGGCGCGACGTGATTGTAGACCTAACGGCTAGTGGTGACGTGCTCCATATCAATATACCGAAGGGATTTGCTGCAGGTAGATACAATGTCCGCATCATCCGAAATGGAAAGACTTTCGAGCTGCCTCTGGTGATCGTCGAGTAGACAGTTGATACCCTAGAATTTCCATTCGGTTTCCAAGGGCATGCCGCAATGATGTCGTCGGCATGCCCTTTTCTCTTTTTTTGGAAGTTGCTGGTGTGAACGACACACAAAAACCATTAACAACAAGGATAAAGTGATGACAAGCGCGGCAATCTCGAGAACCGCAACCTGCACTCACCAACGGCTTGATAGACCAATCAGTGAAGGCCAGCACAAACATGCAAGATTTGATTCCGGATGGGCAATGGGCATGCACACTGCGCTTGATTCGTTGCCAGGAAACAGCTACTGCACAAATTTGCGGAGTTAGTGTACTGTACGATGTACGGCCTGGATAAAAGGAACGTCCCATGTGATCCTGTCTATGGTACAACTACATGTGAAGGTGTTCGATCATGAGCAAACAAAGCGCTACTGCATGTCTTTTTATTGCGTTTATCATGCTTTTCGTTTCCCCAATCACATCATCTGCGCAATGTTGCAAACCCAAGTACAAGTGCCACTATAACTGTGGTCCTTGTCGTCAGCGATCTGCACACTCACATCGTTGCGGGATTTGTGGACGGCAAGGTAAAGTTGACACGATATATGTGCTCAAGCCTGTTGCGGATACGATGATCATTCAGAAGGACTGCCACATAGTCAACGTGCAGGTGGCAAAAGGTTTCACTACTCACACCATTAGGAGTGCAGATGATTCAATGACAATTCAAGTGAAACCCCTTCCAACCGATTGCCCTCCCGATAAACATAGAACATGCCTAGGAGACCAGACCTACGTTCGCACAGATGATATTCCAGATGGCCCTTATCCTATCAAATGGGAGCGAGGCCATGATTTTACGATACAGAACCAAACGTTTCGACTTGTGCAAAGGAAAAACCGATGGTACCTAGGTCGATACAACCAGAAACCAACGGATCCAACAAATCCGCTCGTAAAATAGCGGTCCAGTATCACTCTCCATACCTCCGGCCTAGGACAATTCAGCCTTCAGTCCTGTGTGGGTTGTTTACCATAACGTGTGAATGAGTGAATACCTTCGCAACATGCACTGAGCAAGGTGTCGCAATGATGTAGTTGTTCGTTGTACCTGTAACGTTGTCCACTAGAAATCATTCGACGTTGCTTGATCACAAGGTGCGACACAGATAGATATTCATGAAGAGTATCTTTACTCTGCATTGTGCAAGTGCTCTTCGGTCATACTGGATTAGCGATACCATGAAACTCCATATCGACAAAGAGGCCGATGCCCTCTAGCTGCGGCTGGATGACTCCGTTATCGTTGAGTCGGCCGAGGTTGCACCTGGCGTGGTTCTAAACCATTACGCACAAGATCAGGTAGTTGAGACTGAGCTGTCACGTCTCTCCCAGACGTCGCTCCATCTCAACTTGCATCGTGTACGCAGATACGCAAAACGTTATCATAGTATCACCGTGCACAGCAATGAAGTGCCGTACAGCAATGCCACATGTGCACAACGCTCACGTAAAGTGCGTTTGTATCACGTTCTGTTTGTTTGCCTGAAGGTATGATAACAACGCCGAAGCGATGGGTGTGTGTTTCTTTGATGTAAGCCACGCCAGGTGCCAGTCGGTGTGCAATGGTAGACCGGCGATTGGGATCTCTACAAGATCACCGCGCTTGAGCTCACTTCGCATGCCAATAACAGGCATGATCGAATAACCTAGGCTTGCAAGCACAGCTTGCTTCACAGCCTCGTTCGAGGTGAGCTCCATCTTAGTTTGAGTGTTGATGTTGTGCTGCTCAAGGAAACGTTCCATCATGAGTCGGGTTCCTGAGCCAGGCTCGCGGAAGATGAGCTGCATCTGATTGAGAATGTGTGGCGGGTTAGGCTTCGACTTGGTTGCGAACCGCGGGACGCGGTTACCAACAAGGACCAGCTTATTCGACATCAGAGTCATAGACGACACATCGACATGATCGGGAAGGATGGACATCAGAGCAAAGTCAACCGTATTCTCCTGGAGGCTCTCCACGACCAGCGATTTGTTGGTAACGTCCATAACCAGCTCAACCTTGTTGTGCATCTGCAGGAAGTCTGTCAAGAAGTATGGCATAACGTACTTGCCTGTAGACACAACAGATATCCGCAGCTTGCCTGCTAACAAGCCTTTGTGCAGCATTGCCTGATAATGAATGCGATCGAACTCACGAATGATGTTCTCTGCTGATTCGGCTATCTGCAGGCCAAAGTCGGTAATATGGATTCTTCGACCAATCACTTCAATCAGCGGAATGTCGAATTGAGCTTGCAGATTCTTGAGCTGGATAGACAGCGCCGGCTGCGTTAACAACATCTCCCGAGCCGCTTTCGTTATGCTGCGCACCTGGCATACGCGAAGAAACAGTCGCAGCTGATGGATGGTAATATGCATTTATGTTCCTTATGGCTTTCATTACAATTATAAACATCTGTAAATCACTTCCATTTCGTTGATTTGCCGTAGATAACGTGCTACGCAGGTAACGCCATCAGGACGCAGAATCTGTGCCGTGTTGATGGAAACAGTCAGTACTCATTCAAATAGGAACAATCAAGAACCACCATGGAACCACAGCGCATCAAGCTCATTGAAGGGACGTTCACACCGCAAGAAGCACGAGAGATACTGATTACCATGATCAACGACAAGATCCGCTTCCACCAGGTGAAGGAAGCAAGCGGTGCCGAGCATGGAGTTGATGCATCACACTCCTCTCAACGCATACGCGAACTAAAAAACGAGGCAACGCGGGTTCAGGATATGATGATGGAAGCTGAGCAGTTGGGCGTTCGCGTAGAACTTCATGCCACTGTTCACATTACCGAACCCGTAACACACGTAACACAGTAGTTTGCCTTCTATTGTACAGTGCTGCGACGTTGGTGAACGCAGCGTTAGCGCATACGTACACCTCATATTCCGCGTCAAAGGCGAGTGCTGGTCGGAGTGAAGTTCGTGCAGTGGTGAATAGCATGAACTCGGGTGAGTAGTGATCGTTGGTCCCTACCCCCCCTACCTTTGCACATGCTCAAAGAACTCCGCGATGCAATTGCCGGAACGGATGCCGATTACACCACCATACCCTTGCGACGTGCCATCGTGCTACTTGCGGTGCCGATGGTGCTGGAGCTGGTCATGGAGAGCACATTTGCCGTGGTGGACATCTACTTTGTGGGAAAGCTCGGTAGTGCGGCGGTGGCAACGGTGGGACTCACCGAATCGTTCTTGTTCATCGTGTACTCGGTTGCAATCGGCCTTGCCACAGGCGTTACGGCTATCGTAGCACGCCGCGTTGGCGAACAACACCATGCAGAAGCGGCTACGTCCGCAGTGCAAGCGATACTCGTTGCTATAGCAATCTCCTTTCCATTCGCACTTGCAGGCATCTTCTATGCGCCGGAATTGCTTGCCCTGATGGGGGCGGACGAAGGAGTACTCTCTATAGGTCCGAATTACACGCGCTGGATGTTAGGTGGCAACGTCGTGATCATGTTGCTCTTTGTGATCAATGCTGTGTTCCGCGGTGCTGGTGATGCGGCCATTGCCATGCGCGTGCTTTGGATTGCTAACGCCATTAACATCGTACTGGATCCGCTGCTGATTTTCGGGTGGGGGCCAATCCCAGCCTTCGGCGTGGAAGGTGCGGCCATGGCTACCACGATGGGAAGGGGCTGTGGCGTGGTGGTGCAGTGCTGGGCGTTGTTCCGGGGTGCTAAACATGTAAAGGTACAGTGGACCGATCTGGTAGTTCGCGTTAAAACAATGCTGGGTATAGTGCGCACATCGGTAGGCGGCATCGGACAGATGCTGGTGGCGATGACGGCATGGATCTTTCTACTGCGCATTCTTGCCGAGGTTGGCACGCATGCGGTGAGCGCTTCAACCATTGCCATACGCATCATGATGTTCACGCTGATGCCTGCCTGGGGAATGAGTAACGCAGCGGCAACACTTGTTGGACAGAATCTCGGTGCTAATCATCCGGAGCGCGCTGAACGGTCGGTGTGGCAAATCGGCTTATACAACATGATGTACCTGACCCTAATCTCGGTACTGTTCTTCTTGTTCAACGAGCAGCTCATCGGCCTTTTTACGACCGACGTTCAGGTGATTGCCATCGGCGCAGAATGGCTTCGCATTCTCTCCTACTCCTACGTGGTGTACGGCTGGTGGATGGTAGCTGTGCAAGCATTCAATGGCGCTGGAGACACGCGTACGCCTACATACATCAACATTGTATTCTTCTGGTGCATACAAATCCCTCTTGGCTACCTGTTTGCCATCCACAACGGCATGGCCCACAGTGGTGTGTTCTGGGCCGCCTTTATCTCCGAAACCTCCGTTGGACTGTTCACACTCTGGCTCTTCTCGCGCGGCAGTTGGAAGAAGGCGGTGGTGTAGATTGATGTGTACTCCCGTAATCCTGTACTCCCGTACTCCCGTACTCCCGTACTCCCGTACTCCCGTACTCCCGTACTCCCGTAATCCCGTAAGCCCGTACTCCCGTACTCCCGTAATCCCGTAATCCCGTACTCCCGTAATCCCGTAC
>CAZUGQ010000045.1:0-7958 GCA_964620125.1 uncultured Hyphomicrobiales bacterium
GGCAATCATTACACCACCGGTGAAACCCAACATTCCATCGAGCCACTGCCTGGACATGTTGCGAAAAAAGAATACGAGCGATGCTCCAAGTGCCGTAACGAACCATGTAAAGGTTGTTGCCACAAGGGCGCCAACAATTGGGCCTGTATTCTGAAAGAAACGAAGGATATCATCCATAGCAGATTGGTAGTACAGGGTGATTATTCTACATATACGTGATCACAGTCATCCAGTCTTAGGGTACACTGCATTTTATTCTTTCGAACGGTTATTGTACCGCGAACATCGTCACGATCTACAACAGTCAGCTTTGTTAATAAACCGATTCCTTGTTCACGCAGCATTTTTAATAGAGACCGACGCTGATCTGAAACCCGACGAACAGTAACCGTTGTGTGTGGCGCGACCTGGCTAAGCGGGTGCGTGTGAAGTGGAGGAAGAATTCCGTCTTTACTGGGTATAGGATCGCCATGTGGATCGTACATCGGATTGCCAAGGACGTGTGCAATCCGGTCTTCGAAATCTTCACTGATATGGTGTTCCAGCTTCTCTGCCTCTTCGTGAACTTCCTCCCAAGAATAGCCAAGTGCTTCCGATAGATAGAGCTCAAGTAATCGGTGGTGCCGTAGCACTTCGAGTGCAATTTTTCTTCCTGTTGCTGTAAGGGTTACCCCACGATGGCGCTCGTACGTTACTAGGTGCAGCTCAGCCAACTTTTTTATCATACCGGTAACGCTTGCCGGGCGCACCGAAAGCCGCTCGGCAATGTCCGTTGTTTGAGCGGAATGTGTTGCTTCCAGGTGCAAGATTGCTTTCAAGTAATCCTGCATTGATTGCGAAAGACTTGCAAGTTTCATCGTTCAGAAATAAGAGGTAAGACCAAATTGAACAATGTAGCTTTTCACGGCCTCGTTACCAATCACATCTGATTGCCATGTAGTTCGGTAGTTGAACCGAAGAATCGTGCCGGATGCTGGATGATATGAAAGAGCAGCAGTCACAGAGACTACTTCGTCGCCGTCGGCACCAGCGTCAGAAGGCTGGGACAAATGAAAATCAACATATTCACCACGGAGTCCAATGAATACGGCACTATTCGAAAATCCAAGAGCATTGCCCCTCCACAATGCATAGTTCAGATCGGCATAGCCCCCTACTTGATGTGAAGCATACGACGGCTCCTGCCCCACGGGCAGTTGAACATTCACATAGGCGAACTCTGCGCGTACTGACAATGCATCGGCAAAGGTGCCAAAACTATAATCGCATGCTGCAATGTGATGCCAAAGCTCCGGACCAAGCAGCAGACCACCGGACGTGTTCAAAGTGTACGCACCGCCGGCATAACTCAATCCAACTTCGCCAAGCCCCTCCGAGGCAATAGCAGTGCGAGCACTAAGCATCATTTTGCCGTTAAACGACTCCTGAAAGCGCAAGGGATCGGTCTTTGCCGCAGGTAGCGAAGTTCTGCGTTGGTTATTGCTTACAATGTTCTCATTTAAGCCATTGGTGCCATAGACCTCGTAACTAAACGTTGAACTTCCCACACCCACCTTGCCTAGAAGACCAAAACCTACGGAGCTCCACGTAGCAGGAAGCAATTGTGTTGCACTAAGCGGACGGTCCACGAAGTTCCAACGCGGACCATCGTGATTTTGATTAAATGCACCAATGGGAATCATCACAATGCCACCACGAAGCATCAGCGACCGAGAGAATACCACATCCAGAGAAGCAAATTCCAGATTAATCTGTTGGGTACCGTTTTCGAATTCCAGTTCCGACATAAATCGCAGCTTCGATGCCGGGGCAGCGGCCAGAAACATAGTGAATCTTTGGGCTTGAAAATGGACTCCGGTGGGAATATCGGCAACAGCGCCGGACTGCACATGTGCCTCGACATATCCACCTACTCCCACTGAACCCGTAGTCTGGTATAGAAAGGGTCGCGTATAGATGGCGTCAGTATTCATCACCACAGAGTCCTGATCGGAGGTTGAAAGTATTTGTTCTTGCGCAATAGCTACCATTGTGCATCCGAACACCCTGCAGACAATTCCCAAAACGTTCATTGTCATCCCGACAGGTTCATAACGTAATCAGACGATCGCGTTTCTACAGGCAAAGCCACCAGAGGCTTCTTAGCCGGCCCGTTCAAAACGGCGCCTCTGCGATCGAATGCACTACCATGGCAACTGCACGTGTATCCGGTTGCCTCCACCTCCAGCGGACATGCCTTATGCGTACACACAAGATGTAGTGCTGTGGCAGGAGCATCGTCTGAACGGACAAGTACAATAGGGTAGCGCAGTCCCTGCACATGCACCATTACCATGGAGTATTCTGTTGTACCATCAGTAAACTGAGAAAAAGGCACGATAATCTTACCGTCTATGGCCAACGTGCGCATCTCCGGCAGAGTAGTGCATCCTGTGAGTATTGATGGTAATGCACCCACGAAAGAGGTGCCGGCAAGTAGTGACGAAACTCGGGCAATGAATACTCTTCTGTCCATCACAGACTCTCCAGAAACGCTTCCAGGTCTTGTTGCTCATGTGCCGGCAAAGCCCGAAACCGAGCACGTGCTGCAGCCCCTTCTCCACCATGATATTCGATTGCCTCGCGCAAACTTCGTGCGCGGCCATCATGCAAGAGAAATAGTCCCCCCCCCTGGAATTTCCTGCTCAGTCCGTAGCCCCATAGCGGCGTTGTTCGCCATTCAGAACGTTCAGCGTTACCTTCGGTATAGCCATCATCGAGTTCAGGGCCCATATCATGCAAGAGCAGATCGGTATATGGTGAAAACGACACATGCGAAAGCTGAGGTATGGCCGACGTGCCCGTCGTCATCGTCGGCCTATGGCATGCAGCACAGCCTATACTGGTAAATACTCGCTCACCCCGAAGCACCTCCGGCGCATTAGCATTGCGTCGCGGTGGTATCCGCAAAGTTTGTAGGTAGAAAACCACGCTATTGATGGTTTGAAGGGAAACTTCCGGGTCGTGCGGAAGCTGAGAGTGCGGGTCAACAGGTTCAAGTGCAGAGGTAATTCCAATATCCTGATTGTAGGCCACTGCAGTTTGTTGGAGTAAATCGTATGACGTTGCTTTCCGGCCAAAGCGACCAATAACGTTGCCCGTAGCATCAACGTCGGCATTCGCACGTAGCATCGCATAAGGTGGTGGCGGGATGCGCTGCGGACGACCACTAATGCCATCGCCATTGATGTCAAATTCGTCGGCCCATGACAGTATTTCGTGATCAGTAACTGCATCAAGGAATCCAAGGCCGGTTACTATTGGTGCCAGGAAGCGTGCAGATGCAACACCGGCAGGGAGTAGTTCGGGCTGAAAGCCCGGAATGGCATGCTGTTGAAGTTGAGGCCCACCCTTGCCCATCCACGGGTTTGCTCCTGGCATGGACTGTCCGAATCGGATAAGCACTGTACTTGGATGGCCTCTTCCGTCGGCCGGATGGCATGCACCACATGAACTTGCAACAAACAACGGTCCTAAGCCGGAAGTTGGCGTAAAGACCTCGTCGTTAAATGCCGCGTCACCTGCAGCATGAACGCGTTGTTGTTCCATGGTCAGCCCTGGTATTGGACCGTCGAGAACGTCGTTTGGAGGGTTATCGGGGTCAACGGATCCACAACCCGGTAAGGTGTGCAAAAGCAATAATATTAGGAGCAACAAATAATATTTAGGCATACCTAAAAATAATACACGCATACTGTTGTAGTCAAGTAGCTTGCATTCCGTATGTTCGGTGCCATGACCATTGGTGTACTTACCGAGCGGCGACATGGCGAGAAGCGTGTAGGTTTGGTTCCTAGTGTGGTGAAGCAGCTATGTGCTCATGGCCACACGGTTCTTGTGGAAGCTGGCGCAGGTATTTCCGCAGGGCATGCAGACGTGGTATATCGCGAAGCAGGAGCACATGTATTAACTGCAGCAGAAGTAGCAAGCCAGTCAGAACTCATTGTTGCCGTATTCCCACCATCGGAGGAACAGCGTAAACACATCCGTGCAGGTACAACGCTGATTTGCATGGTTTTTCCGAAGCGAAATCCGGATACACTCCGCATTCTGGCATCATTGAACATCAACACGTTTGCTCTTGATGCTCTTCCTCGGATAACGCGTGCTCAGTCCATGGATGTTCTTAGCTCACAAAATAATCTAGCCGGCTATAAAGCTGTGATTGTTGGAGCGCAGGCTCTGAATAGGATTTTCCCTTTAATGAGCACGGCGGCAGGGACGGTAAAACCTGCAACCGTTGTTATTTATGGTGCCGGTGTTGCCGGATTGCAAGCGTTAGCCACTGCCCGCAGAATGGGTGCTGTTGTCTATGTTACCGACCTTCGCCCAGAAACACAGGAACAGGTGGAATCACTTGGTGGACGGTTCATCACCGTTGCTGAACTGGAAAATGTTCAGATTGAAGGGGGCTATGTTGCCTCGGCATCCAGTGATGTACTGCTCCGCCAGAAGGAAGCGGTGGAGAAAGTACTGTTCAGTGCCGACCTGGTTATAACAACAGCCCTCGTTGCTGGTGGTTCTGCTCCGTGTTTGATAACCCGAGAACAGGTTCGCAACATGAAACCAGGTGCAGTAATTGTTGACCTGGCAGCGGACGCAGGAGGCAACTGTGAATGTACAAACGGTGCTTCGGAAGTAACAGAGGGTGCAGTAACAATCCTTGGATGTCCACAACTCGCAGCTTCAGTTCCGAACACTGCAAGTGAGCTGTACGCCAAAAACGTGCAGGCATTTATAAACGAGATTGCAAAAGATGGTAAACTCAGTTATGATCTTTCAAACGAGATTGTAACCGCAACACTCATCGTTTACAACGGAGAACTACGCGCCTGATGGATCCAGCCACACTCTCACTGATCTACCTCGTTATACTCATGATATTCCTGGGTGTGGAGCTCATTGGCCACGTGCCATCCGTGCTCCATACACCACTCATGAGCGGGGCTAATGCAATCCACGGAGTTGTTATCATTGGCTCCATCATTGTTATGGGCATGGCGGACGACGTTTTATCACTCGTCTTGGGATTCATTGCAGTGGTGCTTGGTACGCTCAACGTTGTTGGTGGATTCGTAGTCACCAACCGTATGCTGGAGATGTTCAAGAAGAAATGATGGACGCTATACTTCCAATCGCCTATCTATTGGCCTCGATCACCTTTATTGTTGGTCTCAAACTTCTCGGCTCACCCAAAACTGCGCGCACAGGTAATCTCGTTGCCGCGGCTGGGATGTCGATTGCCATCATTGCAACAATTGCACTCTATCACGATGCGAGTGGCAAGCCCCTTGGCAACATACCTTGGATACTTGGTGCACTGGTTGTAGGAACGGCGATTGGCTGGATGATGGCCATGCGTGTAAAAATGACGGCCATGCCACAGATGGTGAGCTTCTTTAACGGCATGGGGGGGGCATGTGCGGCGCTGATCTCTGTGCTCGAATACAAACACGTGCACGAGCTGGTTGCCGGGAACATTAATATGGCTGCTGGTCACACGTCGCTGAACACTGGCGCCTTGCACTTGGCACCGGGCACTTCGCACTTATTGGCAATTGTCGCAGGCTTGCTCATCGGCAGCGTTTCGTTTGCCGGATCCATTGTAGCCTATTTGAAGCTGGAAGACAAACTTGCCGACTTCCGGTATCGCGGTCAGATGATTGTAAACAATCTGCTGTTGCTTGCTTCAATTGGCGTGTGCGCGATGCTCGTGGTGCATGGCGGCGAGATTGGGATGGAGCACATTGCCTTGCTCGCTGGGCTGGCGCTCCTATACGGCGTGTTGTTCGTGTTGCCGATAGGCGGGGCCGACATGCCGGTGGTGATTTCGTTGCTCAACTCGTTTACTGGTGTAGCTGCCGCTTGCGGCGGATTTGTGTACGACAACATGGTGATGCTCATTGGCGGCATCCTCGTCGGCTCTGCTGGCACGCTGCTCACCGTGGTGATGTGCAAGGCCATGAACCGCTCACTTACCAACGTGTTGTTCAGTTCGTTTGGCGGAGGGTCGGCAGGGGGCTCTGGCACTGGTCCTCAAGGCAACGTGAAGTCGATTACCGCAGCCGATGCAGCCGTGCTCATGGCCTATGCCAAGCGAGTAGTGGTGGTGCCTGGATATGGACTGGCCGTTGCACAGGCACAACACGTATGCCACGCACTCGAACTTGAGCTGGCCGACAAAGGTGTTGAAGTGTTGTATGCAGTGCATCCAGTGGCCGGCCGCATGCCAGGTCATATGAACGTTCTTCTTGCCGAAGCCGATGTGAGTTACGACAAGTTGGTTGAAATGGAAGAAATCAATCCGATGTTCAAACAAACGGATGTGGCGTTGGTGGTTGGCGCAAACGATGTCGTAAACCCTGCCGCCAAGACCGATCCATCGTCGCCCATCTACGGCATGCCGGTTTTGGATGTAGAGGATGCACGAAACGTGATCGTGATGAAACGTTCTATGAAGTCGGGGTATGCAGGAATCGAGAATGAGTTGTTCTATCGGCCGAATACATCCATGCTGTTTGGAGATGCAAAGGCAACAATTACAGCCCTGGTGAACGAAGTAAAAGCATTGTAAGCCCACGCTCGGTTGTGTCGTTTGCAGGTGCGAACCCGTACATCGTATCAGCATGTCCGTGCCAGAAGTTCGCCTGCCCATTGCCAACGGAGTGCAACGGTAGCCATCATACAGGGCGGACTGCGATCTGGATGTGTGCGCAGCGCGTGGCAGACGAACCGCATGTCTCGGAAGAAGCAGCTCTCGGCACTGATGCCACCATCTGTTCATCAATGTCCGAAGCCAACACCTCGAGGCGCCAATGTACGTAGTCGTCGCGGAGAGTAGGGAAGGAGGCAGGCTAGAACGATCGGAGGCCGTAATCCGACGTTCGTAGTACGATCGTTCCCGCCGGCGTAATTTGCTCTATGCCGAAAGCCCCTTCCATTATCGTTCTCTTTTTGTCGGTCCTGTTCACGCACAGCTCAGTGGCGCAGAGTGTTACCACGCGCATCATTCTCTCAAACCTGCGGGCACCGTGGGAGATTGCTTGGGGGGGGGATGGGTTTATCTACATGACGGAGTTCAACGGACGCATTTCGCGCGTTGACCCCGACCAGCAGGTGCAGACGGTGTTACTTGAGAGAGTTCCGGATATGTATTTCTTCAACGAAGGTGGCTTGCTTGGAATGGCTCTCGCACCCGGATTCCCTACTCCAAGCGAGATGTACATTGCCTACACCTACCGTGAAGGTGTAAACACGAGAGTTAAGGTAACACGCTACAATGTTGAACAAGACACACTTTCGAATCCCACTGACATTATCAGCAACATCATTGGTGCCGGCGTTCACAACGGCTGCCGACTGGCATTCGGAAACGATGGCACGTTGTATATAACTACCGGGGATGCTGGGCAGACATCCTTACCGCAAAACGTCCAGTCTCTGAATGGTAAGGTACTGCGGTTGAATCCCGACGGCACTATCCCTTCAGACAATCCCTGGGGAACGGAAGTATGGACGTTGGGTCATCGCAATGCGCAAGGACTTACGTTTGGTCCCAACAATGTACTGTACAGCTCTGAACATGGCCCAACGAGCGACGACGAAATCAACATCGTGGAGAGGGGACGTAATTATGGTTGGCCACACGTTGAGGGTTTCTGCAATGCACCTGCTGAGGAAAAATTTTGTGCAGATAGTAATGTGAAAGAACCCATTGGTATTGTGTGGACACCAACCATTGCTCCGGGCCAGTTGATCTACTACAACGGGGATCGCTTTCCGCAGTGGAAGCATCACCTGCTACTGTGTGGTATGAAGGATAGAAGCATCATTGCTCTGCCACTCAACGAATCACGCACGCTCGTCACTGGCCAGAGCCACATCATCAAGGACGCGTACGGTCGCGCTCGCGCCGTCTG
>CAZUGQ010000046.1:0-102 GCA_964620125.1 uncultured Hyphomicrobiales bacterium
CAACGGTAGCGATCGTGCCGTCGGCAATCTTTTGCGAGGTAACAGCGCCATCTGCAACGTCAACGGTAGCAATCGTGCCGTCGGCAATCTTCTGTGAGGTGA
>CAZUGQ010000046.1:202-7840 GCA_964620125.1 uncultured Hyphomicrobiales bacterium
CTGCAACATCAACGGTAGCAATCGTGCCGTCGGCAATCTTCTGCGATGTCACAGCACCATCTGCAACGTCAACGGTAGCAATCGTGCCGTCGGCAATCTTCTGTGAGGTGATGGCGCCATCTGCAACATCAACGGTAGCAATCGTGCCGTCGGCAATCTTCTGCGATGTCACAGCGCCGTCTGCAACGTCAACGGTAGCAATTGTGCCGTCGGCAATCTTTTGTGAGGTGACGGCGCCGTCGGCGAGTTTTACTGTGGTTACAGAAGCATCAGCGATCTTGAGCGTCGTAACGCTGCCATTGGCCATCTTCGACGTAACGACGGCATCGTCGCGTAATGATGGGTTCGGGTATGTACCAGTAAGGTCGCCCCCTGCCGCACCATTCGGAGGAAAACCAGCAGCGGGCAAGGATTGTGCCGAAGTGATTCTGCCAGAAGCATCAACCGTGATTGCTGGTATCTCACTCGCACTCCCATACGTACCTGCGGAAACGCCAGTTGCCGACAGCTTCTGACTTGTAACGGCTCCGTCGGCAATCTTTTGAGTCGTTACGGATGCGTCTGCAAGCTTTGCTGACGATACGGCTGCATCAGCGATCTTGTTTGTTGTAACCGATGCATCTGCAAGCTTTTGCGAGGTAACGGCAGCATCACCAATCTTTTGCTCAACGACGGCAGCGTCAGCAATCTTTGTTTGCGTTACGGCTGCATCGTCAAGCTTGGTAGTTGTGATTGCTGCATCCGCAACCTTGGGAGTAGAAACTGCACCATCTGCCAGCTTTGGAGTTGTAACCGCGCCATCGCGAATGGTCGGATCAGGATATGTACCTGATAGGTCCCCGCCCGCCGCCCCACTTGGTGGTGTTGCTACCCCCGGAGCTAGTTTGCTGGATGTGATTGAAGCATCCGCGATACCAAGTGTTGTTGTTGGACCAGTGGACTGGAGTATGGTGATGGTCCCATCTGTGTTGGTTATCTCCCTGATACCGTCGCCAGTGGAACTGATCGTGACGGTCTTACCACTTGTACTAACAGTGGTACTACCGCTGCCTACAATGGTCAAAGCCCCTTCCTCACCATTGAGCGATGTTACAGCACCCGTTGCACCAGGAGCCAGCGAAGTGGCGACCTGTGCAGTAACAGCATTCTGTGCTGCAAGTGCGTAGGGGGCTGATGTTAGAGCAATTCGAGGTGAGTACTCAGGGTTGCCGGCAAGTGTGATTCCCAAGTAGTATTGTGCTGTGAAGGGCAGTACGATTGGTGTTGTTGTACCAAGTACTGCATCAAACACCCCTTGCAAGGTTGTGACGGTCTGGCTCTCCGTCCACAGTGGTGTGCCGCCACTTGGCGCATTGTACAATGAAAATGTCAGAGCATAGCTTCCATCAGGAACTGGGTCGTTGGCAGCAGTTGTAAGCAATCCCTGATAGGAGATTGACTGTGGTATTTGACCTACTGCCAGGCCACAGCAAAGGATAGTTGTTATGGCAAGCAGAGCAGACTTGCGCAAAGTGGCAACGACCATACATCCTCCGATGAATCTTCTGATGATTCGAGTTTATAGATGGTGGAAGCAAGATCCATGGATACTGAGCTCATAACTCGCAATCGATAGATCAAACTTTAGAACTAAAACTCCACAAAAACTCCGAAAAAACTGATAATGTGAGGCACAGAGAAAAAACCAGTGCTGCACGGTTTACCAAGAAACAACGTGGATTGCCTGTAGACTTCACTTTTGGCAGATCACATTCCGACGACAGTTACTACTGCAGACGAATAGATTAAAGTGCATAGCACTTCTGAACTGGTGATCTGGACTTATTGTAGTGTTCTTGTCACAAACACTGGCTCTTCCATGCTATTTCTTTGCACACAATCTTGTTCATTTCATCAAGGGCAACACAAGCACATGAATGTATTTAGCAAGCTCTTTGGTAGCGGATCAAAAGAACTCCAGCACATCATGGATACGAACCCATTGATCATCGATGTACGGAGTCCGTTGGAGTATGCTGGCGGCCACGTGCCTGACTCAACGAATATCCCGTTGAATCAGCTACAATCTGCACTGGACAATCTACCAGTCGATCGACCAATCGTGTTTTGTTGTGCATCCGGGGCACGAAGTGGCCAAGCAGCACGTTTGGCCGTATCACATGGCTTGAAGGCTGTAAATGGCGGACCATGGACAGCCGTGCGTGACATGATGCGAGGGAGGTAAGATGCTTTCCACAAGGATAACTGCAATGTTGGCAGTCCTCGTCTTTCTGCCATTAATTTCCACTTACACTGGTGCTCAGGAAGTCTCAAACATCAGCGTGCATGATGCGAAGCGACTGATCGAAAAGGGTAACGTCATCGTCTTGGATGTTCGAACCCAGAACGAATGGAAACAGGGTACGCTGCATGGTGCCGTTTTGATTGATGTAATGGATAAGGAGTTCAAGAAGAAAGCGGCGCTGTTGGAAAAGGCGAAACCTATCGTGGTGTACTGTGCTGTGGGCGGCCGAAGCGCGTATGCAGCCGACGACTTAAAGGCACTTGGTTATAAAAACGTGTACAACATGTCTGGCGGAATTCAGGCCTGGATCAAGGCCGGATATCCAATACGGAAATAGATGCATTTTTGCCACATCATGCTTGGTGTGACAATTAAAAAAAACGGTAAAAGGCCGCTAGCGCCGCAGCCTTCAGAGCTGCAGGCGCTTCGGCGTTTATATGAGACCTTCATACCACTGCAGGATGAGGTATGGGAGGCAATCCAGAATGTGTTGATAGTTCATGATGTAGCGAAAGGTGATTATTGGCTGGAGGCCGGACAAGTGTGCAACTGGGTTGGCTTCGTAGCCATTGGTTTGGTAAAGCAGTCTTTTGAGCGAAATGGAGAAGATGTTGTTGGATTGTTTGCACACGAGAATTGTTTTACGACGGAATACGTAAGCTTCATTAAGCGCCAGCCATCAATAATGTCAATCCAGGCGTTGGAAGACACCCGCATACTATCAATGTCGTACGATAGTATGCAAAAGCTGTATTCCACTGGAGCCGTTGCCGAGAGAATTGGGCGGCTCGTTGCCGAGAGTTTGTACGTTGAGTTCGTTGAACGTGCAATGTCCTTACAGATCGATACGCCAGAAGTCCGGTATCAACGCTTCTCTGAGCAGAACCCACTGCTGATGCAGCGTGTTCCATTGTACATGATTGCATCGTATTTGGGAATCACTGCAGAATCACTTTCACGCATACGAGCAAGACTGCTGCGAAAAGCGCGGGCCTAAGCCCCTTTCAAACACGTGAAGTAACATCTTGACGATCGTCAAGAAGTGTTCCAGCTTGACGATCGTCAAGAAACCAGGCCGATGATTTGTCGTAACTCGCAGCCGTTGTTTCACCACGGTCTTCGAGGAAAGAATGAAGTCATTGCTTGTGCTTGTGGCGTTAGTGGGCATTTCAGCTATCTCGTTGAGTGCTCAGGAAACGGAGAGAACTCAAACTATTCGTGGCACGGTAGTGGACGTTGTTACCAACGCTCCGCTGCGCGGCGCTACTGTTAAGGTGTTGTTAAAGGATTCTGTGCTTGGCGGAAGTATTACCGATAAGAGCGGTGCTTTTCGTATTAAGGAAATGCCCGTGGGCAGACTCACCGTTAGAATATCATTCCTTGGCTACGAGCCATTCATCCTGGAAGATCTGCTTGTGACAGCAGGTAAGGAAGTGGTGCTGCCCGTAACAATGAAGGAAGCCTTTGCAACTGTCGAAGCAGTTGGTGTAGAGAGTGATCGTATCACTGATGTTGCGATAACCAACAATGAATACGTAAACGTATCCGGTCGGCCGTTCAATACCGAGGATACGAAGCGATACGCTGGTTCGCTTGGAGATCCATCCCGGATGGCAGCAAACTACGCTGGTGTTAGCAGTGCGAATGACTCTCGTAACGATATCGTTGTTCGGGGTAACTCACCACAAGGAATGTTGTGGCGGATGGAAGGAATGAATATTCCCAATCCAAATCACTTTGGTGCACTCAGTAGTCAGGGTGGACCAGTAAGTATGCTGAACAATAACGTGCTCGCGAAGAGCGACTTCATTACTAGTGCATATCCTGCCATGTATGGCAACGGGCTTAGTGGTGCCTTCGACCTGCGGCTGAGAGAAGGGAACTCTCAACAATATGAGTTCATGACGCAGATGGGATTCAATGGACTCGAGGTTGGCGCAGAAGGCCCTATGGGTGGAGGATCATCCTTCCTAGCCAACTACCGTTACTCTACGTTGGCACTCTTCAATGCTCTCGGCATCAGCTTTGGTACTGGCGGTGCTACACCCGTGTATCAAGATGCTACGGCACTGATTCAAACTCCTGTGGGTGACGGTGGAAAGTTGAGTTTTTTCGGTGTTGGCGGACTTTCCGACGTTGACTTTCTCGGCAACGAAGCGGATACTACAGAGAATAACTACTACAGTGGTGCCGATCGAAACACGCGAGTACGATATAAAACAGGATGGGCAGGAGTAAGCTTTGAACAGCGTTTCGGTGAGAACACCACCGGCAAGGCAACAGCCGGCGTAAGTGGCACCTTTGAACGCTTCGACGGCGATAGCATCAATCCGATTACGCGAGAAGCCTATCACGATGCCGAAGCAGAATTTGTGACGCAAACGTTAAGCGGTGTGATCAACCTTCGACACAAGTTTAGTCGCAATATCAACCTTGAGGTAGGGGGCTTTGTTGACGCTCAAACGTTTAGTCTGTACAACGTGGACAATCTTGGTCTGCCCAATGAACGCGTGAATGTTGATCAGGATGGGTCGGCGGTGTTAACGCAAGGGTATGCCCAACTTCGTAATCGATTCACCGATTGGCTGAGCACGAATGTTGGTGTCCATGTACAGCACTACACACAAGGTGACGCCTTTGCTGTGGAGCCACGTGTGGGAGTAACGGCAAACCTTTCCCCAACACTTAGTCTCAATGCCGGATACGGGCTTCATAGTCAGCGCCAAGGCATCTACACGTACGCCGTGCAGACTCCAGGACCAACGGGTCCGTTGTATACGAATGAAAACCTCGGATTCACACGAGCACATCATGCTGTGCTTGGCACCGATTGGTTTGCAACGGACAAGATTCGCATCAAACTCGAAGGGTACTATCAAAGTTTGTTCGATGCTCCCGTTACAGCTTTCTCGTCGTCATACTCAGCCCTGAATCAGGGGAACGACTTTGCACCAGATACACAGGACAGTCTGGTAAACGAAGGCACTGGCACCAACCTTGGTGCAGAGCTTACTGTTGAGCACTTCTTTAGTGACGGCTTATACTTTCTGTTAACTGGATCACTGTTCGACAGCAAGTACAAGGGTAGCGACGGCATCGAGCGTAATACGGCCTTCAATACGAACTATGTAGTGAATCTCCTTGGCGGTAAGGAGTTCGACCTTGGTTCTGGAAGTATCATCGGTCTCAACGTTCGATTTACAACAACCGGCGGACGGTACCTTACGCCCATTGACTTGGAGCAAAGTGCCATTGAAGGCGAGACTGTACTTGACTACACCAATGCCTATAGTGAGCGTCAGTCACCATACCTGCGTCTTGATCTCAAGTTTGTGTATCGTGTAGAGTTTGCCCACTCTTCACTTGAGTTCGCGATTGACTTACAAAACGTGACCAACAACCAGAATGTGTTCTCGCAGGATTATGATCCCAAAACGGGTCAGATCGTGACGCAGTATCAGCAAGGGTTCTTTCCCGTGCCGATGGTGAAGTACACGTTTTAAGAGATTACTGGAGTACTGGATTACTGGATTACTGGATTACTGGATTACTGGATTACTGGATTACTGGAGTACAGGAGTACAGGAGTACAGGATTACAGGATTACAGGATTACGGGATTACAGGATTACAAGATTACTGGAGTTACAGTGGACCTTGCTTACATATTGGCAACGGCGTTGCACATAGGTGCCGGCACAGGTGCGCTTGGGTTGGGTACGGTGATTGCCTTTCGGAGAAAGGGAGATGCGGTACACCGGAAGCTGGGTGTGTGGTTTGTGTATTGCATGATGGCGGTAGCAGCAACTGCCGTTGGCATGGCGCTGATCAACCCGAACACCTTTCTCTTGCTGATTGCCTTGTTCAGTGGGTATATGGCCTACATGGGCAGGCGCACGATGATGTGGCCAGGCAAGCGGGATGCTGGTTACCTGCCTTCGGTGTTGTTGCTCTTGGTTGGCATTGGGCAGTTGGTTCTTGCCGCAGCGGGGTGGTCGGAGAGTGTGGCATTAAGCTTAGTCTTCGGTCTGGGCATATCCGCCATGGCCACAAACGAACTTCGAATGACGCGGGCCTCACATGCCAAACCACTGAGCAGATCGAAGAGACTTCAGCGACATATAACGTTGATGGGAGGTGCGTTGATCAGTGCATGGACGGCATTCATCGTGGTGAATGCACCACCGTGGTTGGGACTAATCGGGTGGATAGCACCAAGTGTTGTTGGCGGGGCTATGATTGCCCTTGCCACGCGGAAGCACGCTGGCAGACAGGAGACTGGGCAGCAATAGTCAATTGGTATCTAGTAAAACGTATGCTACTCCAGATACCCACCCTCTACTGCCCCTTTTGCCTCCACCGCAGTAGTATCCACATAACTCCAGATACGTGCCTCAAGGGCTTTGCTTTTACCCTTGGGAATGCGTGCAAAGTAGGCCTTGGATGCCGAGGTTACCTCCTTGCCCGAGCTGTCGTAAAAGGTTACTCGCACCGTTGGGTCGACAAGTGTTTTCTTTGACCCGTTCTTTACGGTGACTGACACGGTACAGTCTTCAGCATTCGTCCGCTTCCATTTTACCGTCACGGTACACTTGGCGTATTCTTCTTCATCTGTTGCATTAACAGGTGCGGCATTGATGAACAGTAAAACGATTGTGATCACAAATACCATGGTAGGGGGCTCTAAATATGTTAGAAAACATAGCGGATGCCAACAGCTCCACCAAACTTGAACGCTGTTTCGTTGATGATTTGCAGTGCAGGTGCAACTTGCCCGAATATCTCAATGTCCTTCGTTGGCATCCACTGCAAGCCTATTGGCAGGCGGACGTCGAGTCGAAAGGGGTCGCCAATGCGAAGCCCAACTCCTGGTCCCAGGAACCAGTCCAACTTGTTTGCTAGTTTCTTCTCTAGCAACCAGTAATCTACATCAGCAACCAGGTACCCATCATCACCCAGATGCCATCCGGCTCCGATGGCAAGGTTTGTGAATCGCATAGACAGAGCAACGCTTCCAGGTTCACCGAACTGGACGCCGATGCCCGTATCTGCCTGAGTATTGCTTGGGAGAAGAACCAAGAACAGTGCACAACAAACAATCACCATGAAACGCATAATGCACCTTTGGGGTTGATTAAGGACCTAAGGACAAAGGTACGCTTGGTGCAGTATTGCCCCTAGTGCCGCACCGGGGACGAACTGCCAACCACGAACTCGCATGAGAGTTACGTCGAGCTTTCTATGCGGTATCGGATAAAAACGCGGAAACCTTGCCAATCCACGATTGACAAGGTCTTCCAGCGCACCCGTAGGGATTCGAACCCCAAACCTTCTGATCCGTAGTCAGATGCTCTA
>CAZUGQ010000047.1:0-6855 GCA_964620125.1 uncultured Hyphomicrobiales bacterium
CCTTGCCCGACATCGGACCGCCCATGATCACACGCCCGGCATGGCCGTCGCCACGGGTGATCACATCCAGGTAGCCGTCGCCATCCACGTCGGCCGACATCGATGGCTCGCCGGTACACTCTGCATAGCCGGCCGTGTCGATAGGCGTGAGCGGAAACGGACTCGCTCCCTCCGCACATTTCCAGATGATGCCCTTGCCGTTGACGTATTCGTTAGGAGGAATGCCGTCGTAGTCGATGGGATTGAGGTGCACCGCATTGTGAATGCCGAACCAATCGAACAAATTGGTTGTGTCAAGACGCGGACGTGTTGACCATGTCTGGTGCTTGCCGCCTTTTGCTGTGGTGACAATGTCAAGTCCCTGATGTCCCCCAAAATCCTTGTTATACTCTAGGCCGCTGGCTACAGCTCCCAACTCCATCCTCCAGACCGTTTTGTACTCCACGGCCTGCGACAGGTCGTAAGGTACCTGTGCCCTTAAGGGCACGCACAAGGCGAGCAACAGGCCCGCCACGTATATCGCAGTCAACAATCGCATATCGAAACTCCCTGAACAAAAAGAGAAACCCGTGAAAGAGGTTGCTGGGTAAGCCACTACTGGTGGGAAAGACCTGCAAACGTTGTTTCGAGCAGAGTGAACTCGCCAGTGTTTCTACGTAGCAACCTAAGGAAGAATTCGCGCCGTTGTCATCGTGAGTTTTTACCTATTGGTCACATGACACACTCTAAATGCTACTACATGTTCAAAGCCCACTGTACCATAACCGCACCGCCACAGAACCATGCCCCTTGGTGTAATTTGTTGCATGCTCTCTCTAAGCGAGATACGTGGCCGCGCAGTTGCATTCGCACAACGATGGCAAGATGAACGCAATGAAAACGCAGAAGCAAAGACCTTCTGGAATGAGTTTTTTCAGGTGTTCGGGATCGACCGCAAGCGAGTTGCATCCTTCGAAAAGCAGGTAAACAAGGCAGGTCAGAAAGCGGGCTTTATCGATCTCTTCTGGCCCGGAGTATGCCTTGTAGAACACAAGTCGGCAGGACGCGATTTGGACCGAGCCTTCACTCAGGCTCTTGACTACTTTCCTGGCCTCACGGACCAGCAGTTGCCACGCTACGTTATCGTATCTGACTTTCAGCGCATCCGACTGCATGACTTGGTAGATGACACCGACACTGAATTTCAACTATCTGACTTTCCGGATCGCACAGATCTTTTTGGATTCATCAGCGGGTACGTTCAACGCACGTTCAAGGATGAAGACCCAGCAAACATCAGGGCTGCGGAACTCATGGGTGCGTTGCACGATGCCTTGGAAGCCAACGGGTATCGAGGACATCAACTTGAGGTGTTCCTTGTGCGGATCCTATTCTGTTTGTTTGCGGACGATACGGGCATCTTCAATCGCGACATTTTTGTCAGTTTCCTCGAAACCAAAACACGCGAGGATGGACTCGACCTCGGTCCACAGTTGACGAACCTATTCCAGATTCTAAACACTCACAAGGATCGTAGACCGCCGAATCTGGACGAAGAACTTGCCGCCTTCCCATACGTGAATGGTGATCTCTTTGCCGAGCAACTCCCCATTCCCACGTTCAATAGCGCATCGCGGCAACGCCTCTTGGATTGTGCCAACTTCAATTGGCAAAACGTATCGCCCGCCGTTTTCGGTGCAATGTTCCAGAGCGTGATGAACGACACCGAGCGCCGGAATCTTGGCGCGCACTACACTAGCGAAAAGAACATACTCAAGGTTGTATCTGGTCTGTTTCTTGACGAGCTACTTGAACAGTTTCAAGCAGCAAGTGGCAGCATACCAAAACTTCGGTCGTTACATGAGCGCGTAGCAAACATGCGTTTTCTCGATCCTGCCTGCGGTTGCGGCAACTTCCTCATCGTGGCGTACAAAGAACTGCGTCTGCTTGAAATCAAAATCCTCAAGCAGATAGAAGTCCTTTCCAAGGGGGCTCGGGCAACGCAGATGTCTACGGACGTGAGTGAGTTCTCGCGTCTAAGCGTGCATGCAATGAATGGTATCGAGCTCACAGAGTTTCCATCACGCATTGCAGAGACTGCGCTCTGGTTGGTTGACCATCAAATGAACGTGAAGCTTGCACTGGAGTTTGGATCATGGTTTGTGAGATTGCCACTCTCGGAAGGTCCAACCATTCACATAGCCGATGCGCTGGAAACAGACTGGAATGCACTGATCGCCGCCGAGCCTGACAAGGAGTGGTTTGTTCTCGGCAACCCTCCGTTCATTGGTTCCAAGATGATGACGCAGAAGCAACGAGATCAGATCAAACATCTCTTTGGCAATATCTCCGGCTCTGGTGTACTGGACTACGTTACAGGTTGGTATGTCAAGGCCGCAACGCTCATGTTAGGCACGCGCATTACGTGTGCGTTCGTATCAACCAACTCACTCTCGCAAGGCGAACAAGTTGGAATCCTCTGGCTGCATCTATCCAAGAAGTATGGTGTGCGCATTCACTTTGCACACAGAACGTTCCGATGGTCCAACGAAGCACGCGGAGTTGCAGCAGTACACTGTGTTGTTGTTGGATTTGGTTGCTTTGATATTCCGAAGAAACATCTCTTTGACTATCACACTCTGGATGGCGAGCCGGTAAGGAAAGTGGTTGCGAACATCAATGGATACCTGACTGAAGGCGCAGATGTATTCATCCTAGGGCGCTCTACACCTTTGTGCAAGATTCCGCCAATGATGTTTGGAAACATGCCGCTTGACGGTGGACACCTCCTACTAACACCTGAAGAAAGAGGTGAGTTGCTGTTGTCTACCCCGGGTATTGAGAAGTATATCAAGAAATGTGTGGGTGCATGGGAGTTCATCAACAACGGAGAGCGATACTGTCTTTGGCTTGTGGACATTGAACCATCAGAGCTGAGGAAAATGCCTGCTGTGTTGGATAGAGTGGCCCTAGTCAAGAAGTTCAGACTTGATAGCAAGGCTCCCTCAACTCGTGAGCATGCTGTGCGACCGTGGGAGTTTCGCGATACGAGGCATCCAGATTCCAACTATCTCATTTTTCCTTCTGTATCAAGCGAATCGAGAGTATACATACCAATTGGATTTGTTGGCCCAGACGTAGTCACAACAAATCTGAATCTCATGATCCATGAAGCAACAGAGTACCACTTTGGGATACTGAGTTCATCAATGCACATGGCTTGGGTGCGTACGGTCTGCGGACGTTTGAAATCTGACTATAGATATTCCAAGGACCTTGTCTACAACAACTATCCTTGGCCCGACACAACAGAAGCACAGAAGGCAAGCGTCTCAGAACTTGCTCAAGGTGTGTTAGACGCACGGGCGCATTATCCTACCTCGTCTCTTGCGGACCTCTATCATCCTACTACGATGCCTCCCGACCTTCGCAAGGCGCATGAGTTACTGGACAAAGCTGTGGATGGTTGCTATCGCAAAGCCCCTTTCACGTCTGATCGTGAGCGCCTTGAGTTTTTGTTTGCCAAGTATCGCGAGCTAACACAGGGATTCGCTTCGGAATCCAAGCCGAAGAAGGCAAAGAAAAAACAAACCTGATATCGGTCAGCGATTTCGTGAGTGTTTCTCGCGCGCTTGTTTGCATAATGCGCGTTGCAAACGTAGTACCATTCGTGTTCGGGGTTCTGCGTCACGCCGTGCGACCCTGACGGTCAATTGCGGTGGCAATAAAAAAGTCTGCGCCTTGTTGAAGTCAGGCTTGCGCTCAGAATGAAGGCACGCAGGGCAGTCAAGTCTGGCTTAATGCGGTCTCGAACATCGAGCATTGAACGCTATCCAGATATGCCTGAGATACTCGACATACAATCGTGTGAGGTTCTGGGCGACCTGATGTGCTTCCTTGGGAATTCCTGTGTTTTTTTGTGCTGATTTGGGACGGATTGGGCCACTCATGACTCAATGTTGATCGACTAAGCAGATTGACGTCAAGAACTTAGGCTCCCAACTACATGAATATGGACGGTGCGCACGATTTTACCGCCGGTAACTGCCGCCGAAACAGTAGTACCGACCTCACCGCGGTGATTGAAGCATCGGCTCATAACCAATCAGATCACCAGTCGATATCTAGTGGTGAATTGTTTTTCATAGGAAAGGGTGCTTTTCGAGCTTGATTTTTTTACACTCAGTGAGTTCCTTGGTTCAATTGATCCGACGATAGACTACATTTGAGTTGGAACAACCAATTGGCACGGAGCACCAAAATGATCACAATCGTTAAGCCTCAGTACAAAACAGTACAGCGCCCATCAAGGAGCGTTGCAGGTGAAATTTGTTTCGACTCCCAATGGTCCGGAGTGCCGATTGTGAGACCCAAGGACAAGGTCTTCATGCATCATGGGGTAATTCTTGGCTACAGTTGCAACGGCTATGGTTTCAAAACCTATTGGGTTTTGGAGTCTGTTGCATCGCAGGGCTTCCGAGTAGTTACTCTCGATCTGTTTTGCAGCGGGGAAGATTGTTTTATCCGAGCAACACCAGCTAGACTGAGTCAGGCTGAGATAATGCAGAGGTGCTATGCGGCACTACGCGATCCACTGCCCTATCATCTCATTAGTGCAAACTGCGAGCACTTGGTCTCGTGGATTGTGGATGGTGAATTCAAGAGTCGCCAAGTCAATGGTGCAATGCTAGTAGGTACAGTTGTTTTGGGAATCGCTGGCGTAGTGTTTCTGGGTGGAGATTCCTAGAGTCTTCAGCACTTCACTGAAATCAAGAAAGTGGACACCCCTTTTTGGACACCCCTTTCTACAGCCCCCTATCCATGGGCGTTACAGCGACTAGTTTTAGTCTTGTAGCGACCACTCCCGCCTTTCCGATAGTTTCCATTGATTTCGCTAAATCACCGATAACCACAGTACTTACAGAGATTTTCAAGCGATAGCTTTTCTTACGTTTTTATTCGTTTCGTCCGGTTTCGGTACTTTTGGACACCCCTTTTTAGTGTTCCATCGTAGTTGTTTGGAGTGCACTAGTGAGCGCGAAGTACAACGTAACCTTTACTCTAAAAGTCAAACCCGATGCTAACTCTGGGTTTGTTCAATGTACAGTCACTGCCAACGGGCAGAAGATTCGTTTCTCGCTTGGTGAAGAGTGTTCTCATTTTCCAGTAAGCCTGTGGGACTCCAGACGAAATCGTCCAAAGGGATCAACACTTGACGCCTTGTCCGTTCGGCAACGCATGGAACAGGCTGAGCAGGTAGTGGCTACGGCATTCGAAGAAGGAAAGACAACGCTGGACACCATCAAGGCTCTGGTGTTGGGTCAGCCCGCATCAACAACTAAAACCAAACAGCGTGAAAATGTGTCGGTCCTATTCTCCCGTTACCTCAAAGCACAGGAAGGAGAATTGAGCACTGGAACGCAAAAGGCATACAAGACAAGCGAACGAGCATTCACTCATTATGAAACAGCAGTTGGTGACCCGCTAACCCTTGCCGGTTTCCGTGCAGGCACACCGCAGCAGGCTGACGCAGCCCAGACATTGGAACGCGATCTGTACCGCTGGCTTGTGAAAGGTTATGGATACAACGACAACACGGCAAGCCGAGCACTGGGTCACCTTTCCGCTGTACTCGCATGGCACGAACGCACTGGTAGGGGTGGTGTGAGCTGCCCCCGTTGTTTGGTCCATGTGCAATGTTAGTGTTCAGGCAGCGATGGTAAAAATGGGTGGTTGAATTGATTCTGGTGCTGGTGGTAGGAAGCCGAGACTTGAGTGTGGTCTGATCGTATTGTAGAACCGTGCCCAACGATTGATAAGGATCTGTGCCTCGGTTAGAGTTGCGAAGAGTTCTCCATTGAGCAATTCGGCTCGCATTCGTCCATTGAAGCTTTCGATGTATCCATTCTCCCACGGGCTTCCTGGCGTAATGAACGAGGTCTGCACATCAAGGTTCTTGAGCCATGATACTAGTTCCTTGGCCACGAACTCCGGCCCATTGTCGCTACGGATGTGAGTGGGAAGACCATGCTTGACGAACAACTTGCTCAGGATCATCAGCACGTCTGCGGCGGTGATCCGGCGTGCAACATGACTGATCAGGTGCTCACGGCTGTACTCGTCGATGATGTTGAGTATTCGGAACTTCCGGCCATTGCTGGTTTGATCGGTAACGAAATCGTAGCTCCAGACATGGTGACGGTACTCGGGCCACAATCGGATCGTTGAACCGTGACCGAGCCACAGTTGGCGCCGCCTTGGCTGTTTGGTAGGGATCTTCAAGCCCTCCTCTCGCCAGATACGGTACACACGCTTGTGGTTGACCAGGTAGCCCTCGTTGCGCATCATTCCCCACACCAGGCGGTACCCATACCGGCCATACTCGGTGGCTAGTGCAATCACGCGGCTGCGTACCATCGTTTTTTCTTGCGAATGGCGAGGTTGATATCGCTGGGTGGTTCTCATCTGGCCTATCGCCCGGCAGACGCGCCGCTCGCTCACGTGCAACGATGCACGCACATGCATCACTGCCTCGCGGCGGCGGGCCGGGCTCAGAAGTTTCCCCGCACTACCTCCTCCAGGATCTGCTTGTCAAGAGTCAAGTCTGAAACCGCTTTGCGCAGACGACGGTTCTCTTCCTCCAGGTCCTTCATCCGCTTGGCTTGATCCATGCTGATGCCACCGTACTCCTTGCGCCAACGGTAGTACGTGACCTCCGAGATCTGCTTGTTCCGGCAGAATTCGCCAATGGTCATCTTCTCGCCAATCTCGACTTCCCCGGCTCGCAGGAGTGAGATTATCTGCTCGACGCTATAGTGTTTTCGCGCCATGATGTCCTCCTGTGATGCTGCATCACTAACTTACAGGATGGACCAA
>CAZUGQ010000048.1:0-5139 GCA_964620125.1 uncultured Hyphomicrobiales bacterium
GCGCACCCGTAGGGATTCGAACCCCAAACCTTCTGATCCGTAGTCAGATGCTCTATCCAGTTGAGCTACGGGTGCACAGTACTGCACTACTGCACTGCTCGTTACCGAGGTGTTCGCCTAACGATTTAAGCTTCGAGCTTCTGTACATGCTTAGCCAACCTGCTCTTGCGATTGGCTGCCGTATTCTTCCTGATTACTCCACGTGCAGTACAGCGATCAAGAATGCTAAACGCCTTGCTAAGTGCCTGCTGGGCAACTGCAAGATCGGATGACATGCGGACTGCCTTAACAGCTTCACGCATGAGTTTCTTGTTTGCACGATTGTAAAGCTTGCGCCGCCGACTCGAACGGATTCGCTTCAGGGCTGACTTGTGATGGGCCATGGTACGTGTAATGTTGCGAAAAACAAGACCACAAAGATATAGCCAACTGGTTGACCGTGCAAACACTTCCGGTGGTCGTGATCCGATATCCTACTTTTGTGATTCTTAACCTCTGGAAACACCATTCATCGATGGTGATTTACTGCGATTCTACATGATCACAACGGAATCTGGTTGCACAACCAATAACACCCGATGATCCTATCGTCTCTTACCACGGAAGCCATCAATCCCAGAACGGCAGAAATTGACCTTCTGGACACCCGACAGATCATCGAGTTGCTTCACCAGGAAGATCAGTTGGTTGACAATGCGGTAGGGTTCGTACTTGGCCAGGTTTCCACAGCCGCAGACATGCTGGTGAAAACCGTGCAATCGGGCAAACGCATGGCCTACGTAGGTGCGGGAACAAGTGGTCGGCTCGGCGTACTTGATGCGTCGGAATTACCGCCCACGTATGGAGCAGACCCCGACCTTGTAGTGGGAATCATTGCTGGCGGTGCAGCGGCGCTCGTGCGTTCCATAGAGGGTGCTGAAGACAATCCGCTCGACGGTGGCAAGGCAATTCATGAGGAAAATGCACGGGATGTACGGCCACTTGGAATGGTTGTTGGGCTGAGCGCTTCCGGCCGAACGCCGTTCGTACTGGGTGCACTGAAAGAGGCACATCGTCTGGACATGTACACGGTTCTGATTAGTACGAACGATGAAGATGTCGTGCGCTCGCAAGTCCCGTTTGCTGACCTCTTGATTTGTCCGCCTGTTGGCCCCGAACCCATAGCTGGCAGCACGCGCATGAAAAGTGGCACAGCCCAGAAGATGATTGTGAACATGATCACCACTTCAGCGATGGTGAGAATAGGCAAGACCTATGGTAACGTGATGGTTGACGTGCAACCAACGAACGAAAAACTTCGCGATCGAGCAGTACGCATCGTAAGCCTTCTTGGAAATGTTGGGACCAACGAGTCTCGCCACCTACTTGAAGTTTGCTCTTGGCGTGTAAAGACGGCAATCGTCATGGCGGCAAGGGGCTGTGATTTTGCGGAGGCAGAGGCAATGCTGCAAGCAGCCGGAGGGCGTGTTCGTGCCGTGTTGGAGCATACGCCATAACGCCTACCCAAGCCCCTTTTCATACTTTTCCTGAGGAAGTGCAATGAGCTGGATTGAAGCGGTGCTTGATTTATTGCTGCGGTTGGATCATCACATGGTGTGGCTCACCACGGAGTATGGTGTGTGGACGTATGTAATTCTTTTTGTGGTGGTCTTTGCAGAGACTGGGTTAGTGATAACTCCATTCCTTCCCGGGGATTCGCTACTGTTTGCCGCCGGTGCAGTAGCAGCTCTGGGCACGCTCAACGTTCCATTGCTAATTGTGCTTCTTGTAATCGCAGCCGTTGTTGGGGATGGTGTGAACTATGCCATCGGATCGGCATTCGGTGAGCGCGTGTTTACTTCGGCGCAATCGCGGTGGTTCAACAGATCATACCTCGAGCGAACGCATGCATTCTATGAACGACACGGCGGAAAAACCATCATTCTTGCACGGTTCGTGCCAATTGTTCGCACGTTTGCTCCATTCGTGGCTGGGATCGGCAAAATGACGTACGGCAAGTTCGCCGTATATAATGTGACTGGTGCAGTAATTTGGGTTGTTGGCTTTGTGGTGCTCGGTTATCTGTTTGGCAATCATCCAACGGTGAAACGGAACTTCACACTTGTCATCTTCGGCATTGTGGTTGTTAGTGTTGTGCCAATGGTTTTCGAGTTTTTCAAGTTGCGGTTCGGCAGCAGGTCCCAGTAAGTTGAAGAATTATGTTGGGCAGTGCCTCCATTTGTGTTCCTTTACATATTATTCTACCCTCCACATCGACCCAGTGGTGGACTCCGTTGCCACGAACACTCATGGCGCACACCCTAACCATGGTGTAATCTCATTTGCTTGGATGGCGGAATTGGCAGACGCACGGGACTTAAAATCCCGTGTCCCGTAAGGGACGTGCGGGTTCAAGCCCCGCTCCAAGCACCAAAGAAATCATACACATACAGTCCACTGTCATGTGGATTTATTCCACTACTGGTTGTTTGATAGTTCGGTGACAAGTTCACGTAGCTGTTAGCACATCGCCATCGTAACGGCTTAGCAATATTACACTTACAGCGAATGGTCCACTTGTATACGTACAATCGTTTGCCAATTGGTCATGTAGTCCGCAATCCTGGCATTGACCAGGCAATATGATCCGCGCTCATCTGCATCTATAATTTGCCCAGAAGTACTCCATTGGGCAGTAGTCATGAAGTTTTGGTTGTACACTTAGGTCATGTCGGCAGAAATCGTGACAGAAATGCTACGGTCGTCAATTAAATTTCGGGCATGCTGGCCCTAATGGCATGTAAGCTGACAAATTATTTTCCCTAAAACTTGTCTTGTATGAAACCTTTGGTATCTTGAACTGACATTATGGCTGCTAACCTCACATGCGCGTCAGTTGCCACATTGACACGCGAGGTGGAGTGGCTTTTTTACCGCACGATCTTCATTCTCTAATCACAGTCAGGAGCCTTACAATGAACCGTTACCTTACGGTCTTGATTTGCTCGCTCTGCTTCCTCATCTCGGCACCAGCGGTTGCGCAACAGTATACCCATGTGCCTGGATGGCAGGGCAGTGGTGCGCAAACAATAACGTCGTATACCTACTACTACAATTACCCAGTTGAGTACTACTACATCTATGGGTATTACATGTGGTATGACTACATGAACCGGAATTACTCCGAGTTTGTAGTATTGGCTCAGGACATGAGAAACGCAGGGTTGTGCGCTGGTCCAATCGATGCGATGAGTCTTCGATTTGTAAGGAACCCGATCAACTGGAGTGCCCAGTACCGAATCTTCATCAAGCACATCGGCACACAAACTACCATGACGTACAATGGTAGTGTTCCAGGCGGATTTCCATTTTACTACTTCCATTGTTTGCAACGGTCTGGATCTCCAGCCACGCTTGTACCGCAAACAAATGCTGTGGAGGTTTACACAAACAACAATTGGACACTTCCGGTTATACCAGCAGGTGATACAACGTGGGTAGACTGGGAATTCAATAATGGAACGTTCGTCTGGGATGGTACGAGCAACATTGCCATTGGTATGTATCGCTGTAATAAGCCAGACATGCCAACAGTGTATAACTATGCCGATTTCCTGATCACGCACGTACGGCCTCCGAATCCACCCAACTACAGTAGCTATTGGCCATGGATTAGTGCCTTCAATTATTCATTCAACGGAACAGACTGCAACAGTTTGAGTTACAGCTACACATGGCCCTACATGTATGGATACAACTGGCAGAACTACACCTCTCAGTACAAAGCGTTCCGTCCGGACATTCGTTTGCGTGTTGGCGCTGGGGTCTCTCAGTCCTTCCCTGACGAAGTTGACCCACGCAGAATATTGAAGTCAGGCGACGTATACGATGGTAGTGATGCCCAACATCCAAAGCCGTCTGTAACGTATTACGAGCAAACGGGCAAGACGTACAAGCTCACGTACAGGATAACAGGCCCAAACCCAAGTACATCTGCGGTGTATACTGCCACATCAGGTGGAAACTCCACCATTACATGGACTGGTACATCGAACGGGTATAAAACGATCACTTTTTCAGAGGCCAATGGTTCGTATGCAGGCACCATGGGAAGTCTGAACCTGAGCTCTGCTACTGGAGGTGCCTACAGGGTACATGTTACCTTGGAAACAGACTGTGGTGTCCAAACGTGGACAAAGAACTTCATCATTGCCTTCCCCAACGATGTTGCAATCTCTGCCATCCGCGCACCACAACCATCACCGAAGAAGAATCCTGTTAATGTGACCTTGCTCCGTTCCTGCCAAATTCAGAACGTTGGTCTAAATAATGTCACTGACGTTGACATTGACGTAACCATCCGTACCTATCCAGGCGGACAGGTTGTTAATCAGGCAACAGAGCACTGGGAGGGCAATCTCGCAACTGGTGAGTTTTCCGTTGTCGATTTCAATAACTCAACATTTGTGCCCACAGTCGTTGGCAAGTACACTGCGGAATATTGCGCAACGCTCAATGATGCAGTAGATCAACAGGTAGAAAACGACTGTTTGCCTAGCGGCACCAACGTGCACATTTTCGAGGTGAATTACAACACGGAAGGTGGGTCAGCATCGATAAGCACTCCAAATAGTGTTGGACGGTACTTTGCTAACCGCCCCTTCCAACCCAGTGGCACGATTCAGAACAACGGGATTCTGGATGGCACGAACTGGCCAGTAAGAATGGAAATTTTCCGTTTGCCTGGACTCCAGCGGGTATACAACGAGCAAGTGATTGTACCCTCGATTGATGCCGCAGCCCCTAACAATTTTGCACTTGCCAGCTTCCCTCTGTTCACGCCGGATGCTGCTGGTCAGTACCGTGCATGCATGACCTTGGTGAACAACGACCCGGATCCTTCTAACGATCAAACATGTTTTGACTTCACTGTAGAAGGAAATCTGAGTGGAACGTATACAATCGGAACCAAGAATGGCACTCAGCCACGTAACTACCCAACAATTGATCTTGCGATCAACGACGTTTTTGAAAAGGGTGTTTCCGGTCCGGTTGTGTTTGAACTCACCGATGATGCGTATACGCTGCAGGGAACAGAAGCAAGCAATGGTGTAGCTCTCGACCTTACCGGCTACGTACCGGGCATGAGTGCCACCAACA
>CAZUGQ010000049.1:0-5011 GCA_964620125.1 uncultured Hyphomicrobiales bacterium
CTTACCGCAAAGGATTATCCGGCCATTGTGGAACGATGTAAAACGGGCTTAACCATTGACTCGAAAAACCCTTGGCTGATGCTGTATACGGCTTTCGGATATCAGGGGCAAGGCAACACGGAGAATGCTTGCAAGTGGTATAAGGAAGTCTTGAAGGTTGATGCCAACAACGATACAGCCAAAAAGAATATTAAGTCACTTGGCTGTTAGGATTAACAGCCCAACGGTTACCAATCCAGTCGTCGAAAAGCAGCCGATTCCGAAAGTGGAGTCGGCTGCCGTATATTTGCGCTCTTGTGGAACGTGGAGCACGAGCGAAAGCAGCCGTTAGCGTCTCGCTGGTTGGCTTGCAGAACGGCCAACGAGAGTTCGAGGTTGTAGTACCAGCATCGAGCATCGAAGGTCTGGTGTCGGAGTATCAGACCGATGTGCAGGTGCGAGGAACCGTCTACCGCAATGGTCGAAAGCTCCATGTTTCATACACCGTGAACGCTGATGCGTTGCTGGTGTGTGATCGTTCTCTCGAAGAGTTTGTTGAGCCCATCTCTGTAGATGGAGAACTCGACTATGCATTTGATGGTGAACTCCATGCTCGTCAACAAGGTGTGGAACTGGATCCTGAAGAAGTGCGAGGCCTGCGAGATGATGCACAGGAGATTGATTTAACGGACGACGTGCGCCAGGACCTGGCCATAGCCATCCCAATGAAGCGAGTTTCGCCTGCGTATCGAGATGTTGAGATCAGCTCTCTGTTGCCGGAAGAGCCGCAAAGCTCAACTCCAGACGATCGGTGGGCCGCTCTCCAAAAATTGTCGAAGAAGTAGCAACTGAGGAGTTTACCATGCCAAACCCAAAACGACGCCATTCAAAGACGCGTGGTGCAAAACGCCGGACGCATTACAAAGCCTCTGCGCCTACCATTGCCCCCTGCCCAAATTGCGGATCGGCCAAGCAGCCGCATGTGGTGTGCCACACCTGCGGATACTACAACGGGCGAAAAATCCTGAACGTAGACTGATCACCTAACTGGTCTCCGCCTCGGAACCCAGCCGGTGAACCATACACTACCACCAAAGCCCCCTTCAGCCATCAGCGTTGTAGTTGATGCCATGGGGGGGGACTATGCACCGAAAAATGAAATCGAAGGTGCGCTGCAGGCTGCTGCCCAGATGCAACCGCTGGTCGAGGTTATCCTCGTGGGACGTGAGGATGCCGTAAAGGCCTCCGTAGGGTCAGCTTTATTGCCGGGTGTACACCTTTACCATGCACCCGACGTGGTGGGGATGGCTGACGAACCTTCAACCATTATTAAGCAACGCAAGGAAAGTTCATTGTTCGTTGGCCTGGAGCTCATGCGAACCGGTCGTGCCGATGCCTTCGTTAGTGCAGGTAACACCGGTGCAGTGATGGCAACGGCAACCATGATGTGCGGTCGGCTTCCGGGCGTAAGCAGACCAACAATTGGCTCATTCTTTCCCACACAGCGTGATCGGCCTACGCTCGTAGTTGATGTGGGTGCAAACGTTGATAGCAAGGCGCGATTCCTTCATGATTATGCCGTAATGGGAAGCGTATACTGTGAACTCATGCAAGGCATCAGCAACCCGACAGTGGCATTGCTAAATGTTGGTGAAGAACCATCGAAGGGAACTGATGTTGTTCGGGAGGCATACGAGCTTTTGCAACAGGCACCGGTGAACTTCATCGGTAATGTGGAAGGTAGAGACATCCTTCGCGGTACTGCTGATGTCATCGTCTGTGATGGCTTTGAAGGTAACATCGTTCTCAAATTTGCCGAAAGCGTGCTCGGCTTTCTGCGCGAACGCTTTCGATCCTATGCCAACCGCAGTTGGATGCATCGCATGAGCATGGGCTTGTTCAGGCCTTTACTGAAAGGGGCTTTGACAGGCTTGGATTATCAGGAATATGGGGGAGTCCCACTTCTTGGTATCAACGGCGTTGTTATCATCGGCCATGGGTCATCGTCACCAGCAGCCATTACGAACATGATTGTTCGTGCTGTAGAAGTTGTACAGCGCGATGTGAATGGCCATATCAAAAGAAAACTTGAACCATTAACCTCCAAAGGCACCTCCGCATGAGAGCAACCATCACTGGGATTGCACACCACGTACCGGAGGATGTGTACGACAATCACTGGTTCGAAGAGCGCATCGAAACGTCCGACGAATGGATACGCACTCGAACGGGCATAAAGGAACGCCGTTTTCTCAAGGAGGGTGGAGTAAGCGATATTCTCGTGCCAGCAGCCAATGCCGTACTTGCTCAGCGCGGCATGGCACCGACTGATGTGGATTGTTTGATTGTTGCCACCGTAACACCAGACAGAATCTTTCCCTCCACAGCTGCCATCATTCAGCGTAAGATTGGTGCTTCCAATGCCTGGGGGTTTGACTTGGCTGCAGCATGCTCGGGATTCCTCTACGCCTTGGTTACGGCAGCAAAGCTGGTGGAAAGCGGTGCCGTCCGAAACGTACTCTTGTGTAGTGGCGATAAGATGAGTGCAATCCTTGACTTCACCGATCGTACCACATGCGTCCTATTTGGCGATGGTGGTGGAGCAGTACTGATTGAACCGAGCGTGGACGAAAACGAAGGTGTTGTGGACTTCATTCTTGGCATGGACGGGAACGGAGAAAAACACCTCCATCAGAAAGCCGGTGGTAGCCTGCGCCCGCCAACTGCAGAAACCGTGGCCAATCGCGAACACTTTGTGTACCAAGAAGGTCAAGCTGTGTTTAAGGCAGCAGTTGTGGGCATGGCCGATGTTAGCTATGAGATTCTCAAGAGAAACAACCTGACCGGTGATGACGTTGCCTGGCTGATACCTCACCAGGCCAATCTGCGGATTATTGATGCCACAGCCAACCGGATGGGCTTGCCACCGGAAAAAGTCATGGTCAACATTGACCGGTATGGCAACACAACTGCTGGAACGATACCCATCTGTTTGTCCGAACTGTACGAACAAAAAAAGATCAAAAGAGGAGACCTTCTTGTTCTCTCCTCATTTGGTGCTGGTTACACGTGGGGCAGTATTCTGCTTCGGTGGTCCATGGGAGAACAATGAACAACACCGCCGCAATCTTTTCTGGCCAAGGATCGCAGTACGTTGGCATGGGTGCCGACCTTGTAGCCACCTTCGAGGCTGCCCGTGCATTGGCGGCAAGAGCGGAGTCAATCGTTGGGTTTGACCTCTTTGCTCTCATGGCAGATGGGCCTGCCGAAGTACTTACCCAGACACGCAACACGCAACCGGCACTGTTCCTGCACGAAGCAATGGTGTTGGCATGCACGGGCGTGGGAGATCACGTTGCTTGTGTTGCGGGGCACAGCCTTGGTGAGTTCTCCGCTCTGCATGCAGCTGGTGTGCTTGACTTTGACGATGCTCTACGCCTTGTGCACACACGTGGCACCTTGATGTATCGTAGTGGCGAACAGAATGCCGGAACCATGGCGGCAGTGATAGGACTCGACAACGACGTGGTGGCGCGTATCTGCGCCGAGGTCTCAGCTCAGACAGAAGGCGTTGTTGTTCCGGCCAACTACAACAGTCCCGGGCAAGTTGTCATCTCTGGGTCTGCAGCGCTCATTCGTAGTTCCATAGATACCTTCAAATCTCACGGCGCACGAATGGTAAAGGAACTGCAAGTTAGCGGCGCATTCCATAGCCCCCTACTTACTGATGTCATGGATGAGTGGATAGATGCCGTTCAGCAAACACCCTTTCAGGATGCTCGCATCCCCGTGTATTCTAACGTGACTGGCAAGCCATCAACACAGGCGCACGTTCTTCGGGAGGCGGCAATACAGCAGCTAGTAAGCCCCGTATTGTGGGAGCAGACAATGCATTCGATGGCAAGCAGTGGCATCAATCACTTTATCGAGGTTGGCCCACAGACCGTTCTGCAAGGTCTTGTAAAGAGAACGCTTCCCGAGGCGACTTTCGAGGGGTTAGATAAGGAAGCAGACTGTACGCGCTACCGTGAGTCACATTCGGAGAACGGAAATGTTTGACGGCAAAGTCTTTCTGGTAACTGGCGGATCTCGAGGAATTGGCGAAGGGATTGTACGACATCTCTGCCAGCTAGGTGCCACTGTTCACTCGACCTACAATGCAAGCGCGGAACGAGCACAGACGCTAACCGAGCACATCACTGCGGCCGGAGGCACGGTGACCTTCCATAAAGCCGATGTATCCAAGGAAGACGAGGTGAATGCCTTGGTTGAAAGCGTGGTTCAGGCGCACGGACGTTTGGATGGCGTTGTGAACAACGCTGGGATTACCCGCGACGGATTGATTTTGCGTATGCAAACGAAGGACTGGCAGGATGTGATCGACACGAATCTGACTGGTGTATTCTACGTTTGCAGGGCAGCGGCTCGGGTGATGCTTAGACAAAAACATGGACGCATCATAAACATTGGCAGCATCGTTGGTCTTGCTGGTAACGCAGGTCAGGTTAACTACAGTTCGGCAAAAGCTGGCATTGTTGGACTAACGCGGTCGCTAGCTCGCGAGCTAGCTAGTCGGAACGTTTTAGTAAATTGCCTTGCTCCGGGGTATGTAGACACAGAGATGACGGGGAAACTGACGGAGGAACAGCGAGCCGCTTATTACGAAGCCATCCCGCTGAAACGTCCGGCCAGGACAGAAGAAATCTCGAGCGTGGTAGCATTCCTCTTGGCGGAGGCATCATCCTATATCACCGGGCAGGTGCTGAATGTTGACGGCGGGCTGGTGATGTGACAAAGCAAACTCAACCACTTTTTTCGTAAGGGCTGTGTATGTCGACCGTGGCACAACAGGTCACAGATATCATTGTCAACAAGCTTGGTGTAGAAGCTTCGAAGGTTACGCCAACTGCTTCGTTTACTAACGATCTCAATGCCGACTCCCTGGATACCGTAGAGCTCATCATGGAGTTCGAGAAGGTGTTCGAACTAACCATTGATGCTAGCGACGCCGAGAAGGTTTTGACTGTCGGCG
>CAZUGQ010000050.1:0-4462 GCA_964620125.1 uncultured Hyphomicrobiales bacterium
CCCGGACCCTGCACCGCCCCCCCGGACCCTGCACCGCCCCCCCCGGACCCTGCACCGGCCACGGCGTCACGTTTGTGGGGGGGTGTAGCACGTAGGGTGTAGTATGTCGCACAACTACACGTGTCTTTGTTACCACTTGGTGTTCGTGACCAAGTATCGGAAGCGTTCAATGCCTCAGCACACGGATAGCCTAGTGGCCGATGTTTTTCGGAGTATTTGTGAAGAGATTGGTGTACGATTGATCTCCGCGGGAGGTGGAGATGATCACATTCATCTTGCCGTGCATATTCCACCGACCTTGGCTGTCTCCGAAGTTGTGAAGATGCTGAAGGGCAAGAGCGCCTACCTGCTTCGACGAACAGTTCCGGGCTACGCGAACTTCAAGTGGCAGCCAGGATACTATGCAGCCACAGCGTACTATCCCCGCATCGCATCCCTACTTCGCTACATACGGAATCAGCGCAAGCACCATACCCGAACGCACTTCAGGCGGACCCGGACTGTTTGACCCGGAACTTCAGTCCCTCAAGGCTACAAAACACTCATGACTACCAAACGCAGCCGAGCTACTCAGCTCCGAGAGCAACACATTGCCCACCAGGTAATGGCCAGTACCGGTACGGTGTTCTACCTCGACTTCGAAAAAAGGCACCGTATTGATGAGCTCTTTTGGACCTCGTACGAAGGCACGAACTGGCATGTCGAGATTGAAGCATGGAGTATCACCCTGCTCGATCTTCTTGTATTCGTAACGATAGTGATAGCGTAGTGCCGCAATATCCGATAGAACTGCCGATGCCGTTGGATGAGCCCCTGCTCCTTTCCCCACCAACAACTGATCGTCGGCAAATGCTCCGTGTAGGCGGATGGCGTTTGTTTCGTTGTTGATGTTTGCTAAAGGATCGGAGGTGGATACAAGTGAGGGCATAGCTGATGCTGCAAAGCCATTTTCGTGTATAACAACACGGCTAAGCAGTTTAATAGTCTGACCCAGACTGCGCGCACTTGCTACATCGAACGGGGTGATGGTGCGTATTCCTCGCCGAACAATCTGTCCGGGCTTGAGCACTGCGCCCATGCTATGCGCAACAATGATGAGCGTTTTGTACGTGGCATCCCACGCCTCAACATCAAGTGTTGGGTCGCTCTCCGCAAAGCCCTTCACCTGAGCTTCGGCAAGTGCCTCTGCATAGCCCTTGCTAGGGTCACTCATCAATCGCGTAAGGATGTAGTTGGTGGTTCCATTTACAATGCCTTCAACGCCACTCAGCAAATCGTTGTCATAATATTCCTCGAGATTTCTGATAATCGGAATAGCCCCCCCCGTGGATGCCTCGTACAACAATGGCATTCCTGTAGCTCTCTGCAATTCCAGTAACTCGGTTAACCTTTCCGCCACCATTTTTTTGTTCGCCGTAACTACTGCCTTACCGTTGCGCATGGCAGTGCATACAATCTCGAACGCTGCGTCGGCATCATCAATAAGCTCGACCACAACATTTACGGTGGGGTCGTTCAGGATTTCTGCCCGATCGAACGTGAATAAGTTAATGTCAGGGGGCCTGGGTTTCGTGCGGTCCTTTACACAGATGCGCGTGATACGTGAACGTAAGCCGTGCGTGCGGTGGAGTACATCCCACAGACCTTGGCCAACGCAGCCGAAACCGAATAGTCCGATCGTTAGTGTCATTGTGATTAGTGCTTAGTGTTTGGTGCTTAGTGCCTAGTGCTTAGTGCTGAACAGGAGAGTAGAGAGTTGGTGTTGGTCGGCAAGAAAAGCGTCGTGGCCCACGGTGCTTTGCATTTCGAGGTAGGTGCTATTGGGGATGTGCTCCACCAAGTACTTCTGCTCGTGAGTGGGCATCAGGATGTCTTGATCTATACCAACAATCGCGGCGCGTGCCGTGATGGTTGCAAGTGCTGCTTGTACGCCGCCCCGATCTCTGCCAACATCATGACTGTCCATCGTGCGCGTAAGCATGTAGTACACATCTGCACGAAAGCGATTTGCAAGCTTACTGCCTTGGTAGCGTTGATAACTCTCGGCAGAGAAGTCTTGAATGCGGTTATCAGCATTAGTTTGCTTCTGTTTGAAATCATCATAGCTGCGATACGAAACCATCCCGATTGCACGCGCTGCTGCAAGCCCCCTACCTCCTGCATTTGGTACATCCGTACCAAATGTAGGGTCTGCTTCTCTGCGCCGCACGTATTGCGATTCCCCACGCCGATGGCAAAGCATTGGCCGCGATGATAACGATGTTTGCAAAACGATGTGGTTGCTGCACCGCCCATTCGAGAGCCATCTGGCCACCCATCGAACCACCGATAATGGTATGGATTGTGCCGATACCTATTGCGTCAAGCGCGCAGTTATAGATGTTTGCTGCATCTCGAGTGGTGAGAAGGGGCTGAGCCTTCGCAAGTTCTGGTGAGCTGTTGGTACGAATGGAGGCGATAGCCTCGTAGCGGATACGCGGACAGATCACGAACATGGTGTCGGTGTTGATGTACTTGCCCGGACCCACAATCCCCCCCCACCAGTCGGCAGCATTGGTTGTGCCAGTTAGTGCGGGCAAAACCACAGCCACATTGGACTCCTCTGCGTTAGGCGCGCCCCAGGTTTGGTAGTCAACAACCACGCGCTCCAGCTCTATACCTGTTTCGAGGGTTGCGTGTTCGAGTGTGATTTGTCGAGGTGTGTTCGAGTTCATGTCAGGCATAAAAAGAAAAGCGCCGTTTACCTTGTGGGCAAACGGCGCTGTAGTTGGTTGCTACGTACGGTGATTTTACCGGCGCCTCGCTGGGTTACACATCATCATCTGATGGCGGGTAGAAATCATGGCTGCAAAGATAATGCTTGAGCTATGTCTTCCTCCAAATCTCGTACATCCTCTAGCCCTATACTTAACCTCACGAGGTTTTGCGTTATTCCTACCTTCAGACGCGCTTCTTCTGTAAGCTTCGCATGAGTGGATGTGGCGGGATGAGTCACGATGCTGCGGGTGTCACCGATGTTGGCTGTGATGGAGAAGCGTTGCAATGAATCCATAAAACGGGTTGCTGCCTCACGCCCACCGCGTAGGTAGAGTGTGATTAGGCCCCCTCCGGCACGCATTTGGCGCTGAGCCAGATGGTACTGTGGATGCGACGGCAAGTACGGATATTTGACTCGCTCAACGGCGGGATGGTCTTCGAGAACTTTCGCAAGGTGTAGTGCGCTTGAACTATGCCTGTCCATGCGGACCGGCAATGTTTCCAGGCTCTTACTCAGGATCCAGGCGTTAAAGGGCGACATCGTTGGACCTGTGTTACGAGCAAACAGATAGATCTGTTTGATGAGGTCTTCGCGGCCTACCACCACCCCCCCCATCGTACGCCCTTGACCATCGAAATATTTGGTGGCACTGTGCCAAACCAGGTGTGCACCTAGATCAATCGGACGTTGCAACAGAGGTGTTGCAAACGTGTTGTCTATATTGAGAATTAACCCACGTTCGTTGGCTAGTGCACCTAGCGCTGCAAGATCTGCAAGATCCAGCCCCGGGTTCGATGGTGATTCCACCAACAACATCTTTGTTGCAGGAGTAACTGCGGCACGCCATTGCGATACATCATCAATGTCCACAAACGTAGTGGTGATGCCCCACCGTGGTAAATAGTTGGTAAGCAGCGCATAGGTGCTGCCGAACAACGCTCGCGAACTCACGATATGGTCGCCACTGTTTAGCACCGCCATAATGCTCGCAAACCCTGCAGCCATGCCTGTTGCCGTTGCTACGCCTGCCGCTGCCCCTTCCAATCCACACACGCGTTCTACAAACTCGGTTGTGTTGGGATTGGTAAAGCGCGAGTAAATGTTGCCCTCCACCTCGTCCGCAAACATCGCACGCATGTGTTCAGCGCTGTCGAATACAAAGCTCGAGGTAGGGAAAATCGGTGCACTATGTTCTCTTTGTTCAGTGCGCGATATCTGTGTACGAATAAGATCGAACTTGTTCATATGCTGTGGTGCGTTTGCTCAGTGTTTTGTAAACGTCCGACTGTGCTGACCTTGCGCTGTCTGCCACCACAAAAGGTAAGGGGCTGTGGCAAGTGTGTGCAGACTAGTGCTGATGTACCCGGAGTCATCTGCCCTGCCGGTCCACACCGTTCGCCCCTGTGTATCCGAAATAACTACTGATGCCCTCCCCGGCAAACCATTCACGAAAAGTATGTCTGCATTAAGGAGTAACTGAACGTTATCAGATTCTTCTACAACATCCGATGTTCGCACGATCTCGATAAGCCAATCGCTGTTTGTTCGTTTGTCTCCATATCGGTCGTGGTTGCTTGAGCAGAAGAAGATGCGGCCCGTTGGGCTTTGGCAGATGGCGCGAGTGCGACCGTACGTGTCCTTGATGATGTTGCTCTGGCCAGTGACGAGCGTGCGTGATTCGTTGAGTGGCAGAGCAATGATGCT
>CAZUGQ010000051.1:0-4376 GCA_964620125.1 uncultured Hyphomicrobiales bacterium
AGCCTAACCACTTATTTGTAATCACAGACTGGACCGAAAAATCGACCCTTCTCAAATGGCTCGGCGCGGATTACACATCGCCGAGTTGAATAATCTTGGTAATTCTGAACTCCGACAGATTTACTCTCAAGGGTTCCGAGTGGTCTACCAGACTACAAGAACCAGCGTTAGCATCATGGCAATCCTCCACGAACGCCAAGATCTTGCTGCAGTCCTCAACAACCGCCTAGCCCCCTAACTTCGCGCATGTTCAAGACGCTCCTGATCGCCAATCGCGGCGAGATTGCTCGACGCATCATCCGTACCTGCAAACGTTTGGGTGTGCGCACGGTGGCCATCTACTCCGATGCCGATGCCAACTCCCTCCATGTTCGCGAAGCTGATGAAGCTATTGCGATAGGGGGCTTTACGCCACGCGAGAGTTATTTGGTGATGGATAAGGTGCTGGAAGCCGCACGCGTTTCCGGTGCAGAAGCCATACATCCGGGCTATGGCTTCCTGAGTGAGAATGCCGCCTTTGCTCAGGCCGTTGCTGATGCTGGGATGACCTTTGTAGGTCCGAGTCCGGCGGCAATCCACATGCTAGGCGACAAAACAGCTGCACGTGATCTTGCCATCAGGAGCGGAGTGCCGATTGCACCAGGAAGTGTTGGCGCTATTGAGACATTTGCAGAGGCACGCGAGCTGCTTGCGCGGATCGGCTACCCAGTAATCATCAAGGCGGCGGCCGGAGGGGGGGGGAAGGGGATGCGCATCGTGGAACAAGACTCCGAGCTAGAGTCGGCATTCCGCATGGCGCAAGGCGAGGCACTTACAGCATTCAACGACGATCGGTGTTTTATCGAGCGCTACGTGACTAAGCCCCGTCACATCGAGATACAGATACTGGCCGATCATCACGGTACTGTTCTCTACTTCCCGGAACGTGAGTGTTCAGTACAGCGGCGTCACCAAAAAGTAATCGAAGAAAGTCCATCAACGGCGATAACCCCAGCACTCCGCAAAGCCATGGGCGAGGCAGCGTCGCGGCTTGTCACCGCCGCCAACTACACCAACGCCGGCACGCTTGAGTTTTTACTTGATGCATCGGGCGAGTTCTTCTTCATGGAAGTGAACACCCGTCTGCAGGTTGAACATCCCGTGACCGAAGCTATCAGTGGTGTGGACTTTGTTGAGCAACAGTTACTCGTTGCGAGTGGCAAGCCCCTTACCATCACCCAGGAGCAGATTGCCGAACCAAAGGGACATGCCATTGAGTGCAGGGTATGCGCCGAAGACGTGTTTGCCGGCTTCCTGCCCGACGTAGGCACCATCAAAATGCTGGTGCTGCCGGAAGGCGATGGCATTCGCAACGATCACGCGGTGGAAGTTGGATCGGAAATCAGCGTGCACTACGATCCCATGGTGGCCAAACTCATCACGTGGGCACCTACGCGTGAGGAGTGTATTGAGTTAACCCTCGAAGCCTTGGACAACTACCACCTGGCTGGCTTCAAGACCACCATTCCGTTTTGCAGACTTACCATCAACAGCGAGCCCTTTCGCAGCGGCAACTACAGCACAGGTTTTGTGAGCGAGCACTGGCCACTTCCATGGCCAGAGGGGTACCTGGATGCGGTGGCCGCGATGGCCGCAGGCGGTTTTGTCCAGGAGCAGGATAGACGGTTGCCGGTGGTATGAAACAGCGAAAGGTGGTGGATATCACCGTGGAAAACTTTGGCTTGTGTGTGTGTGTGTGTAGGTTAGAGACGCAGCCAAATGCGATACGAGGTTGGATCGAGGACTTCGTTGTCAATACAGACTTCTGTACTATGCACAGGGCATAGTGAAACTTGAAAGGTCATGGTTTGAACATTCTGATCTCCTCGGCATGTATTGCAGTGTTTCTCAGTTTTCCCGGGGTTGTGAACTGCGCACCACAGTGCGATTCACTTCTTCAAGTTGCTAGTGCCGACGCAGGGATTGCATTCGTTTCAGCAGCAGATACAGGTACTCTGATAAACGCAGACGAGTTTGGTCCGGTTTTCGAATTTGGATATGTCTCGGATTCAAGCCATTCGATTTGGAGGTTCAGTGAGTTCCTAATGAACCAACGCAAATTGTACCTATCCAACTGGTGTCACAAGAGACTTGTCAACTACGACGAGGTTGGTGACTCTACGCTTATGGAATGGTCACCAACTGAGTTAAACTCACGCTCAACGTCTCGGGTTATTCCAATTCGTGGCGGAGACACTCTGCAGTTTTATCGTACGCTTTCGTGGATAGATAGGACGACTTCGGGTCCATCATTCAATCGGTATGTAAATCCTTCCAGGATAGGGTACTCTGTAGAGCTGGTAAGTGTTAGCACCAATACGAGGGTGATGCTTCTTGACACAGTGTTGTTTGAGCAAACAACATCCACGCGGAAGCCTTGCCTTTCTTCGTGGTATCCAACCGCATCTAGGGTGCGGCATATTGTCCCAAGCCATGTTGATTCAACAGATGCTGTTGTTAGGATAAGCACGTGGGCTTTCGGTGCACATGCCCGACCATTCTACAGAAAAGATCGGATGTCGAGAATGAAGTCCGACCACGATTTGTCGCAGCCGTACTGGACTGCATACTCAGACAGTGTTGAAGCCAATATTGAATGCGGTTCGCCTTCAGTGTGTGATCTGGTAGTCAGCGCACCATCTGCACAGTCAGGACTCAACATTTCAGTGCCGTGGCCTAGCACCTTAACCAGGATCGATGTTTGTGATTTGTTTGGTACACTGCTCTGGTCTTCGGCAGTGCCGTTACCTTCCGATCCAGCTTTCGCGTATACAGGTTCAGGATTGCGAATCGTTGTTGGAAAAGCAGATGGACATGTTGTTTGCACAAGAAAAGTGATAGTTCCGTAAACACTTGAATGGAGTGAACAATGATTCGATTGCTGATCAGCTTTGTTCTTGCCTGTATTCTAGGAAGCACTCACGTTCTGGCGTGGGCAGATGTAGCCACGCGTGAGTGCCCTGTAGGCCAGCCTGGTCCGGGCTACTGTACATGTTTTTGGGCTACTGATGATCACGGCAGAATTCCCGGTTCTGATTGGTGTGATGAGGACAAAAATGTGGGAGGTGGTTGCATCACGAATGGCGACTGCAACAACACCGTTTCGGGACTTGGTCTGTTTCCACTCTTTTTTCCTCCCTTCAATGTTTCCATGTTTCTCGTGCCAGCACGATTCTGGTAATTCTTGGATGTGAGCTGCCAACGCGGCGAATGCATCATACGTGAAGATGGGGGTACACTTTGTTGATGCGAAGCGGATACAGGTTGGCAGAGTACAAACGTTCTGCACGGTTTGGGTTGCCAGCACGCATCTAGGCAATGGGTATGGTTTGACGCGGTTGAGGTAGCCCTTGCCAAATGACTAGCCTTGGATGCTATTGCCACCGGTGGGTTTGTGCAGGAGCAAGAGAGGCGTTTGCAGATGGTGTGAAGTACCGTTAGGTGCTTGAGATCGCTGTGGATAACTTTTGCTTGTGTGTGTGTGTGTAGCTTGCAAAGCACAATTGGTGTTTCTCCTAAATACTTGTTGAAAAGGAGCTGGCATGATAAAGCTCATCGTGATATTCTGTATCGGCTCGACATGCTTGAATGCGGCGTTAAGCCCAAACATTGTTACGGGTCTCTGTCCGCCTGGTTCAGCTGTGCCATATTATATCGAGATTACCGAAGATTTAGATGGAAACGGAGTGTATGACCATCGCTCGTCGCGTGACTGTGACGGCAAGTGGTCACATGACTGTTGGCCCGTTAGTTGTAACAAGAAAACCCTTTGGGGTCTTGTTGCACCCACTGCGCATCATGGTTTTTCAGCAACGTACTCGCCATCACTTGGCATCTATACATGGACACTTGTAGAGTATTCGGACTCCTTAAGTATGGTTGAAACTGGCAGACTTGAGAGGCAAACTCACGAGTCAATTGTTTACATCCCAGCTTTGCCACGGCATGAAGGTCCAATTACGTCGGGTGGAAGATTTGAAGGTGAGAAGCTAGTTGTTCAAATGGTAGGAGATGAGTTGCTAATTCAAGTTGCCGCACGTCGGTCAGGTCAAGTTACGTTTGCACTGTACGATCTGACGGGGCAGGTTGTTCGTGCGGGTGAGGATAATGGCAACTCTGCAGGGGAATTGCGATTGACAGTTCCTACAGCATCATTGCCTAGAGGAGTTTACATCGTCAAAGTATCGCAAAACGGTAAAGTAGTTACCTCTATGGTTTCATTGTAAGCTCTAGAGTCTCAGCCGTGATACCACCACAAGGTTACCCAACTGAGCTGCCCCCATTGTTTGGTCCATGTTCAATGTTAGTGTTCATGCAGCGATGGTAAAAATGGGTGG
>CAZUGQ010000052.1:0-3674 GCA_964620125.1 uncultured Hyphomicrobiales bacterium
TCGCGCCATGATGTCCTCCTGTGATGCTGCATCACTAACTTACAGGATGGACCAAGTTTTTGGGGGCATGTCAAGGAAAGTCGAAGTAGGCGGTCTTGAGCACATGCGGACGGCGAACCCGAAAGGTGGTGTCGCCCAAATCAACACTTATGCCCCAAATCGTGTCGGTCCTGAACTCGGCAACGAAGGTAATGTCCCGCGCGCCGGGATCAGAATGCAGCGGAAGCATCCTTCGGGTAATGACCACGGAATCGGAGTACTGCGAGTTAACGTTGACGGCCATTGTCTTCATCTCAAGGCCACGGCTCATTGGAAGGTCGAATGCGCTGTCGCGGTCCGTCATTGGAACCATTCGGAAAGGCATTCGCATTCTATCTGGTTGAAAATTGATGCTGTCTGTTGGGTCCTGATCCTTCCATCGCATCTGGTAGGGCACAACAACAGAAAGCACCGGCTCATCATCTAGAATGGTATCTGTCGAAAACGTTCGCCTGAGATTCAACACCAATTGCAATCTGCGGCCATCAGACAGGTCGTGATCATACAGATAGTACCAGCCTGCAATGTTTGTGCTGTCAGCGGTGATCGTCTTTGGGACACTGTCCGAGGGTACGGTCCAGTCGTTGCGGTAAGCATACTCCCAACCAACCGTATCTGTGGGGAGACCGAACCGTGGAAGGCTGTCGCGAATGAACTTCTCTTCCTCGGGGTTTAACCAATCCACGCCTGAGTATATGCGGAAGTAGTTCCTGGGTTCAACCGAATCGAGCACTCTCAGCGGATTCGAAGCCATCGATGCGGTATCCAGCATAAACCGGCGATAGTTGACGTTTTCTATACCTGTGGGGATCGTACCGTGATACTTTGCGCCAAAACTGAACGGCCATGCGTCGTTGTCCCGTGGTTGCCAGTCGCGACCAAGACCGGAGTTCTCGGCAGGCTCCCATCGCAGGCCGTACCAAGCGAGCTTGAAAAGCTCTCCGGTTCTTCCCGGTGTCCACCAGAGTGGTTCGGCCCAAACGATGTAATTCGTGTCGTTGTCACCCTCACCAAGCTTGTGCATCTCATGCGCAAACGGATTGAGGTAGCCCCAGTTGCCTCCGGTCACGTTCATCTTGAGGGCAGTGTTTGCCTTATCTAGCCGTGCAGCTCCCCACTGGTGCCCAAGTGCAAATTTGGGAACTGAGGGGGCGAACACATCTGCATTCCAGAAGCCGGATTTATGGCTCTGGATCGCAGGGGGAATGAATGTATTCTGTGCAACTAGGTCTGTTGCGGCCATCAAGCAGAATGCGGCAGCTAGCACCGGTAGGGTGCGTGTGGTTGTATTCATCTCTGTGCTCCTTACCGTACTAGGTTGATGGTAAGGAAAGACTCGCCCACACGCACGCGCAGGATATAGGCACCCGCTGGTTGTTGTCCGAGTGTAGAACCAAGGTCGTAACGGTTGATGCCCGTGCTTCCTTGCACCGGATGCAGCGCGGGAAACATCCGTCCATCCACGGTCACCAGTTGCGCCGAGATCATGCTGGGTGCCGAGAGCGTGACTTCCAGAGTCATGCCCGCCATCCTTGCCGATGCTGGAACCTGTGAATGTGCTCCCGCATTGACTGAGGTTACGTTGGGATCGAGTGTGTAGAGGGCAACGGCACCCTTCGTGCTTCCACCAGCAGCAATCAAGTCAGGCTGGCTATCGCCCGTTTGGTCGTTAATCATGACCATGCCACTTACTGGCGGTTGCAATGCTCCTTGTGGAAACCACTTCGCAAATGGCCTGCCGAGATCATTGGCAAAACTGAAGACACGCCCAACATTGTTTGCATGGAATGCGACAACCGGTCGGTCCGTTCCAAGGCTATATCCGGCAACCCAAGGCTGATTGAAAGACACACCCGTAATCTGTTCACCCGTTGATGTAAACCGACCTTCGGTAGCATCGAAGCGTTCAAGAACCCAAGTGCGCTCAGCATCATTGAGTTCGTGGCTTGTTAGGAGCCAGTCTTTTCGCAACACTGTGTCGGTCAGCACGGCCGCATCACCCAGCATAGCATCGCCGATGCCGTTCACACGTCCGCGCAAAGAATCGGTCTTGACGAAGCTCACGCGTGTTGTGCCCTGTTCCTGCGTGATCCTCACTTCGTAGAGCATATGCCAAGCATACAGGGCACCCGAGTCCTGCTCTGTCTGCAACAGTCGCCATACTCCGCTGGCAGACTTCCAAAAAGCCGTGGTTGAATTCGACTTGCTTCGATGCGATGCCTTTGGAATATGGAGAATCCTCTCGCACTTCTGTCCGGCGTTCGGACCTCCACGGATTACTCGTGCCGTTTGGAGATCGCCACCTTTGTCGCAGACAAGATCACTATATCCATCGCCATCAACATCTTCGGTCATGAAGACATTGAGAGTACCCGGCCAACACCAGATCGTGTCGATTCCACGCTGCTTCTGGAAAGGATAGCCTGAACCCAGACATCGATCAACACGGCCGTTGTCGTTCATGTACTCAAGCGGTGGCACACCGTCGTAGTCGAAGAGGTGGTAGACACTTCCCCACCCCTCGACCACACGAGTTGTATCAATCCTGGGCTGAGTAAAGCAGCCAAATCCACCAGTAGATGATCCTACTGAAAGGATGTCCATGAACGCAGCACCGCAAGGTGCGGGAATGTAGTGCGGTTCCGCAGCATAGCCACCAAACACTTTGCTCCAGACAACCTTGAATTCTTTGGCCTGTGAAAGGTCAATAGGCACTTGAGCCCTTGAGGGCACGCATAAGGCAAGCAGCAAGCTCGCCAGCGATATTGAGGTCAGCAATCGCATATCGAAACTCCCTGAACATAAAAAGAAACCCGTGAAAGAGGTTGCTGGGTATGCCACTACTGGTGGGAAAGACCTGCAAACGTTGTTTCGAGCAGTGAACTCGCCAGTGTTTCTACGTAACAACCTAAGGAAGAATTCGTGGCGTTGACAATTTATCTCTGTGCTCCTTACCGTACTAGGTTGATGGTAAGGAAAGACTCACCCACTCGCACGCGCAGGATATAGGCACCCGCTGGTTGTTGTCCGAGTGTAGAACCAAGGTCGTAACGGTTGATGCCCGTGCTTCCTTGCACCGGATGCAAAGCCGGAAATACCCGTCCATCAATGGTTACCAATTGCGCTGACACCGTGGAAGGACTTAGGAGCGAGACTTCAAGCGTCATACCAGTCATGCGCGCGACCAGACTCAGGTTGGGTGGGTTTGGTTCGTCTGCCGATGTTGCCGTTGAGTCTAGAGTCAGTAGAATCATCGTACCATCAACGGTTCCACCTGAAATTACAAGGTCCGGCTTGCTGTCACCCGTCTGGTCGTTGATTGTCGTCCACCCACTGACTGGTTGGACGCCGGAATCCTTGAATCGTATTCGAGCAAACGGGGCCTGTTATTATCGGCATAGCAAACAGTACCTTCTCCGAGCATAACACCAGGTCAATCAGTGCCGAGCGAATACCCCATGTTCCATGGCCGGTTGAAACCGAGGCCTGTTACCTGTTCACCCGTTGATGTAAATCGACCTTCGGTAGCATCGAAGCGTTCAAGAACCCAAGTGCGTGCAGCATCATTGAGTTCGTGGTTTGTTTTATGAAGTGCCTTGTATGAACAGCAAAGCCCCCTACCGAGTGAACGGAGG
>CAZUGQ010000053.1:0-610 GCA_964620125.1 uncultured Hyphomicrobiales bacterium
TGGCCTTGTCGATGACAAACTTATCTCCGTAGTATGGCTCGCCGCAGCGCATCTTTCGAAGGTCTCGACTTTGCCGCGAACCAATCCATATGCCAACAACCTCATCTTCGAACAAGTTGTCCTCAATGAGGTTTTCATCGGCCCCCTGCCAGCGTTTTGTCTGTCTAGAATCGAACGCTGCATGTTCTTGACAATTCTTATACAGAAAAATGGAGCCAGCCTTGTTGCGCCTAAACACGTTTCTACGAATAACGTTATGTGCCGAAGAATCGATCGCCAAGGCTTCTCGTTGCTTGTTCACGCTGTTGTTCTCAAACAGCGAGTCTTCGATGGTGATCTTTTGGGAGCTGTGCTCCAAATAGACAGCCATAGATGCAGAGTGCGACACTGAGACTTTTCGTAGCGTGACGTCTGACACGTAATCATCAATGTAGATACCAGCTCCGTTGGCGTGCTCTACCCGTGTGTTGATTATATGGACTTGGTGAGGTGTTCTGCGGTATATCTCCTCTCGACTGTATTTCACCACCTTTTCTTGGTCAGATCCGCTCCAACCAATCACTATACCAATCGCGTTGGAGTTACGAATGATGCAATTTCGTATTGTCAC
>CAZUGQ010000053.1:623-2483 GCA_964620125.1 uncultured Hyphomicrobiales bacterium
AGTTTTTGCACCGAGAGAGTCGATTTTCAAGGCGTAACCCTTGAAAGGTCCTGGGTCTATGATGCTGCCTCGACAGTCCAAAGATGTATGGCTCTCGGTAATGCTCAGTGTACTGGTGTAAATACAGCCTGGCTCAAGTTCGACTTTTCCACGAATCACCCACTGGGGCGGCGATGGACAACTGACAGGATGTTCGGGTACAGAAAGCTCGGCACCAGCATCGCGAACTTGAGATTGTGCACAGACAATGCCACCCGCCATACCACATGTAAGCCCTATAAGGATATAGCGCATCATCATAGCCGGATGACATAGATACTTATGACACACCCGCGATCTTTCTGGCTTGTGCTTCCAGGGCGTCGAGCATGAGGGCGCCATACGCGGTGCCTGCATGAAATCCGTCCCCATACAAAGAGGACAACAGGTAACCGTCGGCGTCAACTGTGTTCGACGGCACGTTCACAAGCGGCAGTCCAATTTCCATAGCATTGCGCTGCAAAAGTTCATGTGCAATTTTCCATACCTTCAAACGCACCCCTTCATGTAGAGGTTGAGGAACTTGATCGGGGCGCACCGCGCGCTTGGCCGACATCCGTTGCACAATTTCGACCGAAGATCGATAAGGTGGCGGAGGGGAAAAAAGTACCACAGGCGATCGGGTTTGTTGCTTGACTTCCCGCAGAGCGTTGAACATTACTTGCATGTGCGCTTGCAGGCTTTCGCGGATAAGCGATACAGGGACCAGCATCACATTGGGGTCTGGTTCATGAGCAATGGCACCATCACCGTCAAGTAACAGGTCATACACGCCACGCTTACGATCCCAGGTGTATACAGACGAAACGTAGCCTCCCACGCAAATCGCCACCATTTGATTGTTCGGGGTGGCGTTGCTTGCCAAATGCCGGTTTGCTGCCACGATGGCTGTTCGCAGTAAGGGATTCAGCACCCGTCGATCCAGATGGTCGCGGACCAGGAGGTCGTAGGCTATGGCACCGCCACCCAGTGGGTGGAAGGTAACGCCATAAGTGGGTTTGGAGCTGGACCTGGATGCATCCTTGTAGGCTGCCGACAGACAACCGATGTGACTGTCACCGATGACGTGAATGTGCATGATCGGATGCGGATATCAAATATTGTCGAGAATTTCCTCGTCGCATACGACGTCCATCGTGTTGCTGACAGAAGGGGGAAAGTGTGAGGATGCCAAATCCAGCTTTGGAGACGATGCAGGGGAGTCACCGACTCGGTCCGTGAAGTGGCGGAAAAAGACCCGCATAACATGCTCAACGCCCTCTTCACGCACTCCACGCAAATCTTCCTCAAAGTACCTGCCACGTGTATGGGGTCCACTTACTATTTCGTAAGAAGGAAAGTAGGCCGCCATATTGGTCTGATTTACGATAGTTTCTGCCGCAACCCGCAGTACTGCCTTTGAGTAGGTGGTTGCCGTCAGAACGTGGCTGTTATCAGCAGTGGCAATCAAGGGGACCGGAGAGACCGTGAATATGAAGCGGCAGCGAGGGTTGATACTCCGAATGGTTTTGACCACGTATTGCAGGTCCGTCACCACATCTTCGTAAGTGAGGTTAACGAATCGATAGCGGTTCGAATCGAATGCACCGGCTCCACAGCCTGGACACACAGGAAAAACTGCGCCATCAATGGTTGATTCCCAAGATTCAGTCAAACCCAGGGTGAAGACGAAAACATCCATCGATTCGAGCATGCGCTTAACAGCTTGCAAATGCGATGCCCGATCCAGTTCTGCTTCACGCAACGATGCGAACGGAACTGGCTGTATCTGGGGACGAAAGGGATCGACGTATCCATCAAACTCTTGCCAGAACGGTTCTT
>CAZUGQ010000053.1:2497-3642 GCA_964620125.1 uncultured Hyphomicrobiales bacterium
ATCAATCAACTGACGCAACTGGCGGGTGGTATACACATTACCGAATCGGGCGGAGAACGTGCCATAGTTGAATCTCCTCGCGACGTCTGGATGCACGCAGATCGGGGCAGCCTCTTCTACGTAGTACTTGTATCCACTCCGGCTCAGATGGCGCGCAATGTGTTGGGCAAAGCAACTTCCTGCGGTAGCGACCTTCATTGCAGGCGTGATCTGAAAAGGCGCTGATAATACCGGATCCATGTCCGTCCAGGAAAGCTGCGCTACTGAGCGTTTCCAGAATGCACTGTCGGGTAGGGTTTTGTAAGGACAAGGGGCAACAGACATGAATCCCTCCTTCTAATGGATGGTTAATCAGCGGTAAATGCTGTTCCAGTTGAGGTTTTGCGTAAGTTCTCGGAACAGGTTCGAACGCATCAGAACGGCTGGATCGTCGAGTGCATCGCGCTGCATTTGCTTCACGCACAACAGGTGGTGAAGAACCGATTGGGCGGCCTCGGAATCCACGCGCAAGGTGTCAAGTATTGTTGGCACGTTCACCTGTGGACGAGCGTCAACGAAAAGCCCCGTGCCAGTGGCGAGGCTCTCTCCCATCGATATCACGGTGAATCCCAATAGCGCACTTTCAAGCAACGTGGTGGAGTTGATGCCGATGACCATGCCACAGCCCGCCAAGGATTCGAACATTGGCCGCTTTGGGTCGTCGAGCACAACATTGGGGTACGTTTTGAGAGCTGGGTTCGGATACTTGGGGTGAGGTCGAACCACGAAACGCTGTTGGTGGTAGCGGTTGGCCACGAATGAAACGAAATCGTCCATGGTTTTGAATGGCGAGTCCTGGACAATGTTCAGATCCCGCTCATCCTGCAACGGTACGAAAACCGGCTTGGACAAATCCGGGGGCCGGATGGTGAAATGCTCGGCGTCGAAAAGTTCGCCTGGAGCGACCGTCTTGATGTAAGCCTTACGTCGGGAAAGGAAACCGTTGGCTTGCTCTTCCGTCAGGCGAGGGTAAGTGCGGTTCTTGGTTCCACATTTTCCATTACAACCCGCTAGATCAAAGTAGAGCGTTGGTGCTTGCGGAAACCAGCCTTGTTCCGAATACACCATCTTTGCACCATTGGCCTGCGCCAAGGTAGCGGTAGCGA
>CAZUGQ010000054.1:0-3213 GCA_964620125.1 uncultured Hyphomicrobiales bacterium
CCTTCAACCAGGCGCCAGCTTTGGCCGTTGTCGTCAGACCAGTACACACGATCCACTGCAGCCCAGGCAATGGTGAGATCTCCCCAAAAGGCCGCATTACTGATGTTGGCACGCCAGGATTTGCTTCTGGTTTCGGAGAGTATCTGCGTCCAACTGGTTCCATTATCTGTCGATCTCACAAGGTCGAGACCATTCATCGTCACCGTATAGGCTATCTCCCGCTCAACTCCGTTGGTATCCGTCTCTGTGATGAACAGTCTCTCAACATCGGCCACTGTAGCCCACAGGGACCCGTCCGCAGTACGTTGCTCAAGGGCAAGAACCATTTCTCCTTCTACAGGTAGTGTGATACGTGACCACGTGGCACCGCTATCCAGTGATTGCCAGAGGCCCCCGAATAGGGTATCCAATGGGACGGAATCCTTCACGCGGCGATAACCACGCAAGCCGGCAAACAGTGCGCCTGAGGTGCCTTCCATCAACTGGCCCACAACCACTTCGGGCGACCATGGTACGGGAAGCGATTCATACGGATCGGCGTCGGCGTGCCGCCGTGTTAGCGTGCGATGTCCTGCAAACTCGGCACCCCACGTTGTACGTAACCACGCCGACGTGGAGTCGGCACGAAGTTCCACCGCTGGTTGGTCTGGTATGATGCGCAACAACCGCATGCCTCCGGTAACAGCTGCACCGTAGTCTGCCCACAGCAGACTCACACCGGTTGGCATCGTAAGGCTCGGATGTGTCTCCAGCCATCCAGTGCGGCCGGTGGCGTTTTGCCGCATCAACCATGCATGACCGTCGGATGTCAATTCGAATACATTCCCTTCATTTCCCACAAACACAAGGCGATCGTCTACGACCACACCCTTGTCAATCCCAATTGCCAGTTGCCGGTTGTAGGGATCGGTCACTTCACCAAGCAATTCCGCCTTTCCCGACTGAAGGTCGAGACTCACGATAACCCCGGTAAAGCCATCCATATCAATCGCCGTGTTGTCCAGCAGCAGATCACACGTAAAAGTGTCCATTCCAGTTGCAGGCACAAGCTGCACGGTGCGCCGATCAACGTCCACCAGTAGCGTGGCAGTTCGGTTCTCTGTCCGGCTTACCTGAATGAGGAACCTGTTTCCATCTGAACAGGAGATGGCCCCCCAACGCTCCACATCTGCGATGTGGCCGAACAGCGGGACCTGCCAGGCATCCATACCTGTAACCGCAAGAAGCTGCGTCCCACGGAGTCCCAGTTTGCAGATGACAGCGCCTCCGTTTACCTGGCGGGCTTCAGTAACGTAAAAGGAGTCCAGTGGCATTCCGCTGGAATCCCGAAAAAACACCTCGCTGAAGGGGCCGTGTGGTTGTGTTTGAACCCTGAAGATCGATCGCGGGCCACGTTGCTCGTAGCCTATCAACGTACCATCGGTGGCCCGGAACACATCTGCTAGTTCACCGGGTATCTCCGACGGCACAAACCGACCGCCTGCGATGTCCACCTCATACCACCTCTTCAGGGAACCGTACCTGACTACGAATCTACCATCACCGATATACCGCAGTTTACTGAGATCATGCATCGAAGGCAGCGTGTCCGGGAAGTTGATCAATACAAAGCTCTTTGCAGAATCAGCTGTGAAACACATCGCAGCTCGGCCATATCTAGAATCGTGAAAATCAAAGATAGAAGCTCCTGAACACGGGTTTGCCTGATGTTGCGACCAAGTCTTACCACCGTCCAACGAAATCAGAGTTCTATGACTAACCTGATCCAAGTACCTCCCAGCAGCGATGAAGCAGTCGGGATACACAGTTGCACACGCATAAGCGTCAGCAAAGAAAGACGCTTCATCCGGCGTCAGTTTTGCCTCCAGGTGCCGTAAACTATCGGTGGATCTGAGTATGCCCTGCTGACCAGTAATGGTCACCATCGTTGCCCCATCAAACGCCAAGGTTGGATCATTGCCCACACCACCGAGCCTCGAAGCAACAACATGCCGAACGTGGGAAATGGATGCCGTCTGGCAAGGAAGTGGAGCATTGCACAATGCCATTAGCAAGAGTGCAGTAAGGCCATGGTACATACCGGGACGTAACGATAGGTGAAACAACCACGCCCTCCAATCGGGGCAGACCCGATTGGAAGGCATGTTCAGTACTAGTCTATCGTCGCTCATGGCGGGCAACCGTCATTGTTGAGGTCGTCGCAGTCCACCTGGGTACACCCTGCAACACAGGCCGTGAACCCGCCACCATCGCAGATCTGCACAAAGCACTTCTCGCAGGTGTTGTTTTTGTTGCAATACCGCCATTCGGCAAAACAGTACTTGTTGCATGCATCGTCGCACACTTCAAGGCAGCCGCCTATTGCCCACCGATAACATCTGGGGAAGGCGATGATGTGGCAATAGGCAATGGTGCTGGTGGCAGGTACGCCAAACCCCGGACAAGGTGTTGACGACCCGATGCTGCAATTGGGTATCGTAGCACCAAAGCAAGAATCGTTGCACAGGTTTACGGCCTTGATGATGCCATTGTATATAAGTTCAGCTCCGATACCCTGCAGAGCAATAGGGACACAAATTCGTTTGATCCAGGACACTTGATCGGCAGCTCGGGCACAAGTTGGTCTCGTGCATGGATTTCTAATGTACCCCGCAACCGGCAGTTGCTGGCAATATTCAATGGTGATTCCGTAGTTGGTGCCGCCAACACAAATCGTCAGGCTGCATGATCTTGTGACTTCACATGCGCAGTTAAGACTGTCCTGTCCAAGGCATTGGGCGACTGCCTCTCTGGGCGTCCCGCATAACACCCAGCAACAAGCTAGTGTGGTAACGATTGTTTTGTATCTCATCTCGACTCCATGAAAGTTGGAAAGAAAAGTGACGTGGGTCAAGACTATAGCAACTGCAAAAAAAAACAAGTGTTTACCAATACGTTTTTATACGTAGCTTTAGGTTTATTCTCAACCCTGATTCAGGTTCTTGGTACGGTATGCCACAACAGGTGGGTTACGCTGCGGCGCAGCTTCATGCATGCTGCTGCATGTTCATAAGTTCGCTGGGGAAACGCTGGTACCGGGAGTTCTCTTCTCCCGGTATGGGTACCGGGAGAAGAGAACTCCCGGTACCACACCCCGCAACTGCGCAGGTGCGCCTACGCGCTACCAGCCTACTGCTTGGTTACACACATCGGCCAGGTAAATGACCTACCATG
>CAZUGQ010000055.1:0-2934 GCA_964620125.1 uncultured Hyphomicrobiales bacterium
GCACCCAGACGTTCAATGCTCACGATCCAAGTGGCCAGAGTTTTTCTCAGGTCGACAGTATGAGTGGTCGACGCATGCTGTTGGTTGTCAATCTGCGTTTGCTGGATACCGCAGATGGAGCATCCGGTGGTACTTCAGTACTCAAACTACAGGTTGAAGGAAGAAGGTTTGATCCCGATCCATTGGAACCAAATCAGCTCGACCCCGTCCACTTCAACTTTGACTCCATTCCGAGTCCGTCGCTGGCCTACGTGCAGGAGCTCCCGCACGCGCGCGGCAAGGTGATGCGCATGATGGCCGATACCAACAAGCCGACGGAGGTGATCATTCGGCGTGCGCAGTTGCCAGAAGGGACGGGGAGGGATATTGAAAGGGGCTGGGGTTTCGTTGTGGAACCTTGTTAGGTTTCGCGGGTTGTGGCTGTGCTGTTGTTTCTCTAGGAGAACATCTCATGAGGCTATTCATCGCAATGCTCGTGGTTGCCACGCTTGTTCTTTCACAGGTGGCGGTGTGCCAACTCATAGACCCCGTAGAATTCGATGGCTCACAAGCCATCGAGATGGAGGTGAAGTGGAGCTGGCAGACTGGGGAGACGAGCTCATGCTACTATGTCCGGAACCTCGCCGGGATTCCGAACAATAACGTGCTGTTCTTCTACCTCTCGCCCGAAAAGCGATCATGGCGAACATATCCGTTGCTTGACACCCACAACGTCTCCAACACATGGCCGTATGGCGGAGCAGATTTACATGAGTTCGACTACGACGGCATTGAGCCATTGGAGTACATAAACAGGCAAGGATATGTGTTCAGGTTTTCTAATGGCTTAGATCACATTTCGGTTTTGGACACAATCGACAACAGTGACCAGGTACGATTTAGTTCGGATGTGAACGGAGATGGAATCCAAGACATAGTGTATCAAGGAACCAACAGTGACGTGCGTTGGCAGAGGGTCATTTTCGCAGGTCCCGACATGGGTAAGGGGTTTGAGCGAGCTCTTGAGCTGCCAAGGTATTTCACAACCTAGGAACCACTTCGGAACCGTCATTCCATGCGCCTGATGCGCTGCGGCGACGGACAGTTGCGCGTGGTGTACTGCGGTACCCCGCGCCGGGGCCAGAGCGGCATCTGGCTTCTGGATGTGCACCTGGAGAAGCGCGATTCGGGTTGGAGCGTGGAGTACACGGTGGCCGATAGCATCGTGCAGAACTACCAACACAACAACGATGCCCCCAACGAACCGTGGGTGGTGCGCCCGATTACGTGCGTGGACGACCCCAACACCAAGCGGCAGTGGGCCATCGTGAACTGGGAGCAGGGCTACCACCGCGCTGGACTTACAACGGTGCTCTACGAGGTAACTGGTGGTAAGCTAGAGGAGAGGATGGTGCACAAGGGGCAGTTAATACCATCGAGCCTGTCATGCGGCGTTCTCGAGGGCCAGTTTGATGCTGGAGAGAGCATTGTCTGGTACGGTTTGTCAGGCCACCACCAGTTCGCACGTATTTCACAATTGCATATGCCATTTGCGAAGGTCAGATCGTCCAACATCGGTTCAGACAAAGTCTTCATCGACGATCAGTATAGCGATGGCAGTAGAGATTTGTTTACAACGCTGTCAAAGTATGATGATCTGGGATACCGCTATGGTATTGTGACCTTGGTCAACTTCGACCTACGTCCGAACAGTGTTCCCTCAATAACATCCGATACAGCGTGGGCAAGACTGCAGGGCAGCAACCTGGAGGTACGGTTAGCAGTTCCAACTGTCCTCTCAATAGATGCTGTGCATCCCGATGGGCGCACGATGCCAGTGCACCGGCAGTTTCTGCAAGTGGGTGAGCATAGACTGGACATCACTGAAAAACTTCGTGCGCTACCGATTGGTGCGGCGTTCCTGCGAGTTACGGATGGCCGACGCGTTGCTGCAATCCCATACATGAAATAGGAGGCACATATGACTCGCCCGATCGTCGGATGCCTCTTAGTACTGGCATGCACGCTTCCCGCGTTTTCACAGAATGAGATCGCCCCGCAGCCGCTCCACTCCGCGTTCCCCGGCATCAATACCGGCCTGACCGATACCTCGATCTTCTGCCCTGATCCGGATGTATTTATGATAGGGCACCAGTGGGCAGCAGCCTCATTTCGGCGCGCCAACCAAGCCCTGGGCTGCAACTTTACCAACGACCACTGGAGTTACTTGGGCGGCGGAGGTGATGACAGCGCAAAGAAAATGCAGTCGTTATCCCGTTTGGATCCAAGTGTTACCAATTACCTTGGTTGGGCTCTCGGCGCATGGCAATGGAGGCACGATAGCACATTGTCGAAACTGTTCATCACTCCATGGTTGGGATACCGATTCGATTGCAGCGAAAATGGTAATGCGTCGGATACATGGGTGCCACGTGACTCTCTCTCGTGGCCCTACGGTTTCGAAGCTCGGCACCACGGGTACGTGCCAACATCATCGTCCGACGTCAACCATCGCCGATATGTCCTGCACAAGGATTCAACCACAGGCAGTGGTACCGCACGCATCGTGCTGGACAGTTGCCAGCCGCGCACGCAGATTTATAACGCACACGGACAAAAGCCGCACAACCTGGCCGTTGCTGATAGTATGAGTGGCAGGCGGATGTTATTGGTGGCACTTGTATAGGGGGCTATGGTTTCGTGTGAAACTGCCGTAGGTTTCGATTGTTGAATTGAGGCTATCATCCAGTCGGGAGAATTCGCTTATGAAAAAGCTCATCTTGTTTACAGCCGTGGTGCTTTCCTTTCACGCCACTTTACGAGCACAACTCATAGACCCCGTAGAGTTCGACGGCTCACAAGCCATAGAGATGGAGGTGAAGTGGAGCTGGCAGACGGCAGAGACAAGTACGTGCACGTATGTACGAGACCTCGGCGGGACCCTCCACAACAACA
>CAZUGQ010000056.1:0-2665 GCA_964620125.1 uncultured Hyphomicrobiales bacterium
CAGTGGATCTTGTTGCAAATCGTGTGGCCAGCGGTACCTACACCGTGGTTGCTACTGTGAATGGTTTTGCTGCCACTTTGCCAGTTACGGTTGTGCGGTAGCAGTGATTAGCCACATAGTGTCTAATCACCTTGGAGGCTTGAACTTAGTTCCTACCAAATAGTCTGATTCTATGAACGCTCCAGCCTTTTCTGGCTGGGGCGTTCAGTTTTTTAGGCAGAAAATCAAAAGTGGCGTGGCTTCCTAACTGTCTATATGTCATGTACTTGCGCATTCTGAAAAGATGGCAGAAGGTGTAACCTCCAATAGTCTCAGTTGATTAGATGTTGTCTGGAAGAACCCGATTCTAACAATCCCTGGAGGTCTACTCACCTCTAGGAAAGTTATCGGGGCTTCCTTCAAACTGCTGTAAAAGACAACTCATGTTATTAAAAACCATTTTGTTTAGAGGACACTTCCATGACGCATAGGCGACGCTCGTTGCTGCACCGCTCAGTGGTACTATTAGCTGCATGTATTGCAGCTGTCACCATGGGTAGCGCTCAGAATCTGACTGTTATTCCAGGCTGGACAGGGTCTGGCGCACAGACCTTATCCAACTACCACTATGCTTACCCAAACAATGGTTACGAGTACCTGTACGGTTTGTACACTTGGTACGACTACTACAATCGTGGGTATGATGAGTTCATCGTTTTAGCTCAAGACATGAAAAATGCAGGCCTCTGTGCCGGCCCGATTGATGCCCTCAGTTTACGGTTCCTAAGCAACCCTCTAACATGGAAAGGTTCATTCCGGATCTTCATGCGGAGTGTTGGGGCAAACACTACCATTCCGTATACAGGTAATCAGGGTGGCTACCCATACTACTATACTTACTGTATCGAGAAGGTTGGTGGACAGATTAAAGCCCACCCTCAAGCAGTAGAGGTTCATACAGACAATGCTTGGACGATGAGCCCTATTCCTGCTGGTGACACTACATGGGTGGACTGGACCTTTAACAACACCACGTTTATGTGGGATGGAACAAGCAATATCTGTATTGGCATGTACAGGTGTAGTCCTCTTAGCCAGCAACCACTCGTTGGCAACTATGCCCAATACATGGCAACACACGTTCAACCTCCAACGCCACCGAATTATTCCAGTTATTGGCCATGGTTTCAAGCATTCTCCTACTATTACTACAATAGCGATGACTGCAACTACCTGGAGTACTCCTACACTTGGCCATACTTGTACCGGTACGAATACATAAACAATCAGTACGTGTATACGTACAAGGCATTTCGGCCAGTGTTGCGCCTCAGTGTGCTGTCTGGCATTGCTCAGAGCTTCCCCGACGAAGTTGATCCGCGGAGAATTTTGCGAAAAGGGGATGTATACAATGGCAGCGATGCCCAGCATCCCAAACCGTCAATCACTTACTATGAGATTGCCGGAAAACAATACACCATCACATACAAGATCACAGGGCCAGATCCGAGTAATACCGCCATCTACACAGCCCTATGGGGAGGAAATTCCACATACACCTATACAGCTACAAGTAGCTCACTGAAAACGCTTACCATGACATCTGCCACGGGCCCCAATGCCTCTGCAGATGGTTCACTGAACCTTACAAGTATCAATGGTGGTGCCTATCGAGTGATTGCGACCGTTACGACTAATGACTGTGGCACGCAATCCTGGAACAAGTCCTTCATTATTGCTTCGGACAACGACATTGCTATGTCTGCTATTCGTTCCCCGCAGGCATCGCCGAAGAAGAACCCTGTAAATGTATCGCTGTTTCGGTCATGCCAAATTCAGAACACTGGTCTGAACGATGCAACAAGTGTTAAGGTTAACCTTACCATTCGTACATACCCAGGTGGACAGGTTGTCCACACAGCGTCGGAAAATTGGACTGGCACTCTCTCGACAGGTGAACGGGCCGTTATTGATTTCGGCAACTCAAGTTTTGTACCAACAGTCGTTGGCAAGTACACTGCGGAATTCTGTGCCGAGCTTTTGAATGCTGCCGACCAGCAGAACTTCAATGACTGTTTGCCAACCGGTGGTTTGCAACACATCTTCGAGATTAACTACAATACCGAAGGTAGTGCCGCATCGCTGAACGTTCCGAGTGCCTCGGGTACCTATTTCGCGAATAGGCCGATTCAGCCGTCTGGTATCATTCAAAACAACGGTATTCTCGACGGTACCAACTGGCCCGCAGTGATGGAGATTTATAGACTGCCGGGTATGCAGAAGATCTACACAGAGCAAGTGATTGTGCCGTCCATTGACGCGGCTCCACCGAACAACTTTGCTCTTGCCAGTTTCCCGCTGTTCACGCCGGATGCCGCTGGCCAGTACCGAGCATGCATGAAACTATCGAATAGCGATCCCGACCCGAACAACGATCAGATCTGCATCGATTTTACTGTGCAAGGCAACCTAAGTGGCACATATACGATCGGAACGAAGAAGGCTGGGCAGCCAAACAACTACCCAACCATCAGTGCTGCGGTTGATGACCTTTTCTGGAAAGGCGTTTCCGGTCCTGTCGTTTTTGAACTTACAGATGATGCTTATACCATTAACGGAAGTGCCAATACGAATGGTGTAGCTCTCGACCTTACCGGCTACGTACCGGGCATGAGTGCCACCAACA
>CAZUGQ010000057.1:0-1227 GCA_964620125.1 uncultured Hyphomicrobiales bacterium
CCGTTATACACCTGTTGTACGTGCCCCTTCACGCCCAGCTCCTGGACCCCGTGGAGTTCGACGGCTCACAAGCCATTGAAATGGAGGTGAAGTGGAGCTGGAAGACAGGGACTACCAGTTCATGCTACTACGTTAGGTCGCTTGGAGGCATCCCAAACAACAACGTACTGCTCTTTTACCTCTCGCCAGAGATACGATCGTGGCGAACGTATCCATTGCTTGACACGCATAATGTTCTCAGCAGATGGCAATACGGCGGTGCAGATTTACATGAATTCGATTACGACGGCATTGAGCCGCCAGAGTACATAAACCGTCAAGGTTACGTGTTCAGGTTTTCGAATGGATTAGTTGACATTTCGGTTTTGGATACAATCGACAACAGTGACCAGGTACGTCACAGCGCGGACATCAACGGAGATGGTTTCACAGACATTGTTTACCAAGGAACTAACAGCGATGTCCGCTGGCAGAGGGTCATCTTCGCCGGCCCCGACATGGGCCGTGGCATGGAAAGAGCGTTGGAGCTACCGCGCTACTTCTCCAACGAAGAACCTCTTCGCGACCGGCAGGCCATGCGCCTGATGCGCTGCGGCGACGGCCAGTTGCGTGTGGTGTATTGCGGCACGCCACGCCGCGGCCAGAGCGGCATCTGGCTACTGGACGTGCACCTGGAGAAGCGCGATACGGGGTGGAGCGTGGAGTACACGGTTGCCGACAGTATCGTGCAGAGCTACGACCATAACAACCAGAACCCGCAGCAGCCACGCGTGGTGTGGCCGGTAACATGTGTGGACGACCCGAATACGAAGCGCCAGTGGGCCATCGTGAACTGGGAGCAGGGCTATCACCGCGCTGGTGAGACTACCGTCCTCTATGAAGTAACCGGTGGTAGACTCGAGGAGAGGATGGTGCATAGGGGGGTGCTAATACCGGCTGCGGGCTCTGTTGATGTTTTCGAGAACGAGTTCGATTCTGGAGAAGCGATCGTTGGGTATGGACGGGAGGGCAGGCGTCAGCTTGCCCGGATTTCAACTTTGATTGTTCCATTTGCCAAGTACAATACCGTCACGGTAGGTGGCAGTTTGAAGTTTATTGATGATCAATACGTTGATGGCAGTAGAGACCTGTTCGCGACAACTGCGTCTCCTCTTTATGACAGCCAAGGAAGGAAGTATGGCTTGGTCAGCCTTGTCAACTTCGATCTGCGCCCGAGCAGTGTACGCC
>CAZUGQ010000057.1:1237-2105 GCA_964620125.1 uncultured Hyphomicrobiales bacterium
TCACAGGCGGACACAATGTGGGCACGATTAGTCGGTACTACCGTTGTTGTACAGCTCACAGAACCCTCGGCTCTTACCATTGATGCAGTATATGTAGACGGCCGCAGTCAGCCCATAACCCGACAGCACCTGCCACCCGGCGAGCACCGAATTAGCCTCGAAGCCAGACTCCATGTATTACCACACGGCGTGCTCTTTTTTCGCATAAGCGATACCAGGCGGGTGGCCACAATTCCATTTGTGCGATAGGGTAAGAACATATGAACCGCTCCCTCTGCTTGTGGCTTGTGATCGTAGTGGCAGTACTGCCCGTGAAATCTCAAAACACCATCACGCCGCTACCACTGCATGTTCAGTTCCCCGGCATCACAACGAGCCTTACGGATACCTCGATCTTCAACCCGAACCCGCAGACCATGCTATTGGGCCACCAGTGGGGTAGTGCCAAGTAACGGGTTTTAAACCAGGCCCTGGGCTGCAACTTTACCAACGATCACTGGAGTTACATTGGTTCCGGGGAACCACGAAAAACTCAGACACTACAGAAACTCCGTCACCTGGACCCGGACGTTACCAACTACCTGGGCTGGGCCTTAGGAGCCTGGGAATATGCTACCGAAGAGTCGGCCAAAAAGTTGTTCATCACACCGTGGTTAGGCTTTGCATGGTCTGCTGCCGAAAATGCCGAACCATCCGACACATGGTCGCCTCGCGACAGCACATCGTGGCCGTATGGTTTCGAGGCCAGGCATCATGGCTATGTACCGAGTAGTCCATCTGATGAGAACTACCGCAGGTATGTATTGCACAAGGACTCAACGGCCGGCAGTGGCACGGAGCGCATCGTTCTGGACAGTTGTCAGCCGCG
>CAZUGQ010000058.1:0-2036 GCA_964620125.1 uncultured Hyphomicrobiales bacterium
TCAATTGGTTACGTACCGGGAGAGAAGGTGATTGGCCTGAGCAAGTTCACACGCATTGTAGATTGGTTTAGCAGACGCGGGCAAATTCAGGAGGAGCTAGGGGAACAGATTGCAGACTTTCTCGTTGAGTTACTAAATCCGGTTGCACTTGGAGTTGTAATTAATGCCAAGCATTACTGCATGATTGCGCGCGGCGTGGAAGCACACGACAGTAGCGAGATGGTGACCAGCGTGATGCGCGGACACTTGGCTTCTAATGCAGCGCTCCGCGAGGAATTTCTGCGCCTCATCACCTGATAAGGAAATCCGTGCTGGATCACGATTGGTGGAAAAGGGGGCTTGTAATTGCTGGGGTTGACGAAGCGGGTCGTGGAGCATTGGCGGGCCCTGTAGTTGCAGCCGCTGTGGTTCTCGACGAGCAGAATATTCCGCAGGGAATTGCCGACAGTAAAACATTGTCTGCAGCACGCCGAATGCAACTTGCTACCGACATTCGGTTGTCGGCACGCGCTGTTGGAGTTGGCGTCGTGCATTGCCAGGAAATAAACCGGATTAACATTCTACAGGCTACCTATACAGCTATGCATGATGCTCTAGATGCCCTAGGCTCATGCGTTCCGGATTTTGTGCTAGTTGACGGTAATAGTTTTCGGCCATGGACATCACCACATACGTGCATAACAAAAGGTGATGCACGATCCTTGTCGATTGGAGCAGCATCCATTATTGCAAAAACATATCGCGATGAATACATGAAAACGGTGCTGCATCCTGCATACCCCGTATATGGCTTTGATACACATGTCGGGTATGGCACTGAACTACATCGGCAGATGCTCCTCGAACATGGACCGTGCGCTGAACACCGTGAGCTCTTCATTCGGAAGGTTCTTCGCCGATGATATCACTTGGCTACTTCGGCTGGACTGTTGTCTTTATTTCCATCGTTGCAGCCGTTGGTACCGGTCTCTACACCTCCATAAAGGGGAGAGGCTCGACCGGAGCCTTGAACTATATCCTGGCCGGCAGAACGCTTACAGCACCGCTCTTTGCAGCTTCGTTAATCGCCACATGGTATGGAAGTGTTCTTGCCTCCGGGGAGTTTATCGCTCGGCACGGAATTCTCTTTATCGTGTGCTTTGGGGTTCCGTACTACATCATGGGCATTCTCTATGCAGCATTTCTCTCTCGTCGGATTCGCCGCTCGGAGTCGCTCTCAATTCCAGAAACCATTCATAATCAGTTTGGACATCGGGCAGGCATTGCTGCAAGCATCGCAGTTCTTGTGATTTCAATACCGGCACCGTTCATGTTATCACTCGGCGTAATACTGCACTCCCTAACGGAATGGCCGCTGGCAGCATGCATCATTGGTGGTACTGTGGTCTCGTTCATGGTTGTAGCAAAGGGAGGCTTGCGTAGTGATGTTGCCGCGAATGTTGTTCAGGTAGTTCTCATGTATGTTGGCTTTACAGGGTTGGCCATTGGCTGCCTGATGCACTTCGGCTCCGAAGTATTCCATGCAGTTCCAGCGACAACGTTTCACGTGCCGGGATCTCTGGGGTGGGGGGGGATAGCTGTATGGTTCTTCATCGCTATGCAAACTTTTGTTGATCCAACATTTCATGTTCGCACAGCAGCTACGACTACACCTGGTACCGCCGTGCGTGGATTGTTTCTCAGCATTGTAGGATGGATTCTCTTCGATGGCATTCAGCTTATTGTTGGACTTTATGCTTTTGCCTATACACCCCAACCTGATCCTACGTTAAATGTTTTGGCGGCAGCCAACCTAGTCCTCTCCGATGTTTGGAAAGGCGTGTTCGTTGCCAGTATTGTTGCTGCCATCATGTCCACATTAGATGGTTATGCTCTCGTAAGTGCCACTACCATCGGACACGACCTGATGAAAGGCAGATATGAATTGGTGTCAGAAAAGAAGCGTTTGCAAATTGGTTTGTTGATTACCGGTATTTTCGGTGTGATTCTCTCACTGGCGCTTCCGAGCATTACAGGGTTGATTCACGTACTTGCAT